>AP018281.1:645000-1290000 GCA_002368355.1 Chondrocystis sp. NIES-4102 | reverse complement strand
CACCAACTGCTCTAATTGCTTCAGTCAGACTAAGATCACCTGTATAAATTGCTCGTCCAACAATTGCTCCTGTTACCCCGATAGATTCTAAGCTCAATAAATTAAATAAATCAGTTAAAGAACTCACTCCTCCAGAAGCAATGACGGGAATAGTGACAGATTCAGCTAATTCTCGCAATGATTCAATATTCGGCCCAGCTAGAGTACCGTCGCGTTGGATATCGGTATAAATAATTGCTGCTACACCTTGAGTTGCCATGATCTTTGCCAGATCAGTAGCCATAACCTCAGAAGTTTCTAACCAACCTCTAGTAGCAACTTTCCCATTGCGAGCGTCAATTCCCACTACAATCTGATTAGGAAATTCAGCACATAATTGAGTAACTAATTCTGGGTTTTCCACGGCAATTGTCCCCAAAATAGCCCTTTGTACACCTGTATTTAATAATCTAGCTACACTTGATCGATCGCGTAAACCTCCACCAACTTGAACAGGTATCTTAAGAGCTTTGGCGATCGCTTCTATTACCGTTAAATTTACTGCGACTCCTGACTTTGCGCCGTCTAAATCGACTACGTGTAATCTGGTTGCGCCCTCTGCCTCCCACCCAAGAGCTACTTCAACGGGATTATCGTTAAATATTGCAGCTTGAGCATAATCACCTTGATATAAACGTACACATTTGCCATCGAGTAAATCAATTGCAGGGATAACTTCCATAGTCATTTAATTAACTGCGAGAATACATTTTTTCTGCCCAAAGCTGTACAGATTCTGAAAATAGAGAATGATAGTTTTGCAATTCAATATTATTCATTCCTAAGCGTCGAGCCTTATCAAATAAAGTTACTAGCGATCGCGTTGCTGTTTCTGCTGCACTTGGGGTTTGGGGGGTGAGTTTGAGTAAAGCTTCCAATTCTTTTTTTATGGGAATTAAAAATTCACTATTACCACAAGCTACAAAAGGACGAACTGTATCATCTGAATCATCATCGTCAAATAGTTGACCTTCAGGAGGAATATATGTATGAGTGCGAGCGTCATAAGCTAAAACCGTTCCTGTTTCGATATTATAAATCCAAGCATAAATTTTAATTTTTTTCTGATGCAGCTTAGATCTTACTACGGGATAGGTTTTGAGATTTTCAATTTGAATCAAGACATTCTCAGCAACCAAAATCTCAGTTAAATCTTTATCATCGTAGTCTGAATAATTTTCCAGCACTAGACGGCGAGTTGCTTCAGCGTGTTTTAGCCAATCATAAACTAAAGGCATATCTTCCTGTAGCTTATTGAGCTTGAGCAAGCCTTTCATCGCCCCACAGTTAGAATGTCCACAGATAACTACCTGTTCTATGCCCAAGGCATTGATAGCATACTCAATTGTGCCACCTTCGCCACCGTTAGCTGCTCCATAGGGAGGAATAATGTTACCAGCGTTGCGAATGACGAATAATTCTCCAATGTCAGTATCAGTAATTAAATTAGGATCAACTCTAGAATCAGAACAGGTGATAAATAATACTCTAGGTTTTTGACCATGAGACAACTGTTCTAAAAGCTCTTGATGGGTAGTAACGTAGTTTTGTCTAAACTTATCTAGACCGCGAATTAACTTTTTCACTGTGAGCTAATATAAAACTTAAAAACTTTATAATTTCTATTATCTGACAAAACCTGCCCAGATTAAATTAATCTCGAAGATATGCTTGATTAGTTATGATTATCAGCGAATAAATTTGCAACAATCAAGTGTATTTAGATAATAGATTGATTATATGTATTGGTATGATGGCTCTCTAGTTAATTCTAATCAACTGCAATTAAGTATCAATGAACCTGGGTTTATTTATGGAGCAAATGTGTTTAGCACCATGCGGATCTACGAAAATTCTTTGCAACATCCTTTAACCGCTTGGCAAGCACACTGCGATCGCTTAAATGAAAGTATTCAAGTATTTAAATGGCAACAACCTAATTGGACAAGACTTAGGCAAGGGGCAGAATTATTAACTGCTTATTTTCCTATACTAAGATTAGTAATTTTTCCCGACGGTAAAGAATGGATTACAGGACGTAATTTACCACCAGATTTAAAACAACGTCAAACCAGAGGTATAACGGCTTGGATAGCAACAGAGAGAATATATAGGCGTAGTTTGGCAGAATATAAAACTGGTAATTATTTAGCTGCATATCTAGCTCGTAACCAAGCACTCAAGCATAATGCCCAAGAAGCGATCTTAATTGATCATCAAGGTAATTGGCTAGAAACTAGTACGGGTAACTTATGGGGATGGAAAAACCATTGTTGGTACACTCCTAGTTTAGATCTCGGAATTTTACCAGGTATAGCGCGATCGCATTTTTTTAGTTATTTAAATAATCAGCAATTTCAGGTTCAAGAAAATATTTGGACTCCTAACTTTAGCGAACATTTAGAAGCTATATTTTATACTAACTGTGTTGTTGGCATAATTCCTATTAAGATGATTATTAATGGTGATCATCAACAAATTTACCCTGTAAAAACTGTTAATTGGCAAGATTTATTTAATAAATTCTTCTAACTTACTGTTAATTGATTAATAATACCTTCAATTTCTTCCACAGCCTTAGCAGGATCATCAGCGAAATAATTAGCTAATAATTGTTCCATTTGAGATATCTCATTACTCAAACTATTTTTAGCAGCTTCCAATGGCTTTAATTGTTGATCATAAAAATCAATTTGAGACTGCAATTGAATTACATCAGTATTTAATACTTGCCAATCCTCTTGTTGTTTAGCGATCGCTAATTCGAGATCATTTTTCTGATTTAATTGTTGTTGTAGTTTCGTTTCTAAGACTTGAATACTTTGCTCAATTTGGGCAACTTCTGCTGCCAACTCTTGCTGACGCTGCTGAAGCTTTTCATGTTGTTGAGCCAAACCCTTTTTAATTGGTTCTAAATCAATATCTTTAATCTCAGACTCAAAATCAAAATCAACTATTCCATGCCGACGTTTTAAAACCCGCGAATGTTCTAAAAGAACTTGATGTCTTTCCTTAAGCGATCGACGTTGACCTACTAATGTTTGGTCTAACATTTTTTTCGCCTCTCGTTCATCAGCCAATTCTTGCTCTAAACTTAAACGTTCAAATTCTCCTACTTGCTCTATTTTAGCTTCTAATTCTTCTACAGCTTTACACTGCCAGCCTAATTCTTCCTCTTGATCATTAACAAATCTAGCTACTTTCTCTAAATCTTTCTTCAAATTTTCTACTATAGCCTCTAAATTAGGTAAAGGCATATTTTCTAATTGATTAATATCTATTTTTTGATTACCATTAGCATCAGATTCAGTACCTGATAACATCTGTAATATTTGATTTTGAGAATTACACTCAAGATCTAGAAATTGTGTTAGTTCCTGTTTAACTTCTAATGATTTTTGTTCAATTCCTAACTGTTGTTCAGTTTCCTTAATCGCAATAATTAAAGACTCTATTTGTTGTTTTTTATTAGCTAATTCAGTTCCATTAGCCTCTAATTCCTGACGTTTTGTTAATAAACTTTGGGAATATTGCTCTAAATTTCCCGAATATGACTCCCAAATTGTTTCTTGATTTTTAATTGCTCCTGCTGCCAAATCTAACTGGCTTTTTAAAGAATTACCAACATTTGTAAAACTACGTAAACTTGTTAACTTATTTTTAATTTCAGTAGCTTGAGTCGGATCTAAAACCTTAGACTGTTGTAATTGTTCTGCTAAATTTTGTTGTTGTCCCTGTAACTGCGCCCAAGCTCCTTCTAATTCTGCGCTTTTTGCCTCAAATTCTTGCTTAAGTTTTTCTGTTTCGGCTCTAGCTGCTTCAATTTGCGCCCTTTGCTGTTCAAATTGCTCAAACTCCTCCTCCATTTGCTCTACCTGTTCTAGGCGAGTTTCCATTTCTAGTTGCCGTCGGCTCAATTCCTCACTTTGAATTGCCAATGACTCTTTCCATTGACCTATTTCCTGTTCTTGATCTTTAGTCTTTTCCAATAGTCGGGAAAAATTCTTTAAAATACCGACAATTTTTTGCGAAGCTAATTCTATCTTTCCCTGAATTTGACGGTTAACGCCCAAATTAACCACAATCAAAGCACCATCGCCAAAATCATTAGCTTCTTCAACAGGAAGGAATTCATTATTGACAATACTCCAACTGTCATCGTTACGTTGACAGGCTATGAGTTTCAGCTTGGTTTCCACGCCACCCATAAATCCCTTACTTTGTTTTTGTATTTCTGCTAGATATAGCACTCTTGACTTCCTCGCGATTTTTTCTGTGCTGTAACTCAGAAAAATTAAGTTTTTCTAATTTACTGTTGATTGATTGAAATATCCAGAATCAATAAAATAAAAATCTACAACATCTTTGATGAGTTGATTCATTTTAATAACTCCAGCATAACCAGCATCACAATTGGTTGCCAAGAGCTTGAGATATTATTTTTATAAATTATTATTTTTTACTAATGGAAATTTATTTTACGCAAAACTACATTAAGTAATTTCAACACAGCGTTAATCAGCAATCATTTAAACGAAACTTACTTAGTAATAAGTATTGATGTTGCTCCCAGTGTTTAAAACAAATGCTTGGTATCAGAATTAATGATCGCTATTTTAATACTTAAGAATATTTACTCGAAGATCTAGAGAAAATAACTATCATCAAATGACAATATTTATAGCTTAACTAAATAAACAAATGAACTATAAACAGTTTGATGTTGATTATAACCTGGCGATTGGTCAAAAAGTAGAGTATATTCTGAAGCGGAGAGGGTGGTAATTATCTTTATAGAAGCTTGTCTTCTGGTGATTATTATAAAATCTCGTAAATTAAATCTTTAAGTGAGCAAAAGATTTTGCTTGATGCAAATAAAATAAATGGAGGATAGATAAAGTTTATGTGAAATATGGGCAGACTAAGTGAATATCAGTAAATAAAGTGAAATCACTACGTCTCCTAATTTTGAAACAACCTCAAAATTCCGACGCACTCAAAAAAATAGTTTGATTTCCTAAAATCAATCAATTGCCAAGTGGACTTAAATTTAATCAGGATCACCTTCGTATATTAACGTATTATGAGCAAAGTTCTAATTGTAGAAGATAGTTTAGCGCAAAGACAAATGATTTCTGATCTGCTAAAAGGTAGTGGTCTTAACGTTACGGTTGCTTGTGATGGAGTAGAAGCTTTAGAGCATTTAGAAACATTTAATCCCGATATAGTAGTAATGGACATAGTTATGCCAAGAATGAATGGTTATGAATTATGTCGTCGTCTCAAATCAGATCCTAAAACTCAAAATGTTCCAGTCGTGATGTGTTCTTCCAAAGGTGAAGAATTCGACCGCTACTGGGGGATGAAGCAGGGGGCAGATGCTTATATTGCTAAACCTTTTCAACCTGTCGAGTTGATAGGCACAGTTAAACAATTACTACGGGCTTAACTGAAATTAGTTGAGATAATATTGTTCAACCGCATATTTAATGTATCGGTAAATATTTATATGTATAAAAAATAAGCTTATGGTTAGTAATTCTGAACTGTATGCCGACAGTAGTCTCGATCTATCGTTAGATATACAACCACTAGAAAACCCAGAAGGAGAACTACATCTTCGTTTCTATTTAGCTTCGGGAGAAGCTTGTGCTTTTCCTGCTACGGGGATTGCCGAGGTGATGCAGCAAACTCCTGATCAAATTGCTCCTATTCCTAATGCCTCTCCCTTATTGTTAGGAACAATTAATTTGAGAGGAAAGGTAATTTGGGTAGCAGACTTGGGTCAATTTTTAGGTGATAGTGGAGTATTAAAAACTGATCGTCCAACAATTCCAGTAATTGCGATCGAAGACCATGAGCAAATTATGGGTTTAGCAATTACTAGTATTGGGGAAATGGATTGGTTAGATGTAGATCAATTAGAAATTTATAGTCCCCCATCAAGTACGATGGCTCCTTTTATTCAAGCTCAATGGCAACCAGATACCGAAAGTAACTTAATTGTTAATTTACTAGATCCTGCCAAAATATTAAGATCTGCAAGATGGGCAACCTGACGTGAGCAACTATAATAAGCAACTTCTTTTTTATTTATACCAAGCGTCAGAAAACATTATATTAGGTGGCTTCGCTAAAATAAATTTACAGCCATCAGACCAGTCTAAACATAAAGTAATTACTAAGCTCACCGCAACCAATAATAATTTATATTAATTTGGCAATAAGCACATGGCATCAGGAACTAATTATTCACAAGAATACGGACAGGCAGAAAAAGCTTATTTAGAAAGCGATTTTGCTCAAGCAGCAAAAATAATTGATCATCTAGCTGAAGAATTTCCTAACGATCCTAATGTCTTGTTGCTACGAGGTCATATTTATTGTTATGGATTTCAAAATTATGATCTAGCAAGAGAGCAGTATGAAAATGTTTTACAATTTAGCGATGAACAGGATCTGATTGATTTTGCACGTAGCGGTATTGAGCAGCTAGAACAGCTACAGCAACAGTCTATGGGTTCTGAATTAGACTTTGATGAAGATAATTTTGAAATGCCAGAAATGTTTGGGGGTGAAAACATCGTACCATTCCCAACTTCAGTGGGGATTGATTTTGCTCAACAGGAAGATGCAATAGAAGAGGATTTTGATTTCGGTGAAGATTATAGTTCTAAATTAGATAATACAGAAATGGCAGGCGATAGCGAAGAGGATTTGACTGCTATTAAAGAAGATACATTTGATAATCCTTTTCTTAACGTTAATCAAGCAAATTCAGAGAATATAGCTCTTGATGAGCAACAGCATAGTTTTGAAGATTCCTTTACTGAGTTTGAACACTCATCAGCTTTTCAAGATAAGTCGAATATAGCTGCAAGTGCTACCTTTATGGCAGATTTAGATGACCAAGACGATTCTTTTCCTAAATATGCAGAGGATGATTTCGCTGTCAACCAACGTGATTATGAAAATGATTATGAAGATAGTTCAGAATTAGAAATTGATACAGTTTTGACTGAACCTTTTTATATGGCAGGCAGCGAAAATTATGGCGCAGAAGTAGAAGATACTTCGGATAAAGGAGGTTTAGATTATCAAGATGAACTAGAATTTGATGAAATTGATAGTAGTTTCTTTGATTTAGAGGAATTAGAGCAAAATTTACCAGATACAGGTTTATTTAACTTGCCAGAAGAGCCTAGTATTAATAGTTATGCCTCTTCTAATAATCTGGTTGCAGAATCTACTGCGATGAACCCCGAAGAAATTGCGTCTAGTGAAGTTAATGCAACTTCTGCAACTACTTCCTTATCAGGTGCAAAAGAAGCACCACTTATAGAAGTCAATCAGGGAACATTAGCAGGATTTATTAATGCACCTATAGAGAAGAAACAGCTTATTACAGCAGGGGCAGCAGGATTAGCTAGTGCGATCGCTGTATTATTTATTGGGTTGTTAGGATCTAGTATTGCTGCTAGTCAAAGTTCTGAAAATAGTTTTGCCAGAGGTGCTAAAAATAGCTTAATCCTCTCTTTAGTTGCAGGAGCAACAAGTTTAGGTACAGCAGCAGCGTTAGGTAAAATTACAGCCAGACACGTAACTAAAGCCAGTATTGACTTGAAAACTCAATTTGATGATGTTTATCAAGGTAATTTAAATGCTAAAGCAACTGTTTTTTCTCAAGATGAATTTGGACAGTTAGCAACTGGTTTTAACCGTATGACTAGAGTGATTTTAACTACTACTCAAGAAGCTCAAAGAAGAGCGGAAGAAACAGAACAAGCAAAAGAAGATTTACAAAGGCAGGTAATTAGACTACTAGATGACGTTGAAGGTGCAGCCAGAGGAGACTTAACAGTCCAAGCTACAGTTACAGCAGACGTATTAGGAGCAGTTGCTGATGCTTTTAACTTAACTATCCAAAGTTTGCGAGAAATTGTTCGTCAGGTAAAAGAAGCTGCGGAGCAGGTAAACAAGGGTTCTACTGATAGTGAATTGTTTGCACGCAATCAATCCAGTGAAGCATTGCGTATGGCAGAAGAATTAGCAGTAACTTTAAATTCGGTACAAATGATGACCGAATCGATTGAAAGGGTAGCAGATAATGCCCGTGAAGCTGAGGAAGTGGCTCGTTCATCCTCAGTCACAGCACTCAAAGGTGGTAAGGCGGTAGAACGAACTGTAGCAGGAATTTTTCAAATTAGAGAAACGGTATCGGAAACAGCCCGTAAGGTTAAAAGGTTGGCAGAAGCTTCACAGGAAATTTCTAAAATTGTACTTTTGATTTCGCAAATTGCCGAAAGAACTAACCAATTAGCTTTAAATGCCTCAATTCAAGCAGCCAAAGCAGGAGAGGCTGGTCGGGGTTTTGCTGTAGTTGCTGATGAGGTTAGGCAGTTAGCAGATAGATCTGGTAAATCTTTGAAAGAAATTGAGCAAATTGTTTTACAAATTCAAAGTGAAACTGGATCGGTAATGACAGCGATGGAAGAAGGTATTCAGGAGGTTATCGACGTAACTGAAAGAGCCGAACAAGCAAAAACGGCCCTAGAGGATATTATTCAGGTATCAAATCGGATTGATACTTTAGTTCGTTCAATTACTGCCGATACCGTCGAACAGCGAGAAAACTCTCGGGCTGTAGCACAAGTAATGCAATCAGTAGAATTAACTGCTCAAGCTACATCTCAAGAATCTCAAAGGGTTGGGGGCGCACTACAAAATTTAGTAGGTATTGCCCGTGGTTTGCTGTCTTCGGTAGAAAGATTTCGTATTGATCGAGGTCAGGAATAAATATAGTTACATACTATAAGTGGAACTTAAGAAATATAATTACACCGTCGAGAAAGGTAAAAGACAATTGTAGGCAGGTAATTGTTTATAAAATTACAAAAATTTGATCTGGTTTACTGATAATTAATCCCTGCTTGCTTAAAGCGATTAATTGCTTCTCCTAAGCGATCGCAATCTGCAATTAAACTAATCCGCACATACCCTTCTCCTGCGTCTCCAAAAGCGTTACCTGGGGTAACTACTACTCCTGTTTGCTGTAAAAGGTCTAGGGCAAATTCTGTTGACCCTTTGCCTATAGGGGTTGGAATCCAAAGATACATGGTTGCTTTAGAAGGGGAAATCTGCCATCCTAATTCTCTTAACCCTTTGATTAAGAAATCTCTTCTTTGACTATAACGATTTTGTACTTTTTTAATATATTCATCTGGTAATTGCAAAGCTGTTTCTGCTGCCTTCTGTACCGCAGAGAAGATACCATAATCTAAATTAGTTTTAAGTGTGCGTAAACCTTGGATAATATCTGAATTGCCCACCATAAATCCTACACGCCAACCTGCCATATTATAGGTTTTAGATAGGGTATGAAACTCAACACCGATTTCTTTTGCTCCTGGTATTTCTAATAGAGATGTGGGTTGATAACCATCAAAAGCTAATTCTGCATAACAAAGGTCGTGGACGAGTAAGATTTCGTAATGACGAGCAAACTTAACTACTTCTTCAAAAAATTCTTTGGGTGCAGTGGCAGTAGTAGGATTATTAGGATAATTAAAATAGAGGATCTTGGCTTGTTGAGCCACAGTTTCAGGAATAGTACTTAGGTCGATTATCCAATTTTGCTCTGCTGATAAATTAATTGGATGAATTTTTGCTCCTGCAATTAATGGACCGCGAAAATGAGCAGGATAGGAAGGACTTGGGACTAAAATAAGATCGCCTGGGTCAATATATGCCATTGCTAAATGACCTAAACCTTCTTTTGACCCGATTAATGGTAAAGCTTCGCTATTTGGATCTAATTCTACTCCATAACATCTTTGATACCAGTCTGTAATTGCTTGGCGAAAGCTGGCAGTCCCTTCAAAGGGTGGATAACCGTGGTTGGAAGGGTCTTGTAAAGCTGCGATCGCAGCATCAATAACTGGTTGAGGGGCAGCACCATCAGGGTTACCCATACCTAAATCTATTAAATCTAATCCTTGTTCTCTGGCGCGGGCTTTTAATTCATCTAAACGAGCAAATACGTAGGGCGGTAAGACACTTAAACGCTTCGCGCGGTTAATCCAATTTAAACTCATATCTTCAGCTAACAGTTAAGGTAGCTTTTTATTTTCTCATTTCAATCCGCAATTGTGTCAATTAATAATTATCTATGTTTAATTGGCAATAAGATTCTACTACTCTCAAGTTTATATTTTAAAAATAGATTATGGACTGGTTGATGAATAAATTTGATGATCTCTACTTTACCTTTCCACGCTTTTTATGACCCGTCCTTAATCTACGTAGAATTAGGCTAATTCCGTAAGCTTATATAACAACCATAATCTTGTTTGATTTTGAGATATTTAGCAATAATTTGGCGATTGATCTTGAAAATGCCATTGATTTATTGATTTACTTTAATTTTAATCTTGGTCAACACAACTTAGAGATTTAAACTTATGCAGACCAAGTTTTAAACAAAAATTTTATCTATATTAGATAATTAATGGACATTTTTGAGTTATTAGTCTTTAACTGTTCACTGATCACTAATACCTACTACGACCAGATAATCACCCGAATTGTCCTAAACTAGTTTATTACGCCTATAACACAGTTAACTAATAATTATCCATAAGTAGCTACTGTATCCACATCACAGTGTTGTTGTATTACAGCACAACATTCTGCCACAGAGGCTCTTTGCTTCATTGCTTCTACTAAAGCCTCATAGGATTTTTGATGTCTAGTTAACAAATTAGTTGCCTGAAGTTGCGCCCAACGTTCTTTTTGAAGATAAACTGTTTCGGGAAATCCTAACATTTTTAACGCCTGCTGTAACTGCTGTCGATCTTCTACACCACCTTGAGCATCACCAAAAACCATTTTTTCGGCAGCTACCCCCGACATCCAAACAGTGCAAAAACGATCTAAAGTTAAACGTATTTTTTCTAATTCTAGAGGTTCTTGGGTCAATGCTTCTGTCTCTAAATTTACTCCACCACGCCGTAATTGTCCTTGTTGTAAAGCTTCCCAAGTAGTTAAGGTATAACCTGCGATCGGAATACCTAAGAAATAAGCTGTTAAAAAATGCCCTGCTTCATGATTAATGATACGCTGGCGTTGTTCGGATGAAGCAAATAAGTCTAATAATAGTGAAACTCCTTTACTATTCCAACTTAGGGTGTCTAGGGTGGCTAAACTTAATATACCAAAGGTAAGGGAAGCTGGTACTACAGGAGAAATATGGAAAATTGGGCCTAATAAGGATGTCATCGTCATGATGAAAATCCCGACTGCGACTAAATTTAAAGCAGCTTGAGACATTGTAAATATGTATATTTTTATATTGAGATATATTTAATTATATTGATTTTAGCTAACCTAAATGTTTCTCGCTCAGTATTACTATTGCAATTAGTGTTTCGAGGATGATTACGAAACTCAATAGTATTTATTTATCTAATAAAAATAATCCCTCTAAACTAAAACCAAGAGGGATTTCTAAGTAATCTAATTACCAGATAACTTGTGATTGAAAAATAATTAAGTTTTAGCAAGCTCTTTACTTTGTGGAGAATTATTTAAAGATTTAGCTTCCTGATTAATAGGCTTTTTATTAGCGGATTTACCAAGTTTATTTAAACCCAAAACCGACCAAAAGATCTGTTTTCTCATCAATAATACCAAGACACCTACTAATACAACGCAATAGGTGCGTATATGGTCGAGAAACTCCATTTTAAACTCTAACATATAGTGAGGCCCAACTAAAACTGTGTGTAATACAGCCAAAGCTAAAGCAGGGACAGTTAGCAAGTGAATTTGTCGCCATGTTTTGCCTAACTTACGTTGTAAAGATTGAAAACTGGTTATAGCAGCAGGAGTCATAATGCCTAAAGCAATTACACCAGCCAGAATTCCTATTTGATTTTTAGGTGACATTGCTAGGACAATACCAGGATCAGCATCTAAAACATTAATAGTTGCATAAATAGCATGACCTAAAGTAGCAGCAAAAGCAAAAATACCGATCGCTCTTCGATGTTTTAAGGGTGCATCCCAAAAAAAGCGAATTGGACGGGCAATTAAAGCTAGCATTAGTAAAAACAGTCCTGCGTGTCCTAAATCATGACCCATACCATTCATTTGGGAAAGAACAGCTACTGCTAATAAAACTGTTATCCAATCACCGTATTCAAATAAAGGTTTTTGTATTTTTGATTTAGCTGCTTTGGCACTTTTAGCAATTGCAGTCATTTTACCTGTTTTTGCTGGGGCAGATGTAGTCTTTTTAGGTTTATCTTTAACCAGATCGATAGTAGGAGAGTCAAGGCTCTCAATGGTACAAACTTTACTTGGAACAATACTATTTTTAGTTGCAATTATCTCAGTCTGGGCATATTTGGCTAAATTATCGATAATTCCTGGGGCAAAATGAGAAGAACCTCGATGAACTGCACGAATTGCTGCTGCTATATCTTCACCCACCATATTTTTGAGTAGATAACCTTTTGCACCTGCTGCGATCGCTTCTAGAATAATTGGCTCATCTTCAAAACTACTTAAGACAATTACGTTGACTTGAGGAAATTTTTTACTAATCTCTTTAGTAGCTTCTATACCCCCCATAACGGGCATTAAAATATCTATTATGACTACATCAGGTTTTTTTGCTTCTGTCTGTTTAATCGCTTCCTTACCGTTATGAGCAAAGCCTACTATTTCAATGTCTGTTTCGGCAACAAACATCGCTTTTAGACCCCTGCAAATCAATTTTAGGTCGTCAACAACTAATACACGAATCATTTTTAATTAAAACTCTATATGTCTGTTGGCAAAGATAATGACATCAATTTACTTTTTATATGCCAAGTATGAATGATGGCAAATATAGACTTAAATGTGTCTAATATATAGCGTTTATCTCGTAAATTGATCTGAGATGCTTATTTAGCCATCTTTTTTGACTAGATAATCTCATTTTCATTTAATCTAAGCTTACACTACAGGAACAATGTAAAGATAGTGTAAAGTAGCTATGAGTAATAATTCCTACGTGTGTTGATATGATTTTTAAGTAAACTCTCAACCATTGATTGGTGATTGATTTACCGTAATTTTTTGGACGGTTTTTACTCTAGTAGGCAAGGATGAATTAATGTTTACGCTTCGTTACAATTTAAATAACTTAATAGTAAACAAAAATATTAAACGTTCCTATTTAACAATAGTGGAATGTTATTGCGTCGTCTAAACAGGAGTATGCCATGAACGGCAACATTCGGATAGGTAATTTATTTGGAATTCCTTTTTTTATTAATCCTTCTTGGTTTTTAGTATTAGGGTTAGTAACTTGGAGTTATGGGTCTAATTTAACTCAGTTTCCTGAACTGACTGGGGTAATGCCCTGGTTTCTTGGTTTAGTGGCTGCTTTATTGCTGTTTTCTTCAGTATTAGCTCATGAATTAGGTCACAGTTTTGTGGCGATCGCCCAAGGAATCCCCGTTAAATCTATTACCCTATTTATTTTTGGTGGTTTAGCTACTTTAGAAAAAGAATCGGAAACTCCATTACAAGCGTTTTCAGTAGCGATCGCAGGACCCTTGGTAAGCATCTTACTGTTTGGTTTATTTTCTCTAATGGCAGCCACTTTACCTTTAACTTTACCCCTCAAGGCAATTATTTCTCTGGTGGCATATATTAATTTAGTTTTAGCACTATTTAATATGATTCCAGGTTTACCCCTCGATGGTGGTAATGTACTTAAATCCCTTGTTTGGAAAATTACAAATAATCCTAATAAAGGAGTTATCTTTGCAGGTAGAGTTGGTCAAGTAATTGGTTGGTTGGCAATTTCTTTAGGAATTTTATCTATTGTAGGTATTAGTCAAATAGGTAGTTTCTGGACTTTATTAATTGGCATATTTTTATTACAGAATGCTGGTTTTGCAGCTCAGTCAGCAACAGTTCAAGATAAATTAAGTCAATATCAAGCACAAGATGCTGTAATTGCTGATAGCCCCATAGTTAGTAATGATCTTAGTGTTCGAGAATTTGTTAATGAATATGTAATTGGTAAAGAGCGTTGGAAGAAATTCTTAGTAGTAGATGAAAATCGCCAACTATTGGGTGCGATCGCAACCGAAGCTTTAAAACAAATTCCTACTTCCCAATGGAATGAGATTTATATTCATGAGTTGGTTAAACCCATCCCCACAGAAGATCTTATTGCTGCAGATACTTCTTTATTGGAAGTTGCCAAAATGATCGAAACTAGAAATGCTCTTGAATTTGTGGTAGTTAACGAAACTGGAAATGTCTTAGGTTTACTTGAAAAAGCTTCGATTATCAACTTGATGGCACAGCAGCAATTAAAATCTAAACAATCTGACGTTTCATCAATTGAAGACTCTCAAGAAGTGGTTGTACAAAGTAAAAGTTAACTAAATTTTAGTTATTTAAAGGTGATTAAGTGGTAGGAAAAGTGTAATCTCTCAACTTGTCTAGGGACTGCTATAGTAAGTCAGATGGCTCTTTTGTTGATGATTATATGTATTCCTACTCTTTAATTGCACCAGCTAAAATTAATCTTCATCTTGAAATAATTGGCGACCGTCCTGATGGTTTTCATGAATTAGTGATGATTTTACAAAGTATTGAATTAGCCGATCAAATCGACATTCAATCTAGTGATACTCCCGATATTTATATTAGTTGCAATCATCCACAAGTTCCTACAGACGAAACTAATCTTGCTTATCGGGCTGCCCAATTGATGTGTGATCTCTTCCCCCAAGTTTATGCTAATTATGGGGGAGTTAAAATTAAAATTCATAAGCACATTCCTGTAGCAGCAGGTTTAGCAGGGGGTTCAGGTAATGCAGCAGCAGTTTTAGTTGGCATTAATTTAATGTGGAATTTAGGACTTACTCAACCTGAATTACAAGAATTAGCAGCTAAATTGGGTTCAGATATTCCTTTTTGTATTGGGGGAGGAACTGCGATCGCTACTGGTAGAGGTGAAAAGCTTGATGCACTCCAAGATTTAGATAATATTTGGGTGGTTTTGGCTAAATATGATAATCTGAGCGTTTCGACTCCTTGGGCATATAATACCTATCGTCAGCAATACAGTGATTCTTATGTTACTGATTTAGCTGGTATTCGTTCTCGAACTTCCCAACTTCATTCTAGCCCTCTAGTTAAAGCTATTCAACACAAAAATAGCCAACAAATCGGCAAACTTCTTTATAATGACTTGGAAAAAGTAGTCTTACCTGCTTATTCTCAAGTAGCAGCTTTGAAAACAGCTTTTGCTAATCAAGATGTTTTGGGTACAATGATGTCTGGATCAGGTCCTACGGTATTCGCCCTTTGTGATTCTCAAACAAAAGCGATCGCCATAGAACAACAAGTAAGAAATCAGATCTCAGACCCCCAATTAAATTTCTGGGTAACTAAGCTTAGTAGTGAGGGAATTCATCTCAAACACTAGCTATAGTTTAAAATCATTTAGGAATACATACAAAACTGCCTGTTATCAATAATTGCTTCCCCATGATCAGGCACCCACGCCACCCATTCTGTGTCGGAATGTTTACACAAAATCAAGGCTTCATCATGACTATAAGGTGATGGTAATTCTAAAAGCTTAACCCAAGTATTAGTAAGATGTTGTTCAATTGCTATATCAATTGATAAGTTTGATTTTAGCGAACACCATTGAGGAAGACTGGAAGGCGTGTTTAAAACTGTATTGACCATTTTTCTTGCTGAAATGAACGTTATTGCAATTCCCTCAAACAAGCTGCTACCCAATTTATTTTATATTTAACTCTGAAGCATTTAATTAATTTTTAACCTCCAGTAATAACAGTTGCTATATATTTATCCGAAAAGCAGCACTTGATCATAGGAAACCAAATTAGTTTTTCTGTATATAAAATTACTAAAAATCTAATTTATGTATATAAAGTTACAAAACAATTAATTGTAGGTCAAGAGAACGTCTTAGAAATTTACATATTATTTTTACTAGCAACTTGCAGGATCGATAAATAAGAAAGTTCTAATTGATTATTATTAGTATTTTCTAGTCTTTGTTTTAACTGAGTAAATAAAGTATTGCGATCGATGGTTGTTAATCTTATATATGGCGAGAGAGTGCTTAGTAAAGTTAAATAATCATCGATACTGTAAACTACTTTACTAATTACTTGTTCAGAAATTAAATCTTTAAAGTAGCCAGAATTAATTACTTCTTGTCCTATTTGTGCTAAATTTTCCTGATATGCTTGATGTTCTTCGTATTGAGCTAAATCAGGAGCATAAGTTAAATAGATATCCTTTAAGCTTTGAAAAATCTGATAATTCGGTTGCGGTGGAGTGTTCCACAATAAAATTAATACTCCATTTTCTTTTAAAGCTGCTGCGGTCTTTTGGTTTCTGATTTCTGGTGTTACCCAATGAAAAGAAGTTGTCGCAATTACTGCATCAAATTTTTGCTTTTCTAACGTCCATTCTTCAAAAGTAGTATTAATAAACTTAATATTGGAATATGCAGCACATTTACGTCTGGCTATTTCACAAGCTGCTAAACTCGGTTCAATACAAACCATTTCTACTTCTAATTTCGCTAATTCCACACTCGCAATACCTGGCCCCGATCCTATTTCTAGTATTTTTGTATGAGGTTGCAAATTCGCCACTTTCTGCATCCTATTCATAATTCCAGTCGGGTAACGGGGTCTAGTGCGATCGTAGGCTACTGCTACTTGACTATACCAACTACTTTTATCTGCACAACGGTAAATATTCTTTAACAAGCTTGAACTATCGGCATTCCAAGATTTTGAGTCGCTCATAAACCCTCACTTAAAGCTAGATTTGTGATTTTTATTAAAAAAGGTTTACAAAATTTAATATATGTTGCTATAATTGAGTACATAAGTTAACAAGCAGTGAATCCTTCAAGTAATACTTGAAATAATATTCTGGGGTAAATATAGCTCAGGGCATACTATTATCACTAAAGGCTGGCTTATATAGTTAATATATTTGGTTTTATCTTGAATTATTAATTTAAATACTCTGCAAAAGAGCGTCAACAGCAAACAATCTTCTCAAAATCAACTTCTCCTATTTAACCTCAGTCTGGTAGCTGGGGTTTTTTTATAGTTTTATGGGCAAATGATATATAGTCCCATTGAATTAAATCAGGATAATTATAGTAATTGTCTCGAAGATAGTAGTTATCAGCTAATCTTACCCTGCGAGCAAAGTATAAATGAGAAAAGGGGTTTAAACTGTACCTATAAATGAAAATCTGAACTTTTTTAATTAATTTAGATTACTTATAACTTGGCTGTCTTGTTTTTAGGTGTTGAAAATGATCAATCAGTTTTCTATCTAATAACATTGCATCACAAAATATCGCCCATTCAAAGGGA
Source organism: Chondrocystis sp. NIES-4102 (assembly GCA_002368355.1). Lineage (NCBI taxonomy): Bacteria > Bacillati > Cyanobacteriota > Cyanophyceae > Chroococcales > Chroococcaceae > Chondrocystis > Chondrocystis sp. NIES-4102. The sequence continues at coordinate 1,272,508 of AP018281.1, read as the reverse complement.
GCGTTGTAAACTTGCAATAAAGACACTATCATAAGCGTGACCACAAAAAAATCTATACAATAGTTTCTGCGATCGCACTATATAACCCTACTTTTGCGCTCAAGTCTATTCTATTTATTAGTAATAAGCTTAACTGCATGACTTCGCTATAGGGGAAAATAAACGCGAGAGTGTCATAAGGGGTAATATGTAAAATTTCGCAGCGAGAGAAAGTTTGAGACAGTTAAAACTGCTGATTTTGCGGGAAATAGCTAAAGACTGCAAAAATATATGACTTTATTCATTCCGCCTAATTACTTCGTGCTTTTATAAGAGGATAAATAGTCAGGCGCAATTACTATTTCATAACCATAAGCCTATATAGGAACAAGAATATTATCTAAATTAAGAATATCGGTAATCGCATCTATTGTATTAACCGCGAGTCGATGCTGATAGTACTTATTGAGATTATGAATATTGTCTTAGCGTTTTTGAAAGTAGATATTAAGGAAAAAGCGATGAGGGATAGCCTCCCAAGAGCGATCGCAGTATCTATTAAATTTATCGGGGTACTGTGTAGCAGTATTAAAGGAAGACTACGCAAGCAGAGATGAAACTATGGATAAGTAAAGATGTGTAGTGCTTTTTGTGACGATATACTAGAGAATAGAACGGCAAAATTGAAGTTAGAAAGTGCATTAATTATAAAGAGAATTAGGGCAAAAACAGTAGACCATTTGGTTATATTTAGACTGAATAATGCCTTTAAATTGCAGCATTCACCCATCTACTTTTAGCATAGCCAATCACTTTTTATCTCATTGCTAGAGATGTTTTACGGGTAGGAGGCTTGTATATTAGATCTAACTGCTCTCGGTCTTCTTGCGTTAACTCTATAGATAATGCTGCGTGATTTTCTCTGACATGATTACTCTTGGTAGCTTTGGGAATAGCAATTACATTATCTTGATGCAATAACCAACTAAGGGCTATTTGAGTAGATGTTACATTATACTTGGCTGCAATCTTATTTAACTTAGAATCATTAACAAAAGCTCTTTGCTCGATAGGAGAATAAGCCATAATAGGAATATTACGCTCTTTGCACCAGGGTAATAAATCCCATTCAATACCGCGACGTTTTAGGTTGTAAAGCACTTGATTAGTAATTATTTCTTTTCCTCCAGGTAAAGATGCTGCTTCTTCCATATCATCTGTATCAAAGTTACTTACGCCATAGTCTAAAATTTTTCCTGCTTGTTTAAGATACTGCAAACCTTTCAAAGTTTCCGATAATGGCACTGAACCTCGCCAATGAAGTAAATACAAATCTAGGCGATCGGTTTTCAGTCTGGATAAAGAGCGATCGCAAGCTTTAATTACCCCCTCGTAACTGGCATTATAAGGATAAAATTTACTGACTAAATATATCTCGTCTCTACGTCCAGAAATAGCTGAGGCGACTATCTTTTCCGCACCACCTTCACCGTACATTTCCGCAGTATCTATTAACGTCATTCCCAAATCTATTCCCAGTTTGAGTGCATCTATCTCTATTTGCTTTTGACTATCTTTTTCTCCCATGCGCCATGTTCCTTGTCCGAGTTGGGGGATTGCTTTTTGCCCTTGCGTCTGTAGAGTTTTCATTTTTTAGTCGAATAGATCATTATATTTGATATTATGACTGGATTATGGCGATTGAGATGATCAACAAGGTGTTTATATAGCAGAAAAGAAATTTTAGTTGGTAGAGGTTTGCTTAAAACTGTTCCACTTACAATTATTGGTTACTCAATTTATTATCGTCTTTGATGAACATTTAACATAGGTTTGAGAAAAAACTCTCTTACTGGGACACCAGCTAAAAACCCGTAATCTTGTTAATCAGCCCCTTTATTTGACTCTTAAGATCAAAATCATTTATTAATCAATGTTTCAGCACTTTATTTGTCCTTGCCGAATAACATTTCTCCGATGCTATACAAAGGCGGAATTGAGACATGATTTAGGGAATTTAACGCTAAAAAGTGTCTAGCTAAGAACAGATCATTTTTCGATTTAGTAATTTAATTGAGCAATGCCTACTTTATTACCTAATACAAGCGTGTAAGGGTGGTTGATAACCAATAATTGTTAAAGACATGATCCAGGCTTAAGCATATCCATTACAGCACGATGTTTAACGGTTTCACCTTCGTTAATACTGGTTTTTAAACCCCAGTGACCATATTTAGAATGATCATTAATACTAGAGAAAAACACAAAATCTTCGCCTCCAGAGTCTTGCCAGAAACAAAAATAATCTTTTAACAATGTTCCCATGCGAGGATCATTTTGAGCAGCAATCTTAATATCCAAAGCATTTTCCCCGTTTAAATGTTGTCCACCTTCATAGGCATAAAGTTTAAGATTATATTGTTTAGCTAATTGAGCGTGTTCTGTAATCCACGGTTTTACCCTTGCTTGATAATATGCTTCCATTTCCTCAAATACTTCATCTACCGAAGTTGGATTAAACTCAGGGCCATATTGAGTATTAAGATAGGGAGCGATCGCAATACCATCAAGATTACAGTTTTCTTGTTGTCCTGTAGCTGCTAAATGTTCCAACCCTTTTTTTATGTGCCAACTATTGGCTGCTTGCCCTGCTAAAACAGGTTTGATTTTGTCGGCTTTAGTACCAAATTCTTGGCGAAAGATATTAGAAATATGACATAAGCGATCAACAACTGCTTTTTGGGTTATACCTTCTTTTTCTACTTTGGCGGTAGCTGCTGCTGGGCTTAAGCCTTCTTCTCTCATCAGCTTATCAATAGTCGATGCGTGGAAATCACGACTTTGAGAAAAACTTCTGTTCCATAATTCATTACTATTTTCCAAATATAGATTGAGATTGGGATTATATTGTTGGGCAAATAATCTGGCAGTTTGACGGATATATTCATCGTCCGCTAGATGAGGCAGAGTAATCCAAGCTTCTTTATTAGTTATATTAGATAGGGCAATCAAATCCTCAAAAGCAACACCTTTACCTGGTGCATTGGGTTTAAGGCGATCGCCCCAAGTTTTAATGGTACTTTCATTGGTTTCCATCAAATCCATGTAACGTAGAATTTTAAAGGGTTTGATGAAGTTGAGAAACTCTTGGGTGTAAATAGCATCTGAATCTAAATCGTATCCCGCAGCCACAATTTTTAAATTTGAAGGTGGATTATTAGGATCTATATTCTTTAGCATTAAATGCACGGGGATTAAAGAACCATCTGCACGCATTTTAGCTGATCTGTCAAATGTTCCTCTCACAGTTCCATCAGCCCGTCGATTAACCTCAATTAGGCTTCCTCCAGCAGTAAAACTAATCTCACCACTACCTTGATAGGAAAATTGCCAGACCCCAGGTTGGTACTCATACCCTTCAAAAAAAAGTCCAGCATCAGATAAAGGATATCCCTGGGCAGATAGTTTAAGATCGGGATTGGGCTGGTAAGGTTTATCAACATAACCCCAATCTCTAGCACTTTTAGCTATGTTGATCCACATCTTACTTCTTGACCAACTAACATCGCTCGACAGGTTGATACCCATCGGAAATTTTTGTTCAATGGCGAGTTCTGATGTTTTAACCTTATTTTGGGTTTTATTCGTTGTATTACTGGTTTTTTTTTCTGTAACTTTAACTGTATTTTTGGTTACGGGGGTTGAACTACTTATTTCTCTTGCTGCGGTTTCCGTTTTAGCTACACAACCAGATATGCCTAAAAATAGAATACTAGGAATACTTAAAGTAATAATATTTGCTAATAATAAATTTCTAATTTTAATAAACCACATAAATAATTAAAAAACTCCAATTGAGTTATTACTTTGATGCTTGCCAAACGGGTTTGAATAAAACACTATGACGAATAAAATCCCTAAGATAATTTTGAGGATCTATATCTGGTTTACGTTGAATTAAGCGTCTAACTCTCCAAAAACTAAAACTTAAAATCCAAACAGCATCAGTTAAAGCTGCATACAACCAGCCATGATTTTTGACAAAATATCTTCGTCTTGATTCAAAAAGATATTTCGGTAAAGGTTTATTTTTAGAAGTCTTTTCACTTACCCCTGTACTTTGCCCTGCAATATGCATAACTCGACTTTGGGGGACATACCAACAAGACCAACCTGCTTTTTTTGCCTGTAAACAATAATCAGTTTCCTCATAATAAAGAAAATACTTCTCATCCATCAGTCCTACTGAATCAAATACCTCACGCCGAATCATCATACTTGCCCCTGGTAGCCAATCAACCTGACATACCTCATTACCCATAGGACGAGAGACAATCCAATTGGACAAAAGTTTAGAAATTATACCAAGACGTAAACCCGCATCTAATTCACTTAAGATAGTGGGAAAACGAAAAGCGATAGGCCATACCTTACCTGCCTCAACTTCCAAACTACTACCAGCAATTCCGACCTCTGGCTGCTGGATCATAAAATCCAATAGGGTTTTAAGCGCACCTGGGCGTACTTCAGTATCGGGATTAAGCAGATAAAAATAAGATGGTGGATTTGAAGAGGTTAAAGCAGGTTGAATAGCTAAATTATTACCAAATGCGTATCCACCATTATGTGGCGAAGGAAGCAGAGTGATCCATTCTTGCCAACCCTCGGTTTCAATTGCCGTATTAATTTGTTCTATAGAATCATCACCTGAAGCATTATCAACAACAGTAACTTTGACATCAGGTAAAGCCTTAACCTCAGTAATTAAGGAATGTAGGCAATTAATTGTCAGCTTAGGAGTACGATAGTTAACAATAACAACTAATAGAGAATTAGCATTATGTAGTTGGGTTGGAGTAAACATAAATATAAATGATTAAAAATTAGTAAATATAGTTATCTAGATGTCTTAGCAAACGAGCGATCGCTTTCAACTTCATCTATCCCATCAATAGTTTCTTGTTCTGTTAAGGCAAAATCGATATAAGCTTGCATTTTTTCTGCCAGAATTTGCACATTAGGTTCTTGAAGCATACTAGAATGACCCCCAGGAACATCAAATGATTCAACTCCATCAGTTGAGCGTTTACCCCAACCAAAATAAGGATCTTTTGAGACGAGAATTGCTGCTGTATCGTCAAATGGTAAATAGGCATTAGTATTACCCATAGCTCGCCAAAGGGTTAATTTACCCCTAAAAGTTGGTGGTTTATATTCTTCCCGTGCCTTTTCATAAATGTTTTTGACGGAAATATTTTGACAAAATTGAGGTAATTTTAATCCCCGATCCAAGTAATATCTAAACAGCATAATTTTTAATTTCTGCTTAGTTGCCTCAAGTTTGACGCTAGCTTCATAAATTATTAAGTTTTTAAGTTTCTTAGTTAAAGTGTTAAGCAGATAAATAATTTGCTTTGCTTTACTCATTTGAGATTTTTTACTTATAGCTTCTGACAGGCTACTCATCCGATGCGTTATAACATAATCATGGAAATTCAATTCTTCCACATCGATCGCATCAATAATCCCGACAAAAGGAACTTGTTCACCTTGAGCTTGAAGTTGACAAGCTATTTCAAATGCCAATACCCCACCTGCGCATAAACCACCCAATAAATAGGGCCCTTGGGGTTGAACTTTACGTATCTGCTGCACATAATAATTTGCCATATCAGGAATCCGAGTATGCAGAGTTGGAAAACCTTCTCGGCTATAGGGTCTAATTCCATATACAGGTCGATTATCTGTAAGATATTTTGATAGACCTGAATACAGCATGATTTCACCATCAGCATCGTGAATTAAGAATAAAGGAGTGAGAGTTAAATCTCCTGTCTTAAGTAATACTAAGCAGTCCCAAAAATTATTTGTTTGTGAACCAAGTATTTCTCCCAACTGCTCTATAGTGGGGGCTTTAAAGAGCGTTGCTAAGGGTATTTTACGCTTAAATGTTTGCTCTATCTTCTCAAACAAGGCAACGGCTAATAGAGAATGTCCACCAAGATCGAAAAAGTTATCGGTAACACTAATGGAATCAACATTTAATACCTGCTGCCAAATTTCAGCTAATTTTTGCTCTAATTCATTGCGTGGAGCAATAATTTCTGTCGCGGATGAGGTTAATGGTGCAGGTAAAGCACGTCGGTCAATTTTTCCATTTGGAGTCAGAGGGAAGCATTCTAAAATTACAAAATGACTGGGAATCATATAGTGAGGTAAAGAAAGCTCTAGAAATTGCCGTAATTCTTTACCCTTGATTGAATTTGTCTCAGCAACTATATAAGCTACTATTCGCTTATCTCCAGGCACATCTTCTCTTGCTACAACTACACAATTACGCACCAGTGGATGTAAGGCTAAATTAGCTTCAATTTCCCCAAGTTCTATTCTAAAACCGCGAATTTTGACTTGATTATCAATACGACCTAAACATTCGACGTTGCCATCGGGTAGATAACGTCCCAAATCGCCAGTTTTATATAATCGCTCCAACTGCTCACCGTCAGTAGCATTAAAAATAAATCTTTCTTGAGTTAATTCTGGACGATTTAGATAACCACGAGCTAATTGTACTCCTCCTAGATGAATTTCTCCTGCTACACCAATAGGTAATAGCTGTCCATGAGCATCTAAAATACGAACTTGAGTATTTGCTAAAGGATGACCGATAGGAATTAAATCAAAATCTGGTTTAACTTCATGAATTGTTGCCCAAACAGTAGCCTCCGTAGGGCCATAAACATTCCACAACGAAGAACATCGCTGTAGCATTAGTTGAGCTAAATCAGGTGCTAATGGTTCACCACCACAAAGCATTTTTAACCTTGGAACTTCCTCCCATTTAGCAGCAGCTAACATTCTCCAAGTGGCAGGAGTGGCTTGCATGATTGTCGCTTGAGAATTCAACATCAAGTCTAGTAATTGAGAAGCATCTCCAGTTACTTGTTGAGCAGCAATAACTACTTTAGCTCCCACAATTAAGGGTAAAAATAACTCTAAAACTGCAATATCGAATGAGATACTAGTTACAGCTAGAAGAATATCTTTATGAGTAATTCCAGGCTCAGTTTGCATTGATTGCAAAAAGTTAACAACACCTCGATGTTCCAGTTGTACTCCTTTAGGTTTTCCTGTTGACCCTGAAGTGTAGATAATATAAGCCAAATTATCAGGCTGGGCTACGGATGCTAGATTATCCCCCGAATTTAGGGCAATATCAGACCATTGTGTATCCAAACAAATCGTTTTACCTGAATAATCAGAGATCACGTTGGCACTTGCTTGTGTGGTTAATAAAATAGCTAACTCTGAATCTTCCACCATCAAAGCTAAACGATCAGGAGGATAATTAGGATCTAGAGGTACATAAGCCCCACCAGCTTTAAGAACAGCCAAAAGAGCTATCAACATCAAATGCGATCGCTCAAGACTCACTCCCACTAGAGTTTCTGCCTTAACCCCTAATTGTTGCAAGTGTCTTGCTAACTGATTTACCCTACAATTCAACTGTGCATAAGTTAATTCTTGGTCTTCAAATACTACGGCAATCTCATTAGGAGTACGAGCTACTTGGGCTTCAATTAGTTGATGAATACATTGCTCATCAGCATATGCTTTTTGAGTATCATTCCATTGGTTCAACAATTGATGACGTTCTACTGTTGTTAGTAATGGTAAGTTAGCCACTGGTTGTTCTGGACAATTAGTAATACCTGTTAGCAACATCTCAAAATGCCCTGTCATCCGATCAATAGTTTCAGGCTCAAATAAATCACTGTTATATTGCCAAAATCCTGTTAATCCTTCAGAGGTTTCCGTCATTGACAAAGTAAGGTCGAATTGTGCTGTTACTTGTTCCACCAATAAAGGAGTTACCGTAACATCACACATTTCCTTTGTTGTAGCAGTATGATTCTGTAAAATAAACATCACCTGAAACAGTGGATTATGACTCAGACTACGTTCAGGTTGTAATACTTCTACTAATTTATCGAATGGAACATCTTGATTGGCATAAGCATCCAACGTTGTTTGTCTTACCTGCCCCAATAATTCCCAAAAACTGGGTTTTCCTTCTAAATTAGTACGTAACACCAAAGTGTTAACAAAAAAACCAATTAAAGATTCAAGCTCTCGACGATGACGATTGGCAATAGGAGACCCGATCGCAATATCTTGGGAGTTACTATAGCGAGATAATAAAGCAGCAAAGGTAGTCAACAAAGTCATAAACAGAGTTGCCCCAGCTTGTTGAGAGAGTTGTTGTAATTTTTTACTTAGTTGAGGACTTAAACTAAACTGTTTGATTCTGCCAGAAAAAGATTGTACCGCAGGACGAGGATGATCTGTTGGTAATTCCAACAAGGTTGGTAAAGCAGCTAGTTGTTGCTGCCAATAAGCAAGCTGGGTAGAAAATATTGTAGATTCTGACCATTGTCTGTGCCAATGAGCAAAGTCGCCATATTGAAAAGGTAATGATGGTAAAGAAATTGCTTGCTGAGTCATTAAAGCCGTATAAATACTAGCCAATTCTTGAGTAAATACCTCTAAAGACCAACCATCGGAAATGATATGGTGCATTGTCACTAATAGAACCTGGGTGTTAGTAGTTAATTGCACCAATGTAGTACGTAATAAGAAATCTTCAGTTAAATTAAAATAACGGTCTGTTTCAATAGTTGCTAGACGTTGATATTCTGCTTGCTTGGGTAATTCGGGTAGAGCTTGCAAGTCAATTATCGCAAGTTCAATGGTAACTTCAGGCTCAACTACTTGATAAGGAATCTCCTCAATTACTTGAATTCTAGTGCGTAACACTTCATGACGACTGACAATTTCAGCGATCGCACTTTTGAGGATCTTGATATCTACTTTTCCCTTCAATTCCAAAGCTAAGGGAATATTGTAAGCAGAACTTTGTGATTCTATTTGATATAAAATCCATAGTCGTTGTTGAGCCAACGATAGAGGCATTTGACTTCTATCTGTTAAAAGAGAAATTGGTTCTAAACTACTAACTGTTTGAGCTACCTCAATTTTTGGAGCAAGTTGAGCAATAGTAACCAACTCAAATAAACTTCTAAGGGATATTTCTACTTGCAAACTATCTCGTATACGAGAAATTACTTGAGTAGCTAATAGGGAATGCCCTCCTAAAGCAAAAAAGTTATCTTCAATACTGATATCCTCAATTTGTAGGTGTAACACCTCAGCCCAAATATTCACTAGCTGCTTTTCTAATTCACTGCGTGGAGCAACCTTAGATTCTGTTTTGGTTTGTTTTAAGGCTTGTAATGCCTGACGGTCAACTTTACCATTAAAAGTTAAAGGAAACTGTTCTAGCAAAATAAACTGGGAAGGAATCATATATTGAGGCAGAAGCTCTACCAGAAAATTCCGTAATTCCTGTTGAGTTAATCTAAAATCTCTAATTGTAATAAAGTAGGCTACTAACTGTTGCTCTTGGTTGTGGTCTTCCTTCGCCACCACTACAGAGTTGATAATTCCTGGATGCAAATTTAAATTGGCTTCAATATCAGCTAATTCAATTCTTTGACCACGAATTTGAACTTGAAAATCACTACGTCCCAATACTTGCAAGTCTCCCTCAGCAGTCAAGCAACCTAAATCCCCTGTGCGATAAAAGCGTTGACCATCGAGTAAAATATATTTTTCTTGAGTTAATTGAGGTAGGTTTAGATACCCAGAAGTAATTCCAGCCCCAGCAAAGTAAATCTCACCTTTAATTCCTACAGCTACATCTTTTTGTTGAGTATCTAAGACTCGTAACTGTACATTATCAAAAGGCTTTCCTACTAAAGTTTGTTTTAAATTTAAATTACGAGGTACAAAATAGGTACACCCCATACAACTTATTTCACTAGACCCATAAATTGCGTATACTTCGGCATTGGTAAAAATTTGATTGAGGCGGTTAAGTATTGAAGGTGGAATCATATCTCCACCACTTGAAGCGTGTTTTACATGAGCAAATCTGCTCTGTGTTTCTAACTTAGGTTGTTGCTCTAAAAAGTCTAAGAAGATCCTTAATATACTTGGCCCCAAATGAAAGAATGTTGACTGCTCAATTGCCTTCGCTAATAATGATGGCTCTAATAATTCCTCTTGGGTAATCATTTCCACCCGTCCCCCAGAGACTAGAGGCAATAGCAACATAAACAAACTAATACTGAAAGTGAATCTAGTAGCGGATAAGAAACTATCTTCAGCCTTAAAATGATACTTTGCCTGAGCAGAAAATAGATAGTGGATTAAATTCTGATGAGATGAAACTACACCTTTAGGAGTACCAGTTGTTCCTGAAGTAAAAAATATATGAGAAATACTGTCTAGCGGACAGTCATAGTTGAGATTATTGGTTTCATATGATGATAAATCTAAAGAAGGTAAATCAACAGTATTAATATTTAGTGAACTCAAACTCGTCTCAACTGTAATTCCTTTTTGACTAGCACAGAGGATAATCGCTGGTTTTGCTTGCTCAACTATACTTTTGATTCTAGCAAGGGGAAATTCTGGATCAATAGGTAGATAAATCCCATTAAGTTTGTGAATTGCCAAAATAGCCACCAAAATTTCAAATCCTGGTTCTACTAAGACACCTATACAGTCTTGTGGTTTAACTTTTAAACTAATCAGATAATTGGCTAACTGATTTGCCTTAAAATTTAATTCTCCGTAGGTTATTTGCTTGGATGCAAAAGTTATTGCTACTGAATTAGGAGACTGTTGGGCATACTGTTCAAAATGACGATAAACAGGAAGTAAATTCTGGTTCATATTAATTACAAGCTAGTTAACTTAAAGTATGGTGTTGAGCAAGATTTCAGTTGAGACATTAAACCGTGAGACGAGATTTAGCTCTAACTTTTGGTTTAGTTGTTGAGTTATTCAATAGCATTGGGTGTTTGAGTTGCTGGGCTACTGGCTGTAATTCTTCGGCTTGTTGGTCATTAATTACACCACGGCGAATTTGATCTAACTCAATAGACTCAAACAGAGCTTGGAAATTACCTTCTCCAAACCCTGGATTACCTTTTCTCTCAATTAACTCGAAAAAAATAGGGCCAATTATTTCTTTGGTGAAGATTTGCAGTAATGTACTATACCCTTCCCCATCAATTAAGATGTTCATCTCTTTAAGAGCAGTTATATCCTCTTGATGTTGAGGGATACGTTGAGGGATCAAATCGTAATAGGTTTCAGGGGTTTCTTGAAAGACGATCCCTGCTGCTTTAATTTGGCTGATGACGTTATAAATATTTTCACAGCCTAGGGCTAAATGTTGGATGCCTTCGCCATTGTAGCGTTCAAGAAATTCGGCAATTTGTGATAATTCGTCTTGCGATTCATTAAGAGGAATGCGTATCTTACCACAAGGACTGACAATTGCTTTGCTAGTTAAAGCAGTATGCTTACCTTTGATATCAAAATAGCGAATTTCGCGGAAGTTGAATACTTGTTCGTAGAATCTTCCCCAAGCTTCCATATTACCTCGGAAGACATTGTGAGTTAGATGGTCAATATAAGTAAGGATTGGTTGAGCAAGTGGCTCTTGACCTGTGAATTCAAAAGTTTTAGCAAAAAATGCTTCAGAAGTTTGTTCGTCTATTAGGTAAATTTTTGACCCACCTACCCCTTCAATAGCTGGTAAATCGTAGTCATTACTAGTAACTGCTTTAGCTCCCCGTTTAACTGCTTCTTGTAAAGCCAACTGGGAATTGGCAACTCTAAAACTCATCCCACAAATACCTGATCCATGTATTGCTTCAAAAGCAGCAGCTTGTGTCTGAGGTTCTGAATTGATCAGAAATTTAATTTCGCCTTGTTCTAGTAATAGAAGATTCTTATGGACATGACGACGAGTAATTACAAAACCAAATTTAGTAAAAAGATCCACTAGTTCTTGTGGCGATTTGCTGGTAAACTCGATAAAATCGAAGCCATTTGTGTTGATAGGATTGTAATTGAGCATATTTTTTGATTATTTTATACGAATTAAATAGAGAACAAAAACTTTATTAGTCTTTGTTTCTATTGGTTTAATGTTTAATTTAAATGCTTATGAGATATGCTTGGTTATTTTTATGTTGGCACGCATAACTAAATATATCTACTCTAAAATGATAACTTTATCAACTTTTTAAATTCAGTATGAGTTATTTAAAGTTAAGCTTCACAATAGTTTTTAAATGCTGAAAACCCAATAAGGTTAAGGGTTAATATAGATTATTAACAATATTAATTATCTGTTTATTTAAATATTTATTATCTACTACAGTATGATGTTTTAATAATTGCAGAACCTAAAAATAAATGAATATTATACAGAAAAAACGTTGTTTACAGTGTTATTACTAATAAATAATTGATTTACCACAATAGGGAAAAGATCAGCTTTGCGTGTAATCACCTAACATTAATATTTATACTCTATAAGATTTACTTTTTGTTTTAAAAGTCGATTAAAGTGGAAATTAATTTGTCCTTGTACTTGCGGTAATTTACTAATTAGACAAGCAAGAGCGTATAAAATAGTGTCTTTGCTACTATACTTTCGCTGCTTGAGGTAACGATAAATTTTGTATGTCATCAGAGGATACCCCATAAGCATTAAAACACTCCAACCTTTACTAGGATAAATAGTTATTAAAGTTATCAGTGGTAGAATTAAGCCCCAAAACCAAATACTTTTAGTCTCTTGTACCCAATGACGTTGTGGACTATTACCATGCAACCATGAACCCTCGGCGTAAGCGTAGCCTGCTCTTAAGGCTCTTTTCCACCACTGACTAAATTTAGTCATAGCTGCATCATGAAGAGTCATATCTGCGTCAATACGAAGAATTTTCCAGTTTTGCTGACGCAATCGCACACATAATTCGGGTTCTTCCCCAGCAATGAGGGTCGGATTGAATCCTTGTACTTGTTGAAAAGCGGATACTCGAATCATAGAATCTCCACCACAAGTTAAGGCCTCTCCAATAGGGGTATCCCATTCGAGATCACATAATCGATTGTAAATGGACTTTTCTGGAAATCTTTCACGACGGCGACCACAGACAACAGCAATATTTGATTCGTCATCTAAAACTTTTTTAGCAGTTTCTAACCACTTTGGGAATATTTCGCAATCACCATCGACAAACTGCACTAATTCAATTTGCTGATTAATATTTAATAAGTGAGTAAATCCTGCATTTCTAGCACGGGCTGCGGTAAAAGGAAGAGATAAGTCGAGTTTAACTACTTCTACCCCCAAGGATTGAGCCATTTCGATACTACCGTCGGTTGAACCAGAATCTACGTATACAATATTCTTAACTTGTTTAGTGATTGAAAGTAGACAACGATAAAGGCGATCGCCCTCGTTGCGTCCAATAACAACTATTCCAATATTTTCTAAATTTTGCATTTTAAATTTTAATCTTATCTACAATCGTCATAACTGTGGCTATTCTCAAATCATGCCCATAATTTTGTTGAATATTTCACTTTTAGTTATTTCTTACAGTAACCACGACGAAATTATGCATCTTTAATTTATTAATTCTTTGGCACTAATTCTAAAAGGCTAATATATTTGTCTTGAGATACATTCATGTCAGCTTTGGCAGATATCATGACTGATGAGCAACTAAGAGGAATTTGCTGAAAAAACATTTGCAGTTGTTGTTCAGACATCTGACTAGTATGCCAATACTGGTGACATATATGTGATTCATCATCGTAATGTCCTGATTGATCTTTAAGAATGTAATCAACAAAATTTCCATATAAATGATATTCAGACAAATGTAATGAACTACATAAGGCCTTCAACCAGTTTTTATCTGTAGCATTTTCTATGTGTTCATATAACTTTAGGAGATTATTTCTTTTCCAAGTTATGATTTGACCTACATAATTATGAAAATGTGGGATATTTGATAAACCTAATAAATAGTTACTATTCTTAGTCCAATTATCTGAATCTTTCGTTTTATTGCTATTAGCAATTTTAAATAGTCTAACTTGATCCTGTTTAACAAAATTATTTAGGTCAAAAGGACGGACAAACCCCACATCAGAATCAATAAATACTAAAATATCTTCACTTGTATATTGTGCTGCTGAGAGTTTAATAATTTGTTGTACTAGCCAGCCACGTAATGGTAATCCTTGATAATTTAGCCAAAAATTTTTTTTATTTAAAAAAGGTATTCGCTTGATCCACCAAGGCAATATTGATTCTTTAATAATGATTTTTCTTTTTATTCCTTGCAACTGTGAAAAAAGCTGATAGTCTTGGCGATCAACAATAATATAATGATTAACACTAGGAGAAATAAACTTATCTATACTCCAGCAAAGAATTTTGCATCGCTCGAAATCTGGAGCGTAACTAGGAGTAATGATAGCAAATGTATGTTCATTGATTATTTGATTCATAATGTTTAGTATTTATCTTTAACTTTTCTATTTTGTATCGCTATCAATCTAGATATATATTTCTATAATCATTTATTATCTATTTTAAATTCATGCTAGACCCTGCTATTTCAGATGGGCATTTTCAATAGTATGAAGTTGTAATCTGATAGACTTTTGCCACTGTTTTAATCCTAAGTGGCGTGATAAATAATCTGATAAAAACAAAGGCAGACTATATCTATCTATACGTAACTGCATCAGCTTCCACCAATTTTGTAATCTGAACCATTGTTTCATAATTGGATTTACCTTGAGTAGTGGGAAACCACTGAGTTTATAACCTCGTAAAATTAATATCTCTGCAATACGAGCTTCAACTAACTGAATATCATGTTGAGACATTTTGCTGCGCCACTGTCCAATAAAACTGGGATCAGGTAAACTATAGGTGCTGGTTTGATGGTAAGTAAGCATTGCCTGCTCGTAAGTAATACCAATAAAATTGCATACTTGAGTAAGTGTTTCTACAGTTTTACTAATTAGACTTTCGTAAGTAATTTCTAATCTTTGATTTATCGGGATAACTTTTACCATTTCTGTCCATAGTTGTTCAGATTTCTCCCAATATTCAACACTGTGCCAAAAATTTCCATACCACCCCATTTCAGTAATACAGGAATAAGCGACATCTCGACCATCACGAACTAAATGGATGAAAAGAGCGTTAGGCCAAATTTTTAAGAGTTTATCAAAATTTTTATGACTGACTGCACATAAAAAAGTTTTGCCATATCGCTGGGATTCTTGTGCTAAAAAACTTTTGACTAATTGAGGATAATCTAAATTACGATCAATAGTTAAATTTCTCTCAGCAAATATGCGATCGCTCTCTAACCAATCATAATATTGTTCTAGTTGAGGGAATTCTCCAGTATCTGAAATTAGTTGCACAGTATAGTCAATTTCATCTAAACAAGTTAATTGGGAATGATTATCTAACATTAACCTTAAATGAGTTGACCCCGATCGCCCTGACGCGATAATAAAAATTGGTTGTTCAATTGTAGAAGTGTTTGTTGGCATAAAATTTAAATTAATAAGAAGTTATATTGTGTTATTTAAGCTGCGCATTTTCGATCGCATTGAGTTTTAATTTAATTGACTTTTGCCACTGATAAAGTCTTAGGTGTCGGGCAAAAAAATCTGATAAAAATAAAGGAAAACTATATAAATTGATGCGAAATTGAATACGATACCACCAATCTTGTAATTTAATTTTTTGCCTCATGAGGAAATTAACCTTCAATGGGGGTAATCCACTCAATTTATACCCACGCTCCACAAGTATACTAGCGATTCGAGACTCAACCAACTGAACATCATGCTTAGACATTTTACGTTTCCATTGTTCGATCATTTTAGGATCAGGAAGACTATAGGTAGTAGTTTGTGGATAACTAAGCATTGCCTCGTCATACTCAATACCAATGAAATTACATATTTGCTTCAAGGTTTTAACTGGATCTAAAATTAATTCTTCATAAGTCAAATTCATTCTTTGATTAGGAGGTAATTGCTTTTCTAATTCATTCCATAGAGTTTCAGCTTCTAACCACTGTTCTATTCCTGTCCAGACATTTCCAGTCCAGCCCATACCAATACACGAGCGAGCTACATCTCGACCATCACGAATAATATGAATAAAGCGGGCATCGGGCCATATTCTTAATAATCTATGGAAATGACGGTGAACAGTTGCTCCCACTAGTAATTTTTTTGCTTTATCTTGTTTTTGCAACAAAAAACTGTTAATCAATGATGGATAATCTAAAGTCGAATCTATAGTAAAACCAGTCGATTGAAAAGTTCGATGAGTTTCTAGCCATTGATAATATTGCCCCAATTCTGGCCAACAATTGTTGTCATCTGGGATTAAGTCAACTGCATACTCAAATTCATAGCACCAAGCTAAATTAGGATGATTATCTAACATTAGTCTTAGGAGTGTTGTACCTGAACGTTCTGCACCTACTAAAAAAATCGGTTGTTTAATAAAAGTATCTTGAGTATTCATAGTTATTTGAGATTTGACAACAGTAATTTTTATAAATTGAGTTGAGTAAATATCTTTAGATGGGATTAATTAGAAGAAAAACTTTTTTATTGCTCATTATCCAAAGTCGAACTTGCTATGTTTGAATATTACGAACTTGACTTGTGATTGGTAATCGTTGATTGTTTGAATGTTTTAGATAAGACTGTCTCAACACTAATCCTGCTATACCTCCCGATGCCAATGTAAATATGGGGTTTGGTAGATTATTTAAAGTACAGTCGAGCATATATAAAGTTGTGGTGCTAGCTAGCATTGCTGCTGGTGCTACTTTGGGATGAAACCAATAAGGGGACGGATAACATGAGGTAAAGAAAGTTAATGCTGGCAATAATGAAGCACTGAAAATTGCGATTAACCCAACCAAGCCATTCATACCAAAAGCTAAAATCCAGAGGCTATCTGTAATTGTGGTATCTACAAGATCTCCTTCGTAGTTATAGTCAAAAACTCGGTTACGATTCCATCCTCCCCACCCAAAAATCATCTTCTGTCTAGCTTTTTCCCCTAGAAGCTCTTCGTTATCTAATCTAAATTCTAAAGATGCCCCTCTATCTTCTCCTGCGATGTCTTTAGCAACTGTAACGATCTTGTTTGACTGTTCTGCTGTGAAAATACCAGTTGCTCCCATTAATATGTAAGCAGAAATCATAGTGATCAAGACTAATAAAGGTAGACTTGTTCGCAACCATTTGGCAGTGATCAAAATAACTACTCCGTAAATTAAGTAGATATATGCACCAGTGGACTTAAGTAAGACAAATGTGATTAATAAAATAGGTACAAACCAGACAACAGGTAAACCTGCAAGATTATTAATGACTTTAGCTTGCCATAACCAGATAGCGATCAATGTAGCAGCCATCATCCACATACCCACACTCAAACCATGCTGCATAAATACAGTAGGTCGATAGCCACCGTATCGTAATGATTGAACAAAATCTTTATTACCGTGATAACCATAAACTAGGCGATGTAGTTGAGGGCTAATGGCAATTTCTAATAAGCATAAGGGTACATAAACCAAGCCACCTAGGAAAATCCCTATCGCTAACTGACGCATTCCTGTCAATGTATTGAAATACATCCTACCAATGAAAAAAGGAACGCCATAGATGACAGTTACCGTTAAAGATGCAACTAAACCATCATATATACCTAATTCATTACTAAGTGAAGAAGCCAAAGGGCAAATACACCATATTGTCATTGGTAAATCTAACCAACCGAATTTAAAAGACCGAAAACGTTGATTATCAAATAAAAAGCTGGCAAGTAAAATGGGGTAACTGATGGCAGATAATTTATTGTAGTTTGGAATTAGAGGTAAAGAAAATTCTACTCCTTGAGGTAAGAATAACCAACCTAAAATAAAACTAATCAATACTGCCTTAGAAGGGGGATAAATTTTAAATATATAAAAAACCAAGGGTATCCAGGCAATGATTACAAATTGTGCTTGAAGACTCATACACTTTCTCGGTAATAGAATTTTTTTAAATGGTTACTTAGTTGTAAAGTTAGATTTTTTTAAATATTTAGGATTATCGTAATAATAAGTTTTTATATAATATTTTTTGCTTCTTAATGTAAACTTATACTTAAATTAATCTTTGCCTTGTTTGTAATTTCAAGCATGATTTTTACTATTAAATAATAATAATCATTTTGCTATTGTTTCCGTAATATTTACGATTAAAAAGAAATCAAAATATTTAAAGAATATATTGCTTGAGTTTTTTGAGGTATTTAACTAGCCACCATATAATGTATATTTGTACGGGATTATCGCTCTTTGCTTTTAATAGCAATATCGTCTTATATCTTCAATACATAACTAAAAATTATAAATTTAATTAGATTACCCAAGGCTGATATATATTCTTTTATAACATTTTAAAACCTGGGTTGATTAAAGATTTGGTTAAGATTAATGGTAAATACTTAATGAGCTAAACATACAAATTAGAAAATAGATTTTTAGTAATTTTTTTTTTAGAAAGCCGTACTTTGTTTCTCGATTTATTCCTATTATTTTTTTAGGTTTATAAATAGCTACGCTCAACGGATTTACGCATAACATATATTAGTTTGATATTAGGAAGAGTCTGATTCTTTTGGTGTACACATATAAATTTGCGGATGACGACATAAAGATAATTTTTATATTTCTTCAATTAAGTAATATCGATAATAGGGAGGTCTATACCGATAAGAGAGCGAACTAAAAACATCATAATCACCAATCCCAAAAATACAGATGTTGCTATAAAATCCTGTTGGAGACAAAGTAGTTTTTCTCGCCACAAACCATAACTAACAATTAAATAAGTGGGAATATCATTAAGGGAAATTACAATTAATGCTCCTAAAATACCCATTTGAGAAAATCCTAGGGGCAAACCAATGGCAATAAACAAAAAGCGACAAAAAGATCCCCAAGCTGCGTATTGCGGTTTCCCTAAACCATGAAGACAACGACCCAAGGTTTCTGAAAGGACAATAGGCCAAATTCCGATCGCCAGAATAGGTAGCATCCAGGTAGCTGCTAGATATCTTTCATCGTATAATTTTGAGATTAATAGATCCCCAAAGCTGACAATCACTACCATAATCAATGCCAAAACTAGCAGCAGTCGCCAACGTTGCTTCTTAATCTTGCTTCGTAATTCTGGACGTGGGCAATCTATCTGTCGAGAAATGATGGGAAAAATTACCGCAGAACCTATCTTAATAACTATTTGTCTAGGAATTTCCGAAATAGTAAAAGCGATCGTGTAGATCCCCAACATCTCCAAAGTCAACATCTTGCCTAAGATTAAACGGTCTGTTTGAGAGGATAAGAATGTCATGGCTGTGGAAACCATAATCCATCTACCATAGGTTGTAATTTCTTTAATTACTTCTTTATTCCAAGCAAAAGTATTAGGTTCTCCTGTATTAAGACGATGACTCAATGCCACAATACTAAGTGCTGAAACTAGATTACCTACCACTAACGCCCAAATTGTGGGGTTAAACCATGACCAGACAAGCACTACCACTAAAGAAATAGACTGAGTGATAATTTCAAAAATGGTAAGTTTACCAATTTCTAAATGGCGACTTAAACTAGCCAGGCTAGTAGAACTAAAACCTAAAATAACAGTATTAAACCCAACTATAGGAATTAACCAAGTCAATCTAGGTTCACCGTAGAATTTTGCCACTGGAAAAGCAATAAGTAGGCATCCAAGCCAAATACCAACACTGCGAATTATCTGTATTGTCCAGGCAGTATTGAGAAAAATCGGTTCGTCTCCCCGCTTATTTTGAATAATACTAGGACGGATACCAATGTCGGAAAATAAAGTTAAACCGATGATAAATACATTTACTAAAGCCATTAGTCCAAAAAGTTCTGGAACTAAAAGGCGAGTTAAAATCAGATTGCTACCCAGTCTTAAGGCTTGGCTCATCCCATATCCAGCCATAGTCCAGATCGTACCGTTGATAGCTTGTTTGTGGACAGAAGCTGATGTCATATAATTATTAACTCTCACTAGCTATATAAATAGTCTTTGCCTGATTATTGGGATTGAACATCGGTATAGCTGCTTGAACCACAGATCCTTCGGCAGTTTGTTGGAAAAGATTGGCGAGCTTTTGGGCTTCTATCAGGACGTTGTGTTGTTGCTTGACTCTCTCTACTCCTATTTCACTCATCTGTTCAAGCTGTTGTGGTGATAACTCTAAAGCACGACGCATAGCGTTAGTTAAAGCTGCAACCGAACCAGAGGGTACTAACCACCCACAAACATCGTTCTCTAATAATTCAGGAATGCCAGCAATATAGGTGCTGATCACTGGACGACCCAAAGCTAAAGCTTCCATAATTACTACTGGTAAGCCTTCAGCAAAACTTGGTAAAACCATGATTTGAGCATCGATAATTTGCTGTCGAACTTGAGAATTACTTAGCCAACCAGTCAGTTCAACGTATTTTTGTAATCCATACTCAACAATCATTGCCTCAATTTGAGGTCTAAGGGGCCCGTCGCCTACTAGATTTAATTTAAATTGCCATCCTGCTTGCGCTAATTGACTAGCTGCTGCTAGAAGCACGAAATGACCTTTCTGTTCACTCAGTCTTGCTACACAGACGAATCTAGAATTTTGGGGAACAGGTGTAGGAGGATCGGCAAAAAATGGTTGATCTAAACCACAGTGAATTATCTGGATTTTAGACCAATCAGCGCGATCGCACCAGCGATAAAGTTGACTTTGGCAATAGGAACTAATTGCTGCAACAAAAGTAGCTCGCTTGATTTTTTCTCCTAAAGCTAAAATAATTGCTCTATCTATACTTTCTGGGCCATGTACTGTAAAACTGTAAGTAGGGCCTCCTAATGTATGACATAGCATGGCTACTGTGGTGGGATTGAAAGCAAAATGAGCATGAATATGAGCAATATCTGCCTCTTTAGTCCAACGCAAGAGTAGGCAAGCTTCGGCTAAATAAGCTAGATGGATTAAAAAACCTCTATCCTGACCCCAACCAATTTTATGTGTCAGCTTCAAAGTCTGCCAAAAACGGCGCGGTCTAGTAATTGCGGTTATTAGTAAATTTGATAATAGACTTTTGCTTCCAGCTTTTAAAATGAATCGAGTTTTATTACATTCTAATTTATCTGCTTGATCCACTAGTTCTGATGTATTACGTATCGAGAAACGTTCTACCTTGATACCAAATGTTTCTAAGGCGATAATTTCTCTTCTAATAAAACTATGGCTAATAGCTGGATATTGATTAACTAGATAAGCAATTTTCATAATTAACAAATCACTTGGTGTTATTGATTATTTTGTATTTTATGGATCAACAAATTGCTTTAAGTAAGCATTTAATTTGCTTTTTATAGGGAAAGATAACAGCAGGATTTAATAGTTAAGAGTTATATAAGATACTTTTTATTCAATAAAGAAACTGTGAATATTTAACTATTGATTTTTGTGTATTTACCTAATAACTCTCATAGATCATTGATAACATCTGCTCTTGATATACAGCAAGCCTATTTTTACTAATTTCGTCTTTCTTTATCAATACTTCAATATTTAATAGAGGCGTTTTTTTTGCTTCTTTTTACTTAGAGTCACCGACTTTATAGATTTATGTGTTATTGAAATGTGAATTATAAATTGAGCCTTTGTGATTAATTCATACAATTTTTAATTAGGAACAATGTTTGTTCACAAAAACTTTATTAATATTACTGTCATTTAAGTTATAACTGGAGATAAGCTCTAATCATTATCTTCTTTCAAATCTACAGTGATTACTCCTAAAGCTTACGGGTAAAAAATCATGAGATTGAATCAGTTACTTAATCTCTTGTATATTTCGAGTAGATCAAAAATATTCCTGCGTCAGATTTACCAACTCAAAATTAGATAATTATTACTAGAAATTGCTTATTTATAATTTCTAATTATAGTTAACTTGAATAATTAATGACTTGTTATAGGTAAATTCTTTGAGTGTCTATGATAATCTCATTAAATTTCATATAAACACAAGATCATAATTTTTAACCTTGAACATCAAATCATTTAGCAAAACATAGATCATGGATGCAATTCTGACTATATTTACGGTTTTTAATAAAATAGTATTTCTACTAATAACTTCAGTATTATTATTTTTGGTTATCATACTATTTGCTGAGTGTATAGCAGCACTTTTACCAGCAAGAAGTAAGAATAAATATTCTAATAGTAATGAGCCTCGACCTAGTGTTGGTATTTTAGTTCCTGCCCATAATGAAGCTGTCGGAATTGCCCAAACTTTAAAAACGTTACTACCGCAGTTAACTAGTCAAGATCAATTAATAGTAATTGCTGATAACTGTAGCGATCGCACCGCAGACATATGTCGTCAATTTGAGGTAACGGTGCTTGAAAGATTTAATAATCAAGAAAAAGGTAAAGGATATGCCCTAGATTATGGATTAAGATTTCTTGCGCCTAACCCACCAGAGGTAGTCATAGTATTTGATGCCGACTGTTATGTACATCCAGGTACAATCGATGAACTGGCGAAATTGGCCAAAATTTCAGGTCGTCCTGTTCAGCCAATTAATATTCTGCATCAACCAGCTAAAGCTAATCCTAAAAGCGTTATTTCTGCACTAGCATTTACGGTTAAAAACCTTGTGCGTCCAACAGGATTACATTGGTTAGGATTACCTTGTTTATTAACGATGGGAACAGCTTTTCCCTGGTCTGTGATTAGTCAAGCACCTTTAGCTACTAATAATATTGTGGAAGATATGCAGTTAGGAATAGATCTCGCGATCGCTGGCAATAATCCTTTATTTTGTCCCCAAGGTAAAGTTACAGGATTTTTACCACAGAAAGAACAAGCAGCAAAGAGTCAGAAAGTTAGGTGGATACATGGACACTTGCAAACTTTAAAAACTCAAGTTCCCAGACTTATTAAAGCTGCCATCATACAAAGACGCTTTGAATTACTAGCGATCGCTTTTGATTTGTGTATTCCTCCTTTATCTTTATTGTCAATAGCTTGGTTAATTACTCTTGTTGCTGGTTTATTTATCGGCTTTTGGCAACAATACTGGACTATTAGTATTTTGTCTATAATTACAGGGTTAATGATCTTTTTGGCGGTTATTGGTTCTTGGTTTAAATTTGCTCGTCAAGATATTGCTTTAATTAATCTATTAAGTATACCTTTCTATCTTCTCTGGAAACTCCCTATATACTTTGCTTTTTTGATTAAACCTCAACAAGCATGGATACGTACAGATCGTGATCTCAATCCTAATCAATCACCTAATTTAGCACCGATTGCAGATTTTATAAAACCTGGTTTTTCTTTATCTTCTAATATATGTGCAATAAAAGAGCAAGTCTTATCGCCAATTGCTAATGAAGATGAGGCAATTTTGTTCCATGTTCAAACTGGGTCGTATTACACCTTAAATGAAGTTGGCATATTTATTTGGAATTTAATACAAAAACCCCAAACTATTGGATATCTTTGTGAATCTATTGTACAAGAATATGCCGTTACACCAGAGATATGTCTCAATGATCTTTTCGCTATTATAGAACAGCTAGCCATTAAAGATTTGATTGAAGTTAATAATGAAATTGCTGTTTAAAGTTCTTGATAATTATTAAATAAACTTTTTTTTGAAATAACTAGAGGTAAACCTTTTATGAGTAAAACTAAAAAGAAATATGTAGCTCCCAAACTTGAAGAATGTAAAAACATTCCTTTATACCTAAAGCCCGATAAAAATACATCTCAAAGTAGCGATAAAGTAGTAGCGCAAAAATTGTTAGTTACTCCAAAATAATTTAATTCAGTGTATTTAAGTACAGTACCTAAAAAGGCGTATTAAGCTTCTATTAACCAGTGGCAATACGCTTCACTGTAATAATGCGAAATAGCTAATGATTTTGAGCATTTATAATTCTGATATATAAATACTGCGAAATGAATTTAAATTGTGTAATATATTATTAAAACAGATATTTCTCTTGTCTTGATTTTCCTTCCGTCTTATAGACAAGTAAATAATTAATTATCAAATAATATATTTTAAAATCCAAATAAGAACAACAGTGAATTTGCTGATTTTATCAAGCTACAGAAAAAAAAGGAATCGGGCAAGTTATTTTAAATAGTATGTATTTCAAGTCTAATCAGTAAATTTATCAGAGCAACACATTATATTAAAATAAACTTTACCTACTAGCTTAAAACCATATATATAATAGAGAAAATACATAGATTAAGCTTGAGAAGGCAAGATATAATACCAAGCTACAACAACTATTAAATATATTAAATAATATTTACGTACCGAGACTATGCAAAAACTAATAAGTGCTGGCGAAGAAGAGTTAATTATCCCTGTTCAACCTGAATTAAACTTCACCTCTTTTTTAAGAACTATTAAAAGAAATATAATGCCTATAATTGGCATTGCTGGAATAGTTACTGGTATAGTTTGGGTAAGTAATCGTAATCATACACCTATATATGAAGGTGGGTTTCAACTATTAGTAGAACCAGTAAGCTCAGAAGCGAGATTGGCAGAACCTAGTAACCTAACAGGGTCAAGCAAACAGATCAATACTAAGCAATTAGAGATGGATTATTCAACGATTATTGCTTTATTGAAAAGCCCCAAAATGCTGTCTCCTGTGGTAGATAAAATTAAAACAAAATATCCTGAAATTACTATAGAAAAACTTACGGAAGATTTAGTAATTGAGAGAATTGGGACAACTAGGGCGGATCAAACCAAAATTATTAAAGTAACTTACCAACATGATGATCCCGAATTAGTAGAATTGGTCTTAGGAGAGATTTCGCAAAAATATTTACAGTATTCCTTAGAAGAACGTAAATCTCGTATTGGACAGGGAGTTGAATTTATTGAGAAACAATTACCTGAACTGTACAGTAGAGTTAACACTTTACAAGTGAATCTACAAACTTTACAGGAACAAAACCAATTAATAGATCCCCAAACTAAAGGGCAAGACTTATTAGAGCAAATTAGTTTACTTAAAGCTCAACAAATAGAAACTCAAAATGAACTAAATAAGCAAAAAGCACTTAAAAATAGTTTACAACAACAGTTAAAGATTAATCCATCTGAAGCAATTGTTGTTTCAACTTTAAGTGAAGATCCCAATTATCAGTCCTTGCTACAAAAATATAAGGAAATAGAAAGTGAGATATCCTTAGAATCTGCACGTTTTGAAAGTAATACTCCTACTATTCAAAAATTAGAGGATAAAAAAGCTAATTTACTTAATCTATTAACTAAAGAAAAACAGCGAATTTTAGGCGGACAGTCTTCAGTTGGTTTTAGTAATTCACCTTTGCTTAACTTGCAGAATACAATTCTTTCAGGTATGACTCAGCAATTAGTTGATGCCATTACTCAAATTAAACTTTTAGAAGTTCAAAATCAAAATCTGACAACAACAATTTCTCAATACGAACAACAAGCACTTAAAATTCCCCAAATTTCACGTCAATACACCAAATTACAACAGGAATTAGCGATCGCAAGTCAAACCTTACAACAACTTTTGACCCAAAAAGATAATTTAAGTGTGGAATTAGCTCAAAGCGAAATTCCCTGGGAAATAGTATCACAACCCCAGTTAGCTAAGGATGAGGATGGTAATTTAGCCTCAGTTTCCATGACTTCAGAGAAAAAATTACTAGCTGCTTTAATTGGGGGTTTGTTGGCTGGGGTAGCAGCTACAGCCTTTTTGGAAAAATTTCACAATACATTTTATTCGGCCGAAGATATTGAAGATATAATTAAGTCTCCTTTATTGGAAACTATTACTTGGGAAGAGACTCCCAAATTATTACCTCAATCCAACTTATTAGTTGAAGCTCCAGATCACTATAGTAAACCTGTTTTAGAATCTTTTAAATCTCTCTACGCTAATTTAAGATTGCGCTTTACTGAGCCACCTATTCGATCTTTAGTAGTTTCTTCAGCCATCAAAGGAGATGAGCAATTGCCAATTGCTTGGAATTTAGCAGAAACTGCTGTTGCTACAGGTCAAAAAGTATTATTGGTAGATGCTAACTTATTAGAGCCACAACTCCATGTACAATGTAATTTACCCAATCAAGTTGGTTTAAGTAATTTACTTGCTGAACAAACAGATTGGCAGGAAGTTATTCAGCGATCGCCCGATAATAATCTTTCTGTTCTTACTTCTGGACAAGTACCATTAAACTTCTCTAAACTGCTAACTTCTAATCGCATGGAGAAGTTAATTAAAGAATTTGAGCAAGTATATGACTTGGTTATCTATGATACTCCTCCTATTTTGAATAACATGGATACTAGCTTTTTGGCTGCTCATACTGATGGTCTTTTGATGACAGTAACAATTGGTCGAACTAAGAAATCGTTAGTTACCCAAGCTTTAAATCAGATCAAGAATCTTAATCTGAAACTATTAGGAGTTATTTCTACAGAAACATTGTAAAAGATATTTATAATACCTCAGGGTAAGTTGTTATTTAACCCATCTTGTTATTAGATGGGTTTTTCGCGTGTCAATGTTGAGCCTGTTATAGATCACACCTTATCTTAATTTTGGAATGTTATCAATAAAATATTAATAACATCTATATTTATTTCAATATTAGTATTTATATTTATTTCAATATTAATAATTATAGCAATCTATACTTTTAACATATAAATCTCAATTCAGATAATGGAAAACGCGACAATTGTTAATAATAAATTATCTCTATATACTAATAATATTCTGATTGTCGATGATACGCCCGATAATTTACGTTTACTATCCAAAACATTAATTCAAGAAGGTTATCAAGTTCGTTGTGCTGTCAATGGTTCAATGGCTTTATTAACTATTGAAGCTAAAATACCAGATATAATTCTTCTAGATATTAATTTACCTGATATAGATGGATTTGAAATTTGTCAACGCTTAAAGAAATCAGAATTAACTAAAGATATCCCGATTATTTTTGTCAGTGCGATAGATGAAGTTTTTGATAAAGTTAGAGCCTTTAAATTAGGTGCAGTAGACTACATTAGTAAACCTTTTCAAATTCCAGAAGTACTTTCTAGAGTAAATAATCAAATTAAGCTTCAAACACTAAGGAAACAATTAATCCAAAAAAATAGATTACTGGAATTAGAAATTAGTAATCGGATAGCAGCAGAGGCGGAGATATGTCAGTTAAATCTTGAATTAGAACAAAAAATTGTTAACAGAACCTCGCGTTTAAGGGCAGAAATTACTGTTCGTAAACAAGCGCAACAACAATTAGAATATTTAGCTTGGCATGATTCTTTAACAGGACTACCTAATCGTTTATGGTTAATTAAAAAATTAACAGAAATTTTACTACTTACACATAAAGATAAAAGCTATCAATTTGCTACGATTCTTTTAGACTGTCACCGTTTTAAAATCATTAATGATTCTTTAGGTCGTCAAGCAGGAGATAAATTACTGACTATGATTACCGAAAGGTTAAATTCACAAATCACTAATCCTAATATCTTATTGACTCATTTTGGTGAAGATAAATTTGCGCTCGTCATCAAAAAAATTCAAAGTCAAAATTGTCCTACTCATTTAGTTAAACAAATCCAACAATGTTTATCACCAGCATTTATTTTAGAACATAGGGAAATTTTTATATCATTTAATTTGGGTATTGTGATTGCGGATCATCAATATACCAAGCCTGAAAATATTTTTCGGGATGCAGAATTGGCAATTCATAAGGCTAAAAACTCTAGTAGTTATGATTATAAATTTTTTGACACTACCTTACAAAATAATGCTCTTGAAATTTTAGAAATAGAAACTGATCTACATATAGCCTTACAACGCCAAGAATTCTATTTAAACTATCAACCTATAATTTGCTTAAGCTCAGGAAAAATAAAAGGTTTTGAAACTTTGGTGCGTTGGAATCATCCTAAAAAAGGCTTTATCTCACCAATAAAATTTATTCCCATTGCTGAACAAACCAATTTAATTTTACCTTTGGGAATGTGGGTTTTACAACAAGCTTGTCAACAGATTCGTATTTGGCAAGACTACCTAAATACCCAATCTCAAGATTTCACAATTAGTGTTAATATTTCTGCCAAACAATTTGAACAAGAAGACTTTATTGAGCAATTAGATAGCATAATTTTGGCTACTGGTATTAATATTAAATATCTCAAACTAGAACTAACTGAAACCTTGCTAATGAACAATGCTGCGGTCGCTGAACGAGTTTTTAATCAACTCAAAGCTCGCCAAATACAGTTAGCGATCGATGATTTTGGGACTGGGTATTCTTCCCTGAGCTATTTAGATCGTTTTCCTGTTAACACTTTGAAAATTGATCGTTCCTTTGTCAGCCGTTTAAATGAAAAAAATCAGGCTTCTACTATTGTTAAAGCAACCTTAGATTTAGCCCATAACCTAGGCTTTGATGTGGTTGCAGAAGGAGTTGAAACTGAGCAATAAGCAAAACAACTCAAAAATTGGGGTTGTGAATTGGCTCAAGGATATTTATATGCTAAACCTTTAGATCAGGATCTGGCATGGCAGTTTTTACAAGAAAATTTAAATAATTCACAAATCTAAGTCGCAGAATTCTGGTTTTAATTCCCGTTCCATTAAGGCTTGGATTGCTTGTTCTGGTGTGATTTTACCACTTAAAAGTCGCGATACTTGCCGAGCAATAGGAACTGCTATCTTTTCTAGATCAGCAATTCTAATTAAGACATTGGCAGTGTTGACTCCTTCTGCCGTACCTTCTAACTCTGTTAAAATTTGATCCAAAGTTTTACCTTGAGCGAGTCCATAACCTACTTGATAGTTGCGAGATAAAGGACTATCACAAGTAGCAATTAAATCTCCCAAACCAGATAAGCCAAAAAAAGTCTCGCCAGATGCACCTAAATGTGTTCCAATGCGAATCATTTCTGGTAGGGCGCGGGTTAATAATGCAGCTTTGGCATTAGTCCCTAACTTCATTCCATCACATACGCCAGATGCTATTGCTATGACATTTTTTAATGTTCCTCCTAATTCTGTACCAATAGGATCTTGATTTACGTATACCCTAAAAGTATCTGAGGCAAAAATTTCCTGTACCATTTCCGCAGCAGCTAAATTACTACTAGCTACTACAGTGGCTGCGGGCAAACCTTTAGCTATTTCCTTCGATAGATTCGGCCCCGATAATACTACTACTGGATTACTTGGGAAAGCTGACTGCCAAATTTGAGAAGGTGTTCTAGTCGTTTGAGAATCTAATCCCTTGGTAGCAGTGACGATAACTTTCTCAGTTGGCAAATTTAGCGATCGCAATTTTTGAATTGTTGGGGTTACTCCTTTCATAGCTACTGCGGAAAGAACAATTACCGCCTCCTCAACTACTGATTCTAAGGGAGTACTACCACGATGCGACCAAAAACGTACCTCATAATCATTACTAGCTGCGATTTTGCCCAAAGCAGAACCCCATACTCCTGTTCCTAAAATAGCGACAATATTAGCTGGAATATTCACAAATACAATCTCAAAATAATACTGTTCAATTTTATTATTGCAGTAAAACAGATTAAGCAAAAACCTTAGTGATTAATACTGCTTGCATGATACGATTTTGCATCAATCTTTAATTATTATGAAAGTATTTTAACCGTACTTCAGTTTACAAACTAAAATTGAAAAAGCTAAGATAAAAGTTGCAAAATTGGCGAGAAATACTGGTAAATTTTGAGTATAAAAGCCATAAATTACCCATAGAACTACACCAGTACAAAAACAAAGAAACATCGTTAGAGAAATGTCTTTAGTGGATTTTGTCTGCCAAGTTTTAATTGCTTGAGGTAAAAAGGAAATAGTAGTTAAAATTCCTGCCAAAAGACCTATATAGGTCATAAGTTCCATAGATAATTGAGACAGCTAAGTAGAATTGAATTTTCATAGTTTATCTTTTCTAATAAATAAATGCTCTGTCTAATGTGATCAATATAAATGTTCCTCATCTGTTCAACCGCCACCTTAAGGTTCGGAAAACTACACTACCAAAGAGATAGCATCTACTTGCACTATGTATAAAGATGATGTGATAACTGAGGGGAGTAAAGCAAACCAATAAGAGTCACAAATCATCTACAGCATTGTATATTGCACTGCCTAAAAAAATAATTTTAGTTTTTGTTGTTAAATTCGGAGTATTTGTTTAAAGTATGGCAAAAGTTGTTGGTATTGACTTAGGAACTACTAACTCTTGTGTAGCAGTGATGGAAGGGGGAAAACCCACAGTTATCGCTAACGCGGAAGGTTTTAGAACTACTCCCTCAGTTGTCGCTTACGCTAAAAATGGTGATCTTTTAGTAGGTCAGATTGCTAAACGCCAGGCTGTAATGAACACTGGCAATACTTTTTATTCTGTAAAACGCTTTATTGGACGCAAGTACGATGAGGTTACCAATGAAACCAAGGAAGTAGCCTATAAAGTACTTAGAGATAATAATGCCAATGTTAAGGTAGACTGTCCTGCACAATCAAAGCAGTTTGCACCAGAAGAAATTTCTGCTCAAGTTTTACGTAAACTTATTGAAGATGCTAGTAAATATCTTGGGGAAAAGGTAACTCAAGCTGTTATTACCGTTCCTGCGTATTTTAATGATTCCCAACGTCAGGCGACTAAAGATGCTGGAAAAATTGCTGGGGTTGAAGTTTTACGGATTATCAACGAACCAACAGCAGCTTCTCTGGCTTATGGGTTAGATAAGAAAAGTAATGAAACTATCCTAGTATTTGACTTAGGTGGCGGTACATTCGACGTTTCTGTACTAGAAGTAGGAGACGGTGTATTTGAAGTATTAGCTACTGCTGGTGATACCCACTTAGGTGGTGATGACTTTGATAAAAAAATCGTTGACTTTTTGGCAGAAGAATTTCAAAGAAATGAAGGTATTGACCTGCGTAAAGATAATCAGGCTTTACAACGTCTAACTGAAGCTGCTGAGAAAGCAAAAATTGAACTTTCCAGTGCTACTCAGACTGATATTAACCTGCCTTTTATTACTGCTACCCAGGATGGGCCAAAACATTTAGATATTTCTTTAACTAGAGCTAAATTTGAAGAACTTTGTTCCGATCTAATTGATCGCTGCCGTATTCCAGTAGAACAAGCTTTAAAGGATTCTAAATTATCCAAAGATGCGATCGATGAAATAGTAATGGTGGGTGGTTCAACCCGTATTCCAGCGATCGTAGCGTTAACTAAAAGAATCTTAGACAAAGATCCTAACCAAACTGTTAACCCTGATGAGGTTGTAGCAGTCGGTGCAGCAATTCAAGCAGGGGTCTTGGCTGGAGAAGTAAAAGATATCTTGCTCTTAGACGTTACTCCTCTATCTCTAGGTGTAGAAACCTTGGGTGGTGTAATGACTAAAATTATTCCTCGTAATACTACTATTCCTACTAAGAAATCTGAAACTTTTTCTACCGCAGTTGATGGTCAAACCAATGTAGAAATTCATGTTCTACAAGGGGAAAGAGAATTTGGTAAAGATAATAAGAGTTTGGGAACATTCCGTCTAGATGGTATTCCTCCAGCACCTCGTGGCGTACCTCAAATTGAAGTTACCTTCGACATTGATGCTAATGGTATCCTCAATGTTACTGCTAAAGATAAAGGTACTGGTAAGGAGCAATCTATCAGTATTACAGGTGCATCAACTCTTCCTGATGATGAAGTAGACCGCATGGTAAAAGAGGCAGAAAGTAATGCTGCTGCTGATAAAGAACGTCGTGAAGCAATTGATCGCAAAAACCAAGCTGATTCTTTAGTCTATCAAGCAGAAAAGCAGTTGACTGAATTAGGTGATAAAGTTTCTGCTGATGATAAAACTAAAGCAGAAGGTCTAATTAAGGATCTTAAAGAGGCTGTGGCTTCAGAGAATGATGAGAAAATTAAAACTCTTCTACCTGAATTACAACAAACTCTTTACACTATTGGTAGCAATATCTATCAACAAAGTGCAGGTGCAGATCCTACAGGTGGTACACCAGGTGGCGACGCTCCTACAGACAGTGCTGCTGGTAGTAGTGATGGTGGCGATGATGTCATCGATGCGGAATTTTCTGAAACTAAATAGTTCCGTTGCTTAATTTGATTTAAATCTTAGTTTTAATCAGGCACATCTTGACGGTGTGTCTTTTTTTGTCAGTAATAATTTATAAGATTAGCTGGAAAGAGCAAAAATATTTATTAAATTAATGAAAAGGCTAAAAGCTTAACCTTTCCTAAGTTTCTAGTTATTTGCGATTGAGCTTATTTTTTGAAGTGCTATTTACTACGGAAATACCAGAGTAAAGAGCTAAGGCAGCCCAAATAAAACCAAACACGATAATATCATCTCTAGTAAATGGTTCATCGTATAACCAAATTCCTAACAATAATTGCAAGCTAGGCGCGATGTATTGAAAAAAACCCATAGTAGAGAGTCGTAGCGACTGTACAGCACTGTTGAAGCAAAATAAAGGGAAAGACGTTACCACACCACAACCAATTAATAATAGGGTGATCAACCAATTTTCTCCAAAGTGATTATCATTGTGCCAGGATAAATAGGCGATCGCTACTGGAGTTAGGAGGCAAGTTTCTATAGTTAATCCTAGTATGGGTTTGACTACAATAACCTTTCTCAATAGTCCATACATTCCGAAGGAAAAGGCTAAACCTAAAGCTATCCAAGGAATTTGCCCCACTGCAAAAATTGAATACCCTACGCCAAAAGTTGCTAACATTACAGCAACCCACTGTCCTAATTGCAGTCTTTCTCGTAAAATAATCACACCCAGGAGGACATTAACTAGAGGATTGATAAAATATCCTAAACTAGTTTCAACAATGCGATCGCTATTGACTCCATAAATATATAATCCCCAATTAAAAGCTAAAACACTGGCTGAAGCGAGTAAAGGTAATGATTGTTTCGGTTTGAGAAATAGTTTGATTAATTGTTGCCAATAATTGTAAGCAAATATAACCCCCAACAGTAATAATGTTGACCAGATAACACGATGACTTAAAATTTCTAAAGCAGCAACTGAGTCTAAAAGCTTCCAATAAATAGGAAATAGTCCCCAAATGCCGTAGGCTAAAAGTGCATAGATGATCCCAAGACGTTGAGAACTCATAAATAACTGTTGATTGTTAATTGATTATTCCTCTTTAATTTAGCTATCAATATTGATGGAATGTCAGGAGATAAAAATATACAGACTGGATATTTAACCAGAAATTTGCAAATATATGCAAATATATCTGTATAAGCAGTAAAAGCTAACTTTTTTGTTTTTGATCACACTGAATGAGCATAGATTAAGCTAACTTCGGAAGTATTATCAAAAACTTTTTTTGCACATCTCCAAACAGAGGTTTTAAAAGCAATGGATTGTAGTCATATTCAGTTTTGTATCGATAAATCAAGGGTAGATATATTACAATTACAACGCTTATTTGCGAAAACTGCTTTCTGGGCGCGAGAACGAAAAGTTGAAGATCTCGAAATTGCGATCGCTAATAGTAATCCGATTGTGACTGTTTGGGATAAAAAACGTTTAATTGGTTTTGCTAGAGCTACCTCCGATGGTATCTATCGTGCTGCAATTTGGGATGTAGTTATTGATCCTGATTATCAAGGAGTAGGTTTAGGGCGCAAGTTAGTACAAACTGTTTTATCTCATCCTTTAGTTAATAAAGTTGAAAGAGTTTATTTAACCACTACTCATCAACAAAGTTTTTACGAGCGCATTGGCTTTAAACAGAATGAAACTACGACTATGGTGTTGTATAACAAGTCTGAACCTTCCGATGATTTAGCTCGACGATTACAAGAACAATTACCTGTTACCATTGATAATTGGTAAGTTTACCTTCTGGATATATTAACTCTTGAATTGTTACAGGTTGTTTTTAATTACTCGGCAAGGATTACCAGCAGCAATAACACCATCTGGGACATTCTTAGTTACGACACTACCTGCACCAATAGTTACATTTGAGCCGATAGAAATTCCAGGACAGATTATTACACCACCACCAAGCCAAACATTATCACCAATAGTAACAGGTGCTGCTAATTCCTGACCAGATAATCTAACTTCTGGATTTGTGGGGTGGTAAGCAGTATAAATTTGAACTTTTGGTGCTAGTAAAACATTGTTTCCTAAATGCACGCTATTACAATCAAGAATTGTACAATCGTAATTAATATATAAATTGTCGCCAGCAAAAATATGACAACCGTAATCGCAATGGAATGGAGGTCTAATTAGATAATTAGAACCGATTTTACCAAACAGACGGAAAATAATATTTTTTCGCAGATCCACTTGATGAGGTTGAGAAAAATTGAAGTCGTGGAGTAATTGAGATGCTTTAGTCTGCATTATGACTAATTCTTCATCGGTTGCTAAATACAACTCCCCATCTAGCATTTTTTCTCTCTCGGTTTTTTCTTTCATACTCGTTATAAATTGTAATTAATCAAGAGCAGAGAGATAAAGGGATTTCTACTTCAGTTTGAGACAAAATAGGCTTGAAGGTTGTGTAATTAATGGCTAAATCTGCGATCGCGCTTTTTATTTTTTCTCAATAAGCTTCAGCATAATTAAATGCAGCTTTCATAGATTCTGCTGATTTTTGTAAATGAGTAGCACTAGAGTTACAAATTTTTATTTAAGGCGATCGCCATTGAATTCCTGCTAGATTTTTATAGCAATGTTATAAGTCAGTAGTTAGAACCCAAAACTAATACTTGGTAAGAATAATTATTAATCCCTTATTTCCTACTTTCTACTACTTACTGCCTAAAAAACTTGCTACGCCATTACCATACCACCATCAACGTTAAATACTTGACCTGTAATATAAGCTGCTGCGGGATCTGCTGCTAAAAAGCGAATTGTACCAGCGACTTCTTCTGGTTTACCATAACGTCCTAAAGGTATAAATTTAATGATCTCATCGGACTTGAGATCGTGAGTCATATCAGTCTCGATAAATCCAGGCGCAACCGCATTAACAGTCACACCACGATTAGCTAATTCTTTAGCTACAGTTTTTGTAAAGCCTATAACCCCTGCTTTGGCTGCACTATAATTAGCCTGTCCTGGGTTGCCCATCTGTCCTGCAACGGAAGCTATATTAATGATTCTGCCACTACGTTGTTTAAGCATAATCTTACTTACTGCTTTAGTGCATAAAAATACGCCAGTTAAATTTAAGTCGATTACTGCTTGCCATTGCTCTAGCTTCATGCGCAATAAAAGAGTATCTTGGGTAATGCCTGCATTATTTACTAATACATCAATCCTGCCAAACGCATCAAGGGTTTGTTTAATTAGGTTATCTACTTCCTCACTTTTAGAAACATCTGCTCTTCTGGCGATAGCTTCTCCTCCTGCTGCACTAATTTCTTGAACTATTGATTCTGCTGCTTCACTTGAGCGAGCATAGTTAATAACAACTTTTGCTCCTTGATTAGCTAAAGCTAAAGCTGCTGCTTTCCCAATGCCCCTAGAAGCCCCTGTAACTATTGCTACTTGATCTTTTAAATATTGTAGATTTTCTGGTAATAATTCCATAATATTCTGCCTCCATCACAAGCTTAAGAAACTCAAGAGAAATACTACTATTTCTCGATAACTTAGCTATCATATAGGCTAATTAGTCCCCAAGACTAATTTTCTCTTCATAATTCCAATTAACTATATAAATAAGCGATCGCTATGGCAGTTAAAAAGCAATTCTCTAGTTTTCAAGAAATGTTAGACAATTCCGATCTTCCTATTTTGGTAGATTTTTATGCAACCTGGTGTGGTCCTTGTCAGATGATGAGTCCGATTTTAGAACAAGTAGGAGCTAATTTGCGCGATCGCCTACAGGTGGTTAAAATTGATACTGATAAATATCCTAAACTAGCTACTAAATATCAAATTGAAGCTTTACCCACTTTAGTTTTATTTAAAAACGGTCAACCAGCAGAAAGAATTGAAGGTGTTCTACAAGCTCCACAATTAATTCAACACTTAAGTAATTTAGTTTAAATAGTACTATCAGTTTAGAAATATTACCGATGGTGTTCGACTGTGAAACAAACTTGCAAATTCACAGACGTTCACTATCTTTAGTCTTAACTATAAGTTGTTCGCTCTAATCTTTGTGGTCAATGATTCAACTTTATAACATCAGTTAGTCTTGCTCTATATTTAAACCAATCATTTATAAACTAAGAATAGTAGCCAAAAAAAAGCCCCCCATTTCTGGAGAGCATTTTCGATTATTTAATTACTTAATTATTTATTTGTCTGTTCAACTTAACCATTGATAGCAGGAGCAGTTAATGCTACAGGTGCTGTTTCGCCACTTGCTAAGTCTAATGGGAAGTTGTGTGCGTTACGCTCGTGCATTACTTCAAAACCGAGGTTAGCTCTGTTGAGAATGTCTGCCCAAGTGTTTACTACACGTCCTTGACTGTCCATAATAGACTGGTTGAAGTTGAATCCGTTAAGGTTAAACGCCATGGTTGAAATACCCATTGCTGTAAACCAGATTCCGATTACAGGCCATGCACCTAAGAAGAAGTGCAATGAACGGCTGTTGTTGAAGGATGCGTATTGGAATATTAGACGACCAAAGTATCCGTGTGCTGCTACGATGTTGTAGGTTTCTTCTTCTTGTCCGAATTTGTAACCGTAGTTTTGTGATTCAGTCTCAGTAGTTTCACGTACCAAGGAAGAAGTTACTAGAGATCCGTGCATAGCCGAGAATAATGAACCGCCGAATACACCTGCTACTCCCAACATGTGGAAGGGGTGCATTAGGATGTTATGTTCTGCTTGGAACACTAACATGAAGTTGAATGTACCAGAGATACCTAAAGGCATTCCATCGGAAAAACTTCCTTGTCCTAATGGGTAGATTAGGAATACTGCTGTTGCTGCTGATACTGGCGCGGAATATGCTACACATATCCAAGGACGCATTCCTAAACGGTAGGATAATTCCCACTGACGACCCATGTAACAGAATACACCGATCAAGAAGTGGAAAATAATCAATTGGTAAGGGCCACCGTTATACAACCACTCATCTAGAGAAGCTGCTTCCCAAATTGGGTAGAAGTGTAAACCAATTGCGTTAGAGGAAGGTACTACTGCACCAGAAATAATGTTGTTGCCGTAAATTAGTGATCCTGCTACAGGCTCACGAATTCCGTCGATGTCTACAGGAGGTGCTGCTACAAAGGCGATTAAGAAACAAGTTGTCGCAGCTAGTAGTGTTGGGATCATCAACACACCGAACCAACCTACATAAATGCGGTTATTGGTGCTTGTTACCCAACTACAGAAGTTTTCCCATGCTCCGCGTGTTTCGCGTTGCTGTAATGTAGTTGTCATGTTCGTATGATTGCGTTTGTTTGATATGTATTTGTATGTATATAGTTATATTAGAACAATTATTAACAAATGTAACAAAAAATAATTTATATAATTGATAAATTTGGCTTATGTTTTATTGGCAGCAGAGAAGATATAACCTTTTCTAAAATTTAATTGAGTTGGTTAATTAATTTAGTGACACGATCTTTAATTTCGTCCCTGACACGGTGAAAGGTTTCAAGCGGTTGTCCGTCAGGATCATCTAATTCCCAATCTTCAAATACTTCTTGTCTTACCCATTCTGGAGGTAAACTTGTACCACAACCACACATGGAAATTACCGCATCGTAATCATCAGCTTTGAAGTTAGATAAAGGATCGGAGGTTTGATCGCTAATATCAATTCCAATTTCCGACATTACTTCTATTGCGGTAGGATGGACTCGACTTGCTTCTAAACCAGAAGATGTGACTTCGATTTTACCTGCGCCTAGGGTTTTGGCAAATCCTTCTGCCATTTGGGAACGACAGGAATTTCTTTTACAGACGAACATGACTTTTTTCATAATTTTCTAATTCTTTTTGGCAATATCTAATAGTTTTTTGTTTCGGGCGATCGCGTATTGAATTCTCCTGTTTCAGGCTTCTAGGAAAGGGCGGAATTTGCCTAGCTTACATCTAAACTAAATAATCAGGAAGATGCTCATCTTGTGTGATCCTACAAGTCAGTGATGGTAATGGTGCAGGATCTTAATACAGCAGTTAGTCAAATAGTTAACTTGATTCCGTAATCACAACGTACATTTATGTAATCAAGCTTTTAAGGGCTTTGAAATGGTCTTGCACAACGGGGATCTAGTAAAGTTGCTTTTTCTGGCTGTCTGGGAAACCAGTTAGCAGTAAGTTTACAGACTTCTACTAACATCAACATTACTGGTACTTCTATTAGAACTCCGACCACTGTAGCTAGGGCTGCGCCTGAATTTAAACCAAATAAAACAACGGCGGTGGCGATCGCTACTTCAAAATGGTTACTCGCGCCAATTAGGGCTGCTGGGGCTGCATCTTCATAGTCAAATCCTAGTTTTAAAGCTGCAACATAGGTAATGAGGAAAATAAAATTGGTTTGTAGAAATAAGGGTATGGCAATTAAAACTATGTGTAGGGGATTTTTAACAATCAATTCGCCTTTAAAGGCAAACAACAGTACTAAAGTTAATAATAAAGCTGCGATCGCAATGGGGGAAAGGTAGTGTAAAAATTTTTCTTCAAACCAACGTCTCCCTTTATATTTAAAGATCCAATAACGGGTAAAAATTCCTGCTATTAATGGTAACCCAACATAAATTAATACTGACAGGACTATGGTTTCCCAAGGTACGGTTAAATTATTAGCAGCCAGCAACCATCTACCCAGAGGTGCATATAAAAACAGCATCGCCAAGGAATTAACTGCTACCATGACTAAAGTATGTCCTTGGTTACTGTAGGATAAATAACCCCACATCAGCACCATTGCCGTACAGGGAGCAATTCCTAGTAAGATAGTCCCTGCAATATAAGAATTAGCTAAACTAACTTCTGTCCCCCTAATCATTTCCGTTGATGATAAGAAAGACTGGAATAACCAACCTAGGAAAAATTGGGCAAATGCCACCATAGTAAAAGGCTTAATCAACCAATTTACTACTAAAGTTAATAGTACAGGTTTGGGCGATCGCGCTGCTTGTTTGGCTTGGGAAAAGTCTATCTTAACCATGATCGGATACATCATAAAAAATAGACATATCGCGATCGGAATGGACACGTTATGAACACTCATCCCATCTAAAGATTGAGCCACCCCTGGAAAGATTTTACCTAATGCAATGCCTGCGATAATACAAAGAGCAACCCAAACAGTTAAGTATTTCTCAAAAAAACTCAATTGGCTACCAGCTTTAACCGCTTTGGCATTTATCTTGCTACTGTGTTGATTCATATTACTTAAAATTGGGCTTGTTTGCGTAATAATTCGGGAATAGTTAAATTAAATTGAGATTTACCCTCAAATACTGTCCCAACCTCGCCTTTATCAAATGTCACCTTGTCGATGTGATAAGCTTCTAGGAGCAAAGGTACATAAGCTACTTCACCCACTAATAGTGCTTGATCTAAATAAAAATCAATAAATTCTCTTAAAGCCTTATTTTTCTGTGCAGAGGCAGCATTAATATAAATAAATAGAGGTCTTGATAAAGGTTGGTATTCTGCTTGTTCGACGGTTTCTCTAGTTGGTAAGACCGCACCTTTTCCACTATCAATAGCGATCGCTCTCATTTGGCTAGCTTTTTGTTCATAATAAGCTAAACCAAAATAACCCAAGGCATTAGTATCTTGACTAACCCCATCAACTAAAACATCATCATCTTCACTAGCTGTTAAATCCCTGCGACTTGATCCTGATTCCCCTACTACCGCTTCTGTAAAATAATCATAAGTACCCGAATCTTCCCTACTGTGAATAAAGATTTAATGGTTGATCAGGAAAATCGGGTCTAATTTGATTCCAACGGGTAATTTTTCCCTCAGCATCAGGCGACCAAATCTTAGCTAATTCGTCTACAGTAATACTCTCAAGCCAATTATTTTGCGGATTAACTACTACCCTCAGCGCGTCAAAAGCGATCGGTAATTCTATATAACGGACTTTTCCATTATCGCAAGCCTGCATTTCCTCTAACTGGATCGGACGCGAGGCATTACGGCAAAACTTATCAAAACCACCACTTGTGCCAGAAAATTCTACTTTAATATCTAAGGATTGTTTTTTCTGAATTTGATGCTCTTCGACTATTTTTTGTGTGAGCGGATAGACAGTACTAGATCCATCAATTTTGATTGATTCGGTTTCCTGTGAAGCAAGGGGAGGGGAAATTGCTAATAATACTGTACTTATTGCTAAAGTTGCTAAACTTTTATCTTGAACATTCATGGCTTTTATCTCCACTTAAAAAAATTGTGGAATTAAGCACGATTATACATCAATATTATTTGATATATCAAAAAAAGTTGATAGATAAAACTGTAGTTGATTTATGCTTTAATCACAGCTTCTGCTAGGAACAATCTCACCTAAACGGCGAAATTCTGCTATATATCGCTCTAAAATTATAAATTGAGCTAAATTTAGACTGTAATACATCCAACGTCCATCTTGGCGAGAGTTAATTAAATTAGCTTCTTTAAGATTCTTAAGATGGAAAGACAATTTAGATTGATTAACAGTTAATTTTTCGCATAGCTCGCAAACGCACAATTCCTGAGAACGTAATAACTCAATTACTTGTAACCTCAAAGGATCAGAAAGAGCGCGAAAACCCTCAGCGATTTTACTTGAGTCTTGAATAGTTATCTGCATCAAATTTAATTGATATTTATTTTATTTTAAAAGATGTTGATACAAAGTAAATGGATGGTTATCAAATGATTAATTTCCATATTACTTATTTCCTATTAAGGTTGACCTGCAACGAGCAAACTACAAACTAATTACTTGCTTAAATGCTTTTCTTAGTGCAACACCTCTGGTAGATTAATCCTAGCCCCAAAATTTAAATTTATCTTTAGACTTGGGTAATTTTTATTAATCAATTTAACAAGCAGCTTGGAGGATAGTAACGGTGGCAAAGAAAACTGTCGCGAGTTTAACAGAAGCAGATGTTTCTGGAAAAAGGGTTTTAGTAAGAGCAGATTTTAATGTTCCTTTAGACGATAGTGGCAAAATTACAGATGATACTCGTATTAAGGCTGCTTTACCAACTATCAATGATTTGACTAGCAAAGGAGCTAAAGTTATCCTATGCAGTCATATGGGTCGTCCTAAAGGCGAAGCAAAAGATAAATTACGTTTAACTCCTGTTGCAGAAAGATTGTCTGAATTATTAGGACAAGATGTAACTAAGTGTGATGACTGTATTGGTGATAGCGTAGCCTCTACTGTTGAGGGAATGAGCAACGGTCAAGTAATTCTTTTAGAGAACTTACGTTTTCATAATGAAGAAGAAGCAAACGATCCCGAATTTGCCAAACAATTAGCTGCTAATGCTGACTTATATGTTAATGACGCATTTGGTACTGCTCACCGCGCCCATGCTTCAACTGAAGGGGTGACTCACTACCTAAGTCCTAGTGTTGCTGGATACTTAATTGAAAAAGAACTAGATTATCTTCAAGATGCAGTAGATAACCCCAAACGTCCTTTAGCAGCAATTATCGGTGGTTCAAAAGTTTCTAGTAAAATTGGGGTAATTGAAACCTTATTAGATAAGTGTGACAAGCTGCTAATTGGTGGCGGTATGATTTTCACTTTCTATAAAGCACGTGGGTTAAAAGTTGGTAAGTCTTTAGTTGAAGAAGACAAATTAGAATTAGCTAAATCTTTAGAAGCAAAAGCCAAAGAAAAAGGAGTTGAACTACTTCTACCAACTGATGTAGTAGTTGCTGATAACTTTGCTGCTGATGCCAACTCTCAAACTGTCAGTATTAACGATATTCCCGATGGCTGGATGGGACTAGACATTGGCCCTGACTCGATCAAAGTATTCCAAGACGCGCTAGCAGACTGCAATGCTGTAATTTGGAATGGCCCTATGGGAGTATTTGAGTTTGATAAATTTGCTGCTGGTACAGAAGCGATCGCTCATACTTTAGCAGGAAAATCCGATGCTGTTACAATTATCGGTGGCGGTGACTCGGTTGCAGCAGTGGAAAAAGTAGGTGTAGCTGATAAAATGAGCCATATTTCTACTGGTGGTGGTGCAAGTTTAGAGTTATTGGAAGGTAAAACTCTACCTGGTATTGTTGCTCTTAATGATGCTTAATTAGTTTTATTGTTTGTAGGTTGATAGTTAATTATTCAAATAGCTTCTATCGATCTACTTTCATCTAAAGTTTCAGTGCCAAAGTTAACCCATCCGCGATCGCCAGCATACTAATTTCTACCCTGTGATCTTGATGTACTTGTTGATTAAATTCACGAATGGCAAGGGTTCTTTTATCTGTATCTAAGGGATCGGCAACATTTCCAGACCACAAGACATTATCTATAGCTATCATGCCACCAGGGCGTAATAGAGTTAAAGCTAATTCATAGTAATTAGGATAATTTCGTTTATCAGCATCAATAAAGGCAAAATCAAAAGTTTCTGCTTCCCCCTGACTAATTAACTCCTCCAAAGTATCTATAGCTGGGGCTAGACGAAAATCAATCTTATGTTCTACCCCTGCTGCTTGCCAATAACGACGGGCGATCGCTGTAGCTTCAGGATCGCGATCGCAAGCGATAACTTGACCATCTTCAGGTAAGGCTAAAGCTACTACTAAGGAACTATATCCTGTAAAGACCCCAATATCTAGAGTTTTTTTGGCTTTTAATAATTTCACCAACAAGGCTATAAACTGTCCTTGATCTGGCGATATTTGCATAATACTCATGGGATGGCGATTATTTTCTTGCCTTAATTGTGTTAAAACCTCTGCTTCTCGCAACGAAACTGATAAGAGGTATTGATATAAACGACTATCTAATCCCAAACTTTTTTGATTCATAATTGATATATATCCCCAAACATCACTCAGTATTATTATTGTTTTAAGCTATCTTGATACGCGCTTTTGACGATCGTTGGTATTTCATCTAATCTTTTAGCTACCATAATTCCTGCTTTTTGTAGCTTTTTGATGGTTTGGCGTTGCTGATCTACTGCGGGAATTGAATCAGATAAATGACTACTAATAATTGTGAAGGCATCGTAGAGAACTTTTTCTTGGGGAGTTTTTAATCCTGCCAAATAAACAATGATGGGTTTATTATAAACATGATTGTTACCGAGACTAACAATTGCTTCTGTTTCCTTAAGTTGTTGTGCTATACAAACGATCGCACTTGTTTTGGGATCTTCATTCAGGATTTTTAACCATTGTAGTAAACTTGAACCCATAATCCTTTCTTTGCCCAAGCTAACAATTATCGACTGTCCTAGGTTTGCCTGATTTAATTCCAAAGCCACTTCATAGCATAAATAATCACTTGTACCAATTAATCCTATATCTCCTGGGTGACAAAACTGAGGTGCTAATGTGCCAAAACTGGCTTGTTGCGGAATCATAATACCATGACTACCTGGCCCCAATACTAAAGTATTACTAGCTTTAGCTGCCTTCACTAATTCAATAGTATCTAAGGGTGGGACTTGGGGAGTAAAAATAATAATTTGTTGAATACCTGCTGCGATCGCCTCTTTTGCTGCATCTAATACTTGATAAGGATGGACAAAAATCAGACTTAAATCAATTTTGCCTACCTGAGTTAACGCTTGATCTACCAAATCAAATACAGGAATACCTTCTACTTCTGTACCGCCATAACCAGGACTTATACCTGCGACAATATTAGTCCCAAGCGATCGCATTTGCCAAGCGTAAAAAGTAGCTGGAGATTCGTTAATTCCTTGGATAATAACGTTGCTGGAGGGAGACAAATTCATAGGTAATAATAATTGTTATTTGGATTTTACCGTAGGGACACCTGTATCTGGATCGCTATCCCTGGGGATGGCAAGTATTGCTATTGCTTGGGAAATGGCTGCTTCTAAACTGTTAGTTAAAGATAAATATTCGCAAGTTATATCTTCAAAATGATCCTCATGTAACACTCGTAAAATCAATTGTGGGGCTAAAACAAGAGATTTTGTTTCCCTCAACTGTTGATCTAATTCTATTGATGGAGATAAATCTGACTTTAAAGACTCATAGTGATCAGCGATCGCCAAAACTATTGCACGACTGACTGGATCTGTCGCTAA
This sequence comes from Chondrocystis sp. NIES-4102, assembly GCA_002368355.1. Classification (NCBI taxonomy): domain Bacteria; kingdom Bacillati; phylum Cyanobacteriota; class Cyanophyceae; order Chroococcales; family Chroococcaceae; genus Chondrocystis; species Chondrocystis sp. NIES-4102. Next base: position 1,228,123 of record AP018281.1, on the reverse strand, counting down.
AATATTGACTAAAATAGCTTCAACTCCTTTTATTGAGGCTACTTGTGGCAGAATTTGTCCTATTTGTTCTTGATATACCTCTAAATCGCCAGATTCCTCACCCAAACTATTTTCAATTATTACACCACAAGCAGGGGTTATATTGTTTTGATGTAACAAATCCCAAATCAATAGGGCAGAATCAACACTATTAGAGATTATGGCGATTTTCCCACAAGAATTGTGCCAATCTAACCAACGCCAACTAATATTAGCTTGATAATCATGCTGCTGGAGAATTTCCTTGCTAATTTTTTGTTGATATCTAGAAAAACTTAAGCTTTCGATGATTGGTTGTCTTGCTAGAGCATAATCATTAATAGTTATTTTGCCATCTAATGCCATCAACTCCTCTTCCCTATTTATCCCCAAAGGATTAATCTCAACCAAATCCAGGTCATAATTTTGAAACAAATAGTGCATTTTAGCGATAATTTCACTTACCGAACAAATTAACTTACCTGTCAACCCCATGTTAGCAGCTAGACGGCGAGCTTCAAATAAAGAAAAATCACCATCAATTACCACCTGTTGTAAATTAGATAATAATGAATCTACATTCATACCTCCAAAGGCAGAACCCAATAAAACTGGACATTGCAAATCGTAGTCCAAAACAATTGCCAGAAACAACTCCCTTTGAGCGTTATAATGGGCTTCAGCTAAAATAACTTCTGGATATTCCCCCAAAATAGAAAGATTAAAAATAGTTCGCGTAGCAGCGATCGCATCGATTGTATTAGCTACAAAACGCACTCCCCCAGCTTTCCCTCTCCCCCCAGATCTTACTTGCGACTTTAATACTACAGGATAGGGAATTTCTAATTGCTTAATTTTTCTCGCATCTTTAATAGTCTGAGAAGGTAAAATAGGAATACCTACCATGCGGAATAGTTCTTTAGCCTGATATTCTAATAATTCCATGTCTTCTAATTCTCAATAAATTATTATTTTATTAATTGTTAGTTAAATAATGCTTGGGGATGAGAATATTAACTTAAATTAATTTAACTACTCTGTGTTAATGATCCTATATAAACTATTGACCAACGGTAACGTGCCGTCTTCGTCGCCCGTGGGCGCGGAGTACCCAAAGGGTATTTTTATAATCTGTGACTGTTCTTATTGTGTCTAAAATATTAAATTATTTACCTAGGATCTTGAAAATATAGTTAAGAAGCAACTATGATAAGTACTGATCGAAACCTTGATATTTATGGAGATAAAATAATTAGTATCAAGCAACAAGTGTTATGATCACACCCAAACTAATTGTCGGCTAATATTTTATACTTAAGTTACTAGTGTCGCTTAAAGTTAATCAATTTTAGTGCGATTACTGCCAGTTAATTACTCCTAACTAAAAATAGATCTACAATTGAACTATGCCCTACAAACATCACGAACTATTTTTTTATTCTGCAGAAGTAGCAATATTAGCAATTTAATTATTGAGTGTCTAAATCAGGGGACAAGTAAGCAAGGTTCGATTTATAACAGCTATGACAAAATCTCATAACTATGGAAGGGGAATGGAAAAAGTTGTAATCATTATCAACGCTGAAGTTAGTGAACAAGGAAAGTTAATTTCAGCCTCGCCAGTAACAATGAAAATGGTTGAGGCTTTGCAAGCTAGTATTGCAGAATCTTCTCCAGCTTCGACGGTGATAGAAATCGTTTCGGCTGCAACTTTATGGTCTAGAAATTCTAAAGGGCTTAAAAAAGACAAAGAAGAAGCCGTTTATTGTCCATTAACAATTCAATTACCAGATTATTTTGATTTTCCACAAAAGCAAATCTATTCAGATTGTAAAGATATTAACGCCAGAAGACGTTGGGTTGAGAAAAACTTAGGCTTTAAAACTAGTGTGGGAGATTCTTGGTTAGGTCATTTGTGGTTGCCTATAATTATGACCGATAAGCCTCTTTTTGGCGAAATCATCGGTGAAGGATCAATGCCTAATTCCTATGAACAGCCTGTAGATATACCCCATCGCCAGCGTAAATCATTGCATATTTTAGCCCAAGAGTTATTAAACTCTATCAATGCTACCCCAGCCACTTATTTACTTCAGTTTAGCTTGTATAACGGTGAAATCGTCTTTGATAGACTTTGGCCATTTCCTGCTGCACCTGCTTTGATTACCTTAAAAACTCAGCAACCTGATTTATTTACTTGTCATTGGCGTTGTTTAACTGGACAACCTGTACTAGACATTAATGTTTTTGATCCGATGCCAATTTAATTAGTAAAGAGCGTTAAGTATTATGGGGCTGTATTAACTGTGGATTTTAGCATCCTAGATAGCCCCTCCTTTGCTTATGATCAAGATAGACAAATTTCTGCTTTTTTATACTTTAATAGTTTATTGCGCTAATTGTTGACGACGCATATCAAGCCATTGTTGTAAAATGATCGCAGCAGCATGACGGTCAATTTCCCCTTTATTGCGAGTGGAAAATTTTTTATTGGCTTTTAATTGGGCTTCGGCTTCAATCGAGGTTAAACGTTCATCTACATATTCAACAGGCAATTGTAAGCACTTGGAAACTTTACGACCAAATTTTTCTATTTGTTGAGCTTGAAACCCAACTTGACCATCTAAAGTATAGGGCATTCCAATTACTAATATTTCTACTTCTCTCTCATCGATAATCTCTTGTAATTGTTTGAGATCTTCTACCCAAGAGGTACGATAAATAGTAGTTAAGCCAGTAGCAATTAAACCTGTGCCGTCACATCCTGCTACCCCCATGCGCTTTTTACCTACATCTAACCCCAAAGCTGCAACCCTTTTCATAATCTTCAAGTATTTATTTGTTAAGGAATATTTCCCAGGTATTAGGTATATACGATTTTATCTGTATATTTAACCAGAAGTGATTTTAGCAGATAGAAAACTACCAATGTATAACACTGAAGCGGAATTAGCTTTATCAATGAATATCAGTGTAAAACAACTACGTTGGTTAGCTTTTAAACCCTTTACCTATCCTGTGATTCATTATTCGCGCTTTCAAATTGCCAAAAAGACGGGCGAGACAAGAACAATTTATGCACCAAAGCCCTATCTTAAAACTGCTCAAATATATATTTTAAAAAATATCTTGGATAATTTAGCAGTGCATGATGCAGCCCACGGTTTTCGTCGCCATCGCTCTATTATCACTAATGCCCAACCCCACGTCGGCGCAGATATAATCATAAAATTAGATCTAGAGAATTTTTTCTCATCAATTACTTATAAACACGTTCAAAAATTATTTCTTAGTTTGGGATATTCCCAAAGCATTGGGACACTTTTAAGCTTAATTTGTACTATTAAAGATGTAGAAACTTGTCATCCGCGTTGTTTACCGTCAGGATCTCCAGCTAGCCCTACTATTTCTAATCTTGTTTGCTATAATCTCGATCAAAATCTGTCTCAAATTGCTAGTGATCTGGGATTTACTTATACAAGATATGCCGATGATTTAACTTTTTCTGGTAAGAGAGATCGCGCTAATATATCTACTTTAATTAAGCAATTATTAGCAGTTATTGCTCAATTCGGCTTTAAAATTAACCCTAATAAAATACAAATTTTACCTAAATCTGTCCGACAAGAAGTTACAGGAATTGTGGTTAATCATAAATTAAATATTTCTCAAACAAAATTAAAAGCCTTTCGTGCTACTCTCCATCAAATCGAACAAGACGGATTATCTGGCAAAAAATGGGGAAATTCACCCAATTTAATAGCTTCGATCACTGGTTTTAGTAATTATGTAGCGATGATTAATCCCGAAAAAGGTGGAGAATTACTGGAATCTGTGGAAAGAATTAAGCAAAAACACATATTAAATACACCTGTGTTATAATATCAGAGATTTAGTAATTAAGATGACAAAGTTATAGTTTAGGTTCTGTATCCCTAGCTGGTGCGCCTACTTATAGTATGAGCGTATGCCACTTTCGTACTTAATACGTAAATCATCGTTTGATTAGCTCAATTGGTAGAGTAGGTCGGTGTATCGTCGATCTTTCATAGGTTCAAATCCTATATCAAACCACCACAAATTTAGCTCAATTGGTAGAGCGATCGACTCATAATCGATGTGTAATAGGTTCGATTCCTATAATTTGCACCAAAACCCTCGCCTGGGGTAAAAGGCACTTTGTTTGGGACAAAGAACTCAATAATCGAGTCGAAAGATTTGATTATTAAAATTCAATCAATTTTTGTAATTACTCGATCATACGGGTGTTTATTAGCAATCACAAAGCCAGAGCAACTGTATCTCTCCCTTACTTGAGTATGTCCTTCGTTTACTAGATCCTTTTCCCTAGGGAGATGTTGGGGAAGGTAAATTGAACGCCATATTTGAAGGTAGTTTTCTTGCTTTTAATTATCCCTTAAGGCGGTAATGAACGGAGGAAACTCCTAAATTAAATTCTTGAGAGTGGTTTTAAGTAAGTGACACCTATTCTTAATCCAGTCTGGGAGAAGCTTTTGTCCGCATTGGGATTGTAAACCCCGTATTGAGAGAGTAAAAAAATATTTAATTAAAGTCAATTAAAACAAGATGTTACCTAAGTTATCTCTGCAAATTGCCCTGTGGAAAAACTTTTATATTAAACCCAACGAAATTGGAATTTTATATCATCGCAGTGATTTTAAAAAAATTCTCCCACCAGGAACATATACTTATTTTGGTCGCCATTGGCAAGTTACATTTAGCGATCGCAATTATCCAGAAGTTCAAATTGATAATCTCGAATTGTTATTGAGAACACACCCAAGGGAATTACAAGAACACTTACTAGTTGTCAATACAGGGTTTAATGAAGCAGCTTTAGTGCGTTGTGGTCAAAATTGGGTAAGTGTTGCACCTAATCAACTTCGTGCTTTTTGGCGTGGTTTTATTGAAGTTGAAGCCCATTTATTTAATTTAGAAACAAGTTTAGAATTACCAGCAGAATTTGTACAGCAACTGCGCGAAATAAACTTAAAGGGAATAAGAAAGTTTCAAATTTCAGAAGCCGAAATTGGTTTGCTGTATATTCAAAATAATTTTGTCCGACCTTTAGAATCGGGAGAATATGCCTTTTGGGATGTTAATCGTCAGGTTTCGGTACGTACCCTAAGCCGTACTATTCCTAACCCTGATTTTCCCTTAGAAGATATCCTAATTGAACTCCACCCAGATTTTGTATCTCAATATTGTGAAATAGTACAATTAGCAAGTAAACAAGTGGCTGTTGTGCGCTACTTAAATAAAGTTATAGCGATTTTGCCACCTACTACCCGTAAGCTATTTTGGCAGGGTGTTACTGTAGAAATAATTGACATAAGTAATGATGCTAAATTGTCTCCTGATTTAGTTTCAGAATTACTATCAGGATCTAAGGAAGTGCTTTTATTGAGTCATAATAGCTTACATATTTGTGAAGTACCTCCTCAGCACGTCGGGTTATTATACATAAATCAAGAATTTCAATTACAACTTCCCCCCCGAATGCACGCTTGGTGGATATTTGGCAGATCTTTTAATACAGAAGTATTCGACTTACGTTTGCAAAACCTAGATGTATCAGGTCAAGATATTCTTACTAAAGATAAAGTACCCTTGCGCTTAAATTTAACTGCTGGTTTTCGTATTCAAGATCCACTTAAGGCTAAAAACACTCTGGTTGATATTTCTGGTTATTTATATAAAGAGTTACAATTTGCTTTACGCGCAGCAGTAGGGGAACAAACTTTAGATGCTTTATTAGAAGATAAGGGCGCAATTGATCGCAGTGTGGCGGAATATATTCGCACTAAAACCAGCGATTATGGTCTGGAAGTCGATTCTGTGGGGGTAAAAGATATTATCTTACCAGGTGAGATTAAAGCTATCCTAAGCAAGGTTGTCGAAGCTGAAAAAGCTGCTCAAGCAAACGTAGTCCGCCGTCGAGAAGAGACAGCAGCAACTCGTAGTATGTTGAATACAGCTAAGGTGATGGAAGATAATCCGATCGCTTTGAGAATGAAAGAATTAGAAATTTTAGAACGAATTGCCGAAAAGATTGAGCGTATTCAAGTTAATGGTAGTTTAGATAGTATTTTGACAGAATTGATTCGGATTGAGCGACCTAGTAAGTAAGCAAGTTAATATTTAGCTGGGACAAATTTCTGAGTTTCCATCGGTGGACGCTCATATTCGATTTCTTTCTGACGCGGGGGTAGTTTTATTTCTTGGGGTGGTAAGTCCTCATAGGGAATACTATTTAAAAGATGACTAATAAAATTTAATCTGGCTCTTTTTTTATCATCCGCTTCAACTACATACCAAGGTGCTTCAGGCATATCAGTAGCTGCAAACATATCATCTTTAGCTCTAGAATAGTCTACCCATTTTTCCCTAGCTTTTAAATCCATCGGGCTAATTTTCCAGCGTTTGGTAGGGTCTTTAATTCGATCTTGAAAGCGTTTTTCCTGCTCTTGATCGCTGACGGAAAACCAATACTTCAATAAAATTATTCCCGATCGCTGAATCATCATTTCAAACTGAGGACAAGAGCGCAAGAATTCGTTATACTCCTCATAGGTGCAAAAACCCATAACTTTTTCAACCCCAGCCCGATTATACCAACTACGGTCAAATAAGACCATTTCCCCTGCTGCTGGTAGATAGGGGACATATCTTTGAAAATACCATTGAGTTTTTTCGCGATCGCTTGGTGTGCCTAACGCTGCAATTCTACAGACACGGGGGTTTAAACATTCGCTAATTCGTTTAATCGCTCCACCTTTCCCTGCTGCATCTCTGCCTTCAACGATTACTACTATTTTTAGACCTTTGTCTTGTACCCATCTTTGCAATTTTACTAGCTCTATTTGTAGTTTAGCTAATTCTTTTTCGTAATCTTTTTTGCTAATTTTTTCCGATTTAGTTTTATCTTTTTTTTTCTTTTTTGTTTTTACTTCATAGTTTAGCTCTTTTTTACCCATGACTTTTATTGCTCTAGATTGCCGATTATAGTTATATATAACAAATTTTTAGAGGTGAAGGTGGGATTGAGACTTTATTTAGAGATTAACAAAAAAATATTTATTTTATTATCTTTATGTTTCAATAGATTTATATTACCGCTAAATTAAAACTTAGTTTAATTGTATTTTTAATAAAAGTAATTTTATAAGTATACAAAAAAAATATAATTAGCAGATTTAAATATTATGGTTGTCTCCCAGATTACATCTCCTTCATTAATAGAAATCGCCCAACAGACTCGTATAGCTGCAGGAAAACTGGCAGTATTATCCACAGCAGCCAGAAACTTCACTTTAGAAGTAATAGCGCAAGCTCTAGAAGCAGCAGAAGCAGAAATATTAGCAGCTAATGAACTAGATCTAAAAGCAGCAGAAGCGGATAATATTGCCCCTGCCCTATCTGCAAGATTAAAATTAGGACAGTCTAAACTGCAAGCTGCGATCGCTGGTGTTAGAGATGTCGCTAAATTAAGTGATCCTCTGGGAGTAAATCAGATTCATCGCCAATTAGATGAAGGTTTGATTTTAAAACGGGTTACTTGTCCTTTAGGAGTGTTAGGCATTATCTTTGAAGCTCGTCCTGAAGCTTTGATTCAAATTACCAGCTTGGCTATAAAATCGGGTAATGGTGTAATTCTTAAAGGTGGCAAAGAAGCCCTTAATTCCTGTCAAGCATTAACTAAAGTCATTCATCAAGCACTAGAAAATACAGAGGTTTCTCCCTCTGCGGTGCAATTGTTAACCACTAGAGAAGAAATTAAACAGCTATTAGAGTTAGATCAATATATAGATTTAATTATTCCTAGAGGCTCAAATTCCTTTGTGCGCTATGTTCAAGATCATACACGCATCCCTGTATTAGGTCATGCAGATGGTATTTGTCATTTATATATCGATAAAGCAGCAGATTTAAATAAAGCTATTGATATTACTGTGGATGCTAAAACTCATTATCCAGCAGCCTGCAATGCGATTGAAACATTACTAATACATCAAGAGATTGCAGCCGAATTTCTACCAGCGATCGCAACTGCCTTAGAAAATCAGGGAGTAGAGCTTAGAGGAGATGCAGCAACTTGTCAAATAATCAAAGCAACTCCTGCGGATGAGCATGACTGGCAAACGGAATATAGTGATTTAATATTAGCAATTAAGATAGTAGATTCTGTAGAAACGGCGATCGCTCACATCAATCAATATGGGTCAAAACATACTGATGGGATCGTTACCGAAGATCATCAAACTGCAACTATATTTCAAGATCGAGTTGATGCTGCTGGAGTTTATCATAACTGTTCTACTCGCTTTGCGGATGGTTTTCGTTATGGGTTTGGGGCAGAAGTAGGTATTAGTACTCAACAGATGCCTCCCCGTGGGCCTGTAGGTTTGGAGGGTTTAGTAACCTATAAATATAAAATGACGGGGAATGGTCATATTGCAGCTACCTATACAGGGGATCAAGCTAAACCTTTTACCCATATTGATTACTAATTAGTTATTATTAATATTTATCTTTATCAAAAAATGGATTCAATTCAAGTCGATGGTATTCGCGCCTATGGATATGTTGGTTATTTACCTGAAGAAAGAATGTTAGGACAGTGGTTTGAAGTTAACTTGACTTTGTGGGTAGATTTACAACTTGCGGGAGAGACAGATAATCTTGAAGATACTGTAGATTACCGATCAGCGATCGCGATTGTTAAAGAATTAGTTACTACTTCTAAATGTGCTTTAATCGAAACGTTAGTTAATGCCATAGCAGAGCAACTATTAAACTTAGAAAAAGTTAGTCAAGTTAGGGTTAAATTATCAAAACTTGCTGCTCCCATTCCCGATTTTGGTGGAAAAATCAGTTTAGATATTACTAGAACTAAGAAAGTTAAAACAGAATAAGGATTTTTTGACAATTAGTAGTAACACTGAATACAGGGTTTAGGTAATAATAATTTTAGGCAATTCCGACCAAGGCTAAAAATCTATAATTGGGCAAATTAATTATATAACCAGTTTATAACCAATTTTAATGATTAATTAAGGGCTTTTGGTCGATGAACAGAAAAATAAAATTAATTACACATCTTATCTGGCAATATTCTAATCAACAACTTGGCGATAAATATTCTGTATGGAATCTTAGAAATTTTTGGTATTTATATCAAATTACCCTGTTTAAAAAATGCTGGGAGCAAGAATATTATCAAGAAACAAAACACTATTATTAAATAATAAATATTTAGTTGAGTTTAAAGTTATTTTCCGCAATTTCAGTTTCATTTAATTAAAATTAAACATACTTAACTAAGCAATTAACTGATCGTCTTGATTAAAAAAACGTTTATAGATCCCTTCAGTTACAAATACCGTAGAGATCATATTAGTTAAGGCGATCGCCAAGATCATTAAAATTTGATACGAGGCTGCATCTAAAGGATTACTACCAGCTAATAATTGACCCGTTAATATTCCAGGTAAACCAACCAAACCGATCACCAGCATATTATTAAGAGTTGGGATTAAACCAGTGCGAATTGCTTGGCGTTGATAAATTGCTATAGCTTGTTTGGGGGTAGCACCTAAACATAAATGGGTTTCTATCTCCCAACGATTCTGATTAATACTCTGCAATAGTCTTTCTCCTGCTAGAGAAGATCCATTCATCGCATTACCAAATAACATTCCTGCTAAAGGAATTAAATATTGAGGCTCATACCAGCGATCAGGTTGAATAACTAGTAAAATTATATATCCCAAAGTAAAAGCACTACTGGCAAGTAGAGACAAAATAACCGTAGGTAATAGTCCTTTAAGCTTTTGGTCAATAGTGTTACGGGTTACTACCGCAGCAATAGCCAGCATTACTCCCAAAACTCCTAAAATTACCAGTCCATTGTTAACGGCAAAGACTAGATCCAAAATATAGCCAATAACAATCAACTGCATTAGAGAGCGAAATGTACTATAAACCAATTCCTTTTCCAGCCCCAATTTTTGCCAAAGAGAAAGGGCGATCGCTATACCAATCATCCCCAAACATAAGACAAAATCTAATGTATTTAAGGCAATTAAGTTATCCACTCTAATAATATTTAAGGGGCTAATCTTTGTATCTGCCAATCCCCATCAGCTTGCAAATCATATACTAAGCGATCGTGAAGACGATTAGGACGACCTTGCCAAAATTCTATTCGTTTAGGGATAACACAAAATCCTCCCCAATGAGGCGGTAGAGGAATTGTTGCATCCTCACCATATTGAGCTTCTAGAGCAGTTAGCTTTTGCTCCAAGATGGCGCGATCGCCAATTACCTGACTTTGATCAGATGCCCATGCTCCCAATTGCGAAGATTTCGGACGACTGTGAAAATATGCCAGAGATTCTGCTATTGGAAGTTGCTCAACTTTACCTTCAATGCGGACTTGTCTTTCCAAACTATGCCAAAGAAATACCAAAGCAGCCTGGGGATTAGCAATTAACTCTTTACCTTTTTGACTTTGATAATTGGTATAAAAGACAAAACCCTGTTGATTGATTCCTTTGAGTAAGACAATTCTCGCGCTAGGTTTGCCATCAGGGGTAGCAGTTGCCAAAGTCATAGCGTTAGGTTCAATTAAATTAGCATCGTAAGCTTGTTGAAACCAAATTTTAAACTGCTCAAAAGGATCACTCTTTACATCGGCGATCGATAATCCTGCCAGGGTATAATTTTGTCTTAAATTAGCTAAAGATACATCCACGTTTTTATTTAGATATAGCAATACTAGACAATCTTAGGACATTTTTTAGCTTTTAGCTTCTGAGATCAGGAGTGCATATGCGAAGCGGTATCCTTGATTGATTCGCTCAAGGCATGGAAACCGTACCGTTAGCACAGCACCGCTTTTAGCTTTAACGCGCAGCTTCTTGAAGCAGTCCAATACGAGGGAAACCACAGGGCGTATAAACATCTGAGGAGACCTCAGATGACAGCCCCTCCCCAAGACGAAGTCTATGCCTACGGCAGCTACGCAAACGCAGTACTCGGAGCTTGCATCCGTGTAACCGAAGACCGCGCTGCTTCGCTAATCCGTGCGAGGGATGCTATTAGCTTTTAGCTGATAACCAACCCCCTACCTACTACCTACTACCTCCTACCCCTCTCCCCTCTCCCGTCTTTTTTAACGAATTAAGGGTAAATTATAAAATAACTGTGCAGCTAAACGTTGAGAATGATGACGTATAGTGTGGGTTTGGGGGTCTTCATCCAAAAAAGGAGCTAAAATAAGCTGACGTTCGGTTAAAGCAATCTGATCTCGGTCTAAAATGACTGGAGAAGAACCTTCTTGAGAGTATTTATTTAGAGATTCCCGTGATGGGTTTGTTTGGTTAACGATAACAGCATCAAAAAGCTTTTGACCACAAACTTGATCGATCGCTTTAATATGATCTGCAACTGTATAGTCATCGGTTTCCCCTGGCTGAGTCATGATATTACATACATAAACACGGGGTACTTTGGCATTGGCGATCGCCTCACGGATTTCTGGAACAAGAAGATTGGGAATAATGCTAGTGTAGAGACTACCTGGCCCTAAAATAATATAATCTGCTGATTTAATTGCCTCAATGGTAGCTGGTAGAGCTTCAGGGTTAGCAGGAATACAGCCAATGTTTTGAATTTTGCCTTGAGCTTGAGCTATATTTGATTCCCCTACAATTCTTTGTCCTTGTTCTAATTCTGCCCATAGATGAACATCATTGAGGGTGGCAGGTAATACTTGTCCTTGTACAGCCAAAACCTTAGAACTTGCTGCGATCGCCTTTTCTAAATTACCTGTAATTTCACTCATGGCGGTGAGGAATAAGTTGCCAAAACTATGACCTTTTAACCCATCACCTGCTCGAAAGCGGTATTGAAATAATTCGGTTAATAGACCTTCTTCTTTTGCTAGGGCTGTAATGCAGTTGCGAATATCTCCAGGGGGTAAAACTCCCAATTCTTCCCTTAAGCGTCCAGAAGATCCACCGTCATCAGCCACGGTTACAATGGCGGTTATATTACCACTATAGTGTTTTAATCCGCGCAGTAAATTAGAAAGACCTGTTCCCCCACCCAAAGCCACAATTTTCGGCCCTTTATTTAAGCGACGATGAGCCAGCATCAGATCAACTAAATCTTGCTCACTATTTGGCTGTAATACTTGAATTATTGAGCGAAAAGCGCGAATCTGTCCCCAAAAACTGAGAAATAGACCTAATACAATAGCTGTAATTTTAAATAGGTATTGCGGAAAAGTTAAATTAACTATATCTGTAGGTTGCCAGAGGCTAATTAACCCTAAAGCAAAACAAAATACTCCATTAGCACTGAGCAATAGCCAACGCTTAATAAATAATCCAGGGGCTAACCATTTGAGAGATGATTTAACTCTGTGGGCAAGTGTAGCCTCTAAATAGGTGTCTAGGGTGTATTTTATAGTTTTTTTGAGCGATTGAAATGGTAGCTCTAATGTATGAATCAACATAAATCAGTTTTATCCTACAAGATATTTTTGAGCGCAATTAACTAAATTGTTTGTCCAATAATTCGCCAAATCTGCATCAGCAGCCTCGACCATAATGCGAATTAAAGGTTCTGTACCAGAAGGACGGACTAGAATTCTACCCTGATCACCCATTGCTGTTTCTGCAAGGGCGATCGCTTGTTGTAGAGCTTCGCAATCTTGCCAATTTTGAAGTTGTTGGCGATTTTCTACTCGAATATTTTTGAGAATTTGAGGGTAAGTCTGAAAACTTTCCGCAAGCATTTGAGATAAAGTTACACCCGAATCTTTAACCAATGCAGCGATATGTAGTGCTGTTAAGACACCATCACCAGAAACACCATAATGAGGACAAAGGATATGCCCAGACTGTTCGCCCCCTAACATAGATGCTGTTTCGACCATAGCTGCATGAACATATTGATCACCAACTGAGGTACGTAGTAATTTTCCTCCTAATTTTTGCCAAGCATTTTCAAAACCCAAGTTTGCCATTACTGTAGATACAATTGTATCGTTGGGTAATTTTTGTTGTTGACGCAGTGCTTGACCCCAAAAATAAAGAATATAATCACCGTTAACAACTTTACCGTGAGAATCAACAGCCATAACTCGATCCGCATCCCCATCGAAGGCAAAACCTAGATCAGCCTGATGTGCGATAACTGCTTGCTGTAATACTTCTAGATGAGTTGAACCACAATTAACATTAATGCGATCGCCATCTGGACGATCATGAAGAGTAATTACTTCTGCACCCATAGCTTTAAATATTGCAGGCGCAGTATCAACGGCAGCCCCCCAAGCTAGATCTAAAACCACGCGCATACCAGCTAAAGTTGCGTTCTTAATCAAGGGTTGTTGCACAAAGGCTACATATTCAGATATTAATTCTGGTCGGTGATAATATTTAGCATCAACCATAGTATTAGCTGTGTTCATATTACCTTGTGACCATGAACCACGAAGCCCAGATTCTATTTGATTTTGTAGGTCTGTAGATAATTTTGTACCATTTGCACCAAAGAATTTAATCCCATTGTCTTCTGGCGGGTTATGGCTAGCAGAAATCATGATCCCGCCCATCGCTTCAGTGATACTAGTTAGATAGGCAACCGCAGGAGTAGGACATAAGCCCAAATTCCAGACTTCCACCCCAGCCATTGTTAAACCTTCAGATAAAGCGATCGCTAGCATATTACTAGAATTTCTTGAGTCTTGACCGAGAATGACGGGAGCAACTTGTTGATTAGATACTTGTAATACTTTTCCTGCCCAAAATCCAATTAGAAATGCTAAAGATGAATTTAATAATTCTTGGTTGCCAACTCGACCACGAATACCATCAGTGCCAAATAAAGAAGTAGACGGTAGAGAGACTATATTTTTTTTCTGATTAATTAATGTCAAGAATTGGGAGTTTAACGCCTGATTGGAAATATTAGATTGAACCATCGATATAATGTTTATTTTATTAAAAATGTTTAATGCAAATTGGCTATTTTATATTTTTAAACTTGCAGATGAAATACTTAATGGTTTTAAGAATACTAATTAAATTTACTTGAGGATTTCTACTTAGATTTATACTTTAGTGTCGCCTGAAAAGTGAAAAAATAGGTAAAGTATCAATAAAGTTTGTATGAAATTTAGAATAAATAACCTTATTTACTCTTTTGAAGAATGGATCAAAGATTGAAGATAATCAACTTCAGACTGCCAATATGAGGGCAAACTATTCCAAGGATCACCATCCTTACTATTAGGGCTATCATCAGTAATATAAATATAGCCAATGTTACGTTTAAGAGCCATTTTAAGATGACTTTTCATAGTTGCAGCATCAGGAACAGAATGAATTAAACTTGCAAAATGATCCTGCTTATATTTACTGATATAGGGTTGAGGTTGATATTGCTGCCATTTATCAGAATAATCTTCAAATATCACGGAAACATCTGCAGTAGGAATTAGAAAACTTTCGGGAGTATGAGTGCCTGGGTTGATGATAACTTGCTGAAGATTGGTTTTATTTTTAATAAATTGATAAATATGCCGATAATAATTTATTTTTCCTAGATCCGTAGCAGTTTCATCGATAAAAATCCCATTAATATTATAGGCACGGTCATAAAGAGCAATATCTTGTTCTACTTCTGGTAAAGAGCGATCGCCATATTTAGTATAGACATACCCCAAGATAGTTACTCCAGACTCCCTTAGATCTTTTAAACCTCTTTGATAATCTTGATTAGGTGGTTGACCATCAGGGCCGTTATTAGGGTTAATAATTGCTACTATGGGTACTTGTTTAGCAGCGCGGGCAACATCCGACCAAATATAATTTTTAGCATCATACCAATTAGGATAACTATATAAAGGTAGAAGAATTTTTAAAGAATTTTTAACTACTGCTTGTGACTGACATGATATGACCATGAAAACTACTAAAATTGCTATTAACAATTTGCTAAGATTTAATCTTTTCATTGAGTTAAATTATTAAAAAACTTTTTATCTAATTAGTTCTTAATTTAATTTGATTTAATATAGGATACCCAGAAAAATTTCCGACAATAAAGTGACAACAATATATACCTAATTGAAAGCTATTGAACACATATTTTGTGTTTACTTACTGCTTCCTATTTGAGTTACTAATAACCGCCCAAATAATAAGCATAATCACCCGTGGCGATCGCTTGTATAACTTTTCGGCGCGAAAGCAACATAAACAAAAGTGAACCCAAAACCAAACCTAAAACCGACCATTCAGGGGCGATGGTATTAGCTGCAATGTAGCCGATAACTAAGTTGAGGACAAGGCTAGGGAAAAGGGAAGCAATTACTGTTGAAGCAAGATTTAGGCTAAATAAAATGATTGCATTTAATAAACCTAATACCAATAGCAAATATCCCAAACACCCCATACTTGTTAAAGCAAAATTTACAGTAGCCCAAGGTTTAGGGGTAGGTATCCCAATGGTAAAAGTTACCAGTAAGCCAAAAAATAAACAAATAACCAGCATTAAAATAAAATAACGCTGATATAATCTCCGTGATAGGCTGCTAATTTCTTCATAATTAATTTCTTTTGCCCGTCTATACCAATAACGAATTAATCTATACCCTAAATATTCACTCAAAGGTACAGCCAACAGAAAATTAAGTAAAGCCAGATCCATCGCCCGTTGATAAGCAGAGTCTATAGCAAAGATTAAACCAGAAGCAGCATCTACCGCCCAACCAGCCACTAAGCGATCGGCAAAAATAAAACAAAAATAAGTAATGCCATAGGCAAAAAAGGGTGCAAGTAGATAAATTGTGGCACTAAGATTAGGTAATTCCACTTGCTCTTGATTTGTTTGAATTAATTGTTGTCTAAATAAAAATAAAATAACGATCGCGCTTATAATTAACGTAATTAAGATGGCTACTATTTGCGCTTCCAATGCCCCCATTGCCGTTTTAAATTTAATTATCCAAAATAATAGGGTTAAACTTACTAAAGTTAAAGGTGTTGCCCAAACCGATAGTAAAGATGCAATAGCTAATAGCATCCAAAGTAAACTTAGAATTAGATAGTAACTAGCCCCCAAAACCAAATAAAGATCGGGGAATAGACTACGATAAAAACCAAACCATAAACTAATTACTCCCAGGATAAAACTACTTAACATTCCCAACCCCAACAGGGAAATACAGGCGCGTTTAGCTTGCTGCGGAAAACCCAACCCAAAATAAAACTCACCTCTACGAGCGATCGCCTGAACAAATCCGCCACTGGTAATTAAACTTGCTAATGTAGCTAAAGTAAATAAAGCAGCAAGTCTGGGGGAAATAAACTTCCAGTTATCAACTGTGGGAACATTACCTAAAATTAATAAGGAGATTAAGGGAATAGCATAGACAAAACTACGGGAAAATTGTTCAACAAAGGCATATAGTTCCGCCCTAATAATTTTTTGCCAATTATTCGCCTTATTTGGTTTTGAAGACTCAATATCATCTAAAGATGCCTTGCTTATCGAATGGGATTTATTACTATTGAGTTGATAGATATATTGCCCAATTTCCAAAACATCTGCAAACCCAAATTCTTCCTTAATAATACGATCTGTATAACCTAGAGATTCTACAATTGCCATTGTCTGCCAATGATCCACCAACTGCGGACAAACCTCTTCGACTTGGGCAATTAATTTTACAAGTTTTTCCTGGTTTAACATTGATAAGTTAGGTAGTGGGGGAGGGGTAGTAGGTAGTAGGTAGTCGCGGAGTAGGTAGTAGGTTAAAAGCTAACAGCTAAAAGCTAAAAGCTAATTCTATTAAGTAGGTAGTCGGGGTTTGGGGCAGTATTAATTTATTAACCTGTAAATCTATTTATTGGCTAAACATTGAAGTTCGTTAAAACAAGCTTTTGCCATCAGACAAAGATTAAATTATCTTTTATCAATTAATTACTTAATAGTTTGTAATAAGTATCTAAATGTTCTGAGAGAAAAGTCTTTTGAGTAAACAATTTCAAAGAACGTTCCAAAGCCCTTTTACCATATTGCGATCGCTCTTGGGGGGGTAATAAAAGTAGTTTTAAGATAGCTTCTGCCATTTGTTCAGGTTCGCCAGCCCGTACCATTAAACCAGTATCAGCGATCGCCTCCCGCACACCCCCAACATCCGTAGAAACAATTGTCGCCCCAGATAGCATAGCTTCGATAATTGCAAAGGGAAACCCCTCGGAAACACTAGACATAGCCACCACATCCGCCTCACTATATGCCCTCCAAGGTTCACTAGTAAAACCTGCAAAGTTAATGGTAGATTCCAAACTATGTTTTTCCACTACTGCTTGACACTGAGCGAAATAGTTTTCATCTGAGGCTTTGCCATAAAAACGAAATTCCACATCAGGGATTTTATCGCGCACGATCACCGCAGCTTTAATTAGATCCAATTGACCTTTGAGGGGAAAAATTAAACCCATATTCATTACTTGCGGACGTTCTTTAGCTGTTGGGGGGGTAGGATGAAATTTTTCAGGATCAGCACCGTTATAAATTACCTTAATTTTCTCTGGTGGTACTCCCCACCAACGTTCCCAGCGAGCGTTATATTCACATACAGGTGCAATTAAATCGGCAAAATGAAAATTAACTTTTACTATCGCACCCATTAAACGATACAAAAACCTACGGACAAATAAAGAGGGGATATTTTGATTGAGGTTTAAATATTGTTCCCGAATATTAATACCATGTTCGGTTAATAAATATGGTGTCCCACGCTGTAGTTTGGCAAGCACACAGGGCAACCCACAAAAAGCTGCAGCCGAAGAATGGGTAATGTCTGTTTGGGGTACAGGTACATGAATAGAAATTAAAAATCGATACAATAACCTCATCGCTTCGGTTAATTCCGCCACCGTCACCTTATGTAAACCAGCTTGTTGACAATAATCCCAAGTTATCTGCTTATAGCTTGTCCAAACATCGGCGGAATTCATTGTCTTGTGATAGTCGTATTGTAAAAAGTATTGATGAATATTTAAAATAATCTGAGCTAAAGATGATGGTTCTACCTCTGCCAATAAAACTATACGTAGAAAGGACGACCAAAGAGGCAGGAATTCAGTTCTAATTAAGTTGGTAGTAACCGCTTTCTTACTTTGAAGAGCTTGGGAAAAGGGCGATCGCCAGCTATATTCGACTGGATCATCTGTTCCCCATAAGGGAATTTTATATACTTCTAAAACGTTGGGGGATAACTGATAACTAAGCTTCTGATAAGGATTAGCAACGATCGCTAGCAGTTTAAAATCAATTTCTGGTAACTGTTGAGTTAAAACATGACACCAGGTACTAACCCCTCCCTTAGCAAAAGGATATGTTCCTTCAGTGGTCAACAGTACAGAAGGTCGTAACAAGTTTATTTACCTCCAGCAACTGTTTGAGGTAAAAATTGTACTTGGGCTAATTGACTGATAATTAGAGAGTTAGTCGGGTTAGAAAATTCCACTTCCACCAAATAATTCAACTTTTCATTAGGTATAGGATTAACAACCGCGATTTTACCCTCAAATTTCTGGGCTGTCACTCCTTCGCCGATCTCAATTAATGCCTGTTGTTTGGGGCTTAAAGCATTAATTAAACGACCGTTAACTGGTACTGTTACTTTTAATTGAGCTAGTTTAGCTAATCCCATCACCGTATTACCTGCATAAATCTGATCACCTACTGAGACGGGAATTTCAGTAATAATGCCTGCTGCGGTAGCTTTAACCACTGTGTTAATTTCAGGAAATTGATATTTACTAAGTTGTAGGGCTTGTTGACGCAAAAGAGCCAATTTTTCTGTGGCTTGTTGATATTCTAATTGTGCGGTTTGTTTTTGCTTTTGTAGTTGAGCGATCGCATCCTGTTGTTCTTGAACAGTTAATCTTTCCTGTAATTGTGATAATTGTTGTTGGCTTTTTTGTAATTTACTATTAGCATTAGCAACGGCGATCGCTGTATTGTAGTCTACCTTGGCTATTTCTAATTCCGACTGTGCCTGTTCTAATTGTTCTAGAGGAATTGCTCCTTGTTGATTAAGACTTTCTAATCTTTCAAAACGTGCTTTAGCTCTCTCAAACACTGCTTGAGTTCTTGGTACTGAGTCTTGTCTTTGAGGTACTGGTATTTTTTCTGCTTCACTTTGAGCTAAGTTTACTTTTAAATTTGCTTGGGCGATTTCTTCCCTTAAAGGAGCTAAATTATACTTGAGGCGCGCGATCTTTTGTTCTAATTCTAAAATTTGCTGTTGGGCTGTTTGTTGTTGCTGTAATACTGTCTGTAGTTGTTGTCCTGTTAATTGCTGTTCTTGGATGATTTGCTTTTTCTCTGTTTCTGCTGCTAAATTCTTGATGGTTAACAGAGTTTGACCTACTTCTACAGGTTCTCCTATTTTAACTGCAATGTTTTCTACCACTCCAGGGTTAATTGCTGCTATTTTAAAAGTATTAAGGGGTTCTACCTTGCCAGTAAAGCGAGTCTCCCCAATAGTTGCAGATTGTTCTGCTGAACTGAGGGCGGGTAAGGGTTGACGTAACCATTGACGCAGGACATACATACCAAAAGTTAAACCTAATACCAAGGTTAACCATACTAATGTTTGTTTAAAAATACCTGTTTGTGTAGTGTTTTTGGGATCAGATGTAACAGTTAAATAGTTCTTTTCCTCCGCCACAATCATTTCTTGTTTCTTAGCAGACTCGATTTTTCTCAACTTATTTCTGCTAACTTTTGGCGGGACAGGTAACATCTCATTTAACAATCCTGCACCTATATGAGTATAACCTTTTAAAACAAACCTAATCGCTTGCTCAATATCTTCTTCCGATGCACCTTTAAGTAAATATCCTGTTGCACCTGCTGCGATCGCTTCAGTAACATACTTAGAGTCATCATGACTACTTAATACTAAGATTTTAATATCAGGACATTGCTCAATAATTAGCTTAGTAGCGGTCAAACCGTCTATCTGTGGCATTTCCATATCGAGTAAAACGATATCAGGTAATAATACTTTGGATCTCGCGATCGCATCTACCCCATTATCAGCAGTGGCAATTACTTTAAAGTCTGGAATTGCGCCAATTATATATTCAAGTCGAGCGCGGATAGATTTTTGATCATCTACAATTAGGATATTAATCATTAGTGTTATATGGATTTATATAAAAGTTTGATTTAATTGTGATTTTTTAATACAGTTATCTGACTGTTAGATTGCCAAAAAAAATATAGATGCTCGATTTATTGGTTAAATAAATTTTTCACACCCAGCTACGGTTAATATATAGAGCTTTGTATTAGCTACTTACTGATTAAATATTTTTACTGTGCTCCCTTTCAATTTTGCTGTGGAGAAATACTATTTGCATCAAGAATAGATGAATTTTAAATAAAGTTTTGGATAATTATTTATCCTAGCTGTCACTTTTACCTAAGTTCAATGTGGGGATGTAGGTGTTATATTCAGTTGTTCAAACTTTACCTAGATCTTTAATAGGCTTTGATTATTGGGTGTAACCATGTTTGCTGGTATTTTATATATGCTTAAAGTTAGAGGAATATAGAACAAACAATGATCAAAGTCGCTCACATTTAATAAGTAATCTGCGAGCAAATAAACTGTATTTTTCTTGTTCTTAAGTGAGAATAGTTGTTGGGGTAAACATTAAATGAATTTGTTTCATCCGATGTCTACCCAAAAGCATGACAGCTTGAAAGATAAAACTCATCGATCGCTTTGGATGACTTTGAATTTTCCCTAACTCCTTTCTATTACTGATGCTTGATTACAAAGTTAGAAGGTCGAAATACACCCGTCAAGTTTTTCGTTCTTTCTTTTAACTTTTAGCTTCGACGCGCAGCTTCTTAGCTTTTAATTCCTAGGTGATCATTAATAATTACTAACTCCTGACTCGTTACTTATTACTCGTTATTTACTACCCCCTACCTACTATCGTCACGTTCGCGCTTTGGTCGCCTCAAGAGCGTGCGTGACGACGCTTTCCGCGCCTACTACCTACTACCTATTACTCCTGTCTCCTGACTCCTGACTTCTTGATGCAGTCCAATACGAGGGAAACCCCCTTTTCTGCGCGCTGCATCGCTCCTGACTCCTGTCTCCTGACTCCTGTCTTCTATTTGTGAAAAATGATAGATTCTCAATTCTCGATCTTCATAGTAAATTTCACTATTAGGATGAGTTTGACTGTAGGCTTGGCACATTTGCAGGGCTTCATATTCTAAACTAGCCCTACCAGCCGATGATCGGTAATAACGATAAGTGCGATCGCCCAGGATATTCAGATTATCATTACTAAAGATTGGTTCATTTGTAAAAGTAATAAAGGGGATTTTTTCTACCAGAATAAATAAATGTTGTTCGGGAAAGGGAAAATTAAATTCTGATTTATTAACTTGAGGGGCATATTGTTCTACAAATAAAGCCAAATCTTGATATCCGCCAGCACCATATACTTGCGCCAATTGTTCGACAGGGGCGACTAAAGTCCAAGTGTGGGGAGAAAACAGCTTTCTCAATTCCAAACTTTTACGGGCTGCCATATCGTATTCGACATAAACTATAGCAGGCGAAAAAGGTAATAGAAAGTTAAAAGCTAAAGATAATATCAAAGCCAAACATAAAGCTTCCCCTTTAGGAATGAAGAAGTTAACAAAATTTGCACCGACTCGAAAAATAATTGCTGTTAGGAAACACAGGGGTATAGGTAAAGTTATTAAAAAGCTTTGAGTGAAGATTAATTGTCCTTCACTGATGGCTGCAAATACGGCTAAAACTATCCAACTAAGAGTAATTGCACCTAAAACTAGTTTTTTGCCTCCCAAACTGGCAAATAGAGCGATCGCTATTAAAATTAGTAGTGAAGGAAAACAGATGATCACTAAGATCGTTATCAGGATGATATTTAGTTTAAAAGTAATTGTGCGCCGATGTTGATTATCTGCACTTAGGTAATATCCTAAACCCAGTAGAAAACAGCTTACACCTAGTTCTAATTCATTTCCTGTCCACTGTCGTATTAAAGAACTATTTAAACTGTTGATAATTGCGACTATCGGATCTGGTACTTTCTCACTTAAGTTTAGTTGCGTAGTAAAAAGATACCCTCCCAAGCTAAACATAGCTACTGCACCAGATATAGCATCAATTAAAATATATATTAGATAACCAACGCTTAGTACCATAATCGTTCCCAGTACTGAACCTAGAAAACGAATAGTTTCCATAGCATCAATTGAACCGAGTAGAGATATACCAGCAGCTAAAGCCGAGAAAATAGGTAGAGAATTTGTATCTGGATAATTACCCGTAAGAATTTGACGAGTTGTTAATAATACTCCATAGCGATCGCTATTACTAAAGCGTAATTCTTGTAGGGGATATTCCCATCTCAGTAAAATAGTTAAACCTAAACTGATAGTTATGATAATCAGCAAAAATATTCCCTGATTTCTAATTATCTTGGTTATATATTGATTAAATTGCTGTTGGCTGTGGTGATAAATCTTATTTAAGCTTTTAAGTAACTCTGTATAGTCAAAACCTCGATCTAAAATATCTATCAGATTAATAGTGCGGTTTTGAATGATTTGCTGATAGTCTTTTATTCCCCAGTTGCGGGTTTGGGAATAATTGAACATTAAATAACAGGCATAAACCAATATTAATGCTAGCCAATTTAAGATATCTAGGTAACTAAGAATAATTACTCCGACAATAATTACTAAAGTGCTTGTCAAGCCTAAAGCAACTTTTTCATAAGTAGTTAGCTGTTTATTACTACTGGTTGCAGCTTTAATCGGTAGCCAGATAAAAATTACTATATAAATAGTCATTACCCATAAAGCGGTGACTAAATCGCCAATTATAATCTGTTTTACTGCTGGCATATAAGGAATTTTGCGCTGCTGATTTTATATATGAAACTAAAATAGTAATTCATGGCTAAAAGCTTTTAACAAACTTAAATATCAGCATTTTTACTTAACTAAATACTTATCCTATTGATATTTAAACTAAAATTTTAACCTCAGATTGGCTAAATGAGTAACACTAAATGAGCTAATTGTATTTGATAGCACTAAATATCTAAAACTAAAATAAAATTATTGTGTTAAATGCAATAAAATAAATAAAATTTTAATAAAGATATATCGATTTTTCTTGTTGTTTTATTTATATAAAATTCATTTTAACTTTACCCATTTTGAATTGCCAAAGAGCATAATTTTGAGAGAACAAGTAAAAACTCTTAAGCATATTCTATGACGAAAAAAATATTAATAACTGGTGGAGCAGGATATATTGGTTCTCATACAGTACGCCAATTAGGACTAGCAGGATATGACGTAATTGTTTATGATAATCTTTCCACAGGGTCAGTAAAAGCCGTACTAGGTAAAGACTTAATTGTAGGTGATCTTGCAGATATAACCACCCTTAAGCAAGTATTTCAACGCTACAAAATCGAAGCTGTTTTACATTTTGCAGCCAGTATTTCTGTTCCCGAATCAGTTGCTAATCCTTTAAATTATTATTCAAACAATACTCTCAATACCCTAAATTTACTTCATTGTTGTCAAACATATGGAGTTGATAAATTCATCTTCTCAAGTACTGCTGCTGTTTATGGAGAACCTGAAGAAAACCCAGTCACTGAAAGCTGTGCAACTAATCCCATAAATCCTTATGGCTGCTCAAAATTGATGAGTGAACGTATGATTCAAGACTATGCACGTAGTTCTAATTTCAAGTATGTAATCTTACGTTATTTTAATGTTGCTGGTGCAGATTTAACAGGTAACATCGGTCAATCTGCTAAAAAAGCTAGTCATTTAATTAGGGTGGCTTGCGATGCAGCTTTAGGTATTCGTCCTGCGGTGGGCATTTTTGGTACAGATTTTGATACTCCAGATGGTACAGGAATCAGAGATTACATCCATGTAGAAGATTTAGCAGCAGCACATATAGATGCTTTGTGTTATTTAGAAGCTGGAGGCACAAGTGAAATTCTCAATTGTGGATATGGTACTGGTTATAGCGTTAGACAAGTTCTAAATAAACTCAAAGAAATTAGTGGTGTTGATTTTCCTGTAATTGAATTCCCCAGAAGACCAGGAGATCCAGCTTGTGTTATTGCCAGTGGCTATCGCATTCGTCAAGTTTTGGGTTGGCAGCCTAAATATAATGATCTCGAAGTTATTTTAAATACTGCTTTGGCTTGGGAGAAAAAGAAGCAGTTAGTTCTAATTTAATTAATAATCTTTTTAAGTCTAGATGTAATATTATCCTCAATTTCTAGACTTTAAATAATCAAGCAAAATATTAAAAATAATTTATACAATTACGTTTAAAATAAATACTATGAAAACTATTAATAATACTTTATGCTCTTCTTTACAGGAGGGTTTACTCCAACTATCTGGATTATTAAGCGAACAAGATTTAATAACTAAAATTAGTCTCATCTTTGGTGAGCAAACTGATACAGTTGCAACTACTAAATTAATCAAAAATATAGTAACTGGGGAACAATTACCTGAGATAGAAATAGTTACCGCTATCAGTATCAATGGTGGAAATGCAGCCTTTGATGCAACTAATAATAAAATTTATATTTCAGAAGAATTTATAATTCAAAATAGCAACAATCAGACAGTAATTACCAATGTTCTCTTAGAAGAAATCGGACATTATTTAGATACTCAATTAAATTCTACCGACACTGCGGGAGATGAAGGTGCAATCTTTGCAGCCACAGTGAGTGGGCAACAATTATCAGCCTCACAACTGGCGACACTACAAACTGAAAATGACACCACCACAGTAGTAATCAATGGTCAGACAGTTACCTTAGAACTTAATACGACCTATGGCAATATTACCCTAGATGGTAATTTAGCAGATTGGACAAGCAATGACAGATTAGACTTTTTGCCTGGTACAGGTCAACCTGGGTATGAAGTATACGGCAAATTAGCAGGGGATACTTACGTATTTGCTATTAAAGCGGACGGTACAGCGATCGGTGCAAACACCACTGTCTGGTTAAATAGCGACCAAAATTCTGCTACAGGTTATCAAATTTTTGGATCTAATTTTGGCGCAGAATATAACATTAATTTTTTCACAGATAATCAACCCTATCTTTATACTGGTGCTGCGGGGGAAAACTTTGTTTCTGGGGCATTAAACCATGTTTATGATGCGAGTAGACAGATAGTTGAATTTGCCGTGCCTGTGGCTTTAATTAACGATACCAATCCAGGTGTAGACGTAGTAGTTGATGTAAATAACCAAGTCTTTTTACCAGGAAACTATGGCAACCAAAAATATACCATTGAAGCAGATGCAGCCTTACCAGCACGCACTGATGTTAGTAAGAAGGTAGGAATTGTTTTCTCTCAAACTACTGCTGATCAATTCTTTGGCTTGGCTGATATTGAGGCTAATCGTACAGGTTATTCTCAGCTATTTATGTCGATGCAAGAAGAAGCGATGATGGCAGGTATTCCTTTTGATCTTCTCACCGAAGCAGATTTAAAAGATATTAATAAACTTGCTAACTACGATACCCTAATCTTTCCTAGTATTCGTAATGTTGCTAAAGCGGACTTGCAAGCAATTCAAGATACCCTTACTGATGCCATATACCAATACAAAATTGGCATTGTTTCGGCTGGGGACTTCATGACTAATGATGAAACAGGTGCAGTTCATGCAGGCGATCCTTATGCTCGCATGAAAACCTTATTAGGTCTCCAACCTGTTGCTTTTGGTAGTGGTAGTGTTTCCCTCACCGCCCAAGGTACAACTAATCCTGTGATGCAAGGGTATAATTCTGGGGAAATCATCCGTCAATATCGCAACCCCATTGGTTTTGCTACTTATCAAAGCGTCGATTCCCGTTTCCCTAGTGAAGTTTTAGTTAACCAAACTGTTAATGGTCAAACTTATAATGCGGTGGTGGCAACTGAGACAGGCGGACGTAATGTACATTTTGCCACTACTAGTTATTTGGGTGACAATAATTTAGCTTGGGAAGCAATACGCTGGTCTACTTTTAATGATCAGCCCAGTGTCAGCCTAAATTTGACTCGCCATAGTTCCCTCTTCCTATCGCGCAATGATATGGATCAGTCTCAGGAATTTGATAGTGTCAAGCCTGAAGATGGTACGCCTGGGATATATGACAAATTATTACCAATTCTCAACCAATGGAAAACTGACTTTAATTTTGTAGGCTCGTACTACATCAATATTGGCAATAGTCCAGCAGATGGTCAACTTACTGATTGGTCTGTTTCTCGTCCCTATTATCAGGCTTTATTGGCTGCTGGTAATGAAATTGGTACTCACTCCTACACTCACCTCAAAGAATATGCAGGCTACAATCCTAGTAATAATACTAACTTTGCAACTCCTGCTCAACTTGAATTTGAATTCAACCAGTCTAAGAAAATTATTGAACAGCAATTAGGTATCAAGCTGACTGGGGCTGCTTTACCTGGCGCACCTGAACAACTTCCTACATCATTAGAAGTTATTCAATACTTTGATTATCTTTCTGGGGGTTATTCTAGTGTTGGTGCAGGATATCCTGGTGCTTTTGGTTTCCTCAAACCAGGACAAGAATCGGTTTATTTTGCCCCTAACCTTTGG
Source organism: Chondrocystis sp. NIES-4102 (assembly GCA_002368355.1). Classification (NCBI taxonomy): domain Bacteria; kingdom Bacillati; phylum Cyanobacteriota; class Cyanophyceae; order Chroococcales; family Chroococcaceae; genus Chondrocystis; species Chondrocystis sp. NIES-4102. The sequence goes on along the minus strand of AP018281.1, from coordinate 1,201,311 downwards.
TTTGACTTTACTTTACTTGAATTTGGTATTCCTGTCCCCGATGGTAATGGTGGCTTTGTTCCCCAACCTTTAAACGCAGCCCAAGCACAAGCTGAATGGATAAGACAATATCGTGAGGTTACTAATCACGCTAATAAACCTATTGTTTTAATGCCTTGGCATGATTACGGCCCAACTAATTGGGGTAATAATGGTTATACCCAAGAAATGTTCACCGCTTTAATTAGAGAGGCTTATAATACTGGCGCGGAATTTACCACCTTGGCTGATGCAAGTGATCGAATTCAAGCTTTTGAACAGTCTAAATTAATTGTTAACACTGTAGGCAATATAATTACAGCAGAAGTGATTGCTAATAATGTGGGTAACTTTGGTTTAGATATTAATAGTAGCCAAGTTATTAAGAGTGTAGATAATTGGTATGCTTACGATGACAAGACTGTCTTTTTACCCACTAATGGCGGTAAATTTACTATTAATTTAGGGGCGACTCAAGATAATGTAACTCGCATCACCCAATTACCCATGCGTGCCAAATTACTATCACTCAATGGTGATGGCACAAACTTAGACTATACATTCTTCGGCGAGGGTAAAGTTTCATTAAATTTAGCTAATCCTAATCTAGCTAATATTATCGGTGCCGATCGCTTATCTGTTAATGGCAACACTGTAGAAATGCTCTTTAGTCAAATAAATCAGCATCAGGCTCGTATTTTTTCCGCTACCATCGGTAATGATCTTATTAATGGTGAAGCTGGACAAGATATTTTGGTTGGGGCGCAAGGTAATGATCTGATTAATGGCGATCGCCCGACTTCCCCAGCGACAACTGTCTTTGTTACTGATTTTGAGGAAGCACCTAATACTACTAATGGTTTTGTGGTTGCACCCCTCGATGGTTGGAATTCTACTGATGGACGTATTGAATACTGGAGTACTAATTCAGCAGAAGGCGTTAATCATATTGAACTTAACGAAGATCCCAGTAATGTTTATCCCGATACTCGTCAAATCTACCGTGATATTGCTACGGAAGCTGGCAAATTCTATCAACTCACCTTCCAATATGCCCCCCGTAACGGCTTTAATGCCCAAGTAAATGCGATCGCTGTCAAACTCGGTGGCACAACTCTACTTTCGGTGGCGGAAAATGGTTTAAATAATACAAACTTAGTTTGGAAAACCTACACTGTTAACTTTATTGGTGATGGTACTACTAAACGCCTAGAATTCCTTTCTACTGGTACACCTACTGGTAATGGTCGTGGTGGTCGTCTTGATGATATCAGACTACTAGCTTATAACGAAAATCCTAATCTCGGTGGCAATGACACGATCGCTGGTGGTCTTGGGAATGATACTCTAAATGGTGGTGCTGGCAATGATCTAATCTTCGGTGATAATCCTGCTATAGCTTCAACCGTATTCGCTACAGACTTTGAGGAAGCACCCAATACTGCCTCTGGTTTTGTGACTGCACCCCTCGACGGTTGGAATTCCACTGATGGACGGATTGAATACTGGAGTACTAACTCGGCTGGGGGAATCAACCACATTGAGCTTAACGAAGATCCTAGTAATCTTTATCCCGATACCCGTCAAATCTACCGTGATATTGCTACGGAAGCTGGCAAATTCTATCAACTCACCTTCCAATATGCCCCCCGTAACGGCTTTAATGCCCAAGTAAATGCGATCGCTGTCAAACTCGGTGGTACTACTTTACTTTCGGTAGCTGAAAATGGTTTAAACAATACAAATTTAGTATGGAAAAACTACACCGTTAACTTTGTTGGCGATGGCACTACTAAACGTTTAGAATTCCTTTCTACTGGCACACCTGTAAACTTTGGTCGTGGTGGTCATTTAGATACCATAAAACTGCTAGCCTATAACGAAGATCCCACTCTAGCAGGTAATGATATTATTACTGGTGGTCGTGGCAATGATATTATGGCTGGTGGTGCTGGGTTAGATACCTTTGTCTTTGTACAAAATGAAAGCTTGCTATTTGGTGAACGAGATATTATTAAAGACTTTGAAGTAGGTAAAGATAAAATTCAATTCCAAGGCTTTGGTAATTTGAATGCTAATTCTTGGTTTACTGGTTTAGTATCTCAAGGTTTAATTACTAATGTGGCTGAAGGCACTTTAATTACTCCAAATAATAACGGACAGATTCTTTTAGAAGGTGTTAACCTCAACGAATTAAATAGTGCTGATTTCGCTTTTGGCTAAACCTAATTTATACCCCGTCAGCTTAGGGGTGATCATTAGTAGAATCTTATACCAATTCTCAACTAGGACAAGAGACTTCGTAGAATAAGAGAATTCAGGAGTTAGGAGTCAGGAGCGGTGCTGTGCTAACTTGTTAAGCCATTGCGGTCTTCGATTACACGGATGCAAGCTCCGAGTACTGCGTTTGCGTAGCTGCCGTAGGCATAGACTTCGTCTTGGGGTCTCCCCAAATAGAGCTTCTGGGGCGTGGTTTCCATGCCTTGAGCGAATGCACTCCTGAAGTCAGGAGAGAAGGATATTTAAGAAGAGTCAATGCTCTTATTTAAAAGTTTTAATCTCTTCAGCTAAAGAGTGAGAAATAGTATTAAGAGTTAATTTAATCACAGGGGAATAGATCGAAATGGCTAATTGCCTAGATCTTTCCCCATTATTTTTATCTAAAACAGCGTAGTAATTTTCATTATCTATTACCCACTACCCACTACCTACTACCCACTACCTACTACCCACTACCCACTACCCACTACCCACTACCCACTACCCACTACCCACTACCTACTACCCACTACCTAATTTTTAAATAGTTGCCTTACGAAACAACATCTCCCAGTCAATCTCATCAGGGCGATCGCCTGTATTAACTACGGAAAAATCTTGATTAATAGTAGTGTCATAAAATAAAGACTCAACACAGGCATTTGCCACATCTATACGACTAGTATCGCCGTTAAGATTATCACCCAGAGCAACGACTACATCTTTTTTACCATCAGTTTTAGCGCGCAATAAAGTATTTAAATCATAAGAAGTATATGGGCCGTCAATCAATCTTCCTGGGCGGATAATTGTATAGGGTAAACCAGAAGTTGCGATCGCTTTTTCGCCGATTATTTTAGCGTCCAATACTCCAAAACCATTAAGTAAATTAAAAGGAAATTGATCTTTACGTAATACTCCACAAGAAGAAACAAAGACAAATCTTTTTAAATCCTTGGGTGCAGCCAAAACTAAATTTTTAACCCCAACCCCATCTACAGCTTCAGGACTATTAGCAGGCTCAAACAAATTTGCAAAATCCCACTTGAGGGAAGGAAAAGCAGTTGTACCTGTACAGCAAATAATATAATTAACTCCTTCTGTCGCTTTGGTCAAAGTGTCAGGATAACGAATATCACCTTCCACCAATTCCACCCGACCATCAAACATTGATTCTGCCTTGGCTTTATCTCGCGTTAAACCTCGAACATTCAGATTTTTATTGAGCAATTTAGCAACTACAAGTTGTCCCACACCACCAGTAGCACCAGCAACCAAAATTTTATCTAAATTTGAAATCATCTTTTCTAGTAAATAAACATCAATACATGAACCAATGCGGTTTAACCACGGACTAAAGGAGTTTAATTGCTTTTTGTGAGGTTAACCAAAGATTGTTATATTTAAAAAATTAGTAACATATCTTCATAATTTATTCTAATGAATCTATCGAACATTCTGGTTTTTTTAGTAGTTTTGCTGGCGTTAGGTATTGCAGTTTACCTGCTAACTGCCCGTCGCTATCAATCTGCGGACTCAGTAGCCAATTCCTATGACCAGTGGACAGAAGACGGTATTTTAGAATTCTATTGGGGTGAACATATTCATTTAGGACATTATGGCACACCACCAAAATCTAAAGATTTTATCACTGCTAAATATGATTTTGTACATGAAATGGTGCGTTGGGGAGGGTTAGATAAATTATCCCCAGGTACAACACTGTTAGATGTTGGTTGTGGTATAGGGGGTAGTAGCCGTATCCTAGCTAAAGATTATGGATTTAAAGTTACAGGTGTCACCATTAGCCCTCAACAAGTCAAACGCGCCCAAGAATTAACTCCTTCAGGTGTTGATGCTCAATTTGCGGTAGATGATGCGATGGCTTTATCTTTTCCCGATGCTAGCTTTGATGTCGTTTGGTCAGTGGAGGCAGGACCCCATATGCCCGATAAAGCAGTTTTTGCCAGAGAATTACTGCGTGTGCTTAAGCCTGGTGGGATTTTAGTTGTGGCAGACTGGAATCAACGGGATGATCGTGTCATTCCCCTTAATTTTTGGGAAAAACCTGTGATGAAACAGTTATTAGACCAATGGTCACACCCTGCTTTTTCTAGTATTGAAGGTTTTAGTGAACTTTTAGCCGAGACGGGTTTAGTTGCAGGAGAAGTAGTTACCGCCGACTGGACAGAGGCAACTCTTCCTTCTTGGATAGATTCTATTTGGCAGGGAATTGTTAAACCTCAAGGTTTGGTAATGTTTGGTTTGGCTGGGTTTATTAAATCTTTGCGCGAAGTTCCTACTTTATTATTGATGCGTTTAGCATTTGGTAAGGGTTTATGTCGTTTTGGTATGTTTCGGGCAACACGGGGTAATGTGGATTTAACATCAACAATAGCTAATAGTCAGACAGAAAATCTTTCCAGTGTGTCCTAGTGACAATTAAGTGGAAATTTTAAACTATTGATGTTGGGCAATCCAGTTTAATAAAATTGGGTTAACTACTTCTGGGGCTTCATCTTGGGGACAATGACCTAAACCATCGAGGGGAATAAATTGATCTACGGTGGCAATTTCAGCTAATTTTCTGCCCATAGCTACGGGTTCCCAAGGATCATCTGTACCCCATAATAAAACTGTGGGACAAGTTAAACGGGGAAGTAGATCTTCTGGTAGGGGCCCTTGAGAATAGCGTGTAAAAGCCAAAAAAACTGCTGCTGCACCCTGATCTTTAGCTGGCTGCATCAAAATATCAATTAATTCATCGGTAACAGCTTCAGGACGACGATAAGCTTGTAAAAGAATATTACGCACCACCTTTGGTTTAGCTATCTGATTAAAAAAGAAACTGCCAATTTGCTTATTACCCAAAACCTGCTGCATTACCATTGAGCCATAATTACGATACCAGGGGAGAGTTACCCGTTTGCGATCGTGTAGTAACCTAATTGAACAGTTAATTGCTGCCACTCCTAAAGCTAATTCTGGGTAGTCTACCGCAGTTTGCATGACTACAATACACCCAATAGAATTGCCAACTAAAAAAGCAGCACCACCTACTACCTCACGGCAAAAATCCGCTAATTGTTGTCCCCAGGTTTCAAAAGTATATTCAATTTCTGTTCCTGGTTGGGGTTTATCTGAACCTCCAAAACCAATTAAATCGATCGCATAGCAACGATAAGCGGATCCTATTACAGGTAGATTTTTACGCCAATGTCCCCAAGATGCCCCAAAACCATGTACTAATACTACTGGTGTCCCCGTTTCGCCAACTTGCTGGTAGGTTATATTGTGTCCGCGCCAATTCCAACTTTTAGGAGTTTGAGCAATTGCGATCGCTGTTGTCATAATTGTCCACTTAATTTATGTTCATACTTTATTATTTATAAAAAAATCCCAATAATCTATCTCTAATTTTTTACCCTTTAAAACATGACCACTCAACAATTTATCGGCTCAGAAGCTCAAACCACTTATCAAGACGCAAAAGTTGTAATTCTGCCTATTCCTTATGAAACCACTACAACTTATCGTAAAGGTTGCCAAAACGGCCCTGCTGCAATTATCGAAGCCTCAGAACAACTAGAAGCTTATGATATTGAATTAGAAGAGGAAGTATGCCAAACAACAACAATTTTTACAGTTGATGCGATCGCTGATACTCGAATTAACCCAGATCTCGACCCAGAAGCGATGATTGACATTACTACTCAAAGGGTATCGGAGTTGATAGCCGACGGTAAATTTGTGATTGCTTTGGGTGGTGAACATAGTATTACCGCAGGTGTAGTTAAAGCTTATCAACAAACCTTTAGTGAGCCTTTTACAGTTATCCAAATTGATGCTCATGGAGATATGCGCCACACCTACGAAGGATCAATTTATAATCATGCTTGTGTGATGCGTCGCGTTTTAGATATGGGTTTACCTACTTTACCCGTTGGTATTCGCGCCATTTGTTTAGAAGAAGCAGAGTTGATCAAAGAGCAAAATATTCCTGTAATTTGGGCAAAAGATATTTATCGTAATTCAGATTGGATAGACACAGCGATCGCACTTATCAAAACAAATAAAGTATTTATTACTATCGATCTCGACGGCATCGAACCTGGTTTAATGTCTGGAGTTGGTACACCCGAACCAGGCGGATTAAATTGGTATGAATTAATTGATTTTTTGGAATTGGTATTTAAACAGTTTCAAGTAATAGGTTGCGATGTGATGGAATTAGCCCCGACAAAAGATTCTGTAGTTTCAGAATTTACAGCAGCTAAATTAATTTATAAGCTTATTGGTTATAATCACCGCTATTCAACTTTATAAAATCAGAGCCTGTGATTACTTAGTCTAAGCTAATTGTTCTCCTTTGTCAGGACTAAGCTCACATTCATCTGCCAAATAAAATTGGTAAAATTGGATGTTTTCAAATAGTCAATACTTATATATAAAGGAATATGGTATTTATGAATACGATAGGTAATTATGCTCCAGACTTTGAAATCCCAGGAATAGATAAAGAAGTTTATCACTTGGGTAGTTGCCGTAAAAAGTTTAAAGCGATCGCTGTAGTTTTCATGGGTAATGATAGTCCTAATGTTGACCAGTACATTGAACGTTTAAATCAAATTCAAGCTGATTTTAGCAACCAAGGTTTTACCCTGATGGGAATCAACTCTAATTATTATTCCGAGCCTATCTCACAGAGTCTAGAAGCGATGCGCAATTATGCTGCGTCAAAAAATCTTAATTTCCCTTATTTGCGCGATCCTACCCAAGATGTGGCGAAAGCTTTTAAAGTTAAAGTCATACCCACTGTTTATCTTTTAGATAGTGAGGCGGTGATTCGTTATCAAGGCACAATTGATGACGGTGCTGAATCTTCAGACCAGGTGAAGCAGCATTATCTACGGGATAATATTAGTGCTTTGTTGGCTGGAGACGCAATTAGCAAAGATTATAGAGAGCCTATAGGTGATGAGCTACAATGGCGACCTCAATCATAATCTAGGTATCGCCTTTTTAGGTTAGCTACCTAAGACCCATGTCAATATTAGAAAATCATACTAAAATTAGATCTATGGGCAGAAACTGGTTAAGGGGTATTTAGGGTGCTTTGAAATTCTTTTATCCTCAGCAAAGAGCGATCGATCCTTAATTATTTAAAAGGTTACGAATATCAAGACAAAAGAACATTGCCTTGAACCTTGAACCCTATACAAAGCCAGCCCATAATAATTCTTGCACATAGATTTAACTATAGTCCGCCCCTTAATCATCAATTCCATAACCTTGATTAATTTAATGACAAAGTGCAGAAAGCTGCTATGTTATGGGGAGGTAAGTGCGATTCGTTCAGTATAAACATACTATTTAGTATGGGGACTACTGACATCAACAGGCTAAATACTTTTAGGTAAAGCCATATTGATGATAACTAAGTGTATCGTGTGAGTGCGAGAACTCCTATAACAAGGATTAAGCCTAGTTAGCTTACAAACTCAAGTCTCACTCCGCAGATGTTGGCGGTAAAAGCATATCCCCCAGGTTCGCGACTGGTCATCAACGCCTGAAGCGGGGATAAAAGCGGTTCTCACTGATAGTCTAATTCGGTGCTACTGCAAGCAAGATAGAAAATCTATGGATAGCGAAAGCGAAGTTTCCTTAAGCTCCGTAAGAGTGAAACAGCCAAACAGACTGATAGGCTGTAGTCAAAATGACAATAGAACAGGAATGTATTTTGAATGGAATACATTACAACATCCTTAAGTTCTCGGAGTAATGGAATAGACTAAAACCACCGTAACCATAACACAGCCAAACGGACTGACAGGCTGTAGCCAAAAGGCAAAAGAGAAACCAAGGATATGAGATTTTTCCTTCTCATATTCAACATCCTTAACTCTCGGTGGAAAGTCACGTCCTAAAGAATCAAACCAACGAACACTTGGAACGAAGAAACCTTTCTATAACTCTCAAATAATTTGAGTAGCCAGCCAAGGCGCATCATCTCTGGAAACAGAGGTTATAGGAAGAGCAGGATTCGGCAAAAAGCAAAAGCCCTAACTCGAAACAACGAGTAATGCTGGCGACAGATGGTGTAATGCCAGGGATATGCCCACGTGCCGACTTTAATTAGGAAGATAAAAGAACAAGTAGTAATATATATGGCTAATACAGATTCAATTAAAACGAATACTGTGGCATGGAACGAGATAAATTGGCGTAAAGTCGAATTATCAGTTTTTAAGTTACAAAAGCGCATTTATCAAGCCAGCAAAAGTGACAATGTAAGAAAATTACGACGGTTGCAAAAAACTCTTTTGAACTCATACAACGCTAAGTTGTTGGCAGTAAGAAAGGTAAGCCAAGACAACCAGGGCAAAAAGACATCAGGGGTAGACGGTATTAAATCCTTAAACCCCACACAACGTCTCAAGCTCGCAAAAGAACTAAGCCTAAGTGAAAAGTGTATGCCCGTTCGTCGGGTTTACATTCCTAAAGCAAATGGCAAAGAACGTCCTCTTGGCATACCCACAATACATGATAGAGCTTCACAAGCTCTGGTCAAGACAGCACTTGAACCTGAATGGGAAGCCCGTTTTGAACCAAATTCTTACGGGTTTAGACCAGGAAGGAACTGCCAAGATGCTATTGAGTCAATATTCAATGCCATTAGATATCAATCTAAATATGTATTGGATGCTGATATTAGCAAGTGTTTTGACCGCATCAACCATACCAAACTTCTACAAAAGATAAATACCTTCCCCAAAGCAAGGAAACAAATAAGGGCATGGCTAAAAGCTGGTATTCTAGACAGAGGAAAAATATTATTTCCAAAAGAAGGAAGCCCACAGGGTGGGGTCATTAGCCCACTACTAGCTAACATAGCCCTACACGGAATGGAAATGAGGATTAAAGAATTCGCTGCATCTTGGAAAGGAAATGAGAAAAATAACAAAAAATCTCTTTCACTAATCCGATATGCAGATGACTTTTGTATAATCCATCATGACCTTAAAGTGATTGAAAATTGCAAAGGGATTATAGAAGAATGGCTCGGAAACATCGGATTAGAATTAAACCAAGAAAAAACCACAATCAGAAACTCATTAAACGAGTATGAAGGCAATGAGCCAGGGTTCGATTTCTTGGGGTTCAACATTCGACAATACAAAGTTGGAAAACATCAATCAGGTAAAAATACACATGGCAAAAAGCTTGGGTTCAAAACGATAATCAAACCATCCAAGGAAAAAGTCAAAGAACATTACCACAAACTTGCCGAAGTAATAAATGCCCACAAAGCAGCACCACAAATTTCACTGATTAAAAATCTAAAACCAGTGATAACTGGATGGTGTAATTATTACAAAGCAGTATGCAGTAAAGTTACCTTCAGTAAGGTATACAACCTACTAATTAGAAAACTCCTCAGATGGGGATATCGAAGACATCCCAACAAAAGCAAATCCTGGGTAAACAAAAAATACTGGCATTCCATAGGCTTAAACAATTGGAATTTTTTGTGTAAAGTTGATGATGCTTATATCACATTACCAAAACACCAAGACACAAAAATAATCCGACATATTAAAGTCAAAGGAGAAAGTAGTCCTTATGATGGTAATCTAACTTACTGGAGTACGAGAATGGGTAAATACATTGGAATGCCAGACTCCAAGGCTAAGTTGTTAAAGAAACAAAGAGGCAAATGTAACCACTGTAAGTTAATATTCAAACCTGGAGACAAAATAGAAAAAGATCACATCATTGCAATAAAAGCAGGTGGTAAAAACAACTATGAAAATCTCCAGTTATTACACAAACACTGTCATGATGTTAAGACTAAAACGGATTTAGTAGCCATCAAAAGTTACGAAATACGCAAAGAGTGGGAAAAAATATACACAAAATTTCGGAAACAATTTGATAATTCAAATTGGATTTGGGATGAAGATATACCCACAACAGTCTGAATGGTGCACATAAAAAGTGCCTAATTAGAGAGGAGCGCATTGCGGTGAAAGTCGCATGATGCGTTCTGAAGACGAGTCATCTTGGTGACAAGGTGGCTCAGTTTAACATAACAAGAAAGATCGAGGTTTACTTTTCTAGGAATGAGTTACCAGAGGATTTTATTAAAATTGAGTGGCGAAGCCTTAATGGGCAACTTAGGTTACGGTATCGATCCTACAGTGGTCGCCGAAATCGCTCAAGAAGTAGCAGACGTAGTTAAAAAAGGTGTACAAGTCGCCATTGTAGTTGGTGGTGGTAATATCTTTCGCGGGGTAAAAGCCTCGGCTGCTGGTATGGATCGTGCTACAGCAGACTATATCGGCATGATTGCTACAGTCATGAATGCTATGACTTTACAAGATGCTTTAGAAAGAATTGGCATTGATAACCGCTTACAAACTGCCATTTCGATGCAAGAAGTAGCTGAACCTTATATTCGTCGCCGTGCTATTCGTCATCTAGAAAGAGGTAGAGTAGTTATTTTTGGTGCAGGTTCAGGTAATCCTTTTTTTACTACTGATACTACTGCTGCTTTACGGGCTGCTGAAATTGATGCGGAAATTATTTTTAAAGCTACTAAAGTTGATGGTATTTATGATTGCGACCCCCAAACTAATCCTGATGCCCGTCTCTATCAAAGCTTGACTTATAATCATGTTCTAACTAACGAATTGCGGGTGATGGATAGTACTGCGATCGCTCTGTGTAAAGAAAATAATATTCCTATCTTAGTCTTTAATCTTTCTGTTAGCGGTAATATTATGCGTGCTACCCAAGGAGAAGCGGTTGGCACTATTGTAGGAGGAAACTGTGAAGTTATCTGAAATAAAAGAACGTATGCACAAGACTATTGAGGCGACTCAACGGTCTTTTAACACTATTCGCACAGGTAGGGCTAGTACATCTTTACTGGATCGTGTGATGGTCGATTATTATGGTGCGGAGACTCCTTTAAAGTCTTTAGCCAATTTAACTACTCCCGATGCAACTACGATTATGATCCAACCCTACGATAAAAGTAGTATGGGTCAAATTGAAAAAGCTATTTCTCTTTCTGATATTGGTTTAACTCCTAATAACGATGGACAATTGATTAGACTCAATATTCCTCCTCTGACTAAGGAACGTCGGAAAGAATTAGTTAAAATGGCAGGTAAACTAGCTGAGGAAGGTCGAGTTGGCATTCGTAATATTCGACGAGATGCGATCGATGAAATTCGCAAAGAGGAAAAGAATAGTGATATTTCTGAAGATGAATCACGAGATTTACAAGATCAAATTCAAAAAATCACTGATGATTTTAATCACCAAATTGACGAATTATTAGCAGTTAAAGAAAAAGATATTATGACAGTTTAAGTTCTTGTGAGTTATGGTTTATAACAGTTATTGGTTGAAATAGTTCTAAGTTATCAACCAAACAATATAGGTCTTTAGATCTTGTTTGATCAAGCTCGATCCTGAAATTTTAAATATAATACCTTTTTTAAAATACTTTGACTATCAGGGTTTGTGCTAAAACATAACTCACATTAATTTGACTTGAAAATATTTTTGCTTGGCGAATTTATTAGTTGAAGAATGGTAAGTACAATAACTAAAACTTACTATTCTTTTAAATTTTACCTATTAGAACAAAACCCTAGGAGTAAACAGTTATCATAAAATAATTATGTACTACTAACAATACCTGACCATTGGACTTTCTTTTCCCCTGTGCGTCGGTAAGAGAAAAAAAGATCCTCTTGCTGATAAGTACAATAAGGAGCGATCGCTATATGTTCGGGGTTAATCCCTAATTGTTCTAGTTGAATCTGGTTTACCCGTGGCACATCGAGACGAACTTTACCTGGTAAGACATCCTCTAAAATTGGTGGATTTGGTAAATTCTTCAGTGTATTTAATATTTCTTCCTCAGTTTGAAAATCAGCGATAATAGTTTTGCCAACTTCGACCGCCACATAATCATCTACTTGATAAACCTCACCCGCGATCGCAGGGCCAATAGCAATACGTAAATTAGATTTTTGACTGCCAAATTCTTCAAAACGAGCGATCGCACCTGGAACGATTTTTAGGGCAGTTCCTCGCCAACCTGCATGAATTGCACATACTTGTCCTGTTTGCACATCTCCAATTAAAACGGGTGTACAATCTGCACTGGCTACCCAAACTGATTGTTGTGGTTGTTCACTAATAACTCCGTCCCCATCAGCCAAATCTTTAATATCCTGTTCAATAACCAGATTTATTTCTAAAGGAGTTTTTACTATATTGCCATGCACTTGTTTAACTCGATAAGCAATGGTTGGGGGTTGCCAAATTGTTCTCAATTCTTCTGGAAGGCGAGGATAAAATTGTTGGGTAAAAAACCCATGCTGCCATTTAGCCAAAAGATTGCAAGTCAAGTAAGAACAATCCTGCCAGATTTTCCATTGCCAAAGGTCATCTTTTCCCTGCCCTTGAGGTGCGGATGACAGTATTCGGAGGTCAATATTTTTAGAGTCCAACACAAACAACTAAGCTAATAATAAATATATATATAACTAACAATTCTAGACCGATGGAGATTCAAGTAGGGAAAATAGCTGATAATCTGGCTACAATCCCTCCCTTTAGCCTCAATTGATTGAAATCAGACGTTAAGAGGCGATTAATACTAATAGTATTACTTGACGTTTAATACCTAGAATTAACCAGAATTGAATGCTAATTGGAATCTACAGCTACAAAAAGTTTGCTTTCAGATTCATATCTCCAGGCGATGCCTTCAGGATCTTTACTCTGACTCCACTCTTCAAAATCAGGGTCTGATTTGCGTCTGCCAACGGTACTAGAGTTTAAGTCTAAACGTTTAGCTAATTCTGCTTGAATCAATGATTGACCTGCATCAATGCTGCCAGTAGTTACTTGTGCTTCATCTTCTACCACATCAGTATCTTCAGACTCAGTTTCTAAACTTGCAGGTGGCTCGTCAGATATATCTTGAGTCCATTGGGCAGTATCAGATGCTTCTGGCGAATTACTTTCTTGATTATCCTGATTTTGTTCTTGTTTAGCTAATTGAGCAATACCGCGAATAGATAATTTATTAGTTTCCTTACTAGCTAATTGATAAGAGTTAATTGCTTCAGGTTCGCTGTCATCTAAAATACTACCCAAAGCACTAGCAGTAGGAAAATAGTACACTACTCCTTTATCTTTCAAATTTTTTGGGCGAGTGCCATATTCTTCGCTTTTTCGGCTTAAAAAATCCTTAGCTGCTTGCGCAGTGATATTAGCTTTTACAGATAGATCTACTGGAGTTAAATAACCACGATTTTCTTTAATCAATTGATTAAAATAAGGATTGATTTCTCCACACCATTTTTGCCATTGATAATTTTGCCAAATTTTAAAAGCGACAATTAAGACTGCTAATAAAAGTAAGAAAGGCCAGAGCTTATATAAAACTACAAAACCGAACGCAAAAGGCAGAATGAGAATCAAAATTCCAGCAGAACCATTATCTAGTACTTTTCCAGTCATAGTTTTGGTTGCCATTGCAATAAATTTACAGGTTGCAAGATGGTCTTGCATAATTTATCTCTTTGCAATCTTAAGGCAAATTTTGTTGCAACGCACACAACTTAATGCAAAGATTCACAAACAGTACTTTACACTTTAGTCATCAACCGTGCCAAATCAAGACGTTGCAAGATAGCTTGACGGGCTGCAAGAGCTAAGGAATCATCCAAAGGTATCAAGGTTAGTTCTTGTTGATATTTTTGTAGATAAGCTTTGCTAATTAACCAATCAGCAATAAAGGGGTTTTTAGGTAAGAGTGGCCCATGAGCATAGGTGGCGATCGCATTTTGATAGAAAGATCCAGCAGTTTGATCCTCGCCATTATTCCCATACCCTTTAATTACCTTACCCAAGGGTTGCACATTATTAAGATAGGTTCTACCACCATGATTTTCAAAACCGATGACAATGGGCTTTTCTCCCAGCATTGCAGTTAATTCTGAGGCGATGGGATTAGCGGTAATCTCATATACTAAATTACCAATACAACGTTGTGCCTCAATACCTGGATGTTTACTAACTAAATCTAAAATACCCAACCCCTCAATTCTTTTACCTAATGCAGGTTCATAGTAATGTCCCAAAAGTTGGGGTGATCCACAGGTAAATACTCCAGGTGTTCCTTGCTCGAGTTTAGCTTGCAAAATCTCGGCTTTTGCTCCTTTTAGATCGCGCATCACAATTTCTTGTTGACGATCCTGCGCCCCACCACCGACAATTAAATCCACATCTTGAAAATCAAGAGCCTCAGATTCCCTTGTCAAAGGCAAAATTTCCACTTCAATATTGCGCCACTGACAACGACGTTGGAGACAAATAACATTACCGCGATCGCCATAGGTACTCATTAAAGTAGGATAAAGCCAACCGATTACAATTTTCATGAGCAAAAGATAAAAATTAAATGAATTGCACGAATCATTATGGACTTTTATTTTTAAAAGAGGAAAGATTTAGACAATCCCCTATTTTCTATTTGCCAGCTAAATATTAAAATCAATTTGGAAGAAAATCTTAAAAATAGTTAAACTAGAGGATTGAGAGTATTGTAATCTCGCTAAACATCATCATTACTAGTAAACTTGTTTAACCGATTACACACCATTTATAGTTTAGTTTTGAGGATATATGGGCAATGACTGTTTCACCTGTAGTAGTTAAAGAAAAAGCTGGTCAGACCATCAAACAACATTATCCTAACTACAAGATCATTGTTTTAAATGATGATTTTAATACATTCGCGCACGTAATAGAATGTTTACTCAAATATATTCCTGGGATGAGTGGCGATCGCGCCCGTGAACTAACTGATCAAATTCATTATCAAGGACAAGCTCTAGTTTGGGTAGGGCCCCAAGAACAAGCGGAATTATATCATCAGCAGTTGAAGCGTGCAGGGTTGACTATGGCCCCACTAGAGCAAGCTTAAAATTAAACAGAAAATTTAAGGAATAATAAGATATGTCTTCTGATGGTAGGTTAGTCTGGAATCATTCTACCCATCTCCCTGGTTTGATTCCTATTTTGGAGAAATTAATTAAATGTGAGGGTGTTACCACCGTTACTCCAGGCAGAATTAAGACTACCAGAAGCCATATACCTAAAATGAAATTGCGCGTTTCTGTCCCCATTCGCGGTGGGTATAAAGTTATTGCACGACAGGGAAAAACTGTACAGGAAGTTTTTGTTTTAACTATTCTAGAACAAACGCAGTTAGAAGAGGTGATTCAAAAGCTCTGCCCCAACTAGTATTAGCCTTACAAGATTGGTTTAAAACAATTGGGGTGATTATTTGCTATAGGAGTTAGGAGTAGTCAAGTTAGGTAGTAGGTAGTAGGTAGTGGGTAATAATAATCACCAATCAATTAGCAATTAAAAGCTAAAAACTAAGAAGCTCACAGCTAACAGCTAAAGACTAAAAGCTAAAAAATATTTTCTCTGGGCAATACTAATCTGAAGTATCATCTACCTAAAATTCCTATTACCCACAGACGACCTATTTAATATTAAACCTTAGCAAGATCTTGGAAGTTAATCTTTAAATAATCATCTTCCATTTTTGCCCCTGAAGGCTGGAGTGCTGCTAAAGCTTGAGGTAAAACTAAATTACGACGATGGTTGCCAATTCTGACATTTAACTCATCCCCAGTTTTATTTAACTGGATCTGTTCTTTAGGAATACCAGGCAAATATAAATGCAGACTATAATTACCTTGTTCTTGGATAATCTTAATGGTGTTTTCTCGATAATAAACTTGGGTAGGATCTTCGTCTTTATATAAGATTTCCTTGAGTTTCTCTAAAGCTTCCATACCACACATTTCTGTAGGGAATAAGGGAGCTTCTTTTACTGGTAGGGGATGGAAATTATCATATATTTCCTGTTTGTAGACATTTTGATTTTCTTTCCAACGTTGGAAAAAAGGATCATTAACTTGATCGGGAATGACACGATTAGCTACTACTAAATCTGTGGCAACATTATATAAGCTCAGGTAAGCATGGGCGCGTAATGATTCTTTGATCACCATTTTTTCAGGGTTCATAACTAAACGCACTGAAGTCTTAGTGTTATCAGTTAAAACTTTTTCTAACGCCTCAATTTGCTCGTAAAATTCATAAGGAGCGTCCATTACTTCCTTATCAGGTAGAGAAAAGCCCGCAATTGGTTTGAAAAATGGCTCTACTAAAGGTCGTAAGGCTGCCGACATTCCCTGAAGCGGTTTGTAAAAACGTCTCATATACCAGCCACCAACTTCGGGTAAACTCAATAGTCTTAAAGCTGTACCTGTGGGTGCTGAGTCGATAATTAAAATTTCAAAATCCCCTTCATCATAGTGGCGTTTCATCCTTACCAAACCAAAGATTTCGTCCATTCCTGGTAAGATCGCCAATTCCTCAGCTTGCACCCCGTCTAAACCTCTTGCTTGTAACACTTGGGTAATATAACGTTTAACTGCTCCCCAATTACCTTCCAATTCCCTCAGTGCATCAAGTTCTGCTCCCCAAAGGTTGGGACGTACTTGTATTGGATCATGACCCAAATCTACCTCAAAACTATCTGCCAAAGAATGAGCAGGGTCAGTACTTAGTACTAAAGTTTTATATCCCAACTCCGCACAACGTAAGCCAGTAGCAGCAGCGACAGAGGTTTTACCCACCCCACCCTTGCCAGTCATCAAAATTACGCGCATAGAAAATTTTAATCCTATATTAAAAATATTTACATTACTTAACTATATTATTGTGACGTTTTTTGAGCCTAAAACAAATTCTGGCGCAAAACATTCCAGGGGGAAATATGCCAATAGTCAATATGAGAAACAATTAAGTTGTTATTATCGACTGTTAATTCACTCCAGCCTGGAATAGATAATTTAGGTTTCCAAGGTAGAGGTGAGGTCATATTTAATGTCCACTGGGTAGTAATTTGTTGCTCTTGGCGAGTTATCTGGTGAAGTTCCATATCAATATTGCCAAAAAAGCTATTTAAAAAGCCAATCATCTGTTGATAACGTTTAACTCCCCGAAACTCATTAAGAGGATCTTTAAAATAAACATCTTGAGCGTAGATTTCAAAAGTCTGATTCAGGGGAAACCTTTGATAATCTTGCTGTAGAATTGTCACTAGATCCTGTTGCTTATTCATTAGAGCAATTAAACCTCAACTTCAGACCATAAACGCTGCAATTGAGATTTCCAAGCAGCCAAAAATTGTTCGCGCTGGACGGGATCTTGATCAATACCGCCCATAACCCCTTCTTGGTAAAAGCGATCTATAGTTTGATAGGTAGATTCTAAAGTTTGTCCTTGGGCTTTAGCTGCTTTGACAATTTGAATAATTTGTTTTTCAATTAACTGATTGAAAGGTTGAGATAATCCCTTATTCACTAAATTCTGTAAAGAAGCGATCGCGCTTTCTAAATCTTCAACTGTTAAACTAGATAGACGATGATGAAACACACCCCACACCACATCTTGATTGATGGCGTAGCGCACATCTTGAGTTTGATCAAAATTATCTTCTAGTAATTGAGGTAATAAAGACTGGGCTTCTTGGGCTGAAACGATAGGAGTAAGTAATCTTAACCAGGAATGATCTTGAGATAGAATTATCAACAAATGTATCTGAGAATTCTTAACTTGCCACGCTTCTTCTATGTCATGTCGAATATCTTGGGGATTAAACAGCTTTTCCAAAGTCTGGGCAATTTCTGTAATTTGCATTTTTTAATTGAAGATTAAATTATTTGGCAGCATTTAATCACAGTGTAATAGTTTTTAATCTTAGAAAAAATCTGTCCTTCGTCGATAATTTGGCAAGATTTCCCGCATGGCAAAAAAATTGCATTCGCGCTATCAAAATATTAAACAGTCTTTATCTAAATTAGATGACAATAGTTATATAAATCATTGCCATTGGCTTGAATATGCCCTAAAACTCGCGAATTTAGCAGCAGATGCTGGGGAAGTCCCTATAGGCGCAATAATTGTTGATAATTTAGGTAATTTATTGGCTGAGGCAACTAATCGTAAGGAAAGAGATTTAGATGCTACCGCCCACGCAGAAATTTTAGCAATTAGGATGGCTACTGCTCTACAAAAAAACTATTATTTGCCTAACTGCACTCTTTACGTCACCTTAGAACCTTGTCCCATGTGTGCAGGGGCTATTATTCAGTCGCGTTTAGGCTTATTGGTTTATGGTGCTGATGATCCTAAAACAGGAGCAATTAGGACTGTGATGAATTTACCTGATAGTGCTTGTTCTAATCATAAGTTACAAGTATTAGCTGGTATTAAAGAATTAGAATGTCGGCAACAATTACAAAACTGGTTTGAGCATCGCAGAAATTCCCAAGGGCGAGCAAATTAAATAAAAGAGCGATCGCCATACTGCTCTTATAGCTAAAAGTAGCCGTATATTTCCAATTAATTTACTGTCTTCCACTTTAGGAGGATCATAAACCTATTTGAGATAACATTTCTAAATGCTTATTTAAAGGTGCAATAGTATTAGCTGCGATCGCTCCACTTGCTGCAACGGGTGGTAAACCAATCCCAGGAAAGGTTGAATCTCCGCAACAGAAAAAGCCGTTTAAAGGAGTAGTTGAACCTGGAAATAAACCTTGACTTGCTGCAATAGCAGGGCCATAAGAACCATGATGACGACGTAAATAACGTTCGTGGGTTAGGGGAGTACCCACTAAAGTAACTTCACAACGAGATCTTAGATCGGGAATGATTCTCTCTAAAGCTTGCCACATTACTTGCGATCGTTCTTGTTTTAATTGGGCATAAGCTTGACTACGACGATCTAATCCTTGCCAAAGCGCATAGGGTTCATTGCCAGGAGTATAAACATGAATAACGTGCTTACCTGGAGGTGCAAGGGTAGGATCTAAAACCGAAGGAATCGAAACCACTACTATATTTTGGGGAGCATCAATACCTTTGTTCCAATCTTGAACGAATATATAATGACATTGCAAATCTTCACCTAAGCCAGTGGCATCAATACCTAAGTGCAGGTGCATAAAACTCTCGCATTCGGGAGTTGCTTGTCTTTGCTGACGGAAGCGATCGGGTAAAGCCCCTGCTGGCAATAGCTTTAAACTGTCCCACACAGAAGCATTGGAAACAACAGCTATCTGAGCTTGTATTTCTTGTCCATTTCGTAAGCGAACTCCTGTTGCACGATTATTGCTAACTAAAATTTCTTGAACATGACTATTGAGTAACAAATTACCGCCATGTTTGGTTAAAGCTGTTACTAGTGCCTCTACCATCGCACCGCTACCACCAACAGGATAATCTAGAACCACCCCTGGTTTATACCATTCGGCAAACATAAATGCCATTTCTGCACCACTAGTACTATGAGCAGGTAATCCTGAGAGGAGGAAACACAACAGATCAAGCCAATTACGGATAAAAGTATCATTAACAACTCCATCCATAATTTTACTAAAGGGTTCTGTGAGTTTAAAAAAACTCGGAATATGTGACATCATTGCAGGTAAATATTTTCCTACAGTAATCGCAGCAGCCCAATCATTTCTAATTGCTAAAGTGGGAAGGGCGTTAACGGCTTGTCCTAAAGGTGTCATGACTTGCTGTAACTCGCGCCATTGTTGAACAGCATTATTTCCCCGTAGTTTGCCTAAAATCTCACAAAAGTCATTCGCCCCAACCGTAGTATTAAAATCCCCTTCTGGTAGGCAACAACCCCAAGTGTCATAATTTACCCAAGTCAATTCTGCTTCGACTGCATCAAAAACTTGACGTAGAGGATTTGTTGAAGGGCGATAAGACATTCCCGAATATAAAGATGGGCCAGAATCAAATTTAAAACCATTGCGTTCAAAACCGTGGGCTGCACCTCCAGCAATTGAATGACTTTCACAAACTATGACTCGAAAACCATAGCGCGCTAGTAAAGCAGCACAAGATAAACCGCCTATTCCACTACCGATGATTACTATGTCTGTTGTTTCTAGATTAGAAGTTGTCATAATTTGTTTGAATATATTTAATTAATAAAATAAAGTTGCAGCCAATTCCTTTTAATTTAGCTCAATTGATTAGTCGCAATAAAAGTAATATATACAACAGCTAGTTAAACTAAATTAGTACAGCATGATTACCATCACCAAATAGAGAGCAAGCTCATGGAAATCGGTGTTCCAAAGGAAAGCAAAGATCAAGAATTTCGGGTTGGTTTAACTCCCAACAGCGTTAAAGCCCTAGCCAAACATCATACGGTTTTTATCGAAACACAAGCAGGAATAGGATCAGGTTTTACAGATGACCAATATTATGAAGCTGGGGCAAAAATTATTAATAATCCTGCCGAAGTTTGGGATAAAGATTTAGTCATTAAAGTCAAAGAACCTTTACCAACTGAATATCAATATCTTAAAGCTAACCAAATACTCTTTACCTATCTACATTTAGCAGCAGCTCGTAATTTAACTCAAGCTTTAATAGATTCTCAGACAACAGCGATCGCCTATGAAACCGTAGAATTAGATAACGGTAGTCTACCTCTATTAACCCCCATGAGCATCATTGCTGGACGTTTATCAGTACAATTTGGTGCAAGATATTTAGAAAAACAACAGGGAGGGCGTGGTGTCCTACTCGGAGGTATACCAGGCGTTAGACCAGGTAATGTTGTAATCTTGGGTGGTGGGGTAGTTGGTACAGAAGCAGCTAAAATGGCTGTGGGAATGGGGGCGAGAGTTCAAATTATTGATGTTAATGTTGAACGCCTCAGCTATCTTGAAAGTTTATTCGGTTCACGAGTAGAATTACTTTACAGCACTCCTGCCCAAATAGAAATGGTAGTGCCTCATGCTGATTTGTTGATTGGTGCGGTGTTAGTAGTTGGCAAAAAAGCCCCTGTTTTAGTATCCCGCGATTTGGTCGCTCAAATGCAGCCAGGATCAGTAATTGTAGATGTGGCAGTAGATCAAGGTGGTTGTATTGAAACTTTGCGTGCTACTAGCCATACTCAGCCAACTTATACAGAAGCAGGAGTAGTTCATTTTGGTGTACCAAATATGCCTGGTGCAGTACCTTGGACAGCAACTCAAGCTTTAAATAATAGTACTTTACCCTATGTTATGCAATTAGCTAATCATGGTTTGGCTGCATTGGAAGGTAATGGGCATTTAGCCAAGGGTTTAAATGTGCAAAATGGAAAAATTATACATCCTGCGGTGAGAGAAGTCTTTTCTGATTTAGCTTCTAGTTAAGTTTACCTAATTTAAGATATTTTGAGTAAATGATAGATTAAGCAAATTATAAAACTTACAGCTTGCACGCTTAATAATAAGAGCGATGATTATCAATTCATTGCCCCTTTCCCCTTTTTTTTTGATACCACAAGTCAGTAAAGGTGATGATGCAAGATCTTATAAAAGAATAATTAATTTAGTTTAGGATATCTAAATTTTAAGCAGAAAAGTATTATCTACTTTAATCCTCAGATTTTAAGGAAATTATTTTCTTCCCATACTTTAATTATTAATATGGCAATACTAGGTAATTCAGGGATATTTTTAGCTTTTAGCTCTTAACTGTTAGCATTTAAATTTTAACTAGTACCCACTACCCAAACCCCCACTACCTACTATCGTCACGTTCGGGCTTTGGCGACCTCAAGAGCGTGCGTGACGACGCTTTCCGCGCCTACTACCTACTACCTACTACCCAAACCCCCACTACCTAACCTTAGCCAAAGCATCACTAATAATAACAGCATCTGCCCCAGGTAAACAGGCGTGTTCGGTAATATAACGCTTCCAAGCTTTTGTCCCTGGTTGATCAGCAAATAATTGGAGCATATGACGACTGATAGAATTAAGTCTGACACCTCGATTAACCCAATGGTCAATATATGGCAGCATAGCTGTAACAATTTGATGACGTAAAAGAGGGGTGACATCCTCACCATAGATATCGCGATCGACAGTAGCAAAAAGATAAGGACGATCATAAGCAGTACGTCCAATCATTACTGCATCTACCGCTTGTAGATGATTTTTAGTTTGCAGCAAATCAGTTATACCGCCATTTATTTCAATAAATAGATGAGGAAAATCCTGTTTAAGACGATAAACATCCTCATAGCGCAAGGGGGGAATAGTGCGGTTTTCCTTGGGGCTTAATCCTTGTAGCCAAGCTTTACGGGCGTGAACAGTAAAATTAGTACAGCCAGCTTCAGAAATAATACGTACAAAATCAAATAGATCCTCATAGCGATCGCACTGGTCAACTCCAATACGATGTTTAACTGTTACAGGAATATCCACCGCCTTCTGCATTGCTGCTACTGCTTTTGCTACTAATTCTGGTTGTGTCATCAAACAAGCCCCAAAGTTACCATTTTGGACTCTAGGGCTAGGACAACCTACATTTAAATTTATGGCATCATATCCCCAATCAGCCCCAATTTTGGCACATTCTGCTAAATGACTGGGATTATCTCCTCCTAATTGCAAAACTAAAGGTTTTTCTTGGGGTGAGAAATCTAAAAGTTTAGAGCGATCGCCATGAATAATTGCTTGAGTGGTAATCATTTCTGTATACAGCAAAGTATTACGGCTGATCTGGCGCATGAAATATCGATAGTGACGATCTGTTCGATCCATCATCGGGGCAATACTTATGGGATGATTAATATTATTCATCGATGGATTAACAACTTAATATATAGATAATTATTTATTCAAGGGGTTTTAGAACTTGATGCTTAATAATAAGAGTGCGAACAACTAAGGGTTTTGGTAATAGGTACTAGCTATAAAAACAATCTAACATTAGACATCGGCGCAACAATGCCTATTTGAGATAATTTATCGTCTTAGACCCTTGTAAGCCCCGCCCCTTCTTTAAAGTCGTGCCTAATGCAAGCGTGCCTATACTATGGCAACAACTAAACCTTTGACTGTTGAAGAAAAAAGTACCATTGATTATCAATAGACTAAAAGCTTTTATACAAAGATAAACCCCAATCATTGACTAGTATTGTAAACTAGATTCTACTTACGGTTGAGGAAGAAAGGAATGGAGATAGATTATCCAGAAGATTTAAGATATTTAGATAGTCACGAATATGTTCGTTTTGATGGTGAAATAGCTACCATTGGTGTTAGTGCTTTTGCCTTAGATCAATTAGGTGATGTAGTCTTTCTAGAACTTCCCGAAGTTGGTGATGCAGTAGCAGTAGGGGAAACCCTTGGCACAATTGAATCAGTAAAAGCAGTAGAAGATCTTTATCCACCAGTGTCAGGTACGGTAATTGAGCGTAATGAGACAGCCATAAATGCACCAGAAACCCTAGCAGAAGATCCTTATGGAGAAGGTTGGTTAATCAAAGTTAAGGTGGATAACCCCGATGATGAATTAGCAGAAGCTTTGTCGGCAAAAGAATATCGCGCTCAAGTAGAAGGAATGGAAGCAGGAGATTAATTGAATCAATAAATGCCTGTAAAATCATCTCATATTTAGTTTTTATCGGTAAACAGCTAACTAGTAAATATAGAAATACTATTGTCTACCTGATCGATTACTAAAAAATACGTGCCTGAAATTACAAAGTCAAAAGTTATAACTATGCTAAATTTCTAACAAATTGTTTCTCAGAACTAGGAAAATTTGTTAATGTTTATTACAAATCAAGAATAAAAGTGGTTAGGTCATCTAGTTGACGACAGACCACTATTTTTTTACCTAGAAATAAAATAGATAAATTATTAAAATGGTTAATATAGATTTGGCGCGAGATTCTCAAATTTCCGAACCACAAGCCAATAATATTTTTGAGCAGCAATTAGTTAATCAGCCTCAATCCTTCGATAGCCGACATATTGGGATTGATGAGCAACAAATCGCTCAAATGTTGCAGGTATTGGGAGTTGATAGTTTAGATGAATTAATCAATAAAACCGTCCCAACAGCAATTCGTCTGCACAAACCATTAAAATTGCCTCAACCGTTAAGCGAATCAGCAGCTTTAGCTAAATTAAAAGCGATCGCGTCTCAAAATCAAGTATACAGATCCTTTATTGGTATGGGATATTATAATTGCATCACTCCTGCGGTGATCTTGCGTAATATTCTGGAAAATCCTGGTTGGTATACTGCCTATACTCCCTATCAAGCCGAAATTGCTCAAGGTAGATTAGAAGCTTTGCTTAATTTCCAAACCATGATTATCGATCTCACGGGTTTGGAGATTGCTAATTCCTCCCTTTTAGATGAAGGTACAGCAGCAGCAGAAGCAATGAGTATGAGTTACGGGGTATGCAAAACTAAAGCCAATGCTTTTTTTGTTGATGCAGCTTGTCATCCTCAAACTATCGAAGTTATTAAAACCCGCGCTTTACCTTTGGGTATAGAGGTGATTATTGGTGATTATGCTCAGTTTGACTTTAAAACTCCTATTTTTGGAGCATTATTACAATATCCTAATACTTATGGCACAGTTAATGACTATCAAAGCTTTATCGAACAGGTACATCAAGCCAAAGCTTTAGCCATAGTAGCAGCAGATCTTCTCAGTTTAGCTCTTCTAACTCCTCCAGGAGAATTTGGGGCTGATATAGCAGTCGGTAGCACTCAAAGATTCGGTGTGCCTTTGGGTTATGGCGGACCCCATGCTGGCTATTTTGCAACAAAAGAACAATATCAAAGACAAATACCAGGGCGTATTGTTGGGGTTTCCAAAGATGTTCATGGCAAAACTGCTTTACGTTTAGCTTTACAAACTAGAGAACAACATATCCGTCGGGAAAAGGCGACAAGTAATATCTGTACTGCTCAAGTACTTTTAGCTGTAATTGCCTCAATGTATGCAGTTTATCATGGTGCTGCAGGAATAAAAGCGATCGCTAATCGTGTTCATCAATTGACGGTGATTTTAGCCAGTGGGTTAGAGAAATTAGGATATGAAATTGCTGAGGGGACTTTCTTTGATACTATCCGAGTAACTACCACTAAACAAGATGCTGCTCAATTAATTGAAATTGCTGCTAATCAACAAATTAATCTACGCTTTATTGATAGTAATGCTATTGGTATTTCCCTCGACGAAACTACTACAGAAGAGGATCTAAACAATCTTTGGCAGATCTTCGCAGGCACAGGGGAATTACCTTTTAAATTAGCCGAATTACTCAGCAATCAACCGTCAGTAATCAGTGAGCAACAATTACGTACTACCCCTTACTTAACTGAGGAAGTATTTAACCGCTATCATTGCGAAACCGAACTACTGCGTTACATCCATCGACTAGAAACCAAAGATTTATCTCTAACTACTTCGATGATTCCTTTGGGATCTTGTACCATGAAGCTCAACGCCACAGCAGAAATGATTCCTGTTACCTGGGCGGAATTCGGTAATATACACCCCTTTGTACCCTTAGAACAAACCCAAGGATATCAACAATTATTTAGTGAATTAGAAGCTTGGCTATCTGAAATTACAGGTTTTGCTGGGATCTCCTTACAACCAAACGCAGGATCACAGGGAGAATATGCAGGGCTACAGGTGATTCGTAAATATCATCAACAACAGGGACAAGGACACCGTAACATTTGCTTAATCCCAGAATCTGCCCACGGAACTAATCCTGCTAGTGCGGTTATGTGTGGGATGAAAGTAGTAGCGGTAAAATGCGATATCTCTGGAAATATAGATCTACAAGATTTACAAAGCAAAGCCCAAAAGCATCAAGACAATTTAGCAGCCTTAATGGTTACATATCCCTCAACTCACGGAGTATTTGAAGCCGAAATAAAAAGCATTTGCGCGATCGTCCATCAATATAACGGGCAAGTATATATGGACGGGGCAAACATGAATGCTCAAGTAGGTTTATGTCGTCCTGGAGATTTTGGGGCAGATGTCTGTCATCTCAATTTACACAAAACCTTCTGTATTCCCCACGGTGGCGGTGGTCCTGGGGTTGGCCCTATTGGGGTAATGTCCCATTTAGTTCCCTATTTACCTGCAACTCCTAAAACCAGCCAAGATGCTCAACCAATTGGGGCGATTTCTGCTGCACCTTGGGGAAGTGCTAGTATTTTGACTATTTCTTGGATGTATATAGCTATGATGGGGGCAAAAGGCTTAACTCAAGCGACTAAAGTGGCAATTTTGTCCGCCAATTATATAGCCAAGCGTTTAGAACCCTATTATCCTGTTCTGTTTAAAGGAGAGGCTGGTTATGTTGCCCATGAATGTATTATCGATTTACGTCCAATTAAAAAACGCGCTCGTGTAGAAGTAGATGATGTAGCTAAAAGACTTATGGACTTTGGGTTTCATGCCCCTACAGTATCTTGGCCTGTAATTGGGACAGTGATGATCGAGCCGACAGAAAGCGAATCTAAATTAGAATTAGACCGCTATTGCGATGCTATGATTGCTATCTATCAAGAGGCAGAGGCGATCGCTACGGGAGATATTGATCCTGAAGATAATCCTTTAAAAAATGCTCCCCACACCGCCGAATCTTTAATCTGTGGTGATTGGCAACATCCCTATAGTCGTGAACAAGCAGCTTATCCCGCCCCCTGGACAAAGACCTATAAATACTGGACTCCTGTAGGTAGAATTAATAATCCCTATGGCGATCGCAATTTAGTTTGCTCCTGTGTTGGTATGGATGCTTATCAGGAATAAACTATGTCAGCAATATAGAGTAATTGATTTTTAATTGAGGGTGTGGAGTAAATTAACTCTACCCCCAATCCTTGTAATCAGCCCAAAAAAATCTAGCAGTGCATTAGATCAGTTAGTCATAATCCGATCTACAATCTTCTGGACAATTTGCATTCCAGTAATGGCTTGCCAACCAAATAATCCCAACAGCACAATATTTAGGGAAACATGAGTATTACGAGCTAAACTGTTGCCTTTCTGCATATAGGGAACTAACGCGGCTGAAACAGCAATTAAGCTAGTCATACCTAATCCTGCCAAAAGATGAGACCCAAAAAATAATTTACCATTATTAATATAGGTAACTGCCATCCCACCAACATTGCCCAATACCATTAAAGCTAAAATAATTGAACCAATTTGATAGTGTCTTTGCCCAAAATTCTTTTTAATTAATTCTTTTCTGGTTTCTTTGTCAGCACTACGAATTTTAGAACTTTGAAGACCTAAATATAAAGCATACACAGTCATTCCTAATAACACCCACATTAATATCGGATGACCAAACTGTGACCAGGTTTTTATTCCCTGGGGAATTTCTAAGGACATGAAGTTCTCCTCTTTTAAGTTAGATAAGCTTAAATCTTGATAAAACTTAAATTAACATATTGTAACTTTCTTGGGGCATGACCAATAAAATAATTTTAGGTCTATTTCAATCCCCAATTAAATATAAAAATATAAAAATTGCTTTTTATTGAATAAGTATGTTATGCTAGCTAAAGCATCGCGGGATAGAGCAGTCTGGTAGCTCGTCGGGCTCATAACCCGAAGGTCAGTGGTTCAAATCCGCTTCCCGCCATTTAACAGAACAGTAGTTGGCAAGAGACTTGAGTAGGAGTATTTAAGTTAAAAGCTTTAGTATTGGCTCAATATACGTCTAAAAATAATATTAGAGCGATCGCGAAGCATAGCCCTTTGGGCTAATCGCATTTTATAGTATTTACTACTTTTATATTAATCAGATAGCCACAGCACTTAAAGATCTCAAAGAAACTCGATAATACTTGAGATACCAACTAACAAATTTTTCTAACCCAGAAGCAATAGAAGTGCTGGGTTGAAAATCAAAATCTGTTATTAACTCTTGAACATCCGCATAAGTAGCAACAACATCCCCAGGTTGCATAGGAAGCAGATTCTTTTTAGCAGATTTACCCATAAGATCTTCAATTATGGCAATAAATTCCTTCAATTCTACTGGGTGATGATTGCCTAAATTATAAATTTTATAAGGTGGTTGTCCATTCCCAGTTGCAGGCTTACTATTAATAATTCTAGTTACTGCTTCAACAACATCATCAATATAAGTAAAATCTCGCTTCATTCTGCCAAAATTATAAATATTGATCGGTTGATCTTGAGCGATCGCTCTTGTAAACTTAAAGTATGCCATATCAGGTCTACCCCAAGGACCGTAGACAGTAAAAAAACGCACCCCCGTTATAGGTATCTGATACAAATGACTGTAAGCATGAGCCATCAATTCATTAGCTTTTTTAGTAGCTGCATAAAGAGATACAGGGCGATCGACATTATCCCCTATGGCAAAAGGGACTTTAGTATTTGCGCCATATACCGAGCTTGAAGAAGCAAAAATTAAATGTTCAATCTGTTGGTGACGACAACCTTCTAAAATATTAGTAAAACCAATTAAGTTACTATCTACATAAGCATGAGGATTTTGTAGGGAATAACGTACACCAGCTTGAGCAGCTAAATGAACAACTATATCAAAATGATACTGTGCAAATAATTTGGCAATTAAAGCGCGATCGCTAATATCTATATATTCAAAATTAAAATTACTCTGGGGTAATAATTGTTGTAAACGAGCCTGTTTAAGACTAACATCATAGTAATCGTTAAGGTTATCTATTCCATAAACATGATTACCTTCAGCTAATAATCTTGTGGCTAAATGATAACCAATAAAGCCAGCTACACCAGTGACAAGAATTTTCATCTCTAACTCTCCTAAATAAGTTTCTTCAATGAAAAGGAATTATATAAAGCCATATTGTGCAAAGTGAGGCGAGAAATATCAAACTAAATTAGTTAATATTTAACCAACTTACTACTATTAATAGCTTCCTCTTAATCAATGAAAAGGTGATGAAACTTAAGTGAGAAGTTTTTCATTTGACCTTTAATAATCTAAACGATAAGTATTGTTGTATCATTGTCAGGCTTTATATTCTCCCTTACTCCCCCAACCCCAAACGATACCCCACGCCTCTAACTGTTTCAAAAGATTTATTACCTAACTTTTTGCGCAAGCAGCCAATATAAACATCGACAATATTGGAAGCAGGACAATAATCGTAACCCCAAACTAAATTTAATAATCGCTCTCTCGTCACTATTTGCTCAGGGTGACGAAAAAATATTTCTACCATTGTAAATTCACGAGCAGATAATTCCACCTCCTCATTATTTACTTGAATTTTACGGGTACGTAGATCAAGAATCATGTTACCTCGTTGGATTTTATTGGCATTTTTGCTAGAAGTTGACATATTGATCTTTAGTCGAACTTCAATACGAGCTAGTAATTCAGCGAAATTAAACGGTTTGGTTATATAATCATCCGCACCACCTCTTAAACCTGCTACCTTATCTGTTACATCATCTCTTGCTGTCAAAATAATAACGGGAAAATTTATTCCTTGTTTTCGCCATTCTTGTAAAACAGTTAAGCCATCTTTATGGGGTAAACCTAAATCTAATAATGCTAAATCGAATTGTTGATTGATTAGTAAAGTTGCAGCACTCTTGGCATTTTCCGCAACGCTAGTTAAGTATCCTTTTGCTTGCAAGCCTTTTTTGATAAACATTGCAATTCTAACTTCGTCTTCTACAATTAAAATTTGCTTCATCTTTTATATTGACGAATTTCTTACCAATGGCAACATTGACGTATGGATTAACACTCTAACAACTCAAAATTAAGGATTTATTAAAATCGAGATCTGCAGTATGGATTTCATAGTTTTTTCTTGATGTTGATTTTTATGAGACTATTCTCATCTCAGTTTCACGCTTGCTTAATTGAAAATTGTCAATCTGTTCATAGTAGGTAAGTAAAAACAGATTTAGTCTGGTTTATCAATAATCTTGCCTAGTTGATAATAATTATTTGAGCAGCACGGGAATAAATTATGAATTTTGAAGAACAAAAAGTTTTTTTTAATGCTTTAGATGACGACAATGTTATTGATCCACCTGTTAGCAATGATGACGGGATAGATGACGACAATGTTATTGATCCACCTATTAGCAATGATGACGGGATAGATGATGATTTAGATGACGACAATGTTATTGATCCACCTATTAACAATGATGACGGGATAGATGACGATTTAGATGACGACAATGTTATTGATCCACCTATTAACAATGATGACGGGATAGATGACGACAATGTTATTGATCCACCTATTAGCAATGATGACGGGATGGATGATGATTTAAATGACGACGATGTTATTGATGATTTAGGTGGAGAGACTGTTTTCCGTTTTTATAATCCTGATGCAGGTGTGCATTTTTACACTGCCAATGCCGAAGAAAGAAATTTTGTTGAAAATAATTTGACTAATTATACTTTGGAGGGGGAATCTTATAGAACAGTAGATCCTCTCACTGGAGAAACACAAGAAGTGTATCGTTTCTTTAATGCCACTACAGGAGTTCATTTATATACCACTAATGAAACCGAAAGGGATAATATTCAACAGAACTTAGATGAATTTCAATTTGAAGGGACAGCATTTTATGCTTATGAAACTCCCATCGAAGGTTCAATTCCTGTTTATCGTTTCTTTGAGCCTACTATTGGAGTACATTTTTATACTCCCAATGAAGCAGAAAAAACTTTTGTTGAAGATAATCTAAGTAATTATAATTTTGAAGGCATTGCCTATTACTCTTTGCCCTTAGATACAAACCTTGATGGGTAATTAATAAATATCTGATAAGTTGTTGCCTTAAACAAACTTGGTAACAACTTATTATACAAGTGAAATTTTTCTCATCAAAGTTTCATAGGTAGTTCATTGAAGCTTGTCAAACTGATAGTAACAAAAGAAAGAAATCCTAAGTAACTATTTAAATACTTGGTTTAATTACTGGCAATTAACACTTGAAATTTCATTTACCAGAGCGTTATTATCATGGCTCATCTTCTTCCTTCAGCAATAATTACAGGCAAATATCGCAGAATTTTAGTATATTCTCACGATGCTTACGGGCTTGGCAATATAAGCAGAATGTTGGCTATTTGCAAGTACTTACTTAAGTGTATTCCTAATCTTTCTATATTATTAGTATCTGGTTCACCAATGCTGCATAGCTTTCGTTTACCTAAAGGTTTAGACTACATTAAACTTCCTTGTTTAAATCGTGGCTCATCAGGAGAAATGACAGTTAAGTTTCTTAACGCAGATATTGAATCTACTTTAAAATTACGCTCAGAATTAATTTTAGCAGCAGTTAAAAACTATCAACCTGATTTGGTTTTAGTGGATAAAAAACCATTAGGAATTAAAGGGGAATTAGAACTTACAATTAATTATGTAAAAGCTTATTTACCTGCAACTAATTTTGTTTTATTATTACGCGATATTTTAGATACTCCAGAAAATACTATTCGCGAATGGCAAAAAGAAAACTACTACCAGATAGTAGAGTCAATTTACGATCGCATTTTGGTCGTGGGAATGCAAGAGGTTTTTGATCTTTGTCAGCAATACCGCTTTCATGCAGAACTTATTTCTAAGGTACGTTTTTGTGGTTATTTGCGCAAGGAATCTGGTTTAAAAAATCGCCGTGCTATTCGTCAGGAATTGGATATGTTACCCGAGGAAAAGTTGGTTTTAGTAACTCCTGGTGGGGGTGAAGATGGTTATTATTTAATTGCTAATTATCTACAAGGTTTAGCTCAACAACGGGATTATTTTATACAAAATAAAATTCGTACTTTAATCTTTTGTGGGGCTGAGATGCCCCTCGATCAACAACAACAAATACATCGTACCGCATTACAATGTCCTGGGGTAACTGTCTTAGAATTTACTAATGATTTGATGAGCTATGTTAATACTGCTGATGCGGTGATTTCTATGTGTGGCTACAATACAATTACAGAAGTATTGCAAAAAGCCAAAAAAGCGATCGTAGTCCCCCGTGTTTCTCCAGGAAAGGAACAATTAATCCGCGCACAAAGTATGGCTAAAGCAGGTTGGGTTAAAATGATTCATCCTGATTTACTTAATTCTAGTTTATTGATGGAAACTTTAATTATGAGTCTTAATCAGACTAAAAGTTATAATTCTACTTGCAAGATAGATTTTGCAGGATTACCCAGAGTTACTAATTATTTAGCAAGGCTTTTATATAATTCTTATTGTTTTGATCAGGAGCAGGAATTGGCTCTTAAATTGGCTTAGGAAGACGTTAATACTTTTAAAATTATCATAAAAATTAATAATTAACCATGAAAAAAGTAATGTTTTATTGCCAACATATTCTTGGCATGGGTCATTTAATTCGCAGTGTAGAAATAGTTAAAGGTCTGATTGAGGATTTTCGGATTTGTTTGGTAAATGGAGGACAGGTAATTGAAGAATTTAAGTTTCCAGAAAAAATAGAGGTGGTTAATATTCCTGGGGTTAAAACTGATAGTGAGTTTAACGAACTTCAACCTGTAGATGAAAGTTTAAGTATGTTGGAAGTAGAACAGCTTAGAACAAATCAACTCTTAAATATTTGCGATCGCTTTCAACCTGACATCTTAATTATTGAGTTATTTCCATTTGGCAGAAGACGCTTTTCTTTTGAATTGATTCCTTTGCTGGAAAAAGCTAAAGCCAGAGGAATAAAAATTGTCTCTAGTGTTCGAGATATTGTTGTTACTAAACAAAATCAACAACGTCATGAGGAAAAAGTTTGTCGTTTAATTAATAAGTATTTTGATATGTTATTAATCCACGGCGATCCTAATTTTATTCAACTTGATCTCAGCTTTTCTCGCCTTGATGATTTAAACTGTCCTGTTTATTATACAGGTTATGTAGTTCAACCTTTGCCTCAACCTCAATTAATAGTTAAGCAACCTTTGATTTTAGTTAGTGTTGGGGGGGGAAGATTTGGACATGATTTATTAGAATGCGTAGCTAATGCAGCAACAATTTTGAAAGCTAAGATTCCCCATCATATTCAAGTATTTACAGGTGCTTTTAGCCCAGATGAGCTATTATTCAAACTGCAAGAAATGACTATAAATCTCGATAATATAACTATTGAACGTTATACTCCCAATTTCCTCAATTATATGCAGCAGGCAGAATTATCTATTGGAATGTCTGGCTACAACACCACAATGAATGTTTTAAGTACTGGGGTGAAGGCGATGATGATGGCATTTCAAGGAAATAATGATCAAGAACAACTAACTCGTCTTAAAAAATTGAACAATTTAGGACGTGTAAGAATGATTCATCCTGAAGATTTACACCCAGAAAATTTTGCTCATAAAATTATAGATTATCTTGGACAAAATCCTAATCATTTAGACCTTAATCTAGATGGAGTTAATTATACCAGATATTATTTAAAACAATTAATCACGAAGCAATTAGTATCAGTTTAAAAATTATCTAAACTTGCTGCGATCGCTCTGGCGCAGCCCTTCGGGCTAATCGCTACTGTTATTTATTAACAATTTCTATTTTTTATAGTTCTTGTAAACATAATTTTTTTTTACCTCTTGATATATGAATGGCAAAATATTATTAACTTTTTGATCAATTTATTTTTATATATGTGTTGTACTCAACCAAGGGGTAAAGAAATATCAATAGCTTTATTCTTTAAGTTGATCTATATAATTAGTAAAATATAACCCATAATTACAACATATTTTTTCTACAAAATCATAATCATTACAGTCTAAACCCTAGGATTTTAACTTTATTAATGAAAAAATTAAATATTAAAATTGTAAATGGGTAAGTTTTGTCTTAAGTTAAATATGTATATTTTGCTGATAGTTTTTAAATTATTGATCAGATATATAATATGCCAAAAAAATAATTATAGATAATCATTATACTTTTCAATAGTTTTCTATATTTACATAAGCTAACCAATTATCAAAATATATAAGAAACATACCATTTGCCAGCTATAAAAAAATATCTCGCTAACTTTCTTTCAATAATCTTAATTAAATTAAAATTCTCTCATAAAAATTTCACGCCCAATTAATTAAAACTTGAAACAATACAACATAGCAGTTAATCATCAATAAAATGAAAACCATTTGTCTTACCGCTCAAGAATTTCCTCCTGATGTGGGTGGAGTAGGAGTATCAGCCAAACGAATTGCCTTATTGTTAACCGAACTAGGATATAAAGTTCATGTAGCGGTTTTTCGTGCAGTATTTCGTAAAGAAAGAAAACTCGCTCAAGCAGGAAAATTTTATCGTTCTCGTTGTGAAACTACGGTTCAAGATGATATTACTGTTCATCGATTATATCCTGCAGTTCGTTCTACAGTTGCCCGTGATCAAGATTACTTAATGGATATTTATGGACAGCTAACTACTATAAGCAAACAGTATAAATTTGAATTGGTTCATGCCTTCTTTATCAATGAAACTGGTTTTCTAACTACCATGTTAGCCAAAGAAAATAATCTACCAGTAATCAATAGTGTGCGTGGCGCGGACTTACATAAACATATATTCGATTCTCAACAGCAAAAACAGATAGCTTGGACTTTGGAAAATTCAGACTGGACTACTTTTGTTAGTCAAGATTTAATGCGCCGTGCCAGATTATTTACTCCTATTATTACTAATAAATCTTCCGCATTCTTAAATTCTATTAATCCACTAGATTTTAACAATTTACCCACCCCATCCTTAGTTACTAAACTCAAAGGAATAGTTATTGGTTCTGTTGGCAATTTTAGAGATAAAAAAGGTATAGAATATCTCTTGGATGCCTGCCAAAATATCGCAACTGAATTCACCCTATTATTCGTTGGGGAATTTGTGGCAAAAGAAAAAGAGTATTGGCAACAAGAATTAACCAATAGTGGTTTAGAAGACAAAATAGTCATTACAGGTAAAATAAGCCGAGAGGAAGCATTGGCATATTTACCCTATATGGATATCTTTGCTATACCCTCCCTCAATGATGGTTGCCCTAATGCCCTATTAGAAGCGATGTTAGCTCAAAGAGCAGTAATAGGTACAAATGTTGATGCGATCGCCGAAATTATTGATTCTGGGGTAAATGGTTTATTGGTTAATCCTTATAATAGTGAGGAATTAAGGGATGCGATCGCTCAATTGATTAATCGCCCCTTACTTAGACAAAATTTTGGTAAATTAGCTAAACAAAAAATAGTCCAAGATTTAAATCCTGCTGTCGAACAGGCTAACTGGAAGGAGATTTATGACCGTGTTTTAACAGTAGATACTCAACCTCAGATGCAGGTTTTAGCTGGGTAGAAAGTATTTAATTAACAACTAACAATTAATTATGAATAACAAAAAAGTAACATTAGTCGTTGTACCGCGAGAACGTTTTAGTTATACAAGAGAATCTTTAGCCAGTATTTATCAATATACTTCAATTCCTTTTGATTTAGTGTATGTTGATGGTAATTCCCCTAAACATATTCGACAATATTTAGAGGCTCAAGCAATAGAAAAGGGTTTCAAATTAGTTAGAACTCAACAGTATCTCTCCCCTAATCAAGCGAGAAATATCGGTTTACAGCACGTTAAAACAGAATATGTTGTCTTCGTTGATAATGATATCCATGTCTCCCCAGGCTGGTTGGAAAAATTAGTTAATTGTGCAGCAGAAACTGACGCAACCGTAGTATGTCCTTTGGTTTGTATCGGCAAACAACTACATAGTAAAGTTCATTTGGCAGGAGGAGAAGCTCGTATTATCTTAGAGATTAAAAATGACAAAAAGCGACGTAAAGTTCACGAAAAACATTATTTTGTGAATCGTCCTGTAGCTGAAATTCAAGACCAATTGATAAGACGAGAATGTGAATTTGCTGAGTTTCACTGTATGTTAGTTCGCACCAACATCTTTAATACTATTGGTTTGTTGGATGAGAAATTACTCAGCACTAGAGAACATATTGATTTCTCCATGTCGGTTATTAATGCAGGCGGGAAAATTTATTGTCAACCTGATTCGGTAACTACCTATGTCCCTGATTCTGGATTTGAATTCTCAGATTTAACTTACTTTATGTTGCGTTGGAGTGATGCTTGGGAAGTTGCCAGCTTGGAACACTTTATGCAAAAGTGGGATCTAACTAAAAAGGATAAATACTTTAAAAAACGCTACAGTCGTTTAGGACAACGCCGTCATCAGGCTTTCTTACGCCCGTTAGTTCGTCAGCTTTCTTTTGGTGGTTATTATACTTGGATAGAAAAAGTCTTGGTGGCAATTGAGAGAAAGGTTAATTATGTAATTAGTAAGCAGTCATCCGTTATTGTGGGTAACTTTGTAGACTCCAATAAATATGAATCTTCCATTTAAATATTGCACCGAAGCTGCTTTGCTCTTTTACCCTATTTCTTTTTTCTTTTATATAATTTATCGTAAACCTTTAGGACAAATTGAAGTATTAACGTAAGAATATTTCGTCAATAAGGCTATTTGAAGTCTTGTTAAGTTGAAGCCACTTTTAGCATTAATAAAAGCTGTAAAAGGTTGGCTGGCTTGAATTATAAAAAATTAAGAATAGTAAAGGTAGTAAATTTAGATAAAAAGCACCCAACATATCAGGCTAAGTGTAGCTTAGTTATTCAACAATTTTATCATAGTCTAAAACACTAGTAAAACGGTTGGCTATTCTCAATAACATTTCAAGTCACGCTTCAATTTGACAAAACT
Source organism: Chondrocystis sp. NIES-4102 (assembly GCA_002368355.1). Lineage (NCBI taxonomy): Bacteria > Bacillati > Cyanobacteriota > Cyanophyceae > Chroococcales > Chroococcaceae > Chondrocystis > Chondrocystis sp. NIES-4102. Next base: position 1,164,269 of record AP018281.1, on the reverse strand, counting down.
TAACTAAAAACAAATGAAAAAAAAACGACCTAAAAACATAAAACAGGGAATATCAGGCTTAAACCGTATAGTTAAGCATTTCATGCCTCAAATTCGGCGACAAGGGGGCTTAATTACTATTTCCTTCCTAGCATTGTTAACCGAAACAGGTTTACATATCCTTGAGCCTTGGCCACTAAAATTTATTTTTGATGAAATCATCTTTAAGGAGTTTCAAGTAGAAAACTTAAAAGTTCCATTTCTAGATAACTTAAGTGTTCTAAATCTATTAACCCTGCTGGTGATTGCCCTAGTAATTACGGCTTTACTTAGGGGAACGATGGCTTATATAAGTACAGCAGGAATGGCGGTAGCTGCAACAAGAGTTTTAAGTGAAATTCGGGCTAACCTATATTCTCATATTCAAAGCCTGTCTCTTTCTTTCCATAATAAAGCCAAGACAGGAGATTTAATTACTCGTGTTACCTACGATATCGAAAGACTGAGGGAAGTAACAGTTGTTGCAGCTTTACCTTTAATCACCAACACCCTAACAATGGTAGGAATGCTTGGGGTAATGATGTGGTTGAATTGGCAATTAGCTTTAATTGCGGTGATGATTTTTCCCTTATTTATAATTACCACCGCCACTATGAGTAAACGTATTCATCAAGTGGCAAAGAAACAACGCCAAAGAGAAGGAGTAATGGCAGCCAATGCAGCCGAGGCTATCGGTGCAATCAAAGTAGTACAAGCATTATCTCTACAGTCTCGCTTAGAAAAAACCTTTGCCAAACAAAATCTAAAGAGCCTTAACGAAAGCGCGCAAACTCAAAAACTAAGGGCGGGACAAGAGCGTACAGTAGAAGTGCTTGTTGCGATCGCCACATCGGTTGTCCTTTGGCGAGGAGTACAGTTAGTGATGGTTGGGACTATTACCCCAGGTGACTTACTGGTATTTATTACCTATCTAAAGGTTGCTTTTAAACCCATGCGTCAGTTAGCCAAATATACGGCACAAATTGCCAAAGCGATCGCCTCTGGAGAAAGAATTGTTGATTTACTAGAAATTGTACCTGAAGTTAGAGATGCTAAATCTGCTTATCCTGCCCATCCCTTTGGGGGTATGGTAGAGTTTCGTTGTGTTAGTTTTGCCTATGAAAATCAAGCAAATATTCTCAGTAATTTATCTTTAACGGTTTTCCCAGGACAGAAGGTTGCCTTAGTAGGTGCTTCAGGTTCGGGTAAATCTACTTTGGTTAGTCTTTTATTACGTCTTTATGATCCTCAACAGGGTCGTATATTAATTGATGAACATGACATTAAAGACTATACTCTCGATTCACTGCGAAAACAAATTAGTATCGTTTTACAAGAAAGTGTTCTTTTTGCTGCCAGTATTAAAGATAATATTGCCTATGGGTGTGTGGAAGCTACCAATAGAGAAATAGAAATGGCTGCTCGTTTAGCTAATGCCCACGATTTTATCATGGCACTTCCAGAAGGATACGATACTGTAGTTGGGGAAAGAGGATCGACCCTTTCAGGGGGACAAAGACAAAGAATTGCGATCGCTCGTGCTGCTATTCGTAATGCTCCCATTGTAATTCTGGATGAACCAACAGTTGGATTGGATAATCATAGTGAACGTCTGGTTACCGATGCTTTAGACCGTCTGACACAAACATCAACTACTTTTTTAATTACCCACGATTTAAGAACTGCTCAAAATGCTGATCAAATTTTTTATCTTGAGGGGGGAAAAATTTTAGAACGAGGAACACATCAACAGTTAATGGAATTGGGTAAGCATTATGCTACTCTTTATCGCTTACAACAAACCGTTGGATATTATTAGTAATTAGTTAGGGTTGTGTATTGTTACTCTATGTTTTTTACGATATGGCAATAGGTCTTTGTTTTCTTTTTTGTAATCTTGCGAAGATCTGTAAAAATTATACTTAGATTTACCAACGCCTTAAAATATATAAGGTTTACAATTATTTTCTTTGATTAGATGAGAAATATCTCATATAAACTTCATTTACATTTCATCGAAATAGACAAATCTTATAAATACTAACTAATTAGAAGTTTATTTATGAATAATCTCTTATCTTCCTCTACTAAAGTAATTTTAGTTCGTCATGCTCGCACTACTTATAATGAACAAGGTAGATATCAAGGTAGTAGTGATGAATCGAGATTAACGGAGAAAGGATATAAGGATGCTTTAGCAACAGGATTAGCATTACAAGAGTATGATTTTGATGCAATTTATCTAAGCCCGTTAACTAGGGTTAAACAAACTACTGAGGCGATTATTACTGTTTTAAAACAAAATAAAAATTATATTCCACCTATATTTACTGATCATCGCTTAACTGAAATTAAAATGTCAGATTGGCAGGGATTATTATATCAAGAGGTGAAAGAAAAATATGTCGAAGCTGCAAATTGTTGGCAAAATACACCCCATCTTTTTAATTTTAATGATACCTTTTTTCCAGTTATAGATTTATTTGAACAAGTAACGCAATTTTGGCAAAAACTTTTAACTAAACATCGCGGTGAAACTATTTTAATTGTGGCGCATGGTGGTACGAATAGGGCGTTAATTAGTACAGCAGTTGGTTTGAATCCAGAATATTATCATAGTTTACAGCAGTCTAATTGTGGTATTAGTTGCCTAGAGTTTTTACCCAATTCTAAATTTGCTCAACTAAAGTATCTCAATTTTACTACTCAGATAAAAGAAAGCTTACCAAAGTTGAAAGCAGGTAAAACTGGTTGGCGATGGCTTTTATTATCTAATGCGATCGCGTTTGATTTATGTGATTATTCCTATCTTACTCAATTGGTAAAAGGGAACTTAATTAATTTTTTGTTATCCGATGATACTCAAGCATCTACATTATTATCTCAACAAATTTTAAATTTCAATCCAGATATTTTACATTTGCATTTAGCACAAAATCATTTCCTTACTACTTGGCAACAAACAATCTATAATAAACAAAAATTAAATAATAATTCTGAATCTTCCAATGATTTAGTAACTGGTTTAATTATTACCGATGATCACCACATCAAACAAATTATCCAAAAAACCTTTAAAAATAAAACTTCCTTAAATACAGTAGAGCAGCTTGTAGTTATTCATTATCCTCATAAAAATTGTCACCCAATTTTACAAGGTATCTTACCAATTAATAACCTGCTATCTCCTCAATTAAATTAAAAGTATTTAGTCGATTTTATACTAAATAAAATATTATTAATGAAAAAAATTCAGACATTAATTCAATCAGGAGTTATTGTACTTGCATCCTTATTAATACCCTGCGCAGCATTAGCTCATACCAATAATCAAGAGTCTATTCCTTCTGTAGCTAAACTAAAAAACCTTAATACCACAGACTGGCAAGAGCCGACTTTCCAACATAATTTGCTAGGTTACAAGTGTAGTCAACAATGGCAAAGACAACCAAACAATCAACCATTAACTCGTTATCAATTTATCGTAGGCTTACATCATTGCTTACAAAAAATCGAAAAAACCTTATCCCCACGAAATTCAAATAACTGGCAAAAAATACAACAAAATTCCTCTTTAGAATTAAAGCCAATAAACAACAAAATAAAACAACTAGAAGCAAATCAATTTTCAACCACAACCAAATTCAATGCTCAAACACTATTCTTCCTAACGGCAGCAGACGAGAGTGAAACTACCTTTGGGTATCGTACCAGATTAAACTTTGATAGTAGTTTTGAGGGCGATGATCTTTTAAGAATACGTTTAGAAAATAGAAACCTACCACGTCTAGATGAAACTACAGACACTTCCATGAGTCGCTTAAGCGTAGATGGAGATACCGATAACCAAACAGAATTATCAGAATTATCCTATACCTTCTCCCAAGGCGATCGCACGCAAATTAATTTAGGTACAACAGGGGTAAGTCTTAATGATGTGGGTGAAGTCTTAAATCCTTTTGCCAGTAGTAGTAGTGGTGCAGTTTCTCGCTTTGCTAGAAGAGATCCAGCTACTTTACGCGCCCCAGGTGGGGCAGGAATCGGCATTAAACAGCAATTTAGCGAAGAAATAGGGGGGTTTGCTGGCTATTTTATAGATAATCAGGATGTAGCTAATGCTCAAGCAGGTAGAGGCATATTTAGAAGTTCCCAAAGTGCGATCGCTCAAATAGTTATTCAACCAGAAGAAGAATTAATTTTAGCTGCTACTTATACCCACACCTATCAACGTAATAATGATGTTAATCTCATGGGTGCAACAGGAGTGGCAACAGCTAATCAGCCTTTTGAACAAAATGCCACCACTTCAGATAATTTCGGCTTACAAGCCAATTGGCAAGTTACTTCTGGTTTAGAAATCGGCGGTTGGTTTGGGTACACCCATGCACAACAACAGGCAAATGGCAATGCTAAGGCAACTATTCTTAATGGTGCATTAACCCTGGCTTTACCAGATTTTGGGGCTGAAAATAATTTAGCAGGGATAATCATCGGTATCCCGCCAGTAATTAGCCAACATGATGATGCTGATTTAGTCACAAGGGAAATTCCTCTGCATATTGAGGCTTTATATCGTATAAAAGTCAATGACTATCTAGAGATTACTCCAGGAGGATTTATAGTTATTAATCCTGATCCTGAAAATGCTAATACTTTGTGGGTGGCAACAGTAAGAACAGAATTTAGCTTTTAATAGACCTGTATTGAACAGATGCTATTCTATGAATTGCAAGCGCGAATTAGTTAAATTGAAATTTCTGACCTTAAGCCCCTAGGTTCATAATCGAGGGATCTTGTCAGATTCATTTTGTAAACAACTATTGAGGAGATTTATGGAACGCACTTTTATTATGATCAAACCCGATGGCGTACAACGTCATTTAACTGGAGAAATTATTCACCGTTTTGAACGAAAAGGTTTTACTTTAGTAGGACTAAAAATGCTACAAGTTTCTCGCGAATTGGCAGAAAAACATTATGCTGTTCATAAACAAAGACCGTTCTTCAATGGTTTAATCGAATTTATTACCTCAGCACCTGTAGTGGCAATGGTTTGGGAAGGAGAAAATGTAGTCAGCGCAGCCAGAAATTTAATTGGTGCTACTAATCCTACTACTGCTGATCCTGGTTCAATTCGTGGTGATTTTGGGGTTAGTATCGGACGTAATTTGATTCATGGATCTGATGCAATTGAAACCGCACAAACAGAAGTTTCTTTATGGTTTTCTCAAGAGGAGTTAGTTAACTGGCAACCAGTTAGACAATCTTGGCTTTACGAATAAACTTACCTTTATACTTCTGATTTAGGTTTTACTATTGATTGGTTGAGTAGTGGGGGAAATATCTCAACTACTCAATTTGCATAAAGATGATAGTAGCTTGGAGGTTACTTAGCAATTCTGATTTAGCCGATTAATTATTGATAAATAAATACTTTAGGTCTATATCACGATTATAGATAATTTTTATAAAATTTCTGTCTCAAGATAGATATAATTGTAAATAAAGGTTAAGAATTATAAGTAACTTTTAATAAGTATACATTTCAATTTCAATGATTTTGTTCAATACTGCCGAACCTATTATTAGAAGCAAACAAGAAGCACTAGATTTTCAAGATCGCCAAGGATTGTTACAACTTAAGTTAGAAATTAGTGATAAGACGTTATTTAAAAGCATATATACCAGAATTGACCAAGTTTTTGTTATCTGGGGATTAATAACTACCGTAATTTTTTTCACAGCCCAGTTTGCACCAATTGATTGGATTACCCAAGCGATATTCTGGTCGATTCTAACAGCCGTGGGGACTGGAGGGATGACAATTTTGACATATTTTTGGGTAAAAGTAGAGCGACTGCAATGGGTGTTATACGCCTGGGTAGTTCTAATGTTGAGCGGTATAATGATTACCGACTTAGGATTTTTGCTTGGGTCAGGGGAGATTTTAACGCATCTATGTCATTTATGGCTGGGTATTAGTGCCATAGGTTATGTTTGCACAGGTTTAGGTTTAAAGTCGCGTGCTTTTATAATATCTGGATTGTTTCATGCGATCGCTATTTTAATTTTACCATTTTGTTTGGGTTGGCAATTTTTGGCAACGGGTTTAATTATGACGGCAAATCTCTTGTTTTTAGCTCAGACTCAATGGGATATGCGACCTCCAATTGAGGAATACGATCTGTTAAATGAGGAGCAAAGAGCATTTAATCGGGAGCAATATTTAATTCGTCAAACATAAATTTGTGCTTAGTATCTTGGTGGGCAATTAAGTTTTTGCACGAGGTTTAGAAGCCTTTCTAGTTTTCCACCACATGGAAATACCTGTAAGAGTCAGAAACAATAACCCAATGCCATTGAGAAAGGGAAAACTTTTTTGAAAATCAAGAAAACCAAAGTCCCCCTTATGCCAGTGAATTGCCCAACTAACCTGCCTACTAAAACCGCCTATTTCCCCAACTTGGTAAATAATGCCCGTTATCACAGTTAGTAAGATCGGCAGTAGCATAATAGGTGCAAGCCAGCGATGCCATTGACGTATTTTTGCAGCTTTAATCATAGTTTTAGCACTTAATTTAGTAGTGGATCTGCCTACGCTAAAGACCCAAAAATAGGGGCGTAGGCATAACAATTATCAGAATTCTAAGAGCAATTGAGGATTAAAATAGCCTAACCATCTTCTCCACCTTCTCCACCTTCATCGGGAGCAGTTTGTTCAGTAGGAGCATCCCCTTCGCCACCTTCAACATCGCCACCTGTGTTACCAGCATCGCAACCGACAAGGGAAGACATCAAACCTAAAGAAAGAAAAAGAGCGATCGCTTTTGAGGTATGTTTTTGAGAATTATTCATTGTTATTAATTACTTCCTGAAAGTATTCAATTCAACTACTAACCGATTTTAACCAAAATCGAGTCACCCTCCAACTTTACCTCATAGTTGGCTAATGCTTCCGTTGCAGGTCCAGTTAATACCTCCCCATTACTACCAAATTCTGAATCATGACAAGGACAGATAAATTTCCCTGTATCAGACTCCCACCCCACTGTACAACCAGCATGAGGACAAGTAGGATTAACGGCAATTAATTTTTGGTTATTTTCTGGATCACGAATTACTAAGACTTTTTTGTCCTTTAATTCCTCACTCAAAATTTGTCCTTTTTGTTCTAACTGGCTTACATTGCCAACTGGTTGAAAACCATTTTGAAGGCTAGTAGTATTTGGAGTAGCTTGATTCTGAGATTGTGAATTACAAGCGGTTAAAGCAGCAGGGACTATACTCATTCCCACTCCAATACCCACAAAACCAGTAAATTCTCGACGCTTCATATTTTTAAATTGCTTAAATACAAAATTAGCTAAACGGGTTTAATTCCCTTTTCCTATCTCGCACAATAGTTTAAATCTACTTCTAATTAAGCTAATACCCCTGAGACAGGCGGAGGTTGGCAAAGCGGTTTTTAAAAGATCCTCTTATTTGGGTTTTTGATTTATTCTTGAGGGGTGAAATATTAATCAAGTGAAATCCCAATTGTGTAAACCTATTAATTTACTTTCATATATGATTCGCCCTGAGCCACAGATGGACATTTTGCTACAGAAGCCTCGTCTTTATAAGTTTCTCCAGACACAGTGCAAACATAAAAAGGATGAGTTTGATTGCGCCAAGATTCAAGATTACTTTTCGCTTCATTATAAAGTTGGGCGTGCTGAGTTTCGGCAGCTAAAGCATAAGTAAAAGTCTGTAGGGCTGCTTGATTCCCCTCGGTTTTGGCTTGTTTAATAAAGCCAGGATACATACTATCACGTTCGTAGGATTCTCCTGCAATTGCTGAACTAAGATTCCCACCCAAAGATTTTGTTAAGTTATCTGCTGTTGATTTAACTTCAGGGGTAGTGATGTTATTTTTAGGAGTTGCACCCATTTCCTTAATCACTTTGGCATGATTATCACGATGGATAGCTTCAGCAGCAGCAGCAGCGCGGAAAAGATTAGCTACTTCTTTATATCCTTCTTCATCAGCTTTTTTGGCAAATTCTAAATACATCACGTGTGCATTAGATTCACCGTTGTAGGCTTTTTGCAAATTTTCTAAAGTTGGAGAATCTTGTTTATTGGAAACTAGGTTGGCTTTGGCAGATGGTGAAGATTGAATGTTAGCTTCTGGAGATTGAGGTTTACTACAACTTACCAAACTCAGAGAGGTTATAAGAGCGATAATTGACCATTTTAAGGTTTTATTACCAGTTGAATTGTGGTCTGAACTAGAAATCATCTTATTTGTTTCCTCAGATGCAAATTATGATAACTAAGATTTGTCTTTAGCTATGTCCTAAACTTACTAAAAGAATGAGGTAGAAATAAGGGTAGAACTTAAATCTTTTTGAGATATCGAGATGCTGGTCAAATATAGCAAGATATTTTTTTACTTTGAGCTTCTTAACTTTTCATTGATACCTACTACCTACTATCGTCACGTTCGCGCTTTGGCGACCAAAGCAAGCGTGCGCTCAGGGACGCTTTCCGCGCCTACTACCTACTACCTACTACCTACTACCTGACCCCTAACCGCTATATAGAGTTGAGAGAAGATAAATTAATAGTTGTATGGTCAAAAATTTCACCAACGGTATTAATACCACTAATTACCAGACTGTCTGGATAAACTTCAAACGCTGCAAAACACCATTGAGAAACAGAATAAGCAGTCCAATCAGATTTACCTACAGGACGTAATTTTGCACCACCTGCTCCACAGGTTAGATACGTTGTACCATTAATTGGTTTGGTACGTTCATAATCATGCTCATGACCATTTAAATATAATTGAACCCCATAACGAGCAAAGATTGGCGTAAGATATTCGATTAATTCTAAATTTGAGCCATGATATCCCGATGAATAAATAGAATGATGACCTGAAACAATTTTCCAAGGTTTGTTAGATTTTGCCAAACTCTCTTCAAGCCAGATTAATTGTTTTTCCCAATCTGCTTCGGGGTTAGTATCGAGGACGAAAAATTGAACGTTTTTCTGAATAAAAGTATAGTAACGTCCTGACATATTAAATTTTGGATAGTTGATCTGATCAACTCCATTATTAGTTAAGATATCGTGGTTACCGATCGCTGCATAAAATTTAACTTGTTGTTGCAGTAATTCTTTATAAGGTTGTTCAAAGGCTGCATTAATTCTACTAATTTCTCCGTAAGGATAAATATTATCCCCAGTCAAGAGTACTGAAGTAAAAGGATTAGCATTAAAATAACAATTTAGACTTTTAGCAACTGCATACTGATTTTGATCACCTGTGCCTACATCCCCAACCGCTACAAAGCGTAATTCTGGTTCAGTTTCTGTGCGAGAAAACTGAGGACAAGTTTTATATTTTAAAGGATATTCATAAGCTAAGTAACGATGGCTACCTATTGCTAATCCTAAACTACCTAAGCTAGTAAGAGCTAAAAAATTCCGTCGTTTCATTAATTTTTTTACTGTTTAAATGATCATTTTAATCTGGGATGTTTAATCTGTTTGGGATTTTGTGATAGGAGGGGTTTGGGTAGTAGGTAGTAGGTAATCCCACAAGGGGACAATGTAGGTAGTAGGTAGGAATAATCAGTGAAAAGCTAAAAGCGTATTGCTAACAACTAAAAGCAAGTTATTGTGCCAAACTATTTAAACTCAAGTTTTTACCCAGATGCTGTTAAATTAATTAAAAGGCAGTTTAATAATAAAACAACTACCTACACCTAGTTCACTACTGACTAAAATTTTACCCTGATAACGTTGAGCGATCGCACTGGCAATAGCTAACCCCATACCCATACCGCCTATTCTCCTATTTCTAGCTTGATCTGCCCTCCAAAAGCGATCAAAGATTAAATTTAAATCTTGAGGTGCAATTCCTATTCCACTATCTTGAATTTGGACACGCAGGTTAAGGGGATCTTGGATCATGGTGACAGAAACTGTACCTCCTGCTGGAGTATATTGTAGAGCATTTTCTAAAATATTCCTAAACAAACGTGCCAATTGCGCCCCATCACCCTTAAGCATGACATTATAGGGTAGAGAGGATTTTAAAGTAATCTGTTTTTCCTGTGCCGAAGATTGAAACAATTCAATTAAATCTTCTAAAATTTCAGTTATGGAAAGCTCTACCCATGTACCTGTTTCTATTTCACTAACTGAATCCATTCTCGCCAATAGTAGTAAATCTTCAACTAAACGAATAGTCTGATCGGTAGTAGATGCGATCGCTGCAATTTTTTTTCGATCTTGGGGATGAAGTCTTTCTGGATAGTATTCCATTACCTGCACAGAGGTTTTAATCGCTGCTAGAGGACTACGTAATTCATGGGCTGCATCGGCGGTAAATTGTTTTAATTGTTTAAAGCTTTGCTCAATTGGTTTGATGGATTGTTTGGTAAGCCAGATTCCACCTAAACCCGTTAAGCCGATCACACCAATACCACCAATACCCAAACCCCAACGTAAACGGGTCAAAATTGCCTCTATTTCTGTGGTAACTTGATTGGCACGAATATATCCCTCTAATTGTTTTTTACCGTTATTCTGGCTATAGGCTGGTAAAGTTACAGTTCTAATTTTTCCTTGTTGTGTTATTTGCCACCCTGGTTTTAAGGGTAAATCATTTAAAAGTGTCCCTGCATTGCCAACTAAGCGTTTATCTGCGTTAAACCATTCAACTCCCTGATCTGGCTGACGTAGGTGTTGCCAAGGGATATCAAGATCACCATCATCATCAAGATAACATCTAGTCTCAATATTTGCAGGAATACCTGTTAATCCTCTTTCCTGACGACTTTGATAGTGGGCTTTGATGGCGACTAAATTATGGGAAGCAGCTTGGGCTAAAACTTCTAAACGCTGATCCATTTGCCGATAAAGGTTATGGCGCGTGTAATTATAAATTGCCAAGGTAGAAATACTTAAAATTGTGATCATTACCGTCAGATAAGACAGTAGCAACCGCCAACGTAAGGCTTGAGAATTATTAAACTTGTTTGAGACGATAGCCAAAACCATATACTGTTTCTATTAAATCCCCAGGTGCGCCCACGGCTTTTAATTTTCGGCGTAATGTTTTGAGATGTACTTTAAAGGTTTCTTCTGAAGGAGGATGATCAAAAGTCCAGAGACGATCAATAATTGTATCGCGACTAACTAATTTTCCCTGTTGACGTAATAGTAAATCTAATAATCCATATTCCTTGGGGGTCAAATGTACTGGTTGTCCTTGATAGGTAACTTGACAACTACTAGAATCTAGATGTAAATCTCCCCATTCAATTATTGGCAGAAGATGGACATTTCCCCGTCTTAATAATGCTCGAATTCTGGCGAGTAATTCTGGTAAATCAAAAGGTTTGACGACATAATCATCTGCCCCTGCATCTAAACCCATAACGCGATCGCTACTGAGATCTTTAGCAGTTAGCATTAGTACAGGAATCATACTACCCGTAGTTCTTAATTTTTGACATAAGTTTATGCCATTTAGTTTAGGTAACATAACGTCTAGAATGATTAAATCGTAAACCGTAGCTTTGATGTATTCCCAGCCTAAAGCCCCATCTGTAACCGCATCAACGGTATAGTGCTGTTTATCTACTAAAACTTCTGTTAAAGCTGCTGCTAAATGTTGATCATCTTCTACTATGAGGATTTTCATAAGTTCATATAGTCAACTGCCATAACTTAATTTTAGATAACAAATCCGCAATTATTCCTTTTGATGGGAAAACTGATAAGCACCAATTACGGTTAAAGCGATCGCAAATATTAGTAAAATCGGCAGGGCATACCAGGGAAATTCTGCCATTGGTAAATATGCAGCAGCACGTAACCCAATACTTGTGTAGGTAAGCGGTAAACAAAAGACTACTACTTTTAATATTTGCGGTAAATTGGTTGGATCGAAAAAAGTTCCACCTAAAAAAGACATAGGTACAATTAGAAAATTGTTATATAAGCCTACACTCTCTAAAGATTTAACCCTCAACCCAATAATTACCCCCAAACCTGCAAATACTGCACAATTTAGCACTAATAAACTTAAAAATAAAGGATTAAGAAAACTAAAAACTTTCCCTGTAAATAAAATCGCTACTAAAATTACCGAAGCTGCCGTCATTAAACCCCGTAAGATACCAGCTAGCATTTTTCCCAGATGCAAAGCCAAAGGATGAACAGGTAATAATAATAATTCTTCAAAAGTTTGAGTAAATAAGCGATCGCCACAAATAGAAAAAGTAGTACCTCCAAAACTTATCGTCATCGAAGATAAAGCCACCATTCCAGGCAAAATAAATTCTAAATAATTAGCCCCTGCACTAGGTTCTATGGATCGGTCAATTGTACTACCTAGTCCTAAACCAAAGGCAAAAATATATATTAAAGGGGAGATTAAGCCTGTGGCTGCTATTTGTGCCACTCTCGCCCGAAGATCGATCCACTCACCCCAAAAGATAGTTAAAGTGTCATCTACAATATTCTTTAGAGGTGCAGCGTCAGTAATATTCTGATATTGATTAGTCTGAGTTGGAATTGGTAATTTCACTAAATAAAAATTTTAAAATGTAAATATAATGTTTAATTTATATCACTTAGCACTTTATCAGTTAGTACTAAACAATGTAATCGCTTAAAAGAAATACAACCTATCCTTTAATCCGACTTTCATATATCAATTAGTAATTAATAATCCTCTTATGGCTCGCAGAAATAGAGATAATAGAAGAGATGATGTAAATCGTTATGATCCTCCTAATTATCGTTCCAGTCCTAATTCTCCCATCCCACCTAAAAAGAATCCCTTCGACGTTGCTAAAATCGCCATTTTGGGTAGCGTTTTCGTAATTGGCGTAGTAGTAGGACTAGCTTTAAATTTAACTAGTAGTTCCAATTTAACCACCATTGATTCGAGTTTACAAATAGATCAAAAAGCACCCAACCCCGAAATCTGCCAACAATTTGGTGCAAGTGCAATTGTTACGGATATGCGGGTATTTTTAACTTTGACCCCCTTTAGTGTTTATCTTACCCAACCGAGTATGCAGCCTGGGTGTGTTTTGCGTCGTACTAATTGGGCAATTTTAGAACAGAAAAACCTGGTAAGTTCTCAACAGGTGAGCGATTGTAAAAAAAGAATGAATACTTTTGGCTTTATTGGACCATTAGAAGGTAAACCCAAAATCGATTGTATTTATCAAAATGATGCTGCTGGTAACCTATTTTTAGATCAACAAGGTGGTGCGCCTACTCCAGAAACAGATAATTTTTAGACCCATTTCAAACTTTTTGATATACACTATAGGCGATTAATGATTCAATAGATTTAAAAATTATTAATATGTGTGGAATTGTCGGCTACATTGGTACTCAAACAGCTACAGATATCTTAATTTCAGGTTTAGAAAGGCTAGAGTATCGTGGTTACGACTCGGCTGGGGTGGCGACGATTGAAGAGGGAAAAATAAATTGTGTTAAAGCTAAAGGTAAACTATTTAATCTTAGGGCTAAGTTAGAACACACACCCCATCAATCTCAAATCGGCATCGGGCATACTCGCTGGGCAACTCACGGTAAACCAGAAGAACATAACGCCCATCCACATTTAAATTCTGAACTTAATCTTGCAGTGGTGCAAAATGGCATTATTGAAAATTATTTGGAGATTAAAGAAGAATTAATTAGTAAAGGTATTGAATTTCGTTCAGAAACCGACACCGAAGTAATTCCTCACCTAATTTCCCTGTTATTACCCCATGCAGATTCACTACTCGAAGCCGTACAAAAAGCGATCGCTCGTTTAGAAGGGGCATTTGCGATCGCAGTGGTTAATGCTGATAATCCTTATGAGTTAATTGTCGCCCGTCAACAAGCACCTTTAGTCTTAGGTTTTGGACAGGGTGAATTTTTCTGCGCATCTGATATTACAGCTATATTACCCCATACCCGTACTATATTGAATTTGGAAAATGGGGAGATAGCTAGATTAACTCCTTTGGGAGTAGAAATATATAGTTTCGGTGGTAGTCGAATCACTCGCTTTCCGCGCACCCTTGAATGGAATCCTGTACAGGTAGAGAAACAGGGTTTTCGTCATTATATGCTCAAGGAAATATACGAGCAACCTGCGGTAGTTAGAACTTGCTTAGATAATTATCTTAATCCTAATTGGCACGCTGGGGAAAATCCTGATTATAGTCCTGTTAATTTAGGTTTATCTCCTAATATGACAGATGATCTTGAGCATATTCAGATTCTCGCCTGTGGTACAAGTTGGCACGCTGCTTTAGTTGGCAAATACCTACTAGAACAATTAGCTAATATTCCTACTACAGTAGATTATGCGTCCGAGTTTCGCTATTCCCCCAAACCAATTATTCCTAACACCTTAACTATTGGTGTAACCCAATCTGGAGAAACCGCCGACACCATTGCAGCTTTAGAAGCAGAAAGAGCCAGAAGAGGGGATTTAGAACAAAAATACCACGCTAAACTATTAGCTATTACCAATCGCGCCGAAAGTAGTATTGCTCAGATTTGCGATCGCATTATTGATACCCATGCAGGTATTGAAATAGGCGTAGCAGCTACTAAAACCTTTGTAGCTCAAGTAATGGGTTTTTATTTCCTTTCTCTAGATTTAGCCTATCGTCGTCAAGCCATATCCTATGACAGAATCGAGCAGATATTAGAGGGGTTACGCCACATTCCTAACCAAATAGAAACCATTCTCGAAACCCAAGCAGACGCGATCGAAGAATTGGCACACGACTTTACTACTGAAACTGAAGACTTTATTTTTATTGGACGTGGTATAAACTTCCCGATCGCTTTAGAGGGTGCATTAAAACTTAAGGAAATATCTTACATCCATGCAGAAGCCTATCCTGCTGGCGAAATGAAACATGGGCCGATCGCTTTGTTAGATAATAAAGTACCAGTAGTCGCCGTAGCTATGCCTGGTCAAGTTTATGATAAAGTTATTTCTAATGCCCAGGAAGCCAAAGCCAGAGATGCTCGTTTAATTGGGGTAACTAGTGCAATGAATGCCACCGAAGCAGCCCACACTTTTGATAATATTTTGACTGTACCAGAAGTAGATGAATTGATTTCTCCTATTTTAGCAGTCGTGCCATTGCAGATCTTGTCTTATCATATTGCAGCGATTAAAGGGTTAGACGTTGATCAGCCACGTAATTTAGCTAAAAGTGTTACTGTTGAGTAGTTAAATTAAATATGTTTGATTGGATATATAAATTGCCAATGATTCATAACTGAATGTTTAGCGCACTATAACCTTTCTTTTTTTTAAAGACACCAAACAAACCCAAACAGGTAAGAGTTATTCACCTCTGTTGCTCTTACCTATAATAGGATTTTTAGACACAATTACAATAATTAAACCTTATTGATTAGAACTATTAAAAGCATTTAATCGCTTAAACTTATCTGCTTTTTGCTGCATCCTTTCATAAAGGCGATCGCAAACTAACTCGCAAAGTTCAAAGATCATCGGATCTTGTATTTCATAATATACCGCCACTCCCTGGGGTTTACGAGATAATATTTCTGCTTCTGTTAGCATTTTTAGATGCTTAGATAAGTTTGCTTGTCCTAACCCCGTTGCTTCACCTATTTCCGTAACATTCATCGCCCCTTCCCTCAAACAGCTTAATATTTGCAGACGACTAATTTCTGAAAGCACTTTAAAATAATCTGCAACTGGGGCTAGATATTCTGGTGGCTTGGATATCTTGTTGCGAGGGGCTGTTTTAGGCATAAAGACAATAAATAGTTTTTTTATATTTTATATAACTATATAGTATTTTAATAACAAAATTTTTGATAGCCAACGGTAATTATATTCCTACAAGATTAATTTAGGGCAATTCGGGTAGTGGGGGTTTGGGTAGTAGGTAGTAGGTAGTAGGTAGGAGGTAGGAGGTAGGAGGTAGTGGGTAGTGGGTAATAATAAGCACTAATCAATTATCAATTAAAAATTAAGAAGCTAACAGCTAACAGCCCAAAGCTAACAAGCTCAAAAATGTAATTATTTATATACGTGTTATTACAATTACTAGTTGTCTAGCAGTTTTCTACTGAATAAATGCTGTTTAAGTGCTTGATTTTAGAATTAGTTATCAACTGGATAATATTATATTTAGTTGCGATCGCGCTGATTTTCTATTTTGAATCCTTAAATTTTATAGCTTTATTATGGCTGTGTAATGTTTATTATTTAATTCTCTTGATTACCTATAATTTCAGCTACTAATTGTATTTATATTTTATAGCGATCGCACTATTGATTTTACAAAACTTTCATCTGGTTTGTTCACGGTTTTATATATTATAAAGTATTTAAGATAATTATTATTTTAGCCAATTATTTTAATGTTGTTTACTAGAGATTAACTTAACATCGTCATATAATCGCGTGAAATATTTACTTCTTATATTTAATTATATACATGGTAATTAATAATCTTAAAAGTAATAATAATTTTTAAACATCCTGGCTCTTGATCAGCTATCTAGTTATTTTATGGCTTAACTAATCTTTGGCTGTATTTTAAATAAATGGGTTTACTATTTCCTTTTTTAAGATAATTGCTCAAAATCTCAGTAATTTTCGTTTCAACATGACTAATAATTATAAGTAACACCGTCAGATTGAAACATCTCAATATTTAGTTTCTGTTTTTTCCAACTTTATAAACAATATTAATAACAATAAATTTATTAGTTAAAATTCTAATAACACCGAAAAAAATATAATTATGCGTCAATTTCTATTTTATGCTATGGGTGATGAGTTCGATGTGGCGCAGTATTTAAGTCAATATCAAATTGATTATAGTTGTGTTTGGGAACGAGATAAACATCAAACTAATGGCTTGGTAAAATATTTAGGTAATGAATATATGCTTAATATTTATGAGCAGGAAAAAATAGCTTATAAATATATGCAAACTAATAAAGACGCTCTTAAAGCACTGGTAAACTTTGCCATGTTATCTCTAAGCTGTGAATTTGAAATAGATTCAGAGACAACTCGGAGTTATTTATCTTTTGAACCTGAAACTATGCTTCTAGCAGGACACATTGGCTTAAAATTAGCATTTAATCTTGAAATATCTATTTCAGAAACTTGGTATATTCCATCCGCAGCAGAATATTAATGGATATTTATACACTTAAACATTAAAGTCTAATTTCAATTTTCTTTTCGTTTAGCCTAATTATAATTTTATTTATATCACCTTTATTTGCTTTATTTGATAATTTCTTTACAATCAAAGTAAGAATATATAAAGAAATTTTAAGAAGTTGGGATATATGAAACGGATTGTCTTGATCGCAGGATTTGAATCATTCAACACCAACCTGTATCGTCAGGCTGCACAAATGGCAACAGCAAGGTGTCAGGAGTTAGAAGTAATTGTATTTAGCGATCGCGATATTACTAGTTATCCTGATCAGATAGAAACTGCATTACAATCTGCGGATGTTTTTTTTGCCAGTTTAATTTTTGATTATGATCAAGTAATTTGGTTAAGACAAAGAGTTCAAGATATTCCCATCAGGCTAGTATTTGAGTCGGCGTTAGAATTAATGAGTTTGACACAACTGGGTAAATTCGTTATTGGCGATCAACCTAAAGGAATGCCCAAACCTGTTAAATTTATCTTGAGTAAGTTTAGTAATAGCAAAGAGGAAGACAAACTTGCTGGTTATTTAAGTTTCCTTAAAACTGGGCCTAAACTATTAAAATATATCCCCGCTAAAAAAGTACAAGATCTACGCAACTGGTTAATTATCTATGGTTACTGGAATGCTGGGGGGACAGAAAATGTAGCCTCGATGTGTTGGACATTAGCCGAAAAATATTTAGGGTTACAAGTAGGAGACATTCCACAACCAGTTGAAACTCCTAACATGGGGCTATTACATCCAGATTACCAGGGTTATTTTACATCACCGCAGGATTATATAAATTGGTATCAAAGAATTCAGGATAGGGGAGTCAGGATAGGGGAGTCAGGAGTCAAGTCTATAGTTGGCATATTGTTGTACCGTAAACACGTAATCACTAAGCAACCATACATTCCCCAACTAATCAAACATTTTGAAGATCAAGGGCTAATCCCACTACCTTTATTTATCAATGGTGTAGAAGGTCATGTAATAGTAAGAGACTGGTTAACCACAACCTACGAACAAGAACAAAGAAAACAAGGTAATAAAGAAATATTATCCCTAAATAAAGATGCAGTCAAAGTAGATGCGATCGTCTCCACTATAGGTTTTCCCTTGGTAGGAGGGCCAGCAGGGTCGATGGAAGCAGGTAGACAAGTAGAAGTTGCCAAAAGAATATTAACCGCTAAAAACGTCCCCTACATAGTAGCAGCACCCTTATTAATTCAAGATATCCATTCTTGGACAAGACAAGGAATAGGAGGTTTACAAAGTGTCGTCTTATATTCCCTTCCAGAATTAGATGGCGCGATCGATACTATTCCTTTAGGTGGTTTAGTGGGAGAAGATATTTATTTAGTCCCCGAAAGACTCCATCGCCTTACAGGTAGAATCAAAAACTGGATTAATCTACGACAAAAACCCACCCCCGACAGAAAAATTGCCATCATCCTCTATGGTTTCCCTCCTGGTTATGGCGCAACAGGCACAGCAGCCCTACTCAACGTACCCAAAAGCCTGCTAAACTTCCTCCAAGCCTTAAAATCCCAAGGTTATGATGTGGGCGAATTACCAGCAGACGGCGAAGAAATAATTAAACAAGTCAAGATAGCTGATGAATACACTCCTTCAAGTAAGGCGGATACGACTGGATCGATTAATGTCCATACCCTAGAAAAATGGTTAGGCTACCTCCAAACCACCAAAGTAGAAAAACAATGGAAATCCTTAACAGGCACAGGTATTAAAACCTACGGCGATCAATTTCAAATTGGGGGCATTCAATTAGGTAACGTCTGGATAGGAGTACAACCCCCCCTAGGTATAGCAGGAGATCCCATGCGGTTAATGTTTGAAAAAGACTTAACCCCCCATCCTCAATACACAGCTTTTTATAAATGGTTGCAAAACGAATATCAAGCTGATGCAGTAGTTCACTTTGGAATGCACGGTACAGTAGAATGGCTACCAGGATCTCCTTTAGGTAATACTGGTTATTCTTGGTCGGATATTTTACTTGGGAATATTCCTAATTTATATATCTATGCAGCTAATAATCCTTCTGAATCTATCTTGGCAAAACGTCGGGGTTATGGTGTATTAATTTCTCATAATGTTCCCCCCTATGGACGTGCTGGTTTATATAAAGAGTTGATTAGTTTGCGAGAATTGATTGCTGAGTATCGGGAAGACACGGAAAAGAATACAGCCTTGCGAGATATTATTACCCAAAAAATTATTGATGCTGGCTTGGAAAGAGATTGTAAGTTTACTGAAGGGAAAAAACAAGGAATTAGTTTTACGTTAGAGAGTAGTAGATTATTTAGTAAGCAGGTAATTAATAGTTATTTTGTGGAGATCTATGAGTATTTGCAAGTATTAGAACAACGTTTATTTTCTTCTGGTTTGCACGTTTTGGGACAGAAACCTACGGATGAAGCGTTGCAGTCTTATCTTGAGGCGTATTTTGATGATGATTTATCGCAAGATTTAATAGAGAAAATTGTCTCACGCAGAGGCACAGAGGCGCAGAGAGTTTTAGAGAGTGATTCGGCATTGTTAAATAAGTTTGAAGAAGGAGAAAGAGTTAGGGATTTATTGGCGCAAAATACTGATGAGATGACTAATCTTTTGCGTGGTTTGAATGGGGAATATATACCTCCTGCACCTGGTGGTGATTTATTGCGCGATGGTAGTGGGGTATTGCCAACTGGAAGAAATATTCACGCTTTAGATCCCTATCGTATGCCTTCTCCAGCAGCTTATGAAAGGGGTAAAGAGATTGCAAGGAAAATTATGGCGCAGAATTTAGAGGAGAAAGGGGCTTATCCTGAAACTGTGGCGGTAATGTTATGGGGTTTGGATGCGATTAAGACTAAAGGGGAATCTTTGGGTATTTTACTCGAATTAGTTGGTGCTGAACCTATTAAGGAAGGTACAGGGCGCATTGTACGTTATGAATTGATTCCTTTGGAAAGGTTGGGACATCCTCGTATTGATGTTTTGGCTAATTTGTCGGGTATTTTCCGTGATACTTTTGTCAATATTATTGAACTGTTGGATGATTTGTTCCGACGAGCAGCAGAAATTGAGGAATCGCTAGATAATAATTATATTCGTAAGCATTATTTAGCTTTACAAGCCCAAGGTGTGGAAAATGCTAGTGCAAGGATGTTTTCTAACCCTGCTGGAGATTTTGGTTCTTTAGTTAACGATCGCGTGGTAGATAGTAATTGGGAATCTAGTGATCAACTTGCTGATACTTGGCAAAACCGTAATGTTTTTAGTTATGGACGTAAGGATAAGGGACAAGCAAGACCTGAAGTATTATCGCAACTTTTGGCAACTAGCAGTCAGATTATTCAAGAAATTGATTCGGTGGAATACGGTTTAACTGACATCCAAGAATATTACGGTAATACTGGCGGTTTGAAATTAGCAGCCGAAAAACAAAGTGGTAAGGAAGTAGAGACTTCTTTTGTAGAAAGTTTTTCTAAGGATACAACACCCCGTAAGTTAAAAGATTTACTGCGTATGGAATATCGTACTAAATTACTTAACCCTAAATGGGCTGAAGCTATGGCAGATCAAGGTTCAGGTGGTGCTTATGAAATCTCCCAACGCATGACGGCTTTAATTGGATGGGGAGGTACAGCTAATTTTAAAGATGACTGGGTATACGATCAAGCGGTTGATACCTATGCTTTAGATGCAGAAATGGCAGAGAAACTTAGACAAGCTAACCCTGAAGCTTTCCGTAATATTGTAGCAAGAGCGATCGAAGCCCACGGACGCGGTTTCTGGAATGCTGATGAGGAGAAATTAGATAAGTTACGCGAGTTGTATCAGTCTACTGAGGATGAATTGGAAGGAGTTACAGTTTAATGGACAATGAACAAAAAAATTGTTTTATCTCTTCTTTGTAGGCGTTGCTGAATTTGTATGCTAAAGCAAGCATAAATGAATATTTAACGATCTCAATCACAGATTATTTGAATTAATAAACATAATATTGATTTAGTTTTTTAATTCCTTCATTTGATTAATATTATGAGTTTATCTTTACAATTAAAACTACAATCAGATAATCAAGTTATTGTTATCAATTCAATTAACCGAGAGCAAAGAAAAGTAACTTTGGCGTTTATCCAAAAAATAACTAGAAATTCTATGAATCTTTTAGTTCAATACAAAACTTATGAAATAATAATTAATGCTCAAAATATATGGAATCAAATTGTGAATTTTGATTTTCAAGTTGAAGCTGCCAAAGAAGTTGATATTGAACGAAAATTTCAAAAAATTATGACTCCAGGTAGTTGGATAGAAATTACAGAACACGACAAAAAGCAGTACCAAAAAGCATTATCAATAACTAGCACGTACAATCCTAATACAGGCGTTGTAAAAACCGCAAAGGTAATTAATAGATTACAAGAATTACAATGGGAAATAATAGATATGGATCAAGAATATGTCACTATATATAATCACAAATGGCAAACTCCTCTTTTAATACCAAACCACTCTCAAATGAGTCAAAAAACCTTTGTAGAAATAATAAATAAAGCTAAACTAAGTATCTCAGAGTTTTTTTCTTCTTTATAAAATAAATTTTTATAATATTGTCAAACAAGCGATCGCATCATACAAAAAAAGCCATAGAATCAATTAAGGCGATCGCAACATACAATCAAAGCACATAATTAATCAAAACGATCGCATCATAAACAAAGCCACGGAATTGATAAAAGCGATCTCATATAATGTTTCAAAAAAGCAAATATTGAAATATGACTACTAAAATTAAATCCCAACAACGCAAAGTGCTTCTATATCCTGGTGAAGACGGTTACTTTGTAGTAGAAGTACCCAGCTTACCTGGTTGTATTAGTCAGGGAAAAACTCGTGAAGAAGCTTTAGCCAATATAGAAGAAGCGATCGCTCTTTATGTAGAAGTTTTGCAAGAAAGAGGGGACAGCGTTCCTAAAGATGAAGTAGAAGTTATCTTAATATGAGCAAACTACCCGTTATTTCTGGCACAGAATGTATTAAAGGGTTAGAAAAAATTGGCTTTAAAATTATTAGACAACGAGGAAGTCATCTAGTTTTAATCAGAGAAAATCCTATAACTACCGTAATCGTCCCAAATCACAAGGAGTTAGATAGAGGTACTTTACGCGCTATTATTCGGCAAGTTGATTTAACTGTAGATGAGTTTATTCAACTTTTAAGATAAAACGATCTTTTCTTTAAAAATTATAGTCTGATCGCAACACATTAATAAAACCACCAAATAAACTAAGGCGATCGCACTTTTTGTAGCCTTTCTAGTTTTACCTTTAATGCTTAATTGCATCCAGTCATCCCTAGGGAAAAGCAAACATTAAATATCATCCGCGATCGCTTTATGATAATATCCTTCTACAGTTGTCTATACGCCCCCAATCCCAAAGCACAAGCCACTGTATCATCGCAAGCATACATTTGTACTTCTACGTCGTAAGTACCTTTGGTTTTAGGTGTAAATTTTACTACTGCTTCGGAACTATCACTTTGGTCTGCTGCTAATTCGTTACCTTTGCTATCATAGACTGCTAAATCTACATCTATACATTTAGGTTTCCCACAAACAGCCACAAAAGCATAATTTTTACCAGGCTTTAGATTATAAGGTTTATAAAATCCTTCCCCTTCCCCTGCTTGACCAATTGTAGGCTCTTTTGGTCTTTCGTAACTTGTTCCTAACTGTTTATTTGCTGTTCTATTAATTAATTTAGTCAAAGCAGTAGGACTATTAGGACTTAACACCGCAAAAGCGATAGTAGCTGGCATTAATGTTGCTGCAATTGCAGTTACTGTAAATAAAACTTTTCTTTTCATTTTAATTTTCCAAATTGTTTTTATAAATCTTCAGTAGGCAAGGTTATTTGACCATTTTCTATGGTTACGACATCAGAAGCTTTCACACTAACAGTACCAACGCCTTCTACTGAAATTAGACAATCACTACTACAAGCAGTTTTAGTTTCTCCCGACGCAATAGACATTTCATTAATTTGTTCCCCTTCGGTAATACTAATTTGGTATGCTTGAGCATCTTTATTAACCAAATCAGCAGCTAAAACTCCACTAGAACCTATTAACAAAAAACTTAAGGCTAAAAAAAACTTATCCATTTTATTTGCCAACAAAGATTGATTAATTTGAATAATATTTAAGCTACCACCTTTGATTTATTGTTGTAATATTTTAATGTTATTTTAAGAATGCTTAGGAATTTATTTATAGGCACGCTTGCACGCTTGTATTAGGCATTAGGCTATAGTTTTTATTTCTAGGATTGAACCTCTCCTAAAAACAACCTTCTTTAAAGGAGGGGTCTTAGACCCTTGGTTGAGACGATGAAAAAGAACAGTAACTTTTCTAGCCAATTATCATGTTCTCCTGAGTTTTAAAGCTCAAAATAGTTGATATAAAAGTTAATAAAAACCTATCTCAATCCTGATTACTGAGAAATTTATCAGCACACAAATTTAAAAATATCTATTATTTAAGTAGTAAATTAATACAACTCTTTTCAAATACAAATTAATCAAAAAGATCTCAAATTAGAGTTTACGAAGTTTAACTTTATCTTCGACCATCCTTAAATCACAGTACAATAGCCAAATAAGTATAGATACATAATTACCTATTACATTTTCCAATCCCAATACCTATGGATGCTTTTGCCTTAGTTCCCCCTGAATGGACTAAATCAGCAGTTCATGCAATCAATTTTTGTTGTCCCAGTTGTAAAACCAGTGCTGCAAATGCTCAAAATGTTTGGCTCAATCGTCGTTCACCAGTAACAGTAAGCGATGCACTATATACAGGTGCAGGTAATCATCGCAAATATCAAGAATTTTATCTGTGTGAATGTAATACAGCTTGGTGGGGTTGGAGTAATGATCGCCCACCTACAGAATTAAGTGATAGATCAATATAAATCTCGTCGCTTTTTTAGTACCATAAAAGCTTTATTCTAAAACATGACTCTAGTTATCAACTCAAAGCATGCAGTTTGACAAAATTTTGATCGCCAATCGCGGGGAAATCGCCTTACGTATTTTACACACCTGTGCAGAAATGGGAATTGCCACCGTTGCCGTTCACTCTACCATCGATCGCCAAGCTCTTCACGTTCAGTTGGCGGATGAAAGTGTATGTATAGGGCCCCCACCATCGGGAAAAAGCTATTTAAATATACCTAATATCATCGCTGCTGCTCTTACTCGTAATGCCACTGCGATCCATCCTGGGTATGGTTTTTTAGCTGAAAACGCTCGTTTTGTTGAGATTTGCAATGATCATCAGTTAACTTTTATCGGCCCTTCTCCCGAAGCTATGTTAGCAATGGGGGATAAATCCACAGCCAAAAAAACCATGCAGCAAGCTGGAGTCCCCACTGTACCAGGTAGTAATGGCTTATTAAGAGACGAAGAGGAAGCCAAAACCATAGCCCGAAAAATTGGATATCCCGTGATGATCAAAGCTACGGCTGGTGGTGGAGGTCGAGGTATGCGCTTAGTCAAAGATGAATCGGAGTTGATTAGGATGTTCCAAGCTGCCCAAGGTGAAGCAGAAGCAGCCTTTGGTAACGGAGGGGTATATTTAGAAAAGTTTGTTGAATGTCCGCGTCATATTGAGTTCCAAATTATTGCAGATACTCATGGTAATGTGGTGCATTTAGGAGAGAGAGATTGCTCTATTCAACGCCGTCATCAAAAACTCTTAGAAGAAGCCCCCAGTGCGGTTTTAAATCCCAAATTACGGGCAAAAATGGGTGAGGCTGCGGTAAAAGCAGCTAAATCGATTAATTATGTCGGTGCAGGTACAGTCGAGTTTCTTTTGGATAAATCGGGGAATTTTTATTTTATGGAAATGAATACCCGTATCCAAGTGGAACATCCTGTTACTGAAGTGGTTACAGGTATTGATTTGATTGCCGAACAAATTCGCATAGCCCAAGGAGAAAAACTTAAATTTACTCAAGATCAGATAGTTTTAAAAGGTCATGGCATCGAATGTCGGATCAATGCCGAAGATCCTAAACATAATTTTCGTCCTCAGCCTGGGCGTATCAGTGGTTATTTACCCCCAGGAGGGCCTGGAGTGAGAATGGACTCCCATGTCTATACTGATTATGAAATTCCTGCTTATTATGATTCGCTGATTGGTAAATTGATTGTTTGGGGAGAAAACAGAGATATGGCAATTAAACGCATGAAAAGGGCTTTAAGAGAGTGTGCCATTACTGGAGTTCCAACCACAATTGAATTTCATCAAAAGATTTTAGAAACTCCTGCTTTTTTAAAAGGCGAGATATACACCGATTTTATTGCCCAACACCTGAGCGATTTTTAATGATTGAGTGCCATAGTTATTAATCCTTGCTGACCTACTAAAATTTCTCGCATTAAAGTAAAAATTCCTACCCAAATAATCGGAGTGATATCGACTCCGCCAATAGGAGCAACTATTTTACGCAAAGGTCTTAAAAAAGGTTCAGTCGGCAAGGCGATTAAGCTAAAAGGAAAACGGGTAAGCTCGATTTGAGGATACCAAGTTAAAACAATTCTAAAAATAAATAAAATGGTCATCAATCCTAGTAGAAGACTGATTCCTAATGTTCCTAAACTAGATAAATTCATGACTTTAATTTAATAAGATTACATAATGTAAATATCTGTTATTTATTGTAATGGTATTTTGCAGGGTAAAAAATGATTGAATAGACAATCTTTATTTGATAAGGGTTTTGCTTGTTGTACAATGTAAAATATTTAAATCAAAAATCATCAGGATAAAAAATTATGACTCCTTCGTTAAGCAATTTTCTTTTAAGTTTGGTTTTAGGTGCTGCGATCGTTGTTATTCCAGCTACAATCGCACTTATCGTTCTTAGCCAAAGTGATAAAATCCAACGTGGCTAAAATTTGGGTTTTAGTCTGAGCGATAATTGATTTTAATTAAATTAATTATTTAAAAACGACGGGGTAGCAGTAGCTTTTCAATAGGCAAATAGAAACTATACACTATATCCCGTCTTAAGATCAGCAATTATATTGCGTGGTTGAGAAAATATAAAACCCTCAGCCACAATAACTAACTTAATAACTTATAGAGATCTAATTAATTCTGGTTAAAGTAAAGATAGACATCAGTTAAAATTGATAGAGCCAGATTAGGAGAATAGTAATGGTCAATTTTGGGCTGAATGCAGCAGCTATCTTAGGTTTATTTTTAGCAGTAGCAGGAGCAGGTTTGTTTTTCCTGCGTTCAATTCGCCCAGAGTTGGCAAGAGATTATGATATCTTTTTTGCTGCTGTAGGTTTACTCTGTGGAATCATTTTACTGTTTAATGGTTGGAGACTTGATCCAATTTTGCAATTTGGTCAGTTTCTGCTGACAGGAACTTCAATTTTCTTCGCCTTTGAAAGCATTCGGATGCGAGGGGTAGCAACAGAACAAGCAAGACGCAATACTCCAATTGTCGATCGCGATCGCCCTGTAAGTCGCACTAGAGTTTATACTGAAGCAGAATTAGACAAAATAGATCCCTACGATAATTACGAAGGCACACCAAATTATAATAGCCCCAGATTAAGAGGTTATGACGATCCACAACCTCGTTCAGCTAGACGTACAACAGAACCTAGAAGATCTTCTCCTCCACCTAGTATGGATGTAAGGGATGAACCTAGACGTACCCCAAGTCGTAACCGTCCTGAAACTAATGATTATCCATCCCGCGATAGTGAAGTAGATAACCGTTTTAATTACAACGATCGCCCTAGTCGTCCCCGTCGTCGTCCTAGCCCTGAAGCAACCGATGCTTATGATAATTGGAATGCTAATGATGAATGGGATGATAATTCTAATTCTACTCCCCGTTCTCGCCCTCGTCCTCGTCCCACTACTGATGAGAATTCGGAAGTTCCTACTCCCCCTGTATCAAGACGTAGACAAAACCCTGCTGATTTGGGTAGAACTTATCAAGATCCCCAAGATGATTACGATGCAGGATCACTAAGAGATAATCGAGATTTTAATCGTCCCAGCGATGATTTGGGTAGAAGTTATCAAGATGAAGATAAATCTACATCTATTCCTGGAGATTATGTAGTAGATTATCAGCCCATTGAAAATCTCGGAACAGATTATACAGATGATTATGATGATCTGGGTGAGGATGATGACGATAATTACAACAATAATCAGGACGATAATACTGATGACTATCAAGATTATCAACGTCCATCAGGAAAACGACAGCCGATTAATTTTAATGATTACGAATAAATATTATTAGTGCGACTCGTTTAGTTCAAAAGTATTACAAAATACGTGGAACTAGCTTGGTTTCGGATAAAGGTTAACCAGTATTAACCATCCAATTTAGAACCATGACAACTGAATAATCTGTATAGGTGAGAATGACCTGTAAAGGACGTTAAATATTAATAAAAACATAAACATTCAAGCCCTATTCCTTCGGTGTTGGAGGTAAAAGCATAACCCTTGCGGTAGAGAATGGTCTTCAATCCGCAAAGCAGGGTTAAACGGAGCACTAACTGGTAGTCTGAACTGGTTATCTTCTAGCAAGAAATCTATGAGTAGAGCGTACGCTCAAAGTATCCACAACTATCGTTATTTATAAACAGCCAAAACAGTACTGATAGGCTGTAGCCAAAAAGGCAATGCTGCATAAAACTTTTTCCTAGTTAATAAATGGGAAAACAACACTAGTAGCAGTCGGTAGATAGGATAAAGTCAAAAGACATCGTAATTAAGAAACAGCCAAAACAGAACTAATAGGCTGTAGCCAAAAAGGCAAAATGACTATGGTAACTACGAAACGTGTTGGCTCGTAGCACAACACTTACCGTCATCGGTGTACAGACACACTCTAAGGATTCATATCAACAGATTATTCGGAACGAGGAAATCCCTTGTTAGCTCTCATTAAAAAAGGTCAAATTTAATGAGTAGTCAACCAAGATATAATATCTCCGAAAGGAGGCTAGCAGGGGCGAAGGATTGAGGAAAAAGCTAAAGCCTGTTTGTAATGAACATGGATATACGGGGCTTATAAATTCTTGAGGAAATCTCAAAGAAAAGCCCTTCGCCCACATCCTCACTGTTTTCTGGAATGTAAAAGAGTAAGTAGCAGATAATATGTCTAATACAGATTTAAAAAATACTGTGGAATGGAATGACATCAATTGGCGAAAAGTACAAAAGGTGGTATTTAAGCTGCAAAAACGTATTTACAAAGCCTACGTAGACGGTGACATAAAAAAAGGTAGAAGGTTACAAAAAACCCTCATCAAATCCTATTCCAACCAACTACTATCCGTAAGAAAGGTAACACAGGACAACCAGGGCAAAAAGACTGCTGGAGTGGATAGAGTTAAATCTCTAAACCCACAACAAAGGTTAAGACTCGCTCAAAATCTAAAACTGGAAAATAAAGCCAAACCTATTCGTAGAGTTTGGATACCCAAACCTGGCAAGGATGAAAAGCGTCCCCTTGGAATACCTGTAATGCGCGATAGAGCAGCCCAAGCCCTTGCTAAATCTGCCCTAGAACCCGAATGGGAGGCAAAATTTGAGCCTAATAGCTACGGATTCCGACCAGGAAGAGGAGCGCATGATGCTATTGAAGCCATATTTAACCAAATCAGATATAAACCCAAATTTATACTTGATGCAGATATAACTAAATGCTTCGATAGAATTAACCATCAAAAACTATTAAACAAGCTCAACACCTTCCCATCAATGAGAAGACAAGTTAGAGCATGGCTAAAGGCAGATATATGTGACTTCAAAAACCATGAAACAACTTCCAACCAACAAGGAACTCCCCAGGGCGGAGTCATAAGCCCCTTATTATCAAATATAGCCTTACATGGAATGGAAAAACACATAAACGAATTTGCTCTAACCTGGAAAGGGTCTAAGATAGATAATGTTAAATCTATATCCCTAATCAGATTTGCAGATGATTTTGTGATAATTCATGAGAATCTTGAAGTAATAAAACAATGCCAGGCAATAATAACTGAATGGTTAATAGAATATGACCTTGAAATTCACCCTAATAAAACCAGAATAGTAAATACCTTAAAAGAATACAACGGTAACAAACCAGGACTCAACTTTCTTGGATTTAATATCAGACAATATTCAGTAGGTAAAAACCAATCAGGTAAAGATACCAAGGGTAACAAGTTAGGATTCAAAACGCTAATTAAGCCAAGTAACGAAAGCATAAAAAATCATTATAAAGATATAGCAGAAGTTATCAAAACGCATAATTCAGCACCCCAAACTGCACTCATCACAAAATTAAAACCAATTATTAGAGGATGGAGTAACTATTTCAAGACAACTTGTAGTAAAAAAATATACTCAAAGTTGGATCATCTAATATTCCAAAGGTTACTAAGATGGGGAGTCAGGAGACATCCTAACAAAAACAAAACATGGATAGTAAATAAATACTGGAAAACAATAGGTGGAGATAATTGGGTGTTCGGTGAAAAAGAAGGGACAACCCTAATCAAACACTCCGCAACAGCTATTAAACGCCATGTCAAAGTCAAAGGAGAAGCCTCTCCCTATAACGGAGATACATTATATTGGGCAAAAAGAAAGGGATCACACCCTGAACTAAAAAGCTCAGTAGCCAGATTGTTAATACAACACAATGGTAAATGTAATTGGTGTAAATTAACCTTCCAAGAAGAGGACATTATTGAAATCGATCATATTAAACCTAAAGCATTAGGTGGAAATATCAAAGATAATCTCCAACTCCTACATCGTCATTGTCACGACG
Source organism: Chondrocystis sp. NIES-4102 (assembly GCA_002368355.1). Taxonomy (NCBI): domain Bacteria; kingdom Bacillati; phylum Cyanobacteriota; class Cyanophyceae; order Chroococcales; family Chroococcaceae; genus Chondrocystis; species Chondrocystis sp. NIES-4102. Next base: position 1,134,118 of record AP018281.1, on the reverse strand, counting down.
TTAAAACTAAGTACGATCTAGCGAACATTATGAAAGCAAAAATCGGAAAAGGGGTACTCAAAAAGAGCCAGAAAGGAGAGAAGCCGTATGATGGGAAACTATCACGTACGGTTTTGAAGACGAGTCGGACTGGTGACAGTCTGGCTTAGTTTAACACTAATTGGTTAGGTTAGGCAACGCCGAAATACCCAGTCAAAAATTTTCACTCATGTGTCATGAAAATAGCAATAGCCCAACTTAACCCCACCATAGGCGATCTGGAAAATAACGCTCAACAAATCATAGCTGCAGCTAAAACCGTTGCGCCCCAGAAGGTTCGCTTATTATTAACTCCCGAATTGTCTTTATGTGGTTATCCTCCGAGAGATCTATTACTGTATCCTGGCTTAGTTAAAGTCATGAATCAACAGTTAGGCGCGATCGCTCGTGAACTACCAGCCAACCTAGCGGTATTAGTTGGAACTGTAGATACTAATCCCCATGCAGCTTCCAAAGGACAAAAACCACTGTATAACAGTATGGCATTATTGCAAGCAGGCGAGGTAAAACAGGTCTTTCATAAGCGGTTATTACCTACCTATGATGTTTTTGATGAAGATCGCTATTTTGAACCTGGATATGAGGCAAATTACTTTACTTTGGATGGGGTGAAAATTGGTGTCTCCATCTGTGAAGACTTGTGGAATGATGAACGGTTTTGGGGAAAACGCAATTATGAGGTTAATCCCATTGAAGAGTTAGCCAAAATTGGGGTAGATGTAATTGTTAATCTTTCCGCCTCACCCTATACAGTTGGTAAACAAAAGCTACGGGAAGCAATGAACAGTCATGTAGCTAGCGTCTATCAAAAGCCGATTATCTATGTAAATCAAGTTGGCGGTAATGATGATTTGGTTTTCGATGGTCATAGTGTGGTTTTTAACAGTGGAGGGGGTTTAGTTAACCGTGCTAAAGGGTTTGCCACAGATTTAATAGTGGTGGATTTAGAACAGTTGGAATACACTGCTTCTTCAGATACCCATCAAGATCAAGAAGAAGCAGAAATCTTTGCAGCCTTGGTTTTAGGTGTCCAAGACTACGCTAGAAAATGTGGCTTTAGTAAGGCTATTTTGGGTTTGAGTGGGGGTATAGATTCAGCATTGGTAGCTGCTGTTGCAGCCTCGGCATTAGGTGCAGAAAATGTTTTGGGAGTTTTAATGCCTTCTCCCTATAGTTCTCTTCATTCTATTAGTGATGCTGAGGATTTAGTTAAGAATTTGGGGATAAAAAGTTATCAGTTACCTATTCGTAGCGCAATGGAAGCTTATGATACTTTATTAGATCCTTTGTTTACTGGGACACAATTCGGTATAGCAGAGGAAAATATCCAGTCGAGAATACGGGGTAACTTATTGATGGCGATCGCGAATAAGTTTAATTATTTGCTGCTTTCAACAGGTAATAAGTCTGAAATGGCGGTCGGTTACTGCACTCTTTACGGCGATATGAATGGTGGTTTGGCGGTGATTGCTGATGTGCCAAAAACTAGGGTGTTTGCCTTGTGTCGTTGGTTAAATCGCGATCGCTCTGTTATTCCCCTAAATATTATTACTAAGCCCCCCAGCGCGGAATTAAAACCTGATCAAAAAGATTCTGATTCTTTACCCGATTATGAGATACTGGATGATATATTAGAGCGCATTGTTTGCCAACATCAATCTCAAACAGAAATAGTTGCAGCAGGACACGATCCCCAAACAGTAGCTAAGGTAATGAAATTAGTTACTCGTGCAGAATTTAAACGTCGTCAAGCCCCACCAGGAATCAAGATAACTGATCGCGCCTTTGGGACTGGTTGGCGGATGCCAATTGCTAGTAAGTGGTTGATGCTGGATAGTTAATTATCTAAAAGTTTAACCCCGACGTTTTAAGACGGGGTAACTATCACAATTAATAGTAAAAACTATACTGCAACCTCTTGTCTTGCCAGCAGTACGGGACAAGGAGCTTTAATACGAATATAGTCTGATAAAGAACTACCCAAAAGACGATCAATATCAGGTAAACTCTTGGCAACCGAAGGACGACGCTCTGGAGATCCTAATACCAATAAATCAATATTGCGAGCTTCAGCTAGACTACAAATTTTTTGTGCAGGTCTACCACCTGTAACTAAACACTGATAACTAAAACCCATTCTTTTAACTTTAGCGATCGCAGGAGCTAAAATTGGGTTATTTTCCATATCTTCTTGGGAGATAGCCAAATTAGAATCTAAATCAGGGTTAACACGAGTTAATAAAATCTCCGCATCGTTATAACCTTGGAGTAGGGCTAGGGTTACATCGAGGGCATATTGAGCAGCAGGAGACTTATCTAGAGCCACCATTACTCTTTTTAGCCGTTTAATATAAACATCATCCTTAACCAATAACATAGAGCGATCGGTTAACTGAAAGACGTATTGGCTAACAGAATTACTCAAAATTGCCTGTAGTTTACCCAAACCTCTTGATCCCATAATGATCAAATCAGCATCTACATCTTGAGCTACTTTTAAGACGGTAGTTTTAGTATCTCCTTCCTGCACCAGAGTATTAACTCGATTGGGTTCGATGTTTAATTTACTGATTAAAGCCTCAACTGTCTCTTTTGCTTGCTCTTGCGCTTGTGATTCTTCTTGGGTAGTTTTTGGCGAAATTACACGTAAAATTGACAACTGAGAACTTTTTGTAGAGGGCAGCTCTAGTAAGGTTTTTAGCATATCTTGGGCATTTTCTGCACCAGAGTCAGCATATAGAATTTTTTTAAGCATTGGTCACTCGAAATATTCAACAACTTTTAGTTTATGATGCTTCTAGATTACTGCTAATTACCACCCTGACGATGAGCAAGAAATATAAAACTTAACGACATTGCTAAAAACTCACTAGACATAAAGATTATATTTAAGGGCGAATTTGAGAAGAAGCTGCATCAGAAATGAGCGGTAATTCGGCGTATTGTCCCCCAAGAGAACGAAAGATAGCAAAAAAGCAAGCTGCTATACTACCCATAAAGATTGTATTAGTTAAAGTTTCAGTAATTAAACCCTGCGCCCCAAAAGCAGGAACTAAAATCTGCATCACTAAACTTAATAAAATTTGCAAAATATTGATTAAGATAGCCTGCATGGCGTTATATCTTAGGAAGTAGCTAACATTTTCGTTTCTCACCACACCTAACCATAAACCAAAGAAAATTATCAAACTGGCGAAAGGTAAGCTATTGGTAAGACGGTAGAGAGTAATTAGAGGAGAAAAGAATTGAGCAAGGGGGGGAAATTGACTTAGTAGAGGTATGCCAAAGGGGAGAGCATAAACCAAAGGAAATAAATATATTAAAGCTCCAAAACTACGATCTTGGGTACTTATTTGGGGGTTATTCATGTTGTTTTTAAGTGTAAATTTAAATTATCGGTTTACTAATTATTGTAATCATAAGGTCTAATTTACTTGTCCCGATTGAAATAAACGACCAATAATTTCTTCTATTGGTGGATCACTAACATTTAGATCCTGTAGGGGTAATTTAGCTAAAATTTGAGCAATAGTAGTGGTTAATTGGTCTCTTGGAACTAAAAACTTGACTACTTGCCCTTGAATTGCCTCAATCTCGCCAAAGCTTGCTAATTCTTCTGAGGAAACAGGTTGAGCTAATTCCACCTTTACCTGACGATAAGGAGCAAAGCGATCGAGTAAGCTATCTAACAAACCATCATAAATTAATTGTCCTTGATCAATTAATAAGACGCGATCGCACAGGGCGGTAATGTCTGCCATATAATGACTGGTAAGTAGAATTGTTGCGCCGTAACGTTGATTATATTGCTGTAAAAACTCCCTAACTGCTACTTGAGCATTAACATCTAAACCCAAAGTAGGTTCATCGAGAAATAACACTTGAGGATGATGGAGTAAAGCAGCTAGTAATTCCGCTTTCATTCTTTCTCCCAGGGATAGCTTACGCACAGGTTGAGTTAGTTTATCAGTAATTGCCAACATTGCCGACAATTCCCCCAAACGTTGCTTAAAAACCTTATCGCTAAGATTGTAAACTGCTGCATTAATCCTTAAAGAATCCAAAGCAGGCAAATCCCAAAGTAATTGCTGTTTTTGCCCCATTACCAGACTAGTTTGGCGCAGAAACTGTGGCTGACGACGAAAAGGAACATGATCTGCCACAATAATCTCCCCTTGGGAAGGATGAATTAAACCTGTTAACATCTTGAGAGTGGTAGTTTTACCTGCACCATTCGCCCCCAAAAAACCGACAACCTCGCCAGGCTCAATTTTAAAAGATACATTTTGTACTGCCTTAATTTCACGATAGGTACGACGGAAAAAATGACTTAAAGTACCTTTTAACCCAGGTTGTTTGATGGCAACAGGATAAACTTTACTCAGGTTTTCGACAAAAATAATAGACACGCTAGAGGAAAATTAATTAGTGAATTGGGTTTTAAGGTTCAAAATTTGTTAACAGTTGAGGATCTTACTAGGTTAGATATGGGACAATCATCAACAAAGATTAACCAAAATAAAAAAATAACTAAAACTGCGATCGCTCATGCTTGAGAATCTACCTATAATATATATTTCTACTTTACTGGCAATATTAGCCTTTGCTGCTATTTATATCTTGGGGGAAGTAATTAAAACTCGCAAGCAAGAAAGTACTTTCTCCCGTCTGCAAAATAAATTGAAAAAAGAAAAAGGTACTGCGGAAGAATATTATCAATTAGGTAGTCTTTATTTGGATAAAAAACTGTTTGTGCAATCAATCTCTTTGCTAAACAAAGCTTTAAAAGCAGATAAGGAATTACCAATAGAAAATCAGGCTCTAATTCATAATGCGATGGGGTATGCTTATTTTGCTCAAGAACAATATGATATAGCCATAAGACAATATAAGGAAGCTTTAAAGCTATATCCTGAATATGTTATCGCTCTTAATAATTTGGGGAATGTTTACGAGAAAAAGCAGATGATTGTTAAAGCTGTAGAAATGTATCAGGAAGTCTTAAAATACGACTCAGATAATAGCACCGCTCAACGTCGTCTTAAATCTCTTGAAAAACGCTTAGTTTCCTCGAAAACAGAATAAATGACTAGGAAATCTTCTATTACATCAGTCCTTGAAAATAAGTTGTTATAAAGGGGGTTGGAGCAATAGTAAGAGTTTCAAAGTTTTTTCCTATTAAGCAATAATGAGAAATTTTGAGAAGTAAGGAATTGTAGATTGCAGCTTTAAGATAAAACACAACTGATAATTACAAATTCCTTTTGCTTTTATAGTTTTAATCAATTAAAATAGCGATCGCTATGAGCAAAAACGAGGCTAATTCACATTAGGCACAAATTACCAACTAATAACATCATCCTCATTAAAAAAGCCACCATTAGGAATATCCTCTTCTAAACTAGCTAACTTTAAGATAATACGAACACCTTCAATAATAGTTCTCGGTGCTGCATCAGTTCCCATATCAGTTTTTACCCAACCTGGGCAGACTGAATTAACTTTGATCGGCGTATCGACAAGTTGTTTCTTAAGTTGTACTGTTAAAGCATTAAGAGCAGTTTTAGAAGAGTTATATCCTAGGGTATTCATTGGATAAGAAGGTGATTCTGGATTTGATTGCTCAGTTAATGAACCAAGAGAAGACGAGACATTAACTATTCTTCCCGCAGTAGATTTTTTTAATAAGGGTAAAAATTCTCGAATAGTTAGAAAAGCCCCGAAGACATTAGTTTGATAAATACTGATCAAAAGATCTAAGGGTAACTCTTCCCAAGTAAATATCCCTTGAGAATATTCTGGATTAATACCTGCATTATTAATTAGAATGTCCAATTTACCATATTTCTCACTAACCGTTTGAGCAGCTTGCTTGACGCTCTCTTCCTTAGTTATATCTAATGGTAAAAATTCTGTACTAAGTCCTTGATCTAGAAGAGATTTAACTGCTGTTTCTCCTTTATGAGTGTCTCTTGCTCCTATCAAAACATGAGTTTCTTGTTTAGCTAGCTGACGGGCAGTTTCAAAACCCATACCTTTATTTGCGCCTGTAACTAATGCAATTGTCTTCATAATGATTCCTTGATTAATAATTTTTTCCTAGTCACAGATTAATCTTTGTTTTTAAAGAAAAAAAGTAGTTAAAATGCAAAATACTTATGCAGAAAATGCACAAATAAGTAGGGATAAACTTAAAGGTTTATTGATTTTCATCTTCTGAGGGCAATATCGTAGCTATCCATCAAGCAGCACGGCAGTTAGTCGTACAGTATTACGTTTAGAAGCTGATTTAGGCAGTCGCTTATTACAACGAACTACCCGTAGTCTTACTTTAACTGAAGAAGGAGCAAAATTTTATGATCGTTGCCAATAAATTTTGGCTGAATTAGAAGCAGCAGAACTTGAAATTGAGCTTGACCAATCTGTTCCCAGAGGTACTTTACGCCTAGTTTCCATTGCATTAGCAACAAAATATATTGCGTCACAATTACCAAGCCAAGCTATTCAATATCCTGAACTTAAACTAGATGTTTATTTGAGCGATCGCCTGAATAGATCTAATTGAAGAAGGTATTGATGCTACAGTTCGTGTCGGTATGGGTAATGATAGTCGTTTAATTATCAAACCTTGAGCAACTTTTCGTCTAATTACCTGTGCTGCACCTGATTATTTACAACAAGTAGGTATTCCTCAAACACCTCCATAGGTTAACAATTATCGTTGTATAAACTTAATCTATCCTCAAACACGCCGAGAGTTTAAATGGAAATTTCGACAAGATGGTCAAATTGCTATATCTGTGCCAAGCTATATAAAATTTGACTATGCTGAAGCTATGTTACAGGCAAGTATTAATGGCGGTGGTATAATTCAAGCTCCTCAATATATTTTGGCAGAGAGAGCGGATATCGTCTGGAAAACTACAGCCAATTTTGACTAAATGGGAACAATGATTGCTGTTGTCTATCCTCACAAAAGATATTTATCCGCCAAGGTTAAAGTATTTGTCGAATTTATGATCGAATTAATGGCTCAGTTGAAACATAGAGGAGTCGTAGATTAGAAAAGATTACCTTTTATTTATTTACATCTGGTTTTTAAGGCATTTGAAGGATGCTTAAGGTTTAGTAGCAAGGTTGTGCTGGTTGTTTTAAAGATGCTATTAGAGCCTAATTCCACTATCATATTTATAATTAACCGTTACCTGACAAGGTTTAGTCTTATTACTAACAATCGCGATCGCAAGTTAAATTTAGTATACCTGAACTATTCGGCTTCAGACTGCCAAGTTTTAGTACAAACTGCAAACAATTCCACGCCATATTCATCAGATTGTATTTCTACAGGTAGAGAACGGAATTTAGAGTGGGAAAATAACTTTTCTAAGTCTTCTGCACAGCGATAAATAGCGTGCCATTCAAGAATATGTTCAAGTAAAACCCGATCTGGATTAGCAGCATGAAAATTACCTAAAATAACAGTCCCATTGGGTAAAAGACGGTCGTAAATCCAATCTAAAATCCGAATTAATTCGCGATCGCATAAGTAGTTTGCCATACTCACGCTGTAAATTAACTGTTGGGGAGGGATATCTATATGACTATATCCTTCCGCTAGTAAAAAGAGATTTTCTTGAATAAAAGTCAATTGATTGCGAAATCCCCATTTATGGGCAACATTGGCAGCAACAGCCAGAGCCTGATGGTTATCGTCAATACAGTTTACATGAACATTAGGGGGGGAGTAGTGGAAATAAAGATCTAAAATTTCTGCTGCTGAACCACTGGCTAAACTAGTAACAGGTATAGGATTATCAGTAGACCAAGTTTCTGCCAATTCCTTAATGGTCGCAGTAATAACTCCCCCACGATTTTTAAGAGCTAAACAGGTGGGTAAAGAACGAATCCAACGGTCTAAATAAATACCTAGATGCCCATCCCCTTCAGGTTCATTTTGAGAGAGCAGTTCGGTAACATAGGAGTCGCCATTAGAACTTCCAGGTCGTCTAAAAGCTTGATCGACAAAACTACTGAGCATAAAAAAAGCAAAGGTTTCCCGAAACATATAAGTACCAATTGCTTTTTGGATATCTGGCTCTTGAATAATTTGTTCTCGCAGGGAATTAAAGAGCATATTACACAGCTTATTAGTTTGTGCTTGAGTTTCAGCTTCACTTTGTTTTTTGCTGCGGATGGCTTCTTCAATACTAGAGAGATTTTTCTTAAATAACTCAATTTCACCAATTAATTCGGGAGGAATAGTATTATGTCCTACCTGACCTGTACGCTGGAGATCATATTCAGGAGCAACACGGACACGACGCATTAAATGGGTAACTAAAGAGGAGGTTTTACGTAGACGACTAGAAAGATTGTATGCCAGGGAGCGATAGAAACGATCTGATAAACCTGGGACAGAAGTTAAGAGTGAATAAAGATGTTGATTGTCTAAAATACAGACTTCCACCTCCTCTTGAGCGATTATTGCAGCACTGCTGGGAACATTTTCCAAAAAAGACATCTCGCCAAAAATTTCTCCAGGCTCTAAAAAAGCGATCGCCACATCCCTACCAGAGGCTGCCCTTTCAACTCTAACTAGACCTTTACGTATAAAATAAATTGCTTCTGATAGACGACCTTCTTTAATAATCACCTCATGTTGCTGATAGGTAGTAACCTGGGCTTTTTCTAGCAGAACATTGTAATCTTCAGTGGTTAAGTATTTTAGTTGACTATCCATTTAGTTCGGCTTCTCCATGCTGCATCCACAGTAATAGTTCCCAAATTAATCATCTTGGTGATCACCATCACGATAAGAAGTGACGAGGAATGCGTCCCTAAAAGGCAAGCACCGTGATTCAATCGCGGTGAACCTGATGACAGTCCGACACATTTGGTCGTTGAGCCTGATCCTTAAATATATTTTTTACCGCTATTTGTCTTCGTTGGGGAGATTCGCTGGCTAGATTCCATAGGCTTTCATAAAAGAAAAATGATATACCAGCAAAGTTGCGATCTCTTGTCATTTTTACTTGTTGATAGATTTTGTGCCAAGCTATGGGACGACCTTTTAAACCCGATAAAATACCAATACCCACAGGAATATGTTCTTTTGCTGCTAAAACTTCAGGTTGTTCTAATTCTCTGGCAAAACTATCATAGCCATCGCGATACACCTGTACTATTAATTCTTCGATTAAGCCTTTTCTTTCCCATTTCGCCCAATCCAGTAAAAAGGAATTGAGGGAAAATTCTTGAGGATTTGGAGATACAGAAACAATTGCTTGGGGATTATTTTCTTTAATTTGATGAAATAATTTTTCCACATAGGCGGTGATTTTGTCCGCACGCCATTTTACCCACTCTGGATCTTTGGGATCTTGGGGAGGGGATTTACCCTCATGCTCATCTTGATACAACTTAACTGTATATTCGTCATATCCAAACTCTGAAGGATACCCAAAATGATCATCTAATTGAATCCCATCTAGATCATAGTTACTAACAATTTCGATAATTAAATCACTCATAAATTTTTGCACATCAGGACGCAAGGGATTTAACCACACCCGTTGATGGACATCGCCCTCCCACCAAACTGTGCTGCCATTTTTTCTCTGAGTTAGCCATTGAGGATGACGTATAGCTAATTGCGAGTCCGCAGGTGCCATAAACCCAAATTCAAACCAAGGGATAACACTCATACCCTCTTGATGTCCTTGACTAATTATTTCGGCTAAAACATCGCGATTTTCCAGTCCTTGATGGGGATCTAATGCCAGACCTGTTGCTGCTTCGGCTATGGGGGAAGGATAGAGAGTATAACCCCAATTCCAGACAGTGGGATAAAGAGTATTAAAGTTAGATTGGGCTAAAAGGGCGATCGCTTCCTTGGTTGTCTGATGATTATATAAAACATCACTATCGATATTAGTCAGCCAAACACCTCTTAATTCCTTTGGGCGATCGCTATCCATTTGGCAAATCTCAGAGGATCTAGAATCTGGCTGCTGAGAATGAATGGGAAAAGGCGTAATTAACACTAAGGTGAGTGCCAAAATAAACAGGAAAATCAACCAAGATTGACGACCTTTTGATTGACTAAACTTAACTAATTGATCGGCACAAAAATTAAATAATTCAGCAATGCTTTCTTTCATAAATGCCACAATATTTGCAGAATATGGCGATTATAACCGCTCGCTAACTACGTTTAGTTTTAAGCAAAAAATCTTTTATGTATATTCGCAACGCTTACGAGGCTGATTTAATTACCATCGTTGATATTTATAACCAGAGTATTCCTGGTGGTTTAGCAACAGCCGATACTGAACCTATAACAGTTGCTAGTCGTCTTGACTGGTATCATAACCGCCTGCAAAATCGCCCTCTATGGGTAGCTATTAAAGATGATCAGATTGTTGCTTGGTTAAGCTGGCAAAATTTCTATGGTCGTCCTGCTTATCTACACACCGCCGAAGTTAGTATTTATGTGGCAACAGCTTATCAAAATCAGGGTATTGGTAAGCAATTATTAAATAGCGCGATCGCTCATAGTCCTAAATTACAACTCACTACTTTACTCGGTTTTATTTTTGCCCATAATCACCCCAGTCTTAATTTGTTTATCTCTCATGGTTTTTCTCAGTGGGGATATTTACCTGATGTTGCTTTGATGGAGGGAATTAACAGAAGTTTAGTAATTTTGGGACGGAAAGTATAAATTAGGTAGTAGGGGTTTGGGTGGTAGGTAGTAGGGGTTTGGGTAGTATTATTTAAAAGCTAGTAAAAAACTTCCTCCTTTAATGGAGAGATAATTATTAATTATTAAACACTTTAGTGATAATTCCTTGACTAGGACTAAAGAAAAACGCACCTAGAAAAAAACTAAAAATCACCATGACAATTGCAGCCCCCGATGGCAGATCGAAATAGTAGCTTAAATACATTCCAATTACACTAGAAAAACCACCAATTATTGACCCTAAAATCATCATTTGAGATAATTCTTTAACTAGTAAATAGGCAGTAATAGCGGGCCCTGCAAGTAATGACATCACAAGTAATACTCCCACCGTCTGCATACTTGCCACAATGGTTAAGGTGATAGCACAAACTAAACCAAAATAAAGTAGATTGACGGGTAAACCACAGGCTTTTGCACCCAAAGGATCGAAGGTATAAAATTCTAATTCTTTATAAAAAAGTTTAGTTAAACTAAGAATAATAATCGTAATAATTAATGTATGCCAAACATCACTACTAGTTACACCTAAGATATCCCCAAATAAAATCTGGTCTAAATTAATTTGATTGGTCTTTAGTAAACTAATAAAAATTACTCCCAAGGCTAAAAAACTAGTAAGAGTTAATGCCATTGCAGCATCAACTTTAATCCGCGATCGCTTTTCTATGGCAATTACTACTAATGCACTTAATACCCCAGCCACAAACGCCCCAATGGCTAAATTTATTTCCAGAAAAAAAGCTATGGAAATACCAGGTAACACCGCATGGGAAATTACCCCACTCATCATTCCCATCTGTTGCAATATTAAGTAACTACCCACTACCGCGCCTAGAATACCTAAAGATAAGCCAATGCAGATCGCCTGGCGCATAAATTCAAATTCTAATGGTTCAATTAGCCACGTTAACATTTGGTTGGTGCTGAATGTTGGAGATTTGATAATTTATCTTACTGTATCGATCGTAAGCTAGATTTATGTTTTTATTGGTTAATACTTCAGCTATTGAACCAAAGGCTATTAGTTTCTTATTTAATAATAATAATTGGTCGTAATTATTTAAAGTTTCACTCAGATCATGACTGATCACTAATAGGGTTTTTCCCTGGGCTTTTAATTCGGCAAAGATCTCAAAAATAATTGTTTCTGTCTGTTGATCCACATTATTAAATGGTTCATCTAATAATAGTAAATCGGTTTCTTGCGCGATCGCTCTGGCTAAAAAGACTCTTTGTTGTTGTCCTCCAGATAATTCTCTGATCTGCCTTTGACGATATTGCCACATTCCCACCCTCTGTAACGCTTGCTTCACTAAATAGTGGGATCTTTGACTATGGTTACGAAACCAACCTGTTGCAGCTACACGCCCCATTAATACTACTTTTTCTACCGTTACAGGATAATCCCAATCTATCTGCGATCGCTGAGGTACATAAGCCACTCGCTGTAATTGTTTATCTATGGGTTTGTTTGCCCATCTCACTATCCCCTCGGCACATGGCACTAACCCCAATATTGCCGTAATTAAAGTACTTTTGCCTGCCCCATTCGGCCCTAATAATCCTACCACCTGTCCTGGTTGCACCGTAAAAGACACATTTTCAATTGCCCAAGTATTGCGGTACACTACGCTTAGGTTACGAACTTCTAGCATTGATTAACATTAGTGATCTGAGATTCGTTATCATTATAATCTATAATTAGAATCATTATCATTATGCTTAAAGCCTTAACAGGTCTATTTTTATGTTGGCAAATTATAAATTTAAAAATATTTTTAGTTTGGCGATCTTGGGTATTGCTAGTAGTTTAGTTGGATGTAGTTTGAATGAACACCATCATAATAATATTGCCCAAGCACAGGAGAAGCCGAAAGTTTTAGCATCCCACAATGTTATTTGCGATTTAGTCGAAACAATCGCCCAGGATACTATTGATTTAACCTGCTTAATTGATCCGAGTCAAGATCCCCATACCTATCGTCCTACCCCGTCACAACGCCAGGCGATGGAATTTGCTCAGGTAATTTTCTATGGAGGTTATCAGTTAGAGCCTCAAATAACTAATTTATTAGAAGCTACAAAAACCCCTGCACCTAAAATAGCGGTGTATGAGCAAGCAGTAACTGAGCCTATTATGACGCAACATGAGCATTCAGAAACCGATGCAGATCACGATCATTCAGAAACCGATGCAGATCACGCCCATTCTGAAACTAAATCAGGTAAACAAAATTTATCCCCAGATCCTCATGTTTGGCATAATTTAGAAAATACTGTAGCTATGGTGGAATTAATCGAGACAACCTTATTACAATTAAACCCTTCGTCTGCGGATATTTATCTTAAAAATAGTACCGCTTTAACTGATCAACTCTGGCAACTTGATGGTTGGATCAAAGATCAGATTGCAACTATTCCTCAAGGCAAAAGAATTTTAGTGACAACCCATGATTCCCTCAACTATTATGTTCAGGCATACGGTATAGAAGACTATCAAACCCTGCAAGGCTTAAGTTTAGCCTCATCTCCCACAGCTTCCCAAGTAAGGGAATTGGCAACTACCATTAAACAAACAGGTGTACCAACTATTTTTGTAGAATCAACTGCCAACGATCGCGTGATTAGAAATGTTGCGGATGCAGCTAATGTGCAATTATCACCTCAAAAGTTATTTGTTGATGGGTTGGGGGAAGCAGACAACTTTACTGACATGATGTCTCATAATACCTGTGCGATTGTGGATGGTTTAGGTGGTCAGTGTCAACCTTTTACCAATAAAATTAACAATCAATAAATATAAAGATACAAAAAAAGTCAACTGTCAGTGATTCGTATCACAATTAATCTGGGTAAGTTTAGTTAGTACTCCACAAACTAACTTCATGTCTGTTCACAAAACTTCTGACAGAATTGGATTATCCACTGCTACCTGTATTATCGTGGCGAACATGATTGGTACAGGAGTATTTACTAGTTTAGGATTTCAAGTAGTAGACTTGCGATCGGGATTTACCCTACTGCTATTGTGGTTATTAGGGGGAATTTTCGCTATCTGCGGTGCGCTTGTCTATAGTGAATTGGGGGCTGCAATGCCTCATTCGGGGGGTGAATATTATTATTTATCGCGTATATATCATCCTGCGGTAGGTTTTTTATCGGGATGGATATCGGTAACTGTAGGATTTGCTGCACCTATTGCTGCTGCTGCTATGGCGTTGGGGGCTTATTTTTCCCGTGTTTTTCCCCTTGTTTCGCCCAATGCGATCGCTTTATTGGTAGTAGTTGGAATTTCCTTAATTCATACGAGAAATTTGCGTTTAGGTAGCTATTTTCAGCAATTTTTTACGCTGTTAAAAGTTATTTTGATTGTAATTTTAATTGGGTGTGGTTTGTTTTTAGCTAATAGTCAAGACTTAGCTTTTTATCCCATTCCTCAAGATTTTGAACTTATTTTTAGTTCACCTTTTGCCGTATCTTTAGTTTATGTAACCTATTCCTATTCTGGTTGGAATGCTGCGGTATATTTAGCTAGTGAAGTTGAAGATCCTGAGAAGAATATTCCTCGTTCTTTAATTGTGGGAACTTTAATTGTTATCGGTCTATATTTATTATTGAATTTTATTTTTTTATACACCACACCCTTAGATAGTTTAGCTGGTGAAGTTGAAGTAGGATATATTGCTGCTGGTCAAATTTTTGGGGCTAGGGGAGCAAAAATAATGGGTTTATTAATTTCCTTGGGCTTAATTTCATCTATTAGTTCAATGATTTTAGCAGGGCCGAGGGTAACGCAAGTTATTGGTGAGGATATTCCTTTATTTAAAGTATTAGCTAAAAGAAATAGTAATGGTATTCCCTATTATTCTATTTTACTACAACTGGCGATTGTAATTGTTTTATTAATTACTGCTAGTTTTGAGCGAGTTATTACTTATTTGGGATTTACTTTAACTCTTTCTTCTTTTATTACAGTTTTGGGAGTCTTTGTACATAGATTTCGCTATCCTCAGATACATCGTCCTTATAAAACTTGGGGATATCCCCTTACTCCCATCATCTTTTTAGCTATTTCTTTATGGATGCTCATCTTTATTTTAATGGATAAACCAATGGAGTCCTTAGCAGGAATTGCGACTCTAGCGATCGGTTTAGTGGTTTATTTTGTAGCAGCTAAAAATAAGTTGAGTTGGTTAGCTTAATCCCTAAGTAAGTAAGTAAGTAAAAGATATCTGTCCCCTCAAGGTTATATATTAAATAGGAAGAGTAGATTATGAAAGTATCACAATTAATCTTTGTTTCGGCTACAATTACTACTAGCTTAATATTATCTGCTTGTAATTCTGGCAATCAGGCTCTTGCCCCTAATCTAAATAGTAAATCAGCAACAAACGATCAGGAAGTTGTTATCTTACCTCCAGCAAAACCAGATCCTTTAGCTAAGTTTGATCTCAAAAAAGCCGATGCTTTAACTAATAGTGCCAAAATTTTAGCTGGGATTAATACAGATAATAATAATAACTTCTCAAAATTAGAAAATACCCCCGTTTGGCAAGAACATCATCAAAGTTTAACTAAGGCTTGGGATAAATTAGAAACTCAACAAATATCCCAAGTAAAAAATTGGTCAAACACAGAACTAGCTACTATAAATTCCACTAAACCAACAATCTTTTATCCCTTTAGTGGCCCAGACTTTCTTTATAGTAATTCCCTTTTTCCCCAAGCCAAAGAAATGGTATTAGTAGGTTTAGAACCTGTTGGCACTGTTCCTAATTTACTCGATTTAGATTCATCTCAATTTAACTCGAAATTGCAACAAGTAAGGAATTCTCTCTACGCTATTTTACAATTTAGTTTCTTTCGTACTAATGATATGAAAGTAGACTTACAACAACAGGGAGTCTTACCTATTTTATATGTCTTTATGGCTCGTACTAATCATCGTATTCTAGATGTTGATTATGTAGGATTAAATGCAGCAGCCAAAATTCAACCGATGGCAGATGGTTTGATTCCTGGGGTTAAAATTGCCTATCTGGGTGAAGGGGAAAAAGAGCCACGCACTCTTTATTATTTTTCCACAGATTTATCTAATGACGGTCTTGTAAAGCACCCTCAATTGGCTAAGTTTGTAGAGCAATTGGATAATCCTATTACTTATCTTAAAGCTGCTTCCTATTTAATGTATAACGATAGCTTTTCTCAAATTAAAAATGTAATTCTTGCTCAAAGTAGTTATCTATTACAAGATGATTCGGGAATGCCTGTAAATTCTTTTGATACTCAAAAATGGGATCTGGATTTTTATGGCAACTATGTATCTCCTATTGCCCTATTTAGTAATCGTTATCAAAGCGATCTCAAACAGATTTATACTACTAATAAACAGCAAATCAAACCGCTCAATTTTGGCATTGGGTATCAATTTGAAGTTAATACTTCTAATTTGATGTTAGCTAAAGCTAAGAAAGACTCTGTGTCTCAATCTCAATAGCAACCCTTTTTATCTTTGGTGGGTCGATTTTTACCAAGATTTAGACAAACAATTGCTATGATTGCACTTTAGCATCCTAAATCTGCCTAACTTATCGTGTTATGTCTAATCCCCGAAAGTCCACCAAAGCTCGCTTAATTGAAGCTGCCTTAGATCTATTTGCGGAAAGAGGTGTAACAGAAACTACTACTAAAGCAGTGGCAGAGCGCGCCCAGGTAAATGAAGTTACTCTCTTTCGGAATTTTGGCAATAAATATCGTCTACTTTTAGCTGTATTAGAAGATTCGGCGGTTTTTGCTAAATTGGTTCATTCTTTAGTTGAAAAGGCTAATAGTCGCGGTAATGTAGCAGATTTCTTAGAGGAATATATTCAAGAATGTTTACGTACCCTTAATAAAGCACCTGATTTAGTTCGTTCGATTGTTGGGGAAGCCAAGAATTATCCTCAAGAGAATCGTTTGGCTTTGGGTAAAGGTTTGAGCCAAGCAAATCGTTATGTAGCGAATTATTTAGAAGAAGTAATTGTTGCTCAAAATTTAGAAACTGATTTGACTTGTGAGCAGATAGTTAATCTTTTGAACTTTTTGCTTTTAGGTTATTTTATTATCGAATCTACTACTGAAGGGGCGACTTTTTGGGATGAGGAGGATGATTTTTTAACTAGTGTGGTGCAGTTATTTCTTAAGGGAGCTTTAACTGGATCTGATACACCAGATCTAAATTTGATTAGTAATGTTGCGCCTCAAGTACCTACTATTACAGATTTACCTGCAAGTCTGGTTAAATCCTTATTTCGTATAGCTAAGAAAGCAGGAAAGCAAGAATACGCCCTGGTTTATGTTTTGTTTGGGGCTGGTTTGACACCTGAAGAGATTTTACATTTAGAGCGATCGCATTCTGTAGTTGAACCTAACCAACATATATTACAGATTAATTATGGCATTAAACGACAAGTACCTTTGAACCAATGGGTTATGGGGTTGCGTTATGGATCAAATACGATCAATCCTTTAATTCAATGGTTAAGAAGTCGTAAGGATGAGCCGACAGCAGCTATCTTTATCGGTGAGGGAAATAAACCCTTAACCCCAGAGGAATTAGCAGCTATTTGGCACAGGTTAACTTGCAACCTGATAACCCCCCAAGGCACACAGCCCACCATCGAGCAAGCAAGACAAACATGGTGTATTGAGATGATCATTAGGGGTATTGCTTTAGAGGATCTTAGTATTATTAGTGGGATGGAGATCAAGCAATTACAGCAATATGCCCAACGAGCCAGAAATAAAGCAGCCCTAGAAGCAGCAGCCCGTTTAGATCAGAAGAAGTCTTGATTTAACTTGCTAAAGTAATTAAAACACTTATACCAATCATTAGCGCGATCGCTATTATACCCCGATGACGTTTTAGCCAGTTTTTAACCCCTACCCAACCCATTTGACTTGTGGGGGTAACTTTGGCTGGAATTAATGGTTGCTCGTAGTCATGGAATAGGGTACAACTTTTAGCATAGGGACGTTGGGGATAATTACAGGAATTATCTTGATCGTAAATACAGCGATCGCATAACCAGCTATTGTCTTGAGCTTGATGTAGTGGTATACCAGGATGACCAAAAGCTTTTAAGGGGTTGTGACAATAGGGACAATTAATTGCCTGAGTATCTACAGGGTGTTGACAACGGGAGCAAATAGGCATTTGGTTGATTATAGTTAGATATTAAAACAAGGAATTCCGTATAAATTCCTACCTATTTAACTATTTTTGCGGAAATTCTCTTTATTAAGCAAGGGTAATTATTACTTTGTATTTATTTACCCTGTTAGTAATTAATCTAAATAGAAAGGGTCTATTTTAAGGATTGTATAAAGTTATTTTAAAGTTTTGATTTAGATGTGGCGATTTCTTTATTTTATTATAGCGAAATTTTTGTTCCTACGACATACTAAAATAACAAGGAGCGGTTGATGAGGAATTTGTGATGTTGGAAAGAATATTGTTAGCAGGGGTTATTACTTTTTGCATTTATTTGTTTTTGAATTTGGGTGGTGAATCAGCAAGCATACCATCTATTAAGACGAATACTGATATTATTCCAGGATTTATTCATTCGATTAATTGGATGAATTTGTAAATTATTGCTAAGTTTTAAAATAGAATAGTTACAGGTTATTAGTTATAAATCATTTGATTAAGACTTAATAATTTGTAGCTTTTTTTTATTGCCAAGATTGTAATTTGCTAGCATAATTTTGTAGGTGATTGTTAAGCTGGGCGCGTTTTTGCTCAAATTTGGCAGCCATAAGAATTGCACAAATTCCTGTAATTAAACCAATTATCCATTTAAAAAAAGGATAGGCTAGAACTAAAATTATTAGTTGATAAATAACAGTGAAAATAATTGTTATTGTGCCTGTAAATAGGAAAGCCCGAATTTTTAAACCTAAGCCGAGCAAAATTAAACTCAAGCTAATTACCGCAGGTATAATACCAAACTCCTGATAAGATAAAGCGGTAAGGCATAAAATATTACTACCCAATAAACGTATATAATGTCGCCTTTGCCGATGAGATTTTAGGTAGGGATCTATCTGGGCAATATATAGTATGGAGAGGGTAATTATGGCTGCGACAAATATAAATTCTGTCTGCAATTGCCAAACTAATTTAATTGTAGCCCAGTTAATTAATCCCAGACTAAGATAACTCCAGCGTATATTTTTATAGGCATAGGCAATACGAAGATAAAAAATTCCTGTTACTAGTAAGCTTATATAGGAAATATTTTCTAGGGTAACTATAGCCACTAACATCGGCATAACTATAGCAGTGCGTCGCCAGGGAGTAACTCGCCAACCTAAATTATTCCAAGGTATTTGATAACAGAATAAAGCTATAGCGCAGGTAAAGATAACACGCCAAGGATCAAATACACTTAGTTGACTGATAATTAGGCGACTGTAGAATAAAGTGGCAATAATTTCTACTAAACCTAAATATACCCAATCATTAATTCTATTAGTTTGAGAATTACGATCTTTTCCTTGTATTAGGGCATAAGCACCAAGACAAAAGTTAGTGGCAATATTAATTCCTGTAAAACCTACAGTAGCACTTTTTAAGGTAATTCCTGCAACAATTATCTTTAAAATACTAGCAACTGCCCAATGGAGATGAGCAATAAAAATTACTTGCTTGTCTGAGTTACCATACCACCTAACACCCAAACGATAGGTAAAGGCGATCGCTGCGGTAATTAAAGCTAAAATAGTTAAACCCTGGGCAATATTTACCCTCGATGACTGCCAAATTAGTGCTACTGCAATTTCATAAATACCGCCAGTTATGGCTGCAAAACCTGAGTAACTAATTATTTTATTTAGCTTGCCCTTAGGGTGTTGAGTATTAAATAAGATTAACGCTACCGCTAAAGTTAACCACCCTGTATAACTATTAAAGTAGGCAAGTCGCCATAATATTGCTAAGACTGCATAAATTAAAGGAGGATCGGCTAGGTTTAATTTTCCCCAGGCTGATATTCTACTTACCCAGCGTCTCAAACCCAAAGCTAAAAATCCCAAACAGATATTACTAACTGCTGCAACTACACCATTTCCTCCCAAACTAAAAGTTATCCCGACTGCTAATAATTCTCCCAGCCAAACCAGAGTATATAATACCCAGTTGTTAGGTTGTTGTCGGTAACGCCAGATAATGGCAGTAATAAGCAGGAGAATACCTAAAATCCCCTGTATATCCCTGTTATTTACCCCCATAATACTTAAAAACACAATTTCCACTACTATTAAAGCGATCGCCCAATAGTCTATTGCTTGAATATATTTAGCAATTAATTTATAGTTTTTAGTTTCTACCCCCACACCTAATATTCCATGCGCCCTACGTTGGGAGATATAATCGAATTTTGGGGTATCCTGGCTATATTTGAGATATTGACGACACTGATATAAGCCTAAAATAATTGCTGCACCTATTAATACCCAATAGTTACCCCTTACCACAAGATTTATCACACTTGTTAGTAAAGCTAGGCAAAAACCCACATGAATTATGGTAATTATAGTACGTCGCCAATGATAGGCATTGAAAAACATCAATCCCACTGCCACCGCTAAACCTAGTATGCGAGTTTCCCACCGCCCATAAACTAGTATTTGTGTAGCTACCAGGGCGATACAACTAAGATAAGTAGTTATGCGACGTTGTTGTGGTTTACGACTATGTTGGGCAATTATGGTAAAACTACATGGTGTTATTAACCAAATTAATTTTAAAAGCAAAGTGTTAGAAGTTAGAAGAAAAGTATAACTAGTTGCAGCTAAACATAAACCAAAATACCAACAGCTTTGTTTTATTAGGGAGGGAAAATTGTATTTTTGATGGGTTTTCGGTTGTTGAAGATAGATATACCATTCCACCACCATTAATATTAAGAAGATACTCCCCCAAGTAGATTGATTTAAATTGGGAAAATATAAGGCGATGGTTTTGGTTAGAGTAATTATTCCTAATAGATGAGTTATATAAATTAAAGGTACTCTAATTGGGTAACGAATCCAAGTTATATAAGCAAGGGTTGCAGTGGAAAGAAATAAATTTAATAATAGCCAGATAGGGTTATAGGAGCTTAAATAGGTTAAAGTAATGCCTAATAATAAGGTTATATATTCTGTATAAATAGCTAAGGTGGTTTTTTGACGGCGAATTAACCAACTGGCTATTAATATATATAGGATAATGTAGGGAAAAAGTGTTACTCCAAAAATAGATTCTGGTAAATATGTTGTCTTGCTAATCTTGGTTACTAGATCTAAAACTTCGGTGCGCCAAGCTAGAGGAATTAATTCTTTAGTTAGATATAAAGTCTGTAAACCCCAAAGAAAAATAATACTCAAATCTCGCTTTTGCCAGTTTAGAGTTAATCTTTGTGTAAATAAGCTAATTACTAGAATATTAATAACTAAAGTTTGCCAATAAAACCAAGTAGACTGCAAAATTGCCCCCCGAAGAGATATAATCCAGGCAATAATTAAGGTGGCAATACTTATAAACTGCAAAACTTGCTTAATTATTTGCGTTTGCGCTAAAGTAAGTGCTGTTGATCTTGGCTTTTTAAATTCAGTTAAATTAACAGTAGCCACCAGCCAACCGCCTAGAGCGATCGCCATACTATAATTAGTAGTAAAGTTGTTGGTTAAAGCTCTACCTAATAATAATAACCATGCAGCTAATAAAAAGAAAAAATATAGTAAAGAATTATGGCGGAAACGATAGTAAACCCAGCCGATAGTAAGCACGCCCCCGTAAACAGCTATTAAAGGTAAAAATGCTATATGCCATCCTAAATGTAGATAACTAAGAAGCAGAAATAAAGGTAAAATTAATTGATAGTTATCACGAGATTTTAAGAGCGATCGCCAGTAAATTATACTAGTTAATATAATTAGGGCAACTATAACTATCCCTAGTTCAATAATATTATTACCCAACGAAAATTGATTAATTGCCCAAAAATTGATCGGCACAAGTAAAGTGGCAATGCTGTTTAATGTCTGCCAGGTTAGCTTTTGATTTTCCTGTTTACTCAACCAAAAACTAATTACCCAAAAGCAAAGAGTATAAACTAAAAGAATTAAATACTGTCCAATTGTGGGGAAACTTTGCCACTGACTAGCAGCCAAAACCCCAGAAGAGATAATAACTAAAAATATTCCTAAAAATAATAACCAGCGAATACTTAATTCATCTAAAAATCCTTGCCATAAACGGGATATAATATTAAAATGATTAATATCTTGGGCAGCGATCATCTCTGCCTCGCCTTTTGCTGCAATAATTACTGTTTCCTTTAAGGGTAAAGCACAGCTTAAATGATTACGGCATAACTTCTTAACTTGAGCGTGGGTAATCAAATTTAATTGCAACCATTGATCCAAACCCGTTAACAAATCAGGTTGATTAGCTTTAACATATACTTCCAAGCTTATCCAAGAATCTTGCCCAGATATTGGCTTACCTTGATCATAATTATCAGTTGAGGACATTAGAAAAAGCTCAAAATCAATTTATATAGCAATATTAGATAACTCGCGGGATACTTTTTAGCTTCTGATTCGTTACTTATTACTTCCCTCCCCCTCCTGTCTCCTGACTACTTATATAGCAATATTAGATAACTGACGGGATACTTTTTAGCTTTTAGCTTTATTTACTACCTACAGACTATTACTTATTACCTCCTACCTACTACCTACTACCTACTACCTACTACCTACTACCTACATTGTCCCCTTGTGGGATTACCTACTCCGCGACTACCTACTACCTACTACCTAACTCCTGCTTAACCCCTTGAATGACAGGAGTAACACCTTCAGACTCAAAAGGCTGAGGATTACCTTGCCAATTAAAATCACTGATGCGTAGACTAAAAGATCCAAGTTCCAAGATAGGATTATAACGAAGGGTAACATTGTGAGTTCGGCGACTATATTCTAAAAGATAATCAGTACTAATCTCATTATTATCATTTAAATCAACGGCAGTTTGAAATCCTAAACGAATTGGGCCATAAACCTGTTGAGTAATACCGAGAGTAAGGGTTTGACGGTCTACTATGCGATCGAAGAGAAAAGGAGAAGCATCTCCACGAATATTTTGGGCGTAGCTCAATTCAAATCCTGTATAATCCAACCAAGAACGGGAAAAATGACCTAATTGTCCTCTAATGCCGATATTTCCTGCTAAGGACAATTGAGTATCATTATTACTATAAATACTACTTACCCCAGAAATCCCTGTAAATAATTCCCAATAAGGAACTACAGGATTTGGAGTATAACGTAATCCTTGCTCGCGTGTACTAGGTAGAGGTTTCCCCGACCAGATAGGAAAGGTTTTATCCAGAAATAATGCTGCTTGATAGCGGGTTAGATTAATACGATCATTATCGCGGTTTAAAGATAATAAATCTTGTCGATCAGTATCAGCACTAATATTTTGAATTGAACCTTGATATCTTAAAGTTACGCCAGTATCAGCGATCGCTATATTAGGGGAAGTAATTACACCACCGACACTAGATGTTACGGTTTGAAAACCGAGTGAACCATTAAACAGGCGATCGCGGTAATTGTATTCTAAACTGAAGGTATAGGGATTAGCTAATTGCCCAACTGTTTGCTGTATAGCTACTTTGGCACGTAAGTTATCGTCAAGCTGATTAAAATTAAAACTAGTAAGACTTATATTACCCGTAAAGTTAGTTCTGGGAGATAAATTCGCTTGTAGACGGTTTTTTAACCCAAAGGCTGCGGAATTAAATACTCCTCCTTGATCCTCATTACTAAAGCCAAAAGTAGTTGGAAATAGGGCGCGTTGCCAAAAATATTGTGGGGTAATTCTCCAACTAAAGTTTTCCGTCTCTATAATTTTAAAGGTACTTTCAATATATAATCCGCCTCTTTCTTCCCCATCAAAACCTAGATTAAATATTCCTGGTTGACTAAAACGATCATCGAAGACAAAAACACTAGTTAAAAGGGGAATAGTAAAACGATCATCTATTACTACACGGGATTTAGTTGTGGTTAACCTATTAGTTAATAGGTCAATGGGTTGAAATTCTGCCGTTTCGGCTCGTAATTCCAATTCTGGGGGAGAAAAAGGGTCATTAGTTAGGCGTAGATCTCTGGCTGACCAACTACTACCAGCAAAATCAATTTTAGCAGCTTGAAACCGTAGACGGTTAATTGTCCCAGTAGTGGTACTATCTGCTGGCAATAAATTATTATCCCTGGTATTGCCGAACGTAGTCTCAATGCCTGTTGACCCTGTAACATTACTTAAAGGTTGTTGAATAACCAAGCGATCGCTTAAAGATTGATCTAAAATGCTTGGTGGTGTTAACTTTTGCCTTAAATCTATATCTTGAGCCAAACTGGGTTGATATATTTCCCCCCCTGCGTTATAAACAATTCCGCGATCGGCAATTAAATTATATTCAAACTTTTCCCCTCGCAGTACTTGTTCTCCACGTTTTAAGACCACATTGCCATAGGCTACCGCTATACGCTCTTCCAAATTAATCTCTAAGCGATCGCATTGCATCACTGATTGAGCAAAACGCATCACCACCTTACCGTTTGCCCTAATTACCTGACTAGGTAGATCATATTCCTGGCGATCGGCAATTACTTCAATTACTTCTACCTGCTCGATGGGAATAGCTGATAATTGGGAATTTGCTATAGGTATGGCAAACTTGCTGATTTTTCCTCGGCGCTCGCTAAGAATTAATTCTTGTCTCAAGCTGTGGGATGGGTTTATTACTTCACCAGATCTGGCGCGATCGCTTAATAAATCCTTTGCTTTACGGTTAATTGGCGTAATTTCTGAAGCTAATAAGGATAATTGAGGTAAACATATCCATAAAATTATTCCTATACAACACCGCCAAAAATTTCCCATACCTTATTTGCGAAGTTTATTTTTTAGGCTCACTATTACCTAATTACTGATCACTGTTAATTCCTCGCGATTTTAACAGACGTAAACGCTTTTTACGAGCAATTTCTTGTAAATCCACATTGCGATCAGTTTCATCAACAATTTCCCCTGTTAAAACTTCCAAAACATCTTCTAGGGTAACGACTCCAGCCACACCACCATATTCATCTAACACCACTGCTAAATGTTCACGGTTGTCTTGGAAGACTTTTAATAGTTTATCGGCGCGATTAGTTTCGGGGACAAAATGTACAGGACGCTTAAGCTCATTAATTTGGCGATCGCTATTACCTTCAATCATGGCTGTGAGTAATTCGTCTTTTAAGACTATGCCTGTAACATTATCAATATTTTGATCGATTACTAAAATTCTTGTGTGTTGGGATCTAATAATATCCTGTTTACATTCACTTAAAGTCTCGTCCCCCCGCACATAAGTAACAATGATTCTGGGAGTCATTAAATCTGAAGCGTTGAGATCGTTTAATTGAAATACCCTTTGAATCATTTCTGCTTCGTCATCTTCAATTACCCCTTCTTGGAAACCCACATTAGTTAAAAATTTGATTTCTGCTTCGTCAGTCGTGGGTAAATTGCTACCTTTAGTGAAGGGAGAAGTGGCAATTTCTAATAGTAAGACTAGGGGAGTGAAAATTAAGGTCAAGAATTTGACGGGAATGGCTACTAGTAAACTGAGTGGCTCGGCATAACGTTGACCTAGGGTTTTGGGCGCAATTTCACCAAAGATGATAATTAAAAAGGTTAAAACTCCTGAAAAGATACCTAACCACCTATCCCCTAATACCTTTGTTACTATATTACCAACAAGTATACTACCAACAATATTAAAAATATTATTTAGAATAACAATGGTAGCGATCGGGCGATTAATTTTGCGCCTAATATTAGCTAAAGCAACTGCAGCAGGCTTTTTAGATTGAGCCATTTGTTTAACTTTAATAGGAGAAATAGATAGAAGTGCTGCTTCTGCTCCCGAACAAAAGGCTGAACCTGATAGAAGAATAAGTACTGCAAAAATCAGACCAAACATATAAAAAAGGAGTAATGAATCTTTAAATAATATCTAAGAATAGACCGAAAACATTGATAGTCTACTTTAACATCTCCACAATTCCTGTTTGACCATTAATTTTGACCCGTTGACCATCCTGGAATAATTTGGTGGCATTAGCAATATCCATAACGGCGGGCATATTATATTCTCTAGCAATAATAGCCCCGTGGGATAAACGACCACCAACTTCAGAAATCAATCCCCCAGCACGGGCGAGTATAGGCGACCAACCAGCATCAGTATAGGGAACTACGATAATTGTTTGCCGATCAATTTTGGAACTATCTTGTAGACTAGTAACAATTTTAATTACTCCTTCTATTTCACCAGCACTAGTGCCAATACCTTTAAATTTAAACTGGGAGTCGGCAATTTCAGGTGTTGTCCAAAAGGCAGCTTCAGGTTTACCATAAACCAATTTTGGCATATAGGTTAATTCCTTATCCCTTAACCATTGCTCTTTTCTTTGGGTGATTAACTTTTGAGGTTGTTGATCTGTTACAGTCTGGGTTATGGCTACTATTTCTTCTAATTTTAGGAAAAATATATCTTCAGTAGCGGTAATTAGACCCATTTTGCACCATTGTTGCCCTAGGGCTAAAAAACTCCAACGTAGATAAGCTAATAAACGATTGTAAATATCTCCCACTTGCACCTTAAGATTAAGTCGGTTTTGGACTATTTTCGCTTGCCATGACTGGTTAGAGATGGTGGGGGATGACTGGACTTGTTTTGCACCATGAGCATCAAAGAAAAAGCGGGTAAACATTTCCTTAGAGATACCTGGTTGATCCTGCCAACGAGGAATAGCGATATCGGTGGCAACTTCACTTAAATACCCATATTCCTGTAACCAAAGATTAAATCGATCCATAATACTTGCACCTTCGGGAGTTTCGGCAAGATGGGCAAAAAGGGAAGCAGATGAATCAAAAGTAATACTTTCAGTTGCCAACAGTTTGCGCGTATCTGATGCCACAGCAGCTAAAGTTTTAACCGCCTTAACTTCTGGGGCTTGGCTTTGGTCTAATTGATTAGAATTTACTTTTAAAATTGCGCTGCGAATTGCCAGACTGAGGGGGGCGAGAATATTGTAATAAGTTACTTTATCAAGTAAGCCGAGGATGGTATTAATTCTGGTGATAATTTCTGCTGGTGATAAATGTATGGCAGGTTGAGATTGTAACTCAGATAAGATGGGAGTAAATAACCCAGTGCGATCGCGATCAAAATCGTGCCAGAGATTATACTCACGTTTAAAGAGTCTCCAGAGTCCTGGAATATTTTTAATTGTGGAGGTTATAGGGGGTTTACTAAACTTTTCTCCCCTAGTTAAAAACTCCAGACTTTCTGGTGGCAAACCCATACGGCGAAAGATTGTACCTAAGAGGGTGACATTGAAATAAGCACTAGCAAAGTGAAGGGTAGCAGTTTGTTCAAAGTTTAAATCACGAGCGCGATCGCCCAAGACAATGGTAAATAATTTACCCCAAACGCCACAGGTAAGAGGCTGATTAATTGACCAAGTTAGAGGACGAATTTTACCTGGAATTACTTCTGCTGCAATGCGCCTTGTCCAAATTGGTTGTAGGGTAGTGATAGGACGTACTTGCAATAACCACAGTTTATCGCCGTCGTAAGTCCATTCTAAATCTTGGGGAAGACCTTCAAATAGTTCCTCCATTTCCCTAGCTAACAAGGCTACTGATTCGAGTAGGGTATGAGGGATAGATTCGTCGGTGTTATTTTCTTCTATTACACTAATAGTTGTTTCTGTTGCCGAGGCTTCGGGAATGATTACACGATATCTTTGGGGAGTAAATTTACCCGAAACAATTTTTGTTGCTTTGCCAGTTAAAGCTTCAATGGAGACGGCGTTAGAAGATCGATCTACAGGATCACGGCTAAAAGCCACACCACTATATACTCCTGCAATTTGCTTTTGAATTAATACGGCGATATCTGCGGTTGGCTGATTATGGCGACGACGATATTCAACCGCACTACTATCTAAATAGGAAGATTGACAGTTGATGATCGCTGCCATTAGTTGTTGACGATCTGTAACATCCAAAATACTCAAATATTGCCCTGCTGCCGAGGCGGTGGCGGTATCTTCCCCTATGGCTGAAGAGCGTACAATTAAAGGGTCTTGGGGAGTGGGATTGAGGGCATCTACGAGATTTTGGCAGTCTTCCCCTGGGCGCAATACCCAACCATCCACCACAGGATATCCCAGTCGTTTTAATAAAGATAAATTGGCTATCTTTGCACCGACTTGATTGGCTTTTAATTTACTGTTTAAAGTAACGATACTTCTATCTCCCTGAAAAAAACGAAACATTTTCTGACTACTGGCTTCTCCTGTGTTGGCAACTAAATCTAGATCGTCTGCTATATTTTGATATATCCAGGCAAGTAAACTGGCTAAACCCACGATAGAAAAGGCATATTCTGGGTTATTGGGATGACGTAACCCCACAATAACTACTAAGAGAACTAATGCGCCATATTTGCCCAAAGCACGATCTCGAATTATGGTAAAACCAATTAAACTAGTTAACCAGACTAACCCACCTGCGATCGCATCGTGAGTCATAATTCCCCATACCGCATTTGTCGTACCAGCACTTTTTCCTATCCAATAACGCCCCATTACTAAAGCGATAATTGCTATAATTTCCCAGGCTGAACCTATTGGGAAAAATAATCTAGTTAATAATACGGCTATAATACCTTTGGCTGCTTCTGAGACTATAGCAGCAATGCCTGCTAGTTTACCACCGTGATAAAAGGCTGCGGAGACTGAGACGTTTCCTGTTCCTAACTGAGCAAGGTTTTTACCTGTTAGGGTATAGGTGATCCAGTCTATTAGAGGTAGCCCACCCAATAAGGGACATATAATTAAAACAGTTAACGACCCCCAAATTGGTGTCAGGTTCATATCATGTACTCTTGAATAGATATTTAATTATTTTAATCAATCCAAGTTTATTGCATTTTATCTATTTTGATTGACCTGGAGGGATAAAACGGATTTCTATTCTGCGTCTGGTTTCATCGGGTTGACGATCTATTGATGCTAAATGTCCTGAAGGTAAATATAGTTGAGCAGCAGAATAAGCTCTAAATTCTACGTTTTTTAAGCCTGTTTTTTGTAATTCTTGTACTACTGCTAAGGCTCTCATCAGTCCTAAATCTGCATTTGAACCTGCTGATAGTTTACTAACTGGTTGTGTTCCTTGAGCGACGGTTTCTAAGGTTTTATCGAGGTTACTATTTTGTTTAGTTCCTTCTCCATCTGTATGTCCAATTATTTGAATGAAATCTATTTCTCGCTCTTGTAATGTTTTGTTTATTTCTGGGCTTATTTTAGTTGATATATAGTTTTTTAGTTGTGGATTTAGTTCGGCACTTCCTGATTTAAATTTAAAGTTTCCTGAACTTTCATCTATTACAATTGGTGAGGCTGATTGTAATCGCTTGTTTGCTTGTTTTAGGTCTTGATTGAGTTTTTGGGATTGCAATAGTACTAGTAATAAAAATAAACATAAAATCATAAAAGCATTGGACATTAAATCAGTAAAGGATTGAAAAATGCCCATTGCTTCTTGGGTGGGATTTGATGTATATAAGGATTTTCTAGACATATTTTCTTAGATTAATTGTGAGTTAGGAGACAGGAGTCAGGAGGGGGGAGACAGGAGACGGGAAGACGGGAGACAGGAGGGGGGAGACAGGAGGGGGGAGTCAAGCAAGGATAAGCTATGTCTACGACAGCTACGCAACCGCAAATCAGGAGTCTGGAGACAGGATAGGGGAATGGGGAGTCTATTATCAATATCCTTGGCTACTGCTTAAGAAATGGTATTATTTAATATTTCCTAATTTGCCTTATTTCTTGATAGTTTAGGTTACTTAATTACTTTGATTAGGTTATTAATTTGGTTAGCTATTTGTTTTAATTCGGCTGTTAGTTTCATTATTTCTTGAGTGTTATTTTGCGATCGCTGTTCAAAACTTGTAAATAATCGCTCGCTCATCATGACAATTCCTTGTTGATCTGAATTTCTTTGTTTTTCTTGTTGTTCTGCCCTGCTGGCTATTTTGGAATTAATTGATTGGAAATTGTTTTGATAGTCTTCTAGATTCTTGATGAGTTTGGCTATTATGGAATAGTTTTGTTGCAGGGAATTGAGATTATTGTTAATTCCTGATGTTATTTTTTTTAGTTCTATAATATTGTTTTCTGTTTGCTTCTCAAAGCTTGTAAATATTTTTTCTCCAAAGTTCATCAGACCGATATTTACCTGCTTTTTATGTTCGGACAGGTTGGTTACAACACTATGTAGTTCGGATTTAATATTTTCTAAGCTAGTAATTTCTTGTTGAATATTATGCTCACTTTTTTCTAGTAATTGACTAGATTTATGATTAAGTTTATTTACCTGCTCGATTAAACTATTGGTTTGTTGAGTAAAGATATTAATATTGTCAATCGTTTTACCTAAAGCATCAGTTGATTGGTGTAAAATAGCAGTTGATTGATTAAATTGCTGAGGAATATTTACTAATTCTGTAGTTGCAGTGGTTAATTTATCGGCGAAGTCGGTTTGTTTAAATATTTCGGCTGCTTCAATAAAACCTACCGCACTAGATTCTAGTTTATTCGAGGTGGTTTGTAACTGTGTATAAACTTGTTGGGCTAATTCAGTTACTTGTTGATAGTTATCAGTGATTTTTTGTACTTGATTACCTAAGAAAGCTGTAGACTGAGAAAAAGCTTTTTGGGTGTTGGCTAAATCAGCAGTAAGATTTTCTAAAT
The DNA here is from genome assembly GCA_002368355.1 of Chondrocystis sp. NIES-4102. NCBI lineage: Bacteria > Bacillati > Cyanobacteriota > Cyanophyceae > Chroococcales > Chroococcaceae > Chondrocystis > Chondrocystis sp. NIES-4102. The sequence goes on along the minus strand of AP018281.1, from coordinate 1,103,406 downwards.
GAGCGGAAAATTTACTTGCTTCTATTTTTTCTGCAGCTTGTAAATATTTTTGGGAACTAGATTCAATTTTATTAGCTGCGGTTTCAAATGTAGGTACTATTTTATTGACAGTTTGTATTTGTTCTTTGAGGGTAAAAGCTGATTCTTGAAAACTATTAGTACCTGTTGCTATAGAACTAGATATATCGTTAAACCTGTTAACTAAACTATCAACATTATTTTGAAAACCTTGATTAGCAGCTACCATTTTACTCGCAGCATTTCCTATAGTAGTTTCTAACACTTCTCCTACTTTAACGTGAAATCTTTCTAAAAACTCTTGCTGTTGTTTAACCATGCGATCGACAGCTTTATCTAAACGAGTGTCACCCTGAACATTGATTTTAAAAATGTTATCAAGATAGTCTTCTAGAGAACTAATTAGGAGAGATTTGGCAAAATTTGTATTATATCGTAAGTTGAGTATAATCAAAATGGAACTACATAATATAGCAGCCAAGCTAGTAGAAAAGGCAATACCCATATTTTGTAATGGTATTTGTAATTGCTCTATTAAATTATCAAGATCTGTAGTATTTTGATTAATGGTTTGACTAAGATTATATAAGTTAGCACTAATACCAAAAAAAGTTCCCAGTAAACCAAAAGCTAATAATAAATTAGGTAATGTCTGACAAAAAAAATCCCATTGTTCGCAACGTAGAGATATGCCTAAAAAGTTTAATTTTTCCTGACTATATAAACCGTCAATTAAAGCAATAGTATTTACTTGTTCTAGTTTTAGACTAGCTTGTTTAAATCTAGCTTCTAAATTTTCGACAATTTGTGGTTGTTTACCTCTTGTTTCATAGCTTAGTAACCTGGATACTTTATTGGCTGAATCTATTAAATAGCGATAAAGAGATTTACGTAATAATATAGCGATCGCAGTAGGTATAATTACTAAAGTAAGCATTAGTAATATTAAAGAAGGTGGAAAAATATTTAAAATATTTAGCATTAGCTTTATTTTTAAATAAGTTTAGTAATTATCTTTAGAAATATAAGTCTAGAATTTCCTTTTCCTTGGCTTGAAATCCTGCTTCTGTAATTACACCTTCATCCCTTAATTTTCTTAATTGTGCTAGTTTTGCTTTGATTTGTACATGGTTATCAATAGAGATTTCTGCATCTAAAATGACATCAGATTGAGTAAGTATGGGATTATCATTAACTTTACTAGGTGTTGGGGTGTTATTTATAGTCGAACTTGTTGCTGATAATCTTTGTTGTTGATTATAAGTAGAGGATGAAATTTGTGCTTGTTGCTGATTAAATTTCTCTTCCATGCGTCGCCAAAAACGATTAATAATTCCCTCTTCAGCTTTTTTATCTAGACTTTCCCTTGTACCGACGACGATTTCTTTATATAAATGATTAGGATGATCTTTAGGTAAATCATCTACTATAGCGACAAACTCTCTTAACTTTGGTAAATAGTATGATTGCCATTTATCAGGATTATTACTAATATCTTGGATAGCTTGATCTAATTTCTGATGTTTTAGCCACCGCCATATCTTTTACATTGACTAATTGTTCTAAGGCTTCATCCCACACACTACTAAGGGTATTAATTTGATGGGTATCACGCAAGCGCTCATAATATTCTAATTCATGTAAACCTGTTTGCTGGTTATAGGGAAGTAAGCCAAATGCTAAAGAGGGATAAAAGATATCCTGTAGTTGTTTCATTTCCTGTGCGTCTGGAGGAATAATATCGGGAAAGATAACACGATAGTCATTGTGTAGAAAACCTGTACTATAACTTTTTTGGCGTAGGTAGTGTTGTCGCATCTGAGTTAAACCCTGAATTAGTCTTAGGGGGAAAGCAGCGTATTCACAGACAAAGATAATTTCGTCTTCTGCTTGAATTGCTTTTAGTTGGTTATCAGGAATACCTAAATCATTAAAGAGGATCTCTTTAAATTGAGTAACTTCGCGGTTATCGACATCTTTGAAACCGATGATCTCGACATTTTTTCCAGGATCGTTATAAAAATAGGGAGCAGTAGTATTTAATGGTAGTAGGGCTTCAGCTTCTTTGAGTATTTGTTCTAGTCGAATTGAGCGATCGCTTAAAGAATAGTTTTCTAGAAAGCGTTTAACCGCCGACTGTACTCGATCAAGACTGCGTGAGCTAAATAAGCGATCAACAATTAGATTTATTTCTTCAATTAATTGGGTTTCATCAATCAAACCTGCATCTAAACAGGTGGCTAAAGATTCTCCCAACCCTATCTTGTCAGTAATTTTAATTGTTACTAAAGTAAGTTGACTTAGACGATCGCGATCGCTTAAAAGACTTTGATAGCAATCTTCAGTATCTGCTTCGGCAAAAATTGCTTCGCCACTCATTTCATCGACGTTTAATTGCTTTAGTTGGATTTCCGCTTTTTCGTATGCTTGGTGAATATTATTGAGTAAGTTATAGAAGTTACTCGCTTTAGTATTTAAGTCACTAAGGTAGTGTTGCAAGCTTTTAATTATCTCTAATGTTTCGCGAGTTAAAACGAAATCAAAGTTATGTTTAATTAATTTATTAACTTCCCCAATAATACGTCTTGCTTCTTCTTGAAACTGGCTATTCTTTTTCTTTTTATTAAAAGCTAATAACCCACCTTTACCTTCCAAGTCTTCGATTGTTTGGGCTGCATCCTGCCATTTTAATTCAATTTCTTCTACGGTATAAATTTTGTCGTTGCTGTTTACCCGTGCTTCCAAATCTCGATAGTTACGATTTAATTCTGTGGTTAAAGCTTCTAACCAGGCGCGACTATTAGCTAGAGAAAAGTCTGGTTGGCTAGGATGAAGTAGTTGGCTTAAAAAGCGATCGATATCTTTAGTTAATTCTCGGATTATTCCCTCACGGGCTTGTTTTATATTAGTTAACCAAACTCCACGACTAGTATCATTTTCCCCAGGTTGAACTTTACGAAATTGTTCTTTAATTTGTCTAGCTAATTGCGCAATAATATTCTCACGATCTTCTTTGGTTTCCCATTCGGCAATACTATTTTCTAAACTATTACGCCAACTACTCAAAGCATTACTAAAAGTTTTATTACCATCAGTAGTTGCTTGACGCAATTTATTAATTAATCCTTCTTGTTTATCTCCTTCTGTGTACCATTGATTTAAAAATCTTTCTAGTATTATTTTGGCATCGGGGCTTTGTCCTTCTCCCTGTAACCAATATTTTACCAACTGCAAAGCAGTCATCGCAGGCTCTGCCGTTTAACAACAGAGTACCAATGACTTAATTTTGATGCGATTTAAAGATACCTGTACGGCAAGATCACGAGGGAAATATATTTCTGCTAAACCAAAGGTTAAATAACGTTGTACATTAGGACGAGGATGTTCATCTAATTGAATTAAATGCTGCAAAAAGTTATCCCGTTGGGCTGTAATTACGGAAGATAATTCTCCTGCAAAATCTAAATTAATTTTATGGGCAATAATATTACATAGTTTACTCTTTTCTAAAACTCTATAATCGTTTTTGGTACGGTTAGATACTAAGTAAACATATTCAAAAGGTGGACGAGATTCTTCTACATACTGGAGATTTTGTAAATCGTAATAGGCTTTAAAATTAGTCCCTGCAGTTGCATAGTAATTTAACTCTTTAAGTGCAGCATAAGCATTAGCATTCATACTGGGAGTATCCCCATAAAGTTCTGGACTAATTACTAAATAACCGCTAATTTGTGCGTCATCATCACCATACATTGCTCTTAAACAATAGGCAGTATCTAAAACGATGCCACTACCCGTACCACCACATAATGATCCAACTACAAAAATGCTCAGTTTATTTTCTACAATTAACCCTTGTTGAATTAATTTGCTTTAATGTCCCCTAGTTCTTTCCTCTGCTTTTTCTATTGCTGTTTTAATAGAACGGTAATTATGAAAAAAGGCTAATCTCCCAACTGGTCTAATTCCTTGTGCGCCTTCTTCAATTGCTTTTAAATCTTTTAATAATTGTGGTGGAAACCAGCATTCAATATTTTTATAAACCCCTGGACTTCCTTCGTAGTTACTTGATTTACGACTCATTTCTTGCACAAAGTTATTAACTTCCACTCGACTCATGGTTGCTGCAACTTTTTCGGCATCACTGAAACGTAAATCGACCCCGTGATAAAAATTTCCTGTTCTTAATCCTGTTACATTACTACTAGCTTTGTCTGTATCTATATGAACAAAACTAACTGTAGGTAATGCTTTTAAACTACCATATTTATCGACAATTAAACGACGAATTCGCATTAAAACATCTTTGCCTGTACCACCTAGACCAATACATATAGTGCGTCTTATTTTACGAGCTTGAAAGTCTTGCTTAATATTCATCTGCTTATTTAGTTATTTTAATCGTGAGAGGATAGTTTTCAGTTCCTAAAGGATAATTTATCTGGAAACTATTACGTTTAATAGCTAAATTATTGGTAACTTGTTGTTGGCGATAAAAAATAGGTTGGATTTTTAAAGGAATTATATAAAGGTTATTACCTTTTCTTTGTAAATATCCTCTTGTTTCATTTCCAGGGCAATAAATTGAGTTTAAATTATCATCGCCAATGGCAATCTTTTGCTTGTTTTTTAGATAGCATATTTGTTCCTCCTTATCCTCGTCTGCTTCAAAAATAACTTTAAGTTTCCACTTTTTATTAAGAGTTATTAAATACTTTGTCCATAAACCCCCCATTCCTAATAAGATAATTACTACTAGAGTGGGAAACCATAACAATTTTCCCAGATAGGGTGTAACTAAACAGGTTTCTTTGCCTCCTGGTGTGGCGGTACAAAATTCCTGTACAGTAGGGGCAAGATCTACTACCGAAAGCTGATAAGTGCGATTATTATCCGTCGTGATAGTTTGCGATCGCAAAGCGTACCCTTCGAGTAATCGCTCTTTTATCGGTAAAGCTTCTAACCAGCTTTGTCTTTCTTGGCTAGCAGCAGAATTAGCAATTCTAAAAGGGCTATTGGCAGGAGTTTCAACCCAAGTAGCCGAATCAATACCAGGTTTAGTTAATAGAGGTGCATCTGTTGACCAAATACTTGAATTTACCTAAAAATAATAAGCTGTTAGGCATTTAATGAGAAAGGAGAAAGGAGAAAGGAGTCAGGAGAAAGGAGAAAGGAGTCAGGAGAAAGGAGGAGGAGTCAGGAGTCAGGAGAAAGGAGAAAGGAGAAAGGAGGAATCCGATTACCAAAACATAAGATCGATCTGTAATTTTAATTAGTCTAAAACCAAGCGTGCGTAGTGTAAACCTGCCTACTACCTTCGGCGTACATCAATTTTTAAATAGCGTATCTAAACAGGATTTAGTATCAGCAGAGGGGAGGGGGGATAAGGGTTTCAACCTGATTTTATAAAAGAATAATATGCAATTTAAATACACTCTTAGTTTAGCTGGGGAATCAATAGTAATTATAATTTCACTGGCTAAAACAAAAGTTTATTTAATTACTAACAGATTTCATATATCTACCCCAAAGACTAGCTGCTTGATAACTACTACCCGTTGTGGGAGAATTATCATCGTTGCCCAACCAAACCCCTGTTACCAAGTCTTTTTTAGGCAGATACCCAATAAACCACAGATCTACATTATTATCAGTTGTGCCAGTTTTACCTGCTTCATCGCCGTTTAAATAAGCAGCTTTACCTGTACCCTCCTCAACTGCGGCTCGCAACATATCTGTAAGTTGCTCGGTAACATCTTGATCAATGACATCTCGATAGGTTTGCTGATCATCTTCAAACACATAGATTTCCCGACAGGTATCGCGCTGGCTAGGATTTTGGCAATCACTCCCATCTAGAATTCTATTAATAGCGTGGGGTTTATTCCAAATACCATCATTAGCAATGGTTGCATAAGCTCCAGTCATTTCTAAAACGTTGGTTTCGCTTTGTCCAATTACTAACCCTGGGGTTGCTGCTAGGGGAGATGTTACTCCTAAACGTTTAGCGGTTTCAATAACTTGATCTAATCCTACATCTTGAGCAATTCTTAAGACGGTAACATTTTCAGACTGAGCTAGTCCGCGATACATATCAATATCTCCCACACTCCTTTCACATCCACGGTATTGTTGCCCTTTCCAAAGTACAGGGGCGCAGGAGTACTTAGTATTGGGGTTAATACCTTGTTCGAGAGCAGCAGCATAGGTAAAGATTTTAAATGTTGATCCTGGTTGTCTTTTTGCCTGAATTACACGATTGAATTGACTTTGATCGTAGTTTACTCCCCCAACTAGAGAAAGGATATTACCATTACGACTATCTAAAGTAACGATCGCTCCTTGACTGTATCCATAGCGTTGTCCATCGTTATTAATTGAATATTTTAAGGCGTTTTCTGCTTGTTGCTGTAGTTGGGGATTTAAAGCGGTTTCGACGATAAAATTGCCTTCCTGGGCGACTTCCGAACCTAAAAGTGCTTGTAGTTCATCTAATACATAACTGTAGAAATAGGGAGCAACGGTATTAGAAAAAGTATTACGGGCTTCGGGGCTAACTTCAATGCGCGATCGCCTAGCTCTTTCTGCTTCTGTTTCGTCTACCATACCCATTTTAACCATGCGATCGATAATACGATTGCGTAGTCCTACTGCTGTCTCGTAATCTTTAACAGGATTGTATAGGTTGGGGGCTGGTAATATTGCCACCAAGGTAGCAGCTTCTGAAAGATCTAAATCTGCTGCCGACTTTTCAAAGTAGAATTGAGCAGCATCTTCAAATCCATAACTACCAATTCCTAGATAAACACGATTGAGATAAGTTTTTAAAATAAAATCTTTGCTATAAAAAGTCTCTAACTTTAAGGCGACAATCATCTCTCTAATTTTGCGCCCTGCGGTATTTTGTCTGCCTACTTCGGGAAACAGACTACGGGCTAATTGTTGAGTTAGAGTGCTTGCTCCTTGGCGTAATTCGGATGAGGTAAGATTAATTACCACTGCTCTAGTAATACCAATGGGATCTACCCCAAAATGCCAGTAAAAGCGACTGTCTTCTGAGGCTATTAACGCCTGGGGTAAATAGGGGGAGAAATCTCTAAGATTTTTTAATTCTCGATGGGTACTATTTTGAGCAGTGGGATTGATTGGGGTTTCGCCGTCACCCGCGTATACTATTACGGGCAGGGTTGATTCTTTAGGTATTGGATATACAGGTACTTTGAGCCATTCTACAGTTAATATTATTAATAGTAGTCCTAATACGCCTCCTAAACCGTAAAGGGAATAACGACTAAGATATAACCATAGTGGGGGAGGATTATAGTATTGAATAGTAATCCCTGCTGCTAATTCTGGCGGCCCCAAGGTAAAACTTTCGCCATGAAAGAGGGAAAAGGATTTAAAACGACGTTTCCCCCGATAGATACCGTTGGTAGAGTTTTCATCTTCTACGATAAATGAACGCGGTTGTTTACGATTACGTTTAATAGTTAAATGAGTTTGGCTAACAACTGGATTGCGAATACTAATGTCACAACGAGAACTACGCCCCAAGGTATAGCGATCGCCAACTAAGGGATAAGTTTGTTCTTGTCCATTGGCTTGTTTAATTCTTAATTCGGGAGTCGCTCTACCTGATTGGAAATTGGCAGGATTAAAGTTTACTTTTGCCTGAAATCTTTGTACTGCTTGGGTGACGGCTTTAGTAACGCCAGAGGCAGAATTTCGATTACCAGAAGGGGGTTTATTAGCCATAAAGTTGTCATTTCACTAAAAAGACGTTTAACAAATCAAATAGATAGAATCAATAAATATTAGTAGTTTTAATTGTAAGAAATGATTTGCTAATTTTAACAACTATTGATTTGATATTTAATGATGAAATTTGGGATAAAGCATAGCTTTAACAGGGCATTTGTCAATGAGATGTTGCTTAATAATTATCTCGACTTCTTGGGGATGTACTTGCCAATACCAAGTTAGACGTTCCCTGGATTTAAATTCCAGGGCTTGCGCGTAACCGCATTCCGCGGTCATGTCTGATTCTACTAATACCATCGGCCCATTACCACATTGACCTAAACAACCTACAGGAACTAATTCGGTGTCTGGGGGTAAATTTTGTTGAAAATTATTAAATACTTGTTGGGAATTATATCGACGACAAGTACGTCCTAAACAGACTAGAAGTTTTTGACCAGAACTTGGTATTTCTGCGTTCATATCTATAATTGAAAGTTGTCTCCTAGATAGTATTGTTTGACTAAAGGGTTGGTATATAGTTCTTCTGCTGTACCAGAGGCGAGAATTTGACCATCACGCATCACATAGGCGCGATCTGTAATGGCTAGAGTTTCACGGAAATTATGATCAGTGATTAAAATACCTATAGCGCGATCGCGTAATTGGGCAATGATTTCTTGCATTTCGGCAACAGCAATGGGATCTACTCCTGCAAAGGGTTCATCTAATAGGAGATATTTCGGCCCATCTAAACCTGCAGCTAAGGATCTAGCAAGTTCGGTACGTCTTCTTTCACCACCTGAAATTAAAGATCCTAAAGTATTGGCTACTTTTTCTAAACGAAATTCTCTGAGTAATTGTTGTAAACGAATTGGTCTTGCTGATCTGGGAACACCTGTTTGTTCTAAAACTAGTAGTATATTATCCTGGACACTTAGGTGACGAAAAATACTAACTTGTTGGGTAAGATAACCCATGCCTAAACGCGCTCGTTGATGGAGGGCTAGAGTAGTGATATTGCGCTCATTAAGCTTAACAACTCCCTCATTGGGCTTAATTAAACCTGTGGCTATGTAAAAAGTGGTAGTTTTGCCTGCGCCATTGGGCCCTAATAATCCTACTATTTCCCCTGGCATAACTCGCAGATTAACGCGATTAACTATATTTCTTTTACCATAGGATTTATGAATATTTTCTAATACTAAAGCCACAGCTTAAATAGTTTTTCTTGCTTAGGAAACGATTAATTATCAATAATAATATAAGTCGATTCTACCTGGCGATCGCTTTGAGGAGTGGCAATAAACCGCCCTTCATCAACTAAATAGGTTAAGGTTTCTGCTCGCATACTGTTCCCTTCTTGGATCACATATACATTCCCTGTTAAGATTAAGCGTCTTTCTCGACTGTAGTATTGTGCTTGGGCTGCGGTTGCCTGGATTTTTCTGGCTGGATAGTTGATTTGGACATTACCTCTAGCAGTAATGATCCCTGTTTTAGAATTGGATTCTTGTATATCTGATTTTAATGTAATAGCTCCTGATCCTAAAGCTGATTGGGCTTGGATAGATAAGGGTATGCTAGCCAAAGCGATCGCACTACATATACTTATTTTAGCTATTTGCACCCAGGCATTACGAACAAAAAATCGAGCCAACATTCTGTGATCAGTTATATAGGTTGCAAAGATGAGGTGTCTGATTTTACGACAGGTGAAGTAGAGGATTTATTTTGATATTTGATTATATCTGCTAATTCTTGTAATTGGTTGATTGCTTCTGCACCTTCTAGTTTCATTAATTCTCGATCATCTCTCATTTCTGTCCAAGTGATCCCATAATCTGAAACTAAAAAACGGATTAAATGATCGTTGCCCAAGCTTACCATAAATGAAGCACTGTTCATTTCACCGCCACAGGTATAGCATGATGCTAAGTAGCCTTGATTTTCTAATGCGATCGCCAAAGCTTGAAGAGTCATCACCAAATCCTTCACGAATTGACGATGTTGTTGTGCAAGTCTAGTAAACACTTTGTTCCTCCGAACACCTTAGATTTTATTGTAAACCTTTGACTACTTTTTTTATATTTTCTTAAGATTTTTGATCTTATTACTTTTAATCAAATAAAGTTTATCTATCAGTTTAGCGATAACTTGAAGTTTCAACAACATCAATTGATTGGGGTTCTAGGGTGAGGGTACATAAAGGTACAATAGTTTCATCGCTAAGAACCGCCTCCAGGTTTAATTTAGTTGTCGTTGTCAAAAGTGCGATCGCCATAGTAAATTCAAAACCACTATTTTTAGCGGTGGGAATATCTGGATATTGTTGCATTACAAAAGGACGAGGATGCTTGACAGAAGTTTCCAATAATATTTCTTCTTCATAAATCACTCTAATAGTTTCGGCTTGAGCTTTTTTACTCAATACCCAACCTTTTACTAATATTGCGCCTGTGGTTATCATTAAACCAACTTCAGGAGTACTAATACCAAACCCCCAAAGCAAAGCAAAATTTTGTTTAGCTAAGGTTTTACTAATATCTGTGACTTTAATGGCAGTTTTTAGCTGCTGAGTCCAGCTTTGATTTTCTCTTGTTTTCTTTAACTGATTTAATTGTGATTGATTTAAATTAAACTCTTTCTTTAGCTCAAACAATTCCTTTTTATAACGTGCTGCTTCGGTTTCAACTTTTTTTAGTTGTAATTGAGTTTCACCTAATTCTATTTGAAAACCTTGATTGATTTGCAACTGAGCTTTGGCTTGGGCTAATTCTTTCTGAGTTTGCTGATAGGCACTGCGTAATTTTTCAAGCTCCAACTCCATTTTAGTTAATTTCGCGCTCGCTTGTTGAGCTTGCTGGGATAGATCTTTATATTTTTCTAAATCTCCTTGAGATAGCCAATTAGCAAGTTTTGTCAGTCTCAAATCTTTACTCCTCAGACAATTGTAGTAGAGTTTGTTAAATTTTAGCTCAAGATAAGATTCTGCTATAAAAATAAACAAGTTTAATTTTGCCTCTAACTATCTAATAAAGACTGCGCCCAGTCTATAGCTTGCTTGGGGGTAGATATTTTAGCTTCTATTTGGGCTATTTGGATTTGATTTAATAATTTACCAATTAGGGGGGAGGGGGTGAGGTTTAATTGATCCATCAAATCCTTACCTGTAACTAAAGGTTGAGGATAGACGACGGGATCGCTGGGATCTAAATAGCGTTGCAGTAGGGTATCAAGTAATTGTCTATCTACTTTTAGGGCGATCGCTCTTGCCATTATTAGGGGAAAGGTTTCTTTTGTGGCTAAAAACCATAAATATTGTGCTGACAAACTCATCATTGTAGTTAGGTTCTGTAATTGAGGCAAATGTTGTACAGTTTTAACTACAGCTTTGATTTGAGCGCGGGAATATTTTAGTTGGGTAAGCTCAGTTTCGGCGATCGTGGGTTGGGGAGAAACTAAAGTAGCTAAGATCGTAAGTAATAATAGTTGTGGTTGTTTTAATCCTAAATCAAGGCAAGTTGTCACTGCCTCTTTTACAGCATCTAACTGGTTAATTTTTGCCAAATCTACACTAGGTAGCCATAGCTGCAATAACTGATCCGCCGTAGCGTGAGCTAACCAACGATTACCTTCTGGGGCGGTAAAAAGATAATTTAATTCGGCTTGTACTCTTTCTGCTGCAATGGTTTTTAAGAGATAAGCGCGATCGCGAATAGCTTTTCTAGTATCAGCTTCGACTGTAAACTTTAATTGGGCTGCTTGACGATATGCCCTTAGCAATCTTAGGGGATCTTCTTCTAAATTAGTCAGGCTCACCATGCGTAGAATACCTTGATCTAGATCCCTCAAACCTCCATGAGGATCGATTAACGATTGAGATGAGAGATGATAGGCGATCGCATTGATGGTAAAATCTCGTCTTTGAAGATCACTAAAAATACTTGTACCAACTTGCTGGGCAAAATCTAAAGTTCCTTGCTTAAATACTACCCTAGCGATCGCTCTTTGTTCATCTAAGACGACAAACCCTGCTTGATAACGATGAGCAATTTTTTGGGCTGTTTGAATTGCTTTATTGGGGACGACAAAATCTAAATCTATAGGATCTTTGTAACGTTGTAGTAAAGCATCGCGCACTGATCCCCCAACTAAATAAGCGTCATCGCCTAATTCTAAGTCGCAAGGGAAATTAATCAGATTTAAATAGGATCTAATTTTTTCTATATTATTGTGCATTGTTATATTTATTTAAATTAATTTTTCCAACTAGTAGTAGTCTGAGCTAGATTAACAATTAAAGCATTCAGCCCAGTCGAAATAATTATGTGTATCTGTGTAAACTGCCATTACGTTGATCGGTGTCAAACTTATAACGCTGTAGAAACTCAACACCAACAACCCCATCTAACCGAAAATCCAACTTTTGAAGCGATTGAACCTACTATCAATGTTAATATTCGTACCCACGAAGATACGATTGAGATGGAATGGGATGTAGTAGGTTGTAATAGTTTTGTCGCCGAAATGGGTAAATGGTCTAAACTTCGTCCTGGGGAGGCTGTACCTACTTAACTGGAGTTTTGGTAATAACGTATATTGTAATTATCTAAAGCAGCATCGATGCTATGAATCATTGACACTATCACCTAATTCACGTCAAGATATGAAAGAACGTTAATGTTTGTTAAGACTTTGAATGTCAACTGATCTATTTTCCTTAGATATTTTACAAGAGTTCGCCCATCTATACGGTTATTGGGCGGTATTTTTTGGTATTGCCTTAGAAAATATGGGTATCCCCTTACCTGGAGAAACTATTGTTATAGTTGGTGGTTTTTTAGCTGGTAGTGGGGAATTAAATTATTGGTGGGTTTTGGCAAGCGCGATCGCTGGTGCTGCTTTGGGGGATAATTTTGGTTATTGGGTTGGTAGATCTGGTGGGTGGCAATTATTAGTTAAAATTGGCAAAATTTTTAGAATTGAGGAGCAACAATTAGAGCAAGCAAAAGATCGTTACAGTAGAAATGCTGCTCAAGCGGTTTTTTTGGGTCGTTTTGTCACTATTTTAAGGATTTTCGCGGGTCCTTTGGCAGGTATTACTAAAATGCCCTATCAAAAGTTTCTATTCTACAATTTTAGTGGTGCTGCGGTGTGGTCAACTACCATTGTCACTTTGGCTTATTTTTTAGGCAATGTTGTATCTCTAGAGCAAATTATTATTTGGTTTTCTCAAGCTGGCATAGCTGCCTTGGCTTTATTAATTGCCTTGTTGGGGATTGTTTTTGTTTGGGAATATAGACAGAAAAAACTTTTACCCAAAGATTAATTACCGACGTTTCATTAAGCCGAAGATGGGTGCGAGTATTGCGCCGAAAATGAAACCTCCAGCGTGCGCCCAATATGCTACCCCACTAGATTGTGTCATTCCTAAAGAGGCAACACTACTAATTGCCTGTTGTACAAACCAAAAACCCAGAAAGTAAATAGCAGGAATACGTACAGTCGTCCAAATTATTATTAGAGGGAGTAAAGTTAAAATCTTGGCTTTGGGATATTTGATTAGATATGCCCCCATCACCCCAGCGATCGCTCCACTAGCCCCAAGGGTTGGAATAGTAGACTGCATCGCAAACAACCAATGGCTTAAACCTGCTAAAATTCCACAGATTAAGTAAAATAGCAGGAATTTAACATGACCTAAATCGTGTTCGATATTATCGCCAAAAGTCCAGAGGAATAACATATTTCCCCCAATGTGCATCAACCCACCATGTAAAAATTGAGAAGTAATTAATGTCGCTATTTCAGGCACTGGCTGATTAACTGCTATCCCACCAAAACTCTCACTCAATTGTTTGGGAATAACCGCATAAAGCTGTAGAAAACTTCCTAATTCTGAACCCAAAGATATTTGATGGATAAAAACAATTATATTTATCGCAATTAACCCATATACTACTATCGGGGTACTGCTAGTAGGATTTTCATCTCTTAAGGGAATCATGGTATTTCTTAATAATTGCGCAGGGCAAATGTTTGGGCGTTGACCACTTGGTGTATAGAAACCCTCATCCAACGGCTTCTACACTTTTTCTCACCAACGCCAGATTATATATTCAATTAAAATAATTATAACACTTATCGGGCAGGAGTGGCGATCGCATGACCAACACACCAGTCGATAGTTGCATAGGAATCTTGATTAACTGGTTTTACTTGATAGTCTAAAGTCTTAAAAAAGGCTTCTAACTCTTGATATTTGCGTTGATAAGCAAGACTATCTCCATCATCTACTTCATAAATTATGGTTGGTTGATATTTTCTAATAGTTTCTTTCATTCCCTTTAAGGCTGATAATTCTGCCCCTTCGATATCTATTTTGACAAAATTGGGGGGTTTAATGCTATTTTCAGCAATCAAGTCGTCTATACTCACTAAATCTATAGTTACTCTCCCTGCTACATCTGGTGGCGCATCGGCAGTAGCTAGGGCGTGTCCTCCTGAATATTTGGCAAGTATTAGTTCTCCCTCTCCTGATGTCTCGGAAACGGCTTTTTCGATAACTTCTATGTGAGTAAAATTATTTAACTGGGCGTTATGGCGAACACTCTTAGCATTTGTTTCTCCTGGTTCAAAAGAATAAACCTGACCACTATTACCCACTAATTTGGCTGCAATAATGCTAAAAAAACCCACATTTGCCCCAATATCATAAAACACATCCCCAGCATGGAGATTTTGCTGAAATATTTCTTGAATAGGTAATTCATAAGTACCTAATCCTAATTCTGGACAAGATTCGCCGATATTAAATTTTAATCCTTTAGCTATACCATGTCTGACGGTAACATCTCGCTGATGTAGTCCTGCTGTTGCCAGGCGGTATTTTAGGGAACTAGGATTGGAATCTGCTAGTTTTTCGAGAATATTAACGGGTAAAAAAGGCAAAAGACTATATACTGCTTGCTTAATCATAATTTACTGTTTATTAGTAGTACGACGAAAAATTTCTATATTTTGAAAAAAACATTCTAACCATTCTCCCTCAGAAACATCTTTAAGTATTCCCCAACTAGGATCATCAATCAAACGTTCCATCTGGGTTTGATGCTGGGCTAAAGCCTGTTTTTTTTGTGTTTTAACTGTATTTATATCAACACGATAGTTAAATTCCTGTAATAGTTGCCTGCCCAGTTTAGCCTTTATACTAGCTTTAAGATATGCTAATTTCAACGAGCGATCGCCCCAGGGTTTTGTCCAGGGAAAATGATGCCAATACCACACAGGATATTCATATATATTAATTGTTTGGGGGTAATGGGCTAAAGCAGCTAAAACTATTTGATTGGTGGCTAAGTGATCCCGATGGGTTTCTCTAACATAGGGAATAAAAACCTGTTGAGGTTGATGGGCAAGTAGCAATTGTACAACCTTTTCTTTGGCTTGTTCTTTGGCTTGTTGTAATTCACCATCACCAAAACCCAGAAAGATTACTTGATCTGGTTTTAATCCCAAACATTTTGCTGCATCTAGTGCTTCTTTTTGTCGCCTAATAACTAATTCTGCTTGAGGTATTAAATGGTTGTGGGAACGACTACCATCAGTCATAAAGACAATTTTGGTGTCTGCTGCTGCAAGTTGTTTAAGGATAATTGTGCCACCACAACCTAAAGTTTCATCATCCTGATGGGGAGCAAAAACTATGGCTGATGCTGCCAAGTCTTGAGGCGATAATGGTTGGAGTTGGTTAATTTGCTGGAAATAGCGATCGCGTAACTGTTTTCTTGGAAACATTTGATTCAAATTTTGCTTCTATTGCTGCATAATGCGAGTTGAGATTTTCGGCTATTTGTTCCCAGGAATAAGATTGTAAAACTTTTTCTCTACCAGCTTTGCCCATGCCTAATGCGAATTGGGGATTATCCACTATCTTTAACATTGCTGCTGCTAATGCTTGTGGATCACCTGGATCAGTTAATAAGCCGTTGACTTGATCATCGACTATTTCTGTCATCCCACCGATTTTTGTGGCTATTACAGGGGTTTGGGTTGCCATTCCTTCTACTAAACTCATGCCGAAAGCCTCACTTAAGGAGGGGTTGATCACCACATCTGCTGCTTGATAGTAGGGTAAAAGTTGCTCTTGAGGTAGAGAACCTTTAAAGATGATTTGCTTGGCTAAATGGGCAGGAACTAGGCTTTTGACGTGTTCTAAGTAATCCAAATAGTAATAACGTTCTAATGCCTGTACTTCTGGTTCTGGTTGTAGATCAAAAAGTAATTTTTTAGCAACAATCACGTGCGCGCCAATTATGGTTAAGGTTGCTTTGGGATACTTTTGTGTTACCTGAATAAAGGCATCTATTAAGTCATGTACCCCTTTTTCGGGAGAAATACGACCGACAAAGAGAAATTGTGGGGAATCTGTAGAACTTTGAGGGCGAGGAGTAGAAGGGGGGGCGAAATAATTACTATCAACACCATTATTTACAGTTTTGCATTTGTAACTGTATTGGGGAAAGCGAGCGGCGATTCTATTGGTGATATAGTCACTACAACTCAAGATTAAATCTGCTTGATCTAGACGTGGGGCGATCGCTTTTTGGTTGAGGCGGTTAACCCATTCACAATGAAGGTGTATGATTATTTTTGCCTTGGGGTTATACTTGCGGATAATTGGGACAAAATGGGAGAAGTTATGAATATGAATCACATCAGTAGTATTTTTAGCAGCATCGAGAGCTACTTGCAATCCATAACCATAGTGAAACCATTTGGATGCAAAATAGGGTAGTTGAGATTTTACATCTAATTTAGTTGCAATTTTGCCGATTATTTGTAATCTTTCGTCTAACTTTGGTGAAATACCTCTATATTCTATTGAGGATTTTCTATCATGATCATTGTTATTATTTTTTTGTCTACCGTAACAAATAACATCATGATCATTGGCACTAAAATAACGAGCTATCTGATAACTCCAAATTCCTGTCGAATCTCCACCTTCTGGTGGACAGGCATCCGTCCAAGGTTGATTGACAAATGATATTTTCACAGTGATTTTTTTCCTTATCTAGATATTCTTATGAATCAATGGTTCATCTTATTACAATACCAAACCTTATCATAGGAATGCTAGTTATATTACTTCTAAAATATTCTGATCATTAGTTATTTTTATACTAGTTAAATATGTAATTTTGTTATCATAAATAAATCATTTTTTTTCATAATTTTATCATTTAACATTTAGGTATAATAAAAAACTACACTTTTATTAATATTTTCAAATATGTAGACCTAATTATCATAGGTTAATACTAATGAGATATAAAGGCTAGGTCTTAACGCTGATAATAGGCGAATGCAGCTTACAAACCCCAATTAATTTTAATGTTGTTGTTTTGAAAAATATCAAACAAAAAATCAAAAATCTTTCGCAAAAGTCCTTAGTCAGAAATAGCCTTTGGGAGCTAATGGCTAAAGTAGTAAATATCACTTGCCAGGCTGCTTATTTTACGATCATAGTAAGAATATTAGGCAAAGAAAACTATGGTTCTTTTGTTGGCATTGCTGCCCTAGCAGGTTTAATTTTCCCTTTTGCCAATTTAGGTAGTGCTGATGTTTTGATCCAACAAGTATCGAGGGACAAAAAAGTATTTTATACTTACTGGGGAAATACTTTAATAATTGTATTTGTAGCGAGCTTACTATTAACAATAGTTGCCTATTGTATTTCCTTATTATTTTTTCCTGCTCAAATAGATTGGAGGGCGATTCTAGCGATTCTTTTGGCAGATTTAACAGGATTAAGTATCTTTGTTGCTAGTGCCAAAGCCTTTGTATCCTATAGCTTATTAAAGAATTCGTCCCTATTACAAATTATTAGTACAGTTAATAAATTAATCGCAGCAATTGTTTTAGCAGTATATTTCAATCAACCATCATTATGGCAATGGGCTTATTTATATTTATTGAGTGCAGTAGTTACAGCAATTATTGGGATTATTTGGGTTAACAAAACTTTAGGAAAACCACAGCTTGACCTAAAAAATATTTCACCGATAGTTGCCGAGGGAGTTTACTTTTCAATTGGAGAATCAGCCTATAATATCAATTCCAATATAGATAAAACCATGCTGACAAGTATGGCAACTTTAGAAGCCACAGGTATTTATGGGGCAGCTTATCGGCTAGTAGAAGTAGTAGGCATTCCTATCTTTGCTATTCTTTCGGCTTCCTATCCGAAATTCTTTGAACTAGGGCAGACGGGGATCGCTGCTTGTTTGGGGTTAGTTAAGAAGATTTTACCCTTTGCGGTGATATATGGCATATTTGCTTTAATTGGATTTATCACTTTTGCCCCTCGGATAACTTGGCTTTTAGGGGATGAATACCAAAGTGCGATCGCAGCAGTGCGTTGGTTAGCACCGATACCAATTATTGGTTCATTTCAATTGTTATTAGCAGATACCTTAACTGGGGCTGGTTTCCAGAAAACCCGTAGTGCCATTCAAGTAACAACAGCTTGTACTAACGTTTTGCTAAATCTGTGGTTAATTCCGATCTATTCTTGGCGTGGGGCAGCTTGGGCTACTATAGCATCGGATAGCTTTCGGGTTTTAGGTTTAGCGATCGCGGTAGGTTGGCATAATCATCAACAAAAGCAACATTCCAATAAGTAGTAATTTATGAACCAATCATTTACTGATAAATTTCAAGTAGATTGTGCTAAGGGTAAAACCATTGGTACAAAGACTATGGAGGGGGTATTAAGAAAAGGAAAAGATCAAGAAAAAGCGATCGCCATTGATCATCAAGCCCTACGTTTTCTGCCTTTAATCAAACCAGGTTGGGGTAGACAAGGTATTGCCTATGGAAAGTATCAACGTACTCAAGGTTTAGCGGTATCGGTATTACTATTAAATGGTCATAACACCTCGCAAGCGGAAACTATAGAATGGCTATATAAAAGAATTCCCCAGTGGTTAAAAGGTAGTAAGACAGAATCAATTGGTAAGCGAATAGTTACGTGGTTAGGTAGCCAACATAAACAGGGAATAGCTAGAAGGATTTTAGCCTGGTTGAGAATGACGGCGGAAGTGACGAAATTTTTCCCTCTGCCTAAAATTGACGATAACTTAGCGGTGGGCTGGTTTAGTAGTGAGATACCTTATTTTCCGACGCAAGCAGGCAATAACTTGATTGTGAGGGCGACTGGGGCTGAAAATGGGGAATTATTAACCAAAGTTGCTAGTAATTTACTTTCAGTCTTTCGAGGATTACAAAATGTACCTGTATATTATGTAGTTATTTTACGGGATAAGGGTGCAGCTTACTATGCTAGTTCCTTACCTCTTGTGTATGGTTTACCAGCTTATCCTCACCTACGTCCAATAGCCATTGATGCTGTGGATACTCAAACAACTTTATATGCAGGTGTGTATCAAAGTGTGTTGGGACAAATTGGGTTTCGTGCCTACACGAGGGTATATGGTGTTAAGGTGGAAACAGTTTCAGAATTGGCAACCTGGTATGGTACAGCAGAGGTAGCAGATAGCTTAACAGGAACAGGTAATTTAACTGATATTGCAGCAGAAGTTGGGGGAAATTGGGAAGTTGTAGCAGGTGGTTTTAGGCGTACTCCTCAAGGGTTAATTGCAACACAATCTAATAGTATGGCGATCGCTCAACCTCAAAATCCTATAGGGTTAATTCATCTAAAGATTGAGTGTAAATCATCGCCGACGGGTGTGGGTATAGTGTGGCGATGGCAAGATGCGGATAATTATTGGTGTTGTTGGCAAGATAAACAACGGGTTTGGGTGGAATTGGTAGAAGCAGGTAGTAAACAAGATATATTTGTCAGTACTAAGGATTATTTAACGCCCCAGACAGTTAATTATTTACAACTTCTAGATGATGGAGAGGAAATCAGAATTTATCTTGATGGTAAATTAATTGGGGATAATTTCTTAAGGGATAAAAGATTAGCCAGTGCTAAAGGAGTCGGGGTTACTGTTTTAGAACCCAATGAGCAAATATACCTAGAAGATTTTGAGGCTCATCCGCGCACCGTTACTATAGAAGAACTTGATTTAGGTATTCCTTGGTGGCGTGAGGGTAAAGAGATAAAAATTCAAGATGATTTTAAAACTTGTAAGGAAGATTTAGACGGTAAAACCACATCGATAGGTAATCAAGTGTGGACAAAAACCCTGGGTAAAGGTGCGATCGCTATTACTCAACCTGGAATAGCTAAAGTGCAAGCAACTGTACAAGATCCTAATCCTGGGCGCACTGCTTATACTATCCCTTGGCATGATCCTAGTTTTGCCGATGTGGAAGTTACCATTTCACCCCCAGGGAAAGCCAGGGGACAAGGAGAAAAAGGAAGGGCTGGTTTAATCTTTTGGCAGGATCTGGATAATTACATCATTATTAATACTTGGCTGGATGACTTTTATGAAGGAGAATCAATCTCTTGCTTTTTCCGTATAGCTGGTTTTGAAGAAGTGTATGATGCTGTTTGGTCTAATATTGGCACAGCGATCGCTTTTGGACAACCTTATACCCTCAGAGTTGCTTTTGATGGCAATAATTATACAGTGCAAGTTAATAATCAAACGGTGTTATATCGCGCCCTTACTGATGTTTATCCTTGGACGCAAGCTTTAAAGATTAATCGTCTTGGTGTTGCTGTTAATTGGGAATGGGGTGATGATACTGGGAGTGGTTTTAGTGATTTTAAGGTTAGGAGTTAGGAGATAGGAGTTAGGAAGGGGGAGACAGGAGTCAGGAGGAAATAATCCCACAAGGGGACAATGTAGGTAGTGGGGGTTTGGGTAGTGGGTAGTAGGTAGTAGGTAGTGGGTAATAATAATTACTGATCGCGCTAGCAATTAAAATCTACCTATCACGGGTTAGCTGCGCCTTCTAGCTAAAAGCTAAAAGCTAATAAATAGAAAATCAGGAAACCCTTAGACCTGCAATATCTCAAGGATTATTTTGTTTAATTAATAATTTATAGCTGATTTGGTGATAGATAGCTTATGGTAGTTACGTTCTATCTGTATTTTAGATGTTAATACTATGCAATTAGTTAATGGCAGTAATATCCAAGAGAATCAATTAAAAGATCTAACCTTAACACCTGTAACTGAAACACCAGTAGATCCAGCTACTCCTGATGCGGATGATCCAGCAATTTATATTGATGCTGATAACCCCCAAGAGAGTTTTGTAGTAACTAGCTTTAATGATGGTGGTTTAAAAGTCTATGATTTAGCAGGAGAAGAAATTCAAGCCATTACCCCCGAAAACGTATTTTACAGTAATGTTGATATTGCCTATGACGTACCGTTTACAGGCTTTGTTGTACCAGGTACGACTGTAGATTTAGCTATAACTAGCGATCGCGCTAATGATTCTATTGCTGTATTTACCATCGATCCTCAAACTCAACAGTTAACAGAATTAGCTCCTGGGTTTGAGTTTCCCGAATCAATCTTTGGTGTGGATGATGGTGAAGCTACCGCCTCTGGTTTAGCTACTTATAACAGCCTAGTTGATGATCTTACTTATGTTTTTGTCTCTGGAGGTGAGGGTAATCAAATTGCTCAATTAGCAATCAATCCTACCACTGGTGCTGCTGATGAACCGATAGTTAATGCTACAATAGTTCGTATGCTGGATGTTCCCGTGCCTGAAGGGGAGGATGTGGCAGATTATCAAGTTGAGGCTATGGTAGTTGATCGTGAAACAGGCGATCTTTATGTAGCACAAGAAGAAGTTGGCATCTGGAAATATGCAGCCGAGCCAGATAATAGTAATGAGCCTACTTTAATAGAGACAGTAGCAAGGGGAAACCTGGAAGCGGATATTAGTGGTTTAACTATTTACTATGGTGAAGATGGTAATGGTTATTTAGTTGCATCTTCTAGTGGAGATGACACCTTTGCTGTCTATGAACGTGGGGGTAATAATAGTTACTTGGGGAATTTTGCCATAGAAGGAGTGGAAGGATCTGAGGGAATAGATATAACTAATGTTTCTTTAGGTGATGATTTCGATAATGGGTTACTAGTAGTGCAAGATATTGGCAATTTTAAATATATTTCCATACCAGAAATACCCTTATACGAGCCTAGTAGCTTTGATCCTCGCAATAGAGAAAATAGAATTAATGATTTAGATAATAACTCTACCCATTCAGCAGACTATCTTAATGATTCTAATTACAGTGGAACAAGAATAGATCTTCATACAACCACTTTTAATGATTTTGGGTAATTGTAACTTACCTATTCCTGCTAACTGCTAACTCCAAGGAGCATAGGTGTATATAATTGTGTTGAGCGGATAACTAACTAAGTCCTAACATTGCTTCTAAAGTAAAATAAAGTAGGGCAAACGTACCACCCAAAAAACCAACAAGAGCGATCGCGGTGACGGGATTTTTGAGAAAGGGTTTAAGTTGTGAGAAAAAGAACCAAAAAATCCCCAAAATGAAAGTAATAAGAAAGCGAGGATAGCGAGAAACGTTTTGAAAAAAATCTTGCATTATCTATGGTTAATTTTAATTTTGGATTTTAACTTGCTTTTATTATTGAACATTGGATATTCAACACACAACCTAGGGTAAATGAATTTACTATTCCAATCAACTCGTCGTCGCCTAGCTTTATGGTATACCGCCGTCACAGCGATTTTGCTATTACTATTTGCTGTGGGGGTTTACTTTTATGTACGCAACACCTTAGTAGATCGCATTGATGACACTCTTAAACACGTGGTGGAAGTAGTAGATCGTTCTTTAGTCATTCAACCGCTAGCGGAAACTAAAGGTGTTTATGGGGTAAATGTAGATGCTAGTTTCAATAAAAATGTTCATGGGCTGGAAGACGATCATATAGATTTAGAATGGTTTAATCCTAAAAAAGAATTACTTTGGTCTACTTTTGAACAACCAATAGATTATCCTATTCATATTCATCGTAGTGGCGAAACAGTTTTTTTAGGTAGCGATCGCGTTTTCCGCCAAATTGTCCAACAGGTGGAATTAGAACATCGAGTTTTGGGGTATTTAAGGGTAAGTCATCCTTGGTTTGAAGTCACCAAGCCGATCAACCAGTTAACTAGAGATTTAATCATTGGTATTAGTTTAATGATTCTATCAGTTGGCGGAATTGGCTGGTTATTATCGGGTATTGCTATCAAACCTGTTCAAGTTTCCTATGCCAGTTTAAAACAATTTACTGCTGATGCTTCCCATGAATTGCGTAATCCTATTGCTACAATACAGACTAATGTACAGATGGCATTAGCCTATCCTGAAGCTGAACCTCAACTACAGAGGCGACAATTACAAATTATTGAAAGATTAACCCAAAAAATGGGACGTTTAGTCAATGATCTGTTATTTTTAGCCCGTGCGGATAGTGGTATAGCGCAGCAAGAATGGCAATCTGTACCTTTGGATGCTTTACTGATTGATGTTATAGAAGAACAAAGAATTGTAGCTACGCAAAAGGGTTTATTTCTTTCTTTACGTATTGTTGACCCCAAATTAGCTAAAAATAATCATAACGAAGAAGATCTTTTTACCGTCAAAGGAGACTGGGATCATTTATCCCGTTTATTTACTAATTTAATTGCTAATGCGATCGAACATACAGATAAATCAGCAGAAGCTAAAGAAGCTGCGGTTGAAGTGGAATTAGAATTAATCAAACTACCCGCCAAAACCCTTATTAGGGAATCCCAGCGTCAGTTAGCCCTACAAATTAAAGTAAAGGATAATGGCAAAGGTATTGCACAATCAGATTTACCTCATATATTTGAGCGTTTCTATCGTGCTGATCCTGCTCGCTCTAATCAAAGAGAGATTAATTCCCCTACAGGTGCTGGTTTGGGGCTAGCGATCGCCAAAGCAATTGTAGAAAATCATCAAGGACAAATTACCGTTAGCAGTAAGTTACAACAGGGAACTATTTTTACTGTCACTCTACCTCAAGTTAATTCTGGAGGTGTTTTAGAGCTTTAGTAAGTTTGTTAGCTTTTAGCTTTTAGCTCTTAGCCTTGACGCGCAGCTAACCCTTTAGGGTAGCTATTAGCTTTACTCGTTACTCTCATTGTCCCCTTGTGGGATTACTCTCATTGTCCCCTTGTGGGATTACTCCCTAACCTCCTGTCTCCTGACTCCTGACTCCTGTCTCCTGTCTCCTGACTCCTGTCTCCTGTCTCCTGACTCCTGACTCCTACCTATAACAGATCATTACCCAAAAAAAAAGTGGGTATTACCCCACCTTGACTATGAATGATTAACTTCAAAAGCTATTAAATGTAAATGTGTATATTTAGCGAGTTGCTTCTACTAAAACCTGCTGTTGTACAGCCGAGACAATGGTCTTACCAGCTTCATCAACATCAACTAAAGCGTTGTCGCCGTCGTTAACTCTACCAGAAAGAATTGCTTCTGCTAAACTATCTTCCAATAGACGCATAATTGCGCGACGTAATGGTCTTGCACCATAACTAGGATCAAAGCCTTCCTCAATTACCTTATCGGCAAAAGCGGTAGTTACCCCAAGAGTTATTTCTCGCTGTTGTTTGAGTCTATCTGATACTTCTGTTAAGAGAATATCGGCGATTTGTTTGACTTCGGATTTGGTTAACTGACGGAAAACGATAATTTCGTCTAGACGGTTAATAAATTCAGGACGGAAATAGTTTTTAAGTTCTTGATTAACCAACTCTTTAATACGGTTGTATTGGGCTGTATCTTGGTCTCCAGAGAACTCGAAACCTAAACCACTACCACCTTTTTCGATAACTTTAGACCCGATATTAGAAGTCATAATGATAATGGTGTTTTTAAAGCTTACTTTCCGCCCTTGAGCATCAGTAAGATGACCATCATCAAGTAATTGCAACATCAAATTAAAGATATCTGGATGAGCTTTTTCAATTTCATCAAACAGAACAATAGTATAGGGTTGACGACGTACTGCTTCGGTTAACTGTCCACCTTCGTCATAACCAACAAACCCAGGAGGTGAGCCTATTAGCTTAGATACAGTATGGGATTCCATATACTCAGACATATCCACCCGTACAATAGCATCTTGTGAACCAAACATTTGGGTAGCTAAAGCTTTAGCCAGTTCAGTTTTACCTACTCCAGTGGGCCCTGAGAAGAACATACTAGCAATAGGACGCTTGCGATCGCCTAAACCCGAACGAGAACGACGTAAGGCTCTAGAAACTGCTTTTACTGCTTCATCCTGACCTATTACTCGCTCATGAAGATTATCTTCTAAATATAGTAAAGCCTCAGATTCAGTTTCACTCATTTTACTAACGGGTATACCTGTCCAAGCAGCGACAATTTGCGCGATCGCATCTTCGTCTACTACAGGGGTTAAGGCTTCTGGATTGATGGTAGCAACATCAACACGGCTTTCTTCTTTACTTTGTAAACAATGATTAAGATGGGTACGAGAACCAGCTTCATCGATTAAATCTATCGCCTTGTCTGGTAAAAAGCGATCGCTAATGTATCTTTCTGAAAGGTTTACGGCTGCACTAATTGCTTCATTGGTATACTTAACCTTATGGAAATCTTCATAGGTTTTACGTAGACCTTGAATGATGTCGATCGCTTCTGAGACTGAAGGTTCACCCACTTGAACTTTTTGGAAACGACGTTCTAAAGCTGCATCGCGCTCTATATACTGACGATACTCATTGAGGGTGGTACTACCCAAACATTGAATTTCGCCCCGTGCTAAAGCTGGTTTGAGCATATTAGCAGCATCCATTGCACCGCCCATTGCTCCTGCACCTACTAAGGTATGGATTTCATCGATCACTAAGATGATGTTTCCTGCTTTACGCACTTCTTCGACAATAGTTTTGAGTCGCTCTTCAAATTCCCCTCTAAACTTTGTTCCTGCTAAGAGTGAACCCATATCTAGGCTAATCACTTCTTTGTTTAGCAATAGAGGCGATACATCCTCAGCAACTATTCTTTGTGCTAATCCTTCGGCGATCGCTGTTTTACCTACTCCAGGCTCTCCTACTAGGATAGGATTGTTTTTAGTTCTTCTACCCAAAATTTGAACTGCGCGCTCGATTTCTGGATATCTCCCCACCACAGGATCTAGCTTGCCTTCTCTAGCAAGTTCTGTTAGATTTATACTAAATTCTGCTAGTTTTGCTGGTTTCTCTCTCTCTCCACCAAAACCAAAGGGATTTTCTCGATTACTCGACGTAGATACTACTTCCGCTTCCCCTAGCTTCTTAATTAAATCTGTTCTTAACTGTCTTAAATCCACATTCTGTTTTACCAAAAGTTTGGCAGCCATGTTATCTGACTGTTTTACAATTGCCAAAAGGATATGCTCAGGACTAATAAAATTACTCTTTAATTGTCTTGCTTCATTAAAAGCTTGCTCTAAAATCTTTTTAGCTTTAGGAGTAAAGGGAATATTGGCGGGTATAAACCCTGATCCTTTGCCGATAACTTCAATGGCAAATTCTCTTGTTTTATCTAGTTCAATGCCTAAATCTGCTAATAGCTCGGCTGCTATTGATGTCCCCTCCCCAATCACTCCCAATAAAATATGCTCCGTCCCTACAAGGTTATGCCCTGTATTTCTGGCTTCTTCTTGGGCTAATACAACATTTTTTATAGCTTTTTCATTGAAGTATTCAAACATAGTTTAGAAAACTCCTGTTCCTGTTAATATTTCTTTATCTTCTTTATTAATTTATCTTCTTTAGTTAGCAAGATGTAGTGGTAAAAGCCGTAATCTTTACCAGCATTTTTACGCAACTTTTTGTAACATCCAAAACTATCTTAAACTACATTATATGATCGATGAGGGTTATATCAAGTATGATTGTCGTTGGTTTAATCAACCATCTATTGCAGAAGTAGATATTACGGAATTAAATCAATGGCGCACGAAGCTATATAAACTGGGTTTAATTGGTCAATATCCTAACGGTATTGGGTTTGGTAATATTAGCTGTCGTGTGGCTGCGTCTGATAAGCAACTAATTATTTCAGGATCAAAAACTGGGGGAATTGCCGAACTTTCTTGCGCTCATTATACCAAAGTCATTGATTTCGACTGGCATAAGAATTATGTAACTTGCCAAGGGTTAATTGAAGCTTCTTCGGAAACCTTAACCCATGCTGCGATTTATGTGGCTCAACCTGCGGTTATGGGCGTAATTCATGTTCATCATCGTCAACTGTGGCGTAAATTACTTGATGTTGTGCCTACTACTGATCCTAGTTGTGCTTATGGTACACCAGAAATGGCAGAGGAAATTATCCGACTTTGCTCGATACCGTCTACTCAACAGCAAGGAATTATTGTGATGAGTGGACACGAGGAAGGCATTTTAACTTTTGGTAATAGTTTAGTTGATGCAGGAGAAATTATAGTTAATTATTTAGAAAACTTTGCAGGGTAATTATAGAGACTGAAAGAAATAAGTAATATAGTCGAAAAGGAATTATTGTGATGAGTGGACACGAGGAAGGCATTTTAACTTTTGGTAATAGTTTAGTTGATGCAGGAGAAATTATAGTTAATTATTTAGAAAACTTTGCAGGGTAATTATAGAGACTGAAAGAAATAAGTAATATAGTCGAATAGGGAAAAACTCAGGGGATGTTTATTAAAAAAAGACCAACCATCAATATCAATCATATTTACTTGAATATTTAGAAAATTATAAGTATTAGCTACAGCCATTAAGATAGTCATAGCAGAAACTAAAGGAAAGTTTTTTATTTTATTATTTGGGTTAAGCTGTTGATCATCTAAACCTATGGAGAAGAATAAGCCAAAAAATGCCAAAAATAGATAGGCAACTCTTTGATTAAAACCTGTAGAGATGATCAATAGGATTTGCAAAACTGAAACTATATATAAAGCAATCATCGTAATCATTTTGAGGCTAATTTGTCGATAACTTCGAGCGATAATAAATGTCCCTGTAGATAACATTGCCATACCCAGAAAAATACTAAATTCAAACAGATCTCTATCTCTGCCTTGATCTTCAGCGATTCTTCCCTGTACAGATCTAGCTATTTTTTCTTGGGGTACAAAATCTAATAAATTATTGATTAGACGATAGATTGCTTGGGGATTATTATATATTTGTATGCCAAGATAAAGTAAGAAAATTACTAGAAAAAATAAGGAGATGTAGAGGAATATTTTATCTATTTTTCTCCAGCCAAGTTGACGCCAGATTTTAATCAGAGTATTGAGGAGCAGAATGAGCAGGCAGACTAATATATAGACAACACTAGCCGTGTGGGAAAAGACGGCAAGCAAGGAAAAGAGAGTAAATAAAATAAGATTTGATTCTATATTGACGATCGCAGCTAGTACGAAGACTAAGGCGAGAAATTGACGCATATAGAAGACTTGGGAATAATAGAAATAACTGGAGAAAATAATAATTAGTAGAGTTGGGTAATATTTGGGAGAAAGCCTTTTACTAATGTAGAAAATAACGAAAGAATTATTTAATAGAGCCAAACTAAATAAACACCAAAATGTCGATTCATTACTCAAAAAGTTGATAACAGCCAAAAATAGAAATAAAACAACTTCAAAACGCTGTTTAGATATATAGTTATCAAAAGGACTCTGACGATCTAGATTCTCATAAAGATTTAAATAGATGCGCGTGTCGGCAAAAATATCAAAAGCCGAAAGATAAATTGCTACGGTTAGCAAAACTAAAATTAAAATTAAACTATGGAAAGAAAAAAATCTACTAGGTCTACTATTAGGTTTTAATAAATCTAGCTGAATAGTTAATAAGAAAGGAAAAATTCCCAAAATCGGGAAGGAAACCCAAACCGCCAAAGCAAAAAAAAGCAATGGTAATTTGAGTTGCGTTACATTCTGAATATTTTTAATTTTATCCAACACTTGCTCGAACATATTTGATAATTACCTCTCGCTTTATAAATAGGAATAAAGCCAAGAATACTGTTTTTACTCATAATATAATTCGTGATCTTTTTCCTCGCTTTAAGAAAAGGTTTTAGACGAAATTAACTAATGATAACTAAACTAGTCTTTAATTATTAACCACTAATAACCCTAGGTTTAATTATTTTTTTGATTAATTGTAAATAGTGATCTGGTAGTGCCAATTTAATCAATAAATATAAACCATAAATAGGGGAAATGACTTGCTTATGCCATGCTTGGAAAATCAATTTAATCACTTGAGCTTGATTATCCGAATTTTTAATCATTTTGGGAACAACTTCTTTAACTACAAAACCCAACCATGCACCCTGAGAAATAGTAGGGCGATATTGTTCGATCCAATCAAGAGAAAACTCTGGATTAGCAATTAAAGAAATGCGATCGCTCCTGGATTCATTATGCCAAATGACTAAAACTTGAGGAACAAAAATAAACCTTGCGCCCTGTTGAGCTAAACGCAAACTAAAATCTAAATCTTGATGTTTGGGTAATTGAGCTTGAAATAAAGTTGCAGCAGCCAAATCACGAGAAACCAAGAGGGTACTAGTTAACATTTCACCTCCAGATAACCAAAAGTAATCAGCAATACTCTCTTGTTGTTGCTTACCGCGACGAGGTAAAACCGCAGGTTGATAAAATACTTGTTGGCTTTTTTGAAACTGACTATAGCAAACTAAATTATCCTGACTTTCCTGTTGGGCGATCGCTGCTAATTGTAAACTTAGCTTATCTGGTAGCCAAAGATCATCAGAATCTAAAAAAGCAATATATTCCCCCTGGGCGTATTTTATACCTGTATTCCTAGCGGCTGAACCACCGAGATTAGTTTGGTGGCGTATATAAGTGATCCGACTATCATTAATAGACTTAATAACTTGAGCAATATCTTGATCTGAAGCATCATCAACTACAATAATTTCCCAATTTTGATACACTTGTCCTATAACTGAGGCGATCGCTCTAGGGATTAAATCAGCACGGTTATAAGTAGGGATAATAACGCTTACGAGATACTTTTCCATTATAGGGCTGCAATTTGGGCTTCCGCCTTATTAAGAGATTCCAACCATTCCCGCAAAGGATCACTATCAGCAACAATACCAGCCCCAACTTGTCCGTATACCTGGGCTAAGGGAGTGTGGGGAGGTTTAACATATAAAAGAGTACGAATTAAAATATTTAAATCCAGATTACCGCGACGATCAAGATAACCACAAGAACCATAAAAAAGACTGCGACGAATAGGTTCTAACTCCTCAATAATTTCCAGACAACGAACTTTAGGACAACCTGTAATTGTACCCCCAGGGAAGACTCCAGCAATTAAATCGATAGCATGGCGATCGCTTTTTAAAATCCCTTTAACATTACTAACCAAGTGCATCACATGACTATAACGTTCAATCACCAATAGTTCATCTACTTTAACCGTACCCCACTGACAGACTTTACCGAGATCATTGCGCTCTAAATCAACTAACATAATATGTTCCGCTCTTTCTTTGGTGTTAGTTAATAATTCCGTAGCCAGAGCGCGATCGCTCTTAAGATCTGTACCTCTTCTTCTTGTACCTGCAATGGGGCGAGTTTGAGCTTGCTTACCCTGTAGCTGTACCAATCTTTCAGGAGAACAACTAATAACATCTCCCCAGGGCGATCGCCAATAACTAGCAAAGGGGGAGGGGTTAATTTGCTGTAGGCGACGATAAATTAGCCAACTATCACAGCTTGTTTGGGTTTGAAAGCGCAAGGATAAATTAGTTTGAAAAATATCTCCTGCTTTAATATATTGTTTAGCTTGTTTTACAGCATTTTGATATTGTTGCTCGTCGGTAAGAAAAGAGATTTCTAAACCAGTGGAAGGGGGAGTGAGGTTCGGGGGGGAAGTTGCAGCGTTTAATTTAGCTTCCAACTCATCGAGTTGCTCAATTTCAGTAGCAGCCAGCCAAAGGGTTTGTTGCAAGTGATCTAAAACAGCAAAACAATCAGGTTCATACCAATAAGCCACAGGAAAAGGCAAATTATCCTGATTTAAAGTAGGTAAACGTTCAATTTCCCAAGCCAAATCATAACCCAACCAACCCAACCAACCACCAGTAAAAGGAAGATGGGCGACTTGAGGATCTTCTAGATAATTATTACTACCCAGAGCAAGTAATGAACGTAGATGAGGTAAAATTTTCCCTATAACAGGAGTCCATAATCGAGGTTGATTTCCCACTATACGGGGAGATCCCGCACAAATAGAATATTGAGCCAAATGGGGATATTGCGGATCAGCTTTAGCAGGGCTTTCCAATAAACTAGCGATCGCGCCTTTAGCAAACAAAGCAGTAAATACTTCTGAACCCGTGCGATTTTCCAACTCAAGCGATCGCCAATGCCATGATTTAAGGGAGGGGGTAATGATTCGCTCACTCATGGGATTTAAGATATCCCCCCAATCAACAACCTCATAAACCAAAAAGGAATCAAAACACCCAAAGCCAACCAATCACGCCAGCGTAACTGTAGTTGATGCCATTGAACTCGATGTTCATTAGGACTAGTAAACCCTCGCACATCCATCGCTGTAGCAATTTGTTCGGCTCTCAATAATAAGTTTTCTAATAATTTCTCCGAAACAATCAACCACAATTGCGCACTACGACGTATACCCAATTTCTTCCAATCGATCGCCCTAGTACGTACTGAACGAACTAAATTCTGCACTTCTTCTAAAACTAGAGGAATAAAACGCAAAGACAGAGTTAGGGTAAGAGTAATTTCCGAAACAGGTAAATTTAAACGACGTAACGGACTCATTAAATCATCTAAGCCTTCGGTAATCTCTTCAGGCGCAGTAGTCAGCAGATATAAATTAGTACTATAGATCAGGGTAAAAATTAAGGTGGAAACTCTCACCGCTACATCTAAAGATCGACGGGTAACTACTATCTTAGGCAGAAAAGCAAAACGAGGCTGTTCATACAAGACATAACGATAATCTGTAGCCTGGGGTAATTTAGACGAACAAGGAGTAATATCACTCTGCGTCTGAACAGTTAGGTTATCACAATCTTGAGCTAATCGTGGCTGATGCTTAACCCCCAAACTATCAGGAGCAATACTACTAAATAAAAATAGAAATGTACATAGCAGCAATAACCATCCCATTTGCTGTCGCCAAACTCGCCTGGGAATTCCAGCCAATAGCGTCAACAGGATTAAGAATACTGCTAAAGTAATGCGCCATAAAGGATTACTCAACAGAGGAGCAATTAAAAAAGTCATCAACCAGACTAATTTTACTCGTGGATCAATTCGATGTAGCCAAGTTACAGGCTGTTCGAGATATGAACCAATAGGAAGCGATCGCAATAAATCCATGTTACTGGTTACCCCAGAGTTTTATTAATGGGTAATTTACAATAATCAAACGAAAAAAGTCTTTAATCTTCTTTTTGGGAAAGGCAATTATCAATTATCCATTATCCATTATCAATTATTGAAGATTTCTTTGACGACGAATTTCTCTAGTAGCTGCTTCGTGTTCACTTAAAGTCTTGCTAAAGATATGAGTGCCATCATAACGGGCGACAAAGAATAAATAACTAGTATCTTCTGGATTTAAGGTTGCTTTAAGACTAGCAATTCCTGGGGAGGCGATGGGAGTGGGGGTTAAACCTGCGTTCATGTAGGTATTATAGGGAGATGGTGTTCCTACTTGGGCATAGGTTAAAGGTTGATCAGCAGTTTGTCTAATACCCAAACCATATTCAACGGTGGGATCTGATTCTAATCTCATTCCCTGATTAAGTCGTGCTGTAAACACCCCAGCAATCAATTCTCTTTCTGATCCGACTACGGCTTCTTTTTCCACAATACTACTAAGAGTTACCCAATCTAAAAGACTCATAGTTGGCTGGTTTGCTTGATACACTGGTAGGGCAATTTTTTCAAACTGAGTCAACATCGTTTTAATAATTGCTTGGGGTTTATTGATGCGATCGCTAGATATTTTATAGGTATCTGGATATAAAAACCCTTCTAAAATTGGCAAATTTGGAGGTAACCAGGGATATTGCTCATAGGGAATCTCTCTAACTGCTTTTTCAAACTCTGCTGCCTTAAAATAACCCAAAGACTCAAAATATGCCCCCATTTGCCTTGTAGACCAACCTTCAGGAATGGTAAAGTTAGTCTGCATTATTTCTCCCTGCCAAATCTTTTCGGCGATCGCACTGAGGGATTCTTGGGGTGAGATTAAATAAGTACCAGCTTTAAAACCACCAGCATCATCCTGCGCCTGTTTGATTTTCGTCCACAGTTTCCAACCGTTACTCGATTTGATTAACCCTGCCTTGGCTAATTCTACTCCCAATTGATTACCTGAGACTCCTTGCTTAACTGTAAACTGAACTTGCTTGTTTTTATCGATTTGCTCGCCTTTTCCTTCTACGGGGGCAGTCATCCCCTTCCATCCAACCCAACCTAATAGTAGTAATGTACCGATGGTTAAGGGAACAATCTTAATCGCTAGGTTAATTAGGGATGGTTTACGAGTATTTCGGCTATATTTAGATTTATTTTGAGTAGTCATTTGGTCTAGATATTTAGCTAAGTAGTGCAGGTGAAATATCAATTTCGAGAATTTGAATTTGATTTTACCTTGGTTTTTTCTTATTGCCTCTAAACCTCTTAATTTGCTACTCCTCTGAGAGTAATTCCTCTAAAATTGGCATCAAGTTTTCCTGATCTGGAGAAACTAATTCTAAACGGTTTTCCTCGTCGTAACGCGCAAAAAACAATAAGGGTGTTAGGGGTGTATAAATACCGTATTTTTGATCTGCATGATAAAAGTAAGCTAGAGACTGTAATTCTTCTTCTATCTCTTCTTCTTCATCATCAGTATCTAAAGTCAAAATCTGATCTTCTTCTATGGGGGGTAACTCTCCTGTAGCCGTGAGAGTGTAGGCTGTATGGTAGAGATATAAATCTTGCTCTGCCAAAACCGCCTTAGCGTTATCAAATATTTCGGCGATCTCTTGATCGTCGTCTAACATGGCTGCTTCTAATTCTTCCTCGTCGTCATTATTAATACTCATGATTACCACAGGGATATCCACGGGTACTAAGAGTAAATAAGTCATATTATCAATCTCTAAGGATTGTTCTATATAACAGGGGAGCGATCGCCCGTTTTCATCAACAATTGTCAGAGTTTCCTCTTCGTATTGTTCGTCTCGATTAAACTGAGATGATGACATAGTTTTTTTTCTTAAAAATATTTTTGGCTAAATTATTAAGTTTGAATATTACTTTAAGCTTTTAATCCGTACGGTAAGCAGCAGTTTTATCGTAAATTTCAGGATACCATTTTAAAGGATGCAGAATCTGAAATTCCTCACTGATAACTACTAACTGCTCACCGTTGATTGCTTAATCTTTTTTTGGCTTATAGGTTGAAGCGATTTCTAATTCTTTTAATTGTTTAGCATCTACAGCACCTGGTGCAGCAGTAAGTAAACAACTAGCTTGTTGAGTTTTGGGAAAAGCAATAACATCGCGAATTGATTCTTCTTTGGCTAGTAACATCACCAGTCGATCCAACCCGTAAGCAATACCCCCGTGAGGTGGAGTGCCGTATTCAAAAGCTTCGAGGAGAAAACCAAATTTATTGTAAGCTTCCTCAACAGATAAACCGATCGCCTGAAATACTTGTTCTTGGATATCCTTTTGATAAATCCTTAAACTACCTCCCCCAACTTCGATACCGTTATAAACTAGATCGTAAGCCTGCGCTCTAGCTGTTGTTAAATCTGCTATATCTTCGGGATAGGGAGCGGTAAAGGGGTGGTGTAGTGCTTCATAGCGTTTTTCGTCCCCATTCCATTCAAACATGGGAAATTCCGTTACCCATAAAAGATTGATTTGCTCGTTATCGATCAACCCTAATTCTTGGGCAATATATAAGCGTAAGCGATCTAAAGATTTGTTGACTATATTTGTCTCTCCTGCACCAAATAGTAGTAAATGCCCTGGTTTTGCTCCTGTACGGCTTAATAGTTCTTCTTTTTGCTCTGGAGTAAGATTATCTTTGATTGCGCCAATGGTATCAATTTCGTTATTATCACGTACCCTAATATAGGCAATTCCTTTAGCACCTGCGGTTACCGCTTCATTAAAAATGTCACCTTTAGGTTTGATCCGCACATTGGATATCTGATCATTGCCGTTAGGTATGGGTAAAACTTTAACAGTACCCCCAAGGGCGATCGCATCCGCAAATACTTTAAACCCTGAACCTTGTAAGATATCTGAAACATCTACTAATTCTAAGGCAAAGCGAGTATCTGGTCGATCTGTACCATAACGTGCCATAGATTCCGCATAGGTAATACGGGGAAAAGGACGAGGAATGTCGATATTTTTAACGGTTTTAAAGATATGACAAGTTAAGGCTTCATTGAGTTCGATAATCTCATCTTGAGACATAAAACTCATTTCCATATCCAACTGAGTAAATTCAGGTTGTCGATCCGCCCTCAAATCCTCATCACGAAAACAACGAGCAATTTGATAATAGCGATCGCATCCCGACACCATCAGTAATTGTTTAAATAGCTGGGGAGATTGAGGTAAAGCATACCATTCCCCTGGGTTGACACGGGAAGGTACAAGATAGTCTCGCGCTCCTTCTGGAGTTGAACGAGTTAAAATTGGGGTTTCAATCTCCATAAAGTTTTCTTCGTCTTCTAGGAAACGGCGCATTGCTTTAACCACCTGATGGCGTAACTGAAGATTCTTTGCCATGCGCTCCCGTCTTAAATCCAAGTAACGATGTTTGAGGCGTAATTTTTCCCCCACATTTTCCGTATCCGCCGTAGAAACTTGGAATGGTAATTGCTTGCTCACTGCATTGAGGACTTCAATTGATTGGGCGTAAATTTCTATTTGTCCTGTTGGTAACTTATCATTTAAAGATTCTGGCGGACGTATACTCACCTTACCTACCGCTTTGACTACATACTCACTACGAAGAGTTGACGCATCAGCATAAGACTGTGGTGTACGTTGAGGATCACTAACAATTTGGACTGTGCCAGTGCGATCGCGCAAGTCAATAAAAATTACGCCTCCGTGATCACGACGACGATCAACCCAGCCATAAATAGTAACGGTTTGGTCTATATGTTCGGCTCGCAATTTGCCACAGTAGTTAGTTCTCATGCTTGGTAGTTAGGTAATAATATTTAAAATACAGCGTCTTCAAGAGTAACAAAATCTGCACCCTTGTTGTTTATTATTTATCAGTAATCTCTAGAGACATTTTGATTTTACCTATCTAAAATGGATTAAGTTTTAACTAAAAATAGATATTTGGCTGGAGCAGCGTTATATAGTTGTGGGAGCAACACAGACGTTTCCCACGCTCAAAAATGCCCAAATTTAGTTTAATATTGCTAATTTTTAGACATTCTTTGCTGCTATAACTAAAAAGCCAATTTCGGTATTGTGCCTATGTTATTCATTTTTCAATCTAGAGAGAAAACAAATTTAGTGGTGGCAAATTCTTCTAGCCAACTGAAAAATTTATTTTTGTTATCCATCGTCACTGTTTCCCTATGTTTGGGATTTAAACCGATACGTAATTCCGTAACTAATACTCCCGAAGCTCTACTCGTTTTGGGAGGACACGAAGAGAGAGAACGTTTTGCTGCTCAATTAGCCCAAAAGTATCCGCAATTACCTATTTGGATTTCTTCTGGTAGTCCTCAAGAATATGCTCAAAAAATTTTTGCCAACCAAGGAATAGAAAGCGATCGCTTACACTTTGATTATCGTGCTAGTGATACTGTCACCAACTTTACTACTTTAGTCGATGATTTGAAAGCTCAAGGAATAGATAGTGTATACCTAATTACTTCAGAAAACCATATGCAACGGGCTAAAATAATCGGCGAAATAGTCTTAGGTAGTCGAGGAATAGATTTTAAGCCTATTGCCGTCCCTTCCGATAATCCCCCCGAACCTATCGAAAAGTGTTGGCGTGATGGTGCAAGAGCTATTTTTTGGCTATTTACAGGACACACAGGCGCAATTTTAGTTCGATATGGTGGTCGAGATTTTAATAGTAGCTATCCCCTTTAGTTTCATATCATTAATCAGGGAAATTTGCATCACAATAAAAAAAGTTCAACATTCTACATAATAGAGTAAATTTTATGCTTCAGTTTTTCAGATGAAATTATATTTAACTCTAATTGTATTGCTTTGTTCAATACTTGCTAGTGTAGAAAAAATTAACGCCGAGCTTGATCCTTTGCGCGTAATTATGGAAGGTAATGATAATGACAACGAAATCACCCTAGGATATGCTCCTGACGGGGGCGAATGGCAATGGTGGTGATCACAAAATAATTGGTAATAAAAGAGATAATATTCTCAATGGAGGTTTAGGAAACGATACTATTGCAGCCCATGATGGAGATGACATGATCACTCCAGGGAAAGGCAACGATAAAGTACAGGGTGGAGAAGGAATTGATACAGTAATTTATGAAGATAAACGCTATAAAAACACTAATATTCGCACCTTAAATAACAATCATATAATCAATATTGATGACGAAGATCTTTTATTAGATATTGAATTTATTCAGTTTGCTGATAGCAAAATTAAAGTAGAAACACTAAATAATAAAAAACAGTACCCAAAACTATGAGTACTGTCTTACTTATCCTAAAACTTGTAAATTATCAGGAAACGACTTTAAGCTAAAGAAGCCATTTTCACATTATTACTTGCTAATACTTCTTGCAATTCATCCGCTTCTACAGTTTCTTTTTCGATTAACATTTCTGCCAAACGATCTAAAACATGACGGTTTTCTGACAAGACTTTTTTAGCACGACTATAAGCCTGATCTACATAATTACGGACTTCTTCATCGATCGCTGCTGCGGTTTCATTGGAGAAATCACGGTCAGAAGCAATATCACGACCCATAAAGACGTTACCATTTTGACGACCTAAAGCCACTGGCCCCAAGCGATCGCTCATGCCAAAACGAGTTACCATTTGACGCGCTACTCTAGTTACCTGTTGTAGGTCATTGGAAGCACCAGTAGTTACTTCTTCTTCACCGTAGACGATTTCTTCTGCTAGACGACCGCCTAAAGCTACTGCCATTTGGTTTTGTAGATAGGAACGAGAATATAAACCTGATTCCATGCGTTCTTCGCTAGGAGTAAACCAAGTTAAACCGCCAGCGCGTCCACGGGGAATAATACTAATTTTCTGTACTGGGTCGTAATCAGGCATTAAAGCCCCAACTAGAGCGTGACCAGCTTCATGATAAGCCACTAACTCTTTGCGTTTTTCGCTCATCACACGGTTTTTCTTCTCAGGTCCTGCCATAACGCGATCGATCGCATCATTGACTTCATCCATCGAAATTTCGGTTAAGCTACGACGGGCTGCTAAAATTGCTGCTTCATTGAGTAAGTTAGCTAGATCTGCTCCAGTAAATCCAGGAGTTCTACGAGCAACTTTATTAAGATCTACATCTTTAGCTAATGTTTTGCCACGAGCATGAACATTAAGAATTTCTTGACGACCAGAATAGTCTGGACGATCTACCACTACCTGACGGTCGAAACGACCAGGACGCATTAAGGCGGAGTCTAATACATCAGGGCGGTTAGTAGCAGCAATCAAGATAATACCTGTGTTGCCTTCAAAACCATCCATCTCAGTCAGTAATTGGTTAAGAGTTTGTTCTCTCTCATCATTACCACCACCTAAACCAGCACCACGCTGACGACCGACAGCATCAATCTCATCGATAAAGACGATACAAGGAGCATTAGCTTTTGCTTGTTCAAATAGGTCGCGGACACGGGATGCACCCACACCCACAAACATTTCTACGAATTCTGAACCTGAAATACTAAAGAAAGGTACACCCGCTTCCCCTGCAACTGCTTTAGCTAGTAAGGTTTTACCTGTCCCTGGAGGCCCGACTAACAATACCCCTTTAGGAATTTTTGCTCCAATAGCAGTAAAGCGATCGGCGTTTTTAAGAAAGTCTACAACCTCAGTAAGCTCTAGTTTTGCCTGTTCAATACCAGCTACATCTCCAAAGGTTACTTGAGTCTTAGGTTCCATTTGAACCCTTGCTTTAGACTTGCCAAAGTTCATTGCTTGAGAACCTGGGCCACTTTGCGCTCTGCGAAGTAAGAAAAACAATCCTACCAACAGCAAGATAGGGAATAGTAGGCTGCTTAAAGCTCTAAACCAGATTCCTTCATCACTTTGAGGTAAAACCGCAATATCTACACCGTTATCACTCAAAATATCAATTAATTCAGGATCATTAGGTAGATTAACCAGTACTGGTGTCCCTTCACTATCGATTACCTGAGCTTTAGTGCGATCGGCACTGATTTTAACTGTTTCTATTTTGTTACTTTGAACTTCGTCAATTAACTTACTATATGCCCAAGTTTCTCTTGCTTGAGGTTGTTTATCTAAAAAGGCAGTACCTAACGCTACTACCACTATGGCTAACAAGACATATAGCCCTGCATTACGCCATTTTTTATTGTTATCTTTACTCACTCAGACAGCCTCCCTTAGCTGAAGATTAAGAATATTTATTGTTATTTTAACGAGTGTTACCTTTTCATTTAATCAGAACTAGCTTAGTTGTTCTGTATTAACTAACTGAGACTTTGATAATTTGGGTAAAATACAGTAAAGCTCAATTAAATACAGTCGATAACCAGTTTTTGTAACTCTATTTTGTTTTTTACTTGTTAATTTATGTTAACGTTTCTCAGGAAATATTTGCTAGGTAATTTGAAAAACAGTGAGCGGTTATCCGTAATTGATTGACCTCTAACCAGTGAGCGGTGGAAAGTTAATAGGTAGTAGGTAGTAGGTAGTAGGTAGTGGGGGTTTGGGTAGTAGGTAGTGGGGGTTTGGGTAGTAGGTAGTAGGGGTTTGGGTAGTAGTCAGGTAATAGCTAAAAGCTAAAAGTCTATCAATTATTAGATAAATCTCGTTCGGTTTTTAACCATCTGCTTTGGGGTTTGATTAGGAAATTTAGGTAAATTGGAATCTTACTGAGCATATAAAAGGGAATAGCGAGCAAATTTTGTAGTGGTAGATCGGAGCGTCCAAATTTTACCCAAGCTAGTAGTACACCTGTAAATAGAAATAATCCAGCTACACTCACGATAATTGCAGGGACAATAGAAACACCACCGATGATGGCTGCAACTAAAGTTACGGTCATACTCAGCATCCAAGTCATAACCAATAAAGATAGAGGGGGTACAGCAATATCTAAAGCCAGTCCTAAAGCAGCCCAATTGCCTGTTGTGACAAAAGCTTTGAGTAGTCGAGGAACTTCGATTAAAATCATTTCCAACTGCCCATGTTCCCAACGCGATCGCTGGCTTTGAGCATCTTTGCCTTTCATCAGACGACCCATTACTAAGGCATCTTCGCAGAATACGGGAGTTGTTCGGGCTAAAGTTAAATCTACAGTAAGTTGAGTATCGTCTGTAGTTTTGCTACCTGCTAAAGAGACTTGATTAATGAGTGACCAAGGAAAAGCCATTCCTGATCCTGTTAGTAAGCAATGCCAACCTAAACGATTTAGTCCTAGTAGACGAACTAAGTTTTTAACTTTGAGGGAAAACATCGAAATATTATCTTTAAGGCTAGGATCTTCGGGCTGATCCATTAAGTAGGTTGCTTGTACTGGTCTACCTGTAGCGATCGCTGTATAAGCAATGTTTTGGAGTGTATTGGGTGCAATAATACAATCACCATCTAAAATCACTAGTACTTCTGGGGGATTATCTTTAATTTTCTGCATAGCATAGTCTAGAGCGTATCCTTTACCCCGATGAGTTTTATTTTCCCTTTCTATAACAGTTACCCCTGTATCTCTTGCTAACTGAGCAGTATTATCATGACAGTTATCTGCAATGACAATTACCTGATCTTCTGGAGTTATTTGTTGCAGCAAAACCTTTAGCACGTCTTGAATTTGTTCTGCTTCGTTGTGGGCAGGAATTAAAACTGTAATTTTTGGTCTTGGAATGTCTGGTAGGGTAAACTCTGATTTAGTAGCAAAAAATCCCCCTAAACATTCAATCATAAAGGTTAGGCAGGGAATAATGACTATACATCCACCTAATAGCAAAATTAAATTAATTATACTGAGTAAGTTCATAAAGATGATAATTATCTACTAGTGAATAGTTATTAATGCTCACTAAAATAGCACTGATCCAAGCAACTTTAGCACTTATCCAATTTTAAACTCTTTTTTTTCTCTTCAATGAATAGTGGGTATGTGAAAAAAATTAATGTTAATTTAGTAAAACAGTTAATCGAATTTAATTGAGGCGCAACTATATTTTCTTCCCTTAGAGCGAATTTAAGATAATTAGCATTGCTGAATCTGAATATATCAAGTTTGGTTAAGTTATGATTTTAGCTAAATTTTTTTTGTATCTAGATGACTAAAGCGCAATTGCCTCATTGGGTTCATATTTTAAATGAGCAACAATAGATAATTTTAAAATTAAAACTTTTACTAACTATGCTAATTTCCATTTGTGTAATTACTTATAAACGCCCAGAAGGTTTAAAACGCCTTTTACAAGGAATTAATGAATTAACTTTTACCAGAATAGAAGCTCCTGC
The DNA here is from genome assembly GCA_002368355.1 of Chondrocystis sp. NIES-4102. Lineage (NCBI taxonomy): Bacteria > Bacillati > Cyanobacteriota > Cyanophyceae > Chroococcales > Chroococcaceae > Chondrocystis > Chondrocystis sp. NIES-4102. The sequence continues at coordinate 1,061,895 of AP018281.1, read as the reverse complement.
AATTGAAGTTATTGTAGTAGATAATGACACTCTTGGTGTAGCACAACAGATATGTCAAGAGGTCAAAAATAATTTTAAATGGTTATTAAAAACTGATACACAGTCTCAAAGAGGAATCACTTACGCTCGTAACAAGTCCCTTAATTTGGCTGCAAAAGATACAGATTTTGTGGTGATGATTGATGATGATGAAGTTCCTCAAGCAACTTGGCTAGAAGAACTGTTATTAGTACAAAAAGAATATAATGCTGATGTAGTCACGGGGGCTGTTATACCCTATTTTCACGAGAAAGTTCCTGATTGGATCACAAAGGGGAGATTTTTTGATACTCCGCGCTTTAAAACAGGAGAACAACTTCATGTTGCCTTTACAAATAATGTGATGGTGAGGGGGGATATTATTCGTAACTATGACCAGGTATTTGACGATCGCTTTGCGATTACAGGTGGAGAAGACACTCACTTTTTCTTAAATTTAAATAAAGCTGGTTATAAAATCGTTTGGGCAGATGAAGCGATTGTTGATGATTGGATTGCTAGCTCTCGTACTAATATAAAATGGATTCTTAATCGTGGTTATCGTACTTGGGGTACGCACAGTTTAGTTGAAAAGGAGTTGTATCCAGCTTTGCAGGTAAAGTTAATCAGGATAGTAAAAGGATTAATGCTAATAATTATTGGATTATTAACACTAATTCCTAGTTTAATTTTGGGTAAATCGGCGATCGTACAAGCCTTACTTTATATTTATCGTGGTGCAGGTACTTTTGCAGGTCTTTTGGGTTTGGATTATCAAGAATATAAAGCAGTTCATACTGATCTTGGGATTGTTGAACAGTAGAATGTGTGTATCAGATGTGATTGGTTGTGAAGCAATTAAGGACGATATAACCATAAAGGCATACCGCTAGTAGCTAAATCAAACTGAATTGAATTGAGGGCGATCGCGCTTACTGATTGAGTTTGACTTCTTCCTGGAATTAAACGGTTAATAAAGGGTTTAGGTTCTTCAATATTAAAACATTCCGCTTTATTGGGATCTAAACCTGCTAATTCTGCTGCCCAACGACGCGCATCTTCTTCTGTCCCCAAACGATCTACCAAACCCAATTCTAGGGCTTGTTCCCCTGTAAATACTCGACCATCAGCAAAGGATTTTACAGTTGCTTCGTCTAGGTTACGTCCTTTGGCAACAGTAGCAACAAATTGACCATAACTGACATCAATTAACTGCTGTAGAATCTGCTCTTCTTCTTTAGTCAGTTCGCGATCAAATGCCAAAATATCTTTATAGGGCCCAGATTTTACCACTTTAAAGGAAACGCCGACTTTATCTAATAAACGCTCTAGGTTATTACCTCGCAATATAACCCCGATGCTACCTGTAATTGTGCCTGGATTTGAAACAATATGTTTTGCACCAACACCAATATAAACCCCTCCAGAAGCGGAGATATTACCAAAACTGGCAACTACTTTAACGTCTTTTTCCTGTTGTAATCTCTGTAAGGCTGCAAAAATTTCTTGAGAATCTGCTACTGTACCTCCAGGAGAGTCTATACGCAATAATAGGGCTGGAAATTTCTTTTCTTCAATTATTTTAAAAGCTTTAAGTACTTGTTTACGAGTTTCTGAAGCGATCGCGCCTGTGATTTCAATTCGTGCTATTTGTTTTTTCTTTCTATTAAATGGCCAGATCATTTAAAAATATCTAAATATGTATGTTTTAGGGAAAAACTAGTTGGTTGTTATATCTTAACCCCTCGTTGAATTTTAACTGATCTTGCCTTATAGCAATTTATATCTTAGGTTGTTACTTAATTACTTAGTTATTTTATATCTAAATTTCTCAGCAAAATGTCTGCTCTTTATAACCAGGATTTTAATCTTTGGATACAAAAAACTGTATCTGATCTAAAAAATAAAGATATGAAGGCGATCGATTGGAGTAATTTGATTGATGAAATTGAAGGCATGGGAAAAAGTGAGCGTCGTGCTTTGCAAAGCTATTTGGAGAGATTAATTGAACACCTTCTCAAACTTAAATATTGGACAACCGAACGCGATCGCACTTGAGCGAGGCTGGAAAATAGAAATTATAGAATTTAGATCTCGTATTGAGAGCATTTTAAATGATAGTCCTAGTTTGAAGAATTATTTGGTAGAAATTTACCCAAGAATTCACAACTTGGCTATTGCCAGGATGTCTATCATTTTCGATTTACCTGATTATGCTTCCATTTCCATCTCTTTTGCTCTATCGGATAAATTTGTTGATGAGTAGATTTAACATCGTTATTAATTTAATTATTCTTCGCTTCTAGTAGACACTATTTTTTTATCTTGTTCATAAAAACTATCAAGCTGTTTAGGAGGATGGCGATCGCTCTTTCTGTCTCCTTTAATATAGGATTCTAAGCCCTTAATTATAATGTAGAGGGAAGGTACGATAAATAAACTCAACACTGTAGCAAACAACATCCCACCAAACACGGCTGTCCCTAGTGACCAACGACTTGATGCCCCTGCACCCGTAGCGACTACTAGGGGGAAAAAACCAATCAAACTAGAAATGGCAGTCATCAAAATTGGGCGAAAACGTTCTTGTCCTGCCTTAATTGCTGCTTGTACGGTATTTAGTCCCTGTTCTTTTAATTGGTTGGCATATTCTACAATTAGAATCGCGTTTTTACTGGCTAAACCTATCAACATCACCAACCCTACTTGAACGTAAACATCGTTATTAGTTAGTGGCCAAACACTCCCAGCTTGCCAAATATTAGCCCGCAACCAAATAGCCACAATTGCCCCTAAAACTGCTAAGGGTACGGTGAGGATAATAATAAAAGGATCTATGTAGCTTTCGTATTGGGCTGCTAATACTAAAAATGCCATCAATAAACCCAAGCCAAAAATTAATACGGACTGTCCTCCTGCGGTTTTCTCTTCTAAGGCTGTACCTGTCCATTCATAACCGAGGCTGGCGGGCAAAATTGCTGCTGCAACTTCTTCCATCGCACTTATTGCCTGTCCTGTACTATAACCTGGGGCTGGAGATCCTTGTATTTTAATGGAGCGGAAAAGGTTATAACGGGAAATGGTTTGAGGCCCTGTAAATTCTTTTAACTCTACTAGAGTACCTAATGATACTAGCTGACCGCTACTGGAAGTTACATAGAGTTTGTTAATATCTTGAGGATTTGCCCGAAAGTCACTATCTGCCTGAATATAAACACGGTATTGTCTCTGTCCCAAGACAAAATCATTAACGTATCTAGATCCTAAATAGGACTGTAAGGTGTCAAAAATATCATCAATATTAATTCCCAAAGCTTTGGCGCGATCGCGATTTACTCCAACTTCTATCTGGGGTGTATTAGCAGCAAATTGGGTAAAAGCAGCACCTATTTCTGGTCTTTGGTTGGCAGCACCAATCATTTTATTGGCATTTTCGACTAGGACTGAAATGGGTAAGCCACGTCGGTCTTGCAGTTGAAATTCAAACCCCCCAAAGGTACTTAAACCCCTAACAGGAGGCGCATTAACCGCAAAAGCTCTTGCTCCTGTAATAGTTTGGAATGAACCATTTAAACGACCAAGAAGGGCATATATTGATTGTTCTGCTTGAGGTCTTTCTGACCAAGGTTTGAGTTTACCAAAGACAAAACCTCTATTACTACCGTTACCCTCAAAGCCAAAACCACTAAGAGCAAAATAGCTACTGATGTCTTCTACCTGAGCGATTTTATCTGCCACTTGTGCCATAATTTCCTCGGTATATTTGAGGGAAACACCATCAGGGGCTTGAACAATAGTAAAGAAATAGCCTTGGTCTTCTTCGGGTATAAAACCTGTAGGAATAAAGTTATATAAAAAGTAGGTAAAGAGAATTAAGGCAGTAAAACCCGCCAAAACGAAAGGACGAACCACCCTTTTAGTTAGAAAAGTAATCGCCTGGGTGTATTTATTGGTAATCCAACTAAATATCTGATTAAACTTCTGGAAAAACTTACTTAAAATACCACCTGTATTCTGTGTGGGTCGTAATAATACACCTGCCATCGCAGGGGAAAAGGAAAGAGCATTAAAAGTAGAAAGAGCGATCGCAAAAACAATTGTTAGGGAAAACTGTTTAAAAATTACTCCTGTTGACCCTGGGAAGAAAGAAACAGGAATAAACACCGCAGCCAAGACTAAAGAAGTAGCAATTACTGCCCCTGTAAGCTCATTCATCGCTTCAATAGCAGCTATACGTGCTGGCATACCCCGTTCTACTTTTGTGGCGATCGCTTCTACTACAACAATCGCATCATCGACTACAACCCCTGTGGATAAGACCATCGCAAACAAGGTTAGGGTATTGATTTGAAATCCAAAGATCTTAAGAAAGGCAAAAGCTCCAACTAAAGATACGGGAATGGCTACGGCTGGAATCAGAGTAGTACGCCAGTCTTGTAAAAAGATAAACAGAATTAAAACTACCAGTAAAATTGCTTCCACTAGAGTTTTAATCACTTCTTCTAATGATACTTTGACAAATTCTGTCGCATCTAAAGCAATTTCATAATTCATTCCAGGAGGAAACGCCACTGATAAGTCCGCCAGCATCTCTTTAACTGCTGTCCCTACCTCTAAAGCATTACTCCCTGGTAATTGAAATATCCCCATCCCCACTGTGGGCTTACCTTTAAACTTAGCTGAGGTATCATAATTTTCTGCCCCTAATTCTGCCCTGCCAACATCCTTTAGCTTGATTAAATTGCCATTTTCCCCCGTACTAATTACTATGTTCTCAAATTCTTCAACACTAGCTAATCTACTAGCAGCACGCAGCGTAAATTCAAATCTTTGATCATCAGGAGCAGGTTGTTGACCAATTTTTCCCGCCCCAACTTGAATATTTTGCTCTTGTAGAGCATTAACTACATCCTCTGCACCTAAATTTCTGGCTGCTAAGGCATCTGGATTTAGCCATAGGCGCATGGCATATTTTCTTTCTCCAAAAATAACCGCTCGTCCTACGCCTTCAATTCTTTTTACCTGATCTAGTACATAGAGGTCTAGATAGTTACTTAAAAATAAATCATCGTATTCGCCATTTTCAGCATAGAAAGCAAGCGCCATTAATAAATCTGGCGAGGATTTTTGTACCGTTACCCCCGTTTGCTGTACTATTGCTGGTAGCTGAGGTTCTGATAAAGCTACTCGGTTTTGCACATTTACCTGGGCTATATCTCTGTCTATATCTGGTGGGAAGGAAACCGCAATATTAGTTACACCATTATTACTAGTATTAGAGGAGATATAACTCATATTCTCCACCCCGTTAATTTCCCGTTCAATTACACTGGTTACATTGGTTTCTGCTGTTTCGGCATCTGCCCCAATATAAGCAGAAGTTACTTCTACCTGAATAGGTGCAATTTGTGGTAACTGAGAGATAGGCAAGGTTGGGATAGTAATCGCTCCCACAATTACCGTAATTACAGCACAAACTGTTGTTAAGATGGGTCTTTTGATGAAAATGTCGGCAATACTAAGAATCATTTTAAGTTACTGATAATTGATCACTGCTTACTGCTTACTGCTTACTGCTTGACCACCAGGTGCTTGAGTAGTAATAGGAACACCATCGGTTAGGTTGAGAGTTCCAGAAGTAATCAAGCGATCGCCTGCTTGTAAACCTGATATTACTTGATAGGATTGTCCTTGAATTGCTCCTAATTCTACGGGTTTCTGTTTGGCAATTAAAGCGGTTTTGCCGTCTTCTTGTTTGACTTGTTGGGCGAGAAAGACAAAGTTTTTACCTGCAATTCTAGATACTGCTTCAGTAGGAATTAGAATACCTGTTTTTTCTGCCCAGATAATTCTGACACCCACAACTGTATCATCCTGGAGTTGACCATTGTTATTAACTGCTGCTTTTACTAAAATCCCTTGACTTGTACGGTCTACCGAGGGGGCAATAAAATTAATATCTCCTTTAGCGATCGCTTTACCTTTGGTATCGATAATTTCTACAGGTAAACCTAATTTGAGTCGATTACGCTGTTCTATTGGTACATTTATATTTAATTCTAAAGATTGATCTTGAACAATACTAGTTACTTGCTCTCCAGTTTCTACATAATCGCCAATTTTTGGTTGAATATCACCAACTATGCCAGATATCGGGGCAGTAAGACGATTAAATTCTAAATTATCCTGAGCAATACCCACCCTTGCACCTGCTTGAGATAGGGCTGCTTGTTGTCCTGCGATCGCCGATCTGGCTGCACTGACTCGTTCTTGACTAGCATTCAGGGTTTTCTGGCTAGCATTTAAAGCTGCTTTTAATGCCTCGGTTTGTGCGATCGCTGCATTTAAATCCCTCGTCCGCTCATCTAGGTTTTGTTGTGATTGCGCTCCTTGTTTTACTAGAAATTTGGTTCTTTCTAAATTGGTTTTGGCAAGTTCTAATTCTGCTTCTTGCTCTCTTAAATCTGCCCGACTCTGTTCTACCTCTGCTTGTGCGCTTGCTACCTCTGCTTCGGTTGCTCTCAATTGGGCTTCGGCATCACTAACATTAGCCCTTTGAATATTAACCTGCGCATTTGCTGCTTCAACTTCCCCTTGTTCGCGGTTTTGTTGTAATTCTAAAATTAAGTCCCCTTGCTTAACTGTATCTCCTTCTTGCACGGCGATATTGATAATTGTTCCGTCAACTCTAGGGGCTAAGGCAACTCTTTGTTTAGCTTTTAATTCACCAACAAATTGATCACTTGATTGAACTTTATTGTTACCTAAATCTTTAATTTGCACCAACACGGCAGGGGGAGCGGTTTCTTGCGCCACAGGTTTAGAACCACAGCCTGTTAAAACAAAAAACAACAAAGATATACTAAAAGCTTTACCAGCCTGTACCCTGCTGTATGTCATAGGAATATAAATTAATTATAAAGATATTGCTTTTAATATGACGTATATGGAATCTTTTTTGCAAGTAGGAACTTTTTAGTATAATAGTTACTTTATGGTTTCCCAAAAACAGCAAGAACCTTTATTAGATTTAGATTGCCCGATCCGTCAAGTTATTAATATTGTTGGGGATAAATGGACTTTACCTGTCTTATACGTTCTCAAGCAAGGGTCAAAACGTTACACTGAGATACAACGCGAAATACCTGGAATATCTAAGAAAATGTTGACTCAAACCTTAAGACAGTTGGAGTCTGACGAAATTTTACAACGCACTGTTTATGCAGTTGTGCCACCTAAGACCGAATACCAGCTAACTGTTTTTGGCACTAAATTAATTCAACCATTGCAAACATTAGCAAATTGGGCGCAGGTACATCAAACAGAATTACGTTTAATTACCAATAGACGCAATCAAACTCGTTCTATGAAACGAAATAAAAGTTAAGCTGTTGTTTCTGGCAATTGCATATTTAATCACTATGACATTTATTATTTTTCTCTAGTTATAACAGCTTGAGTTTTCCCCTGACAATTCCGACAACTAGCTATGAAAATCGGCGCATTCAAAATATTTGAGCGACAAAGTATGGGCTTATCGGTGATGAATCTCTACATCATCAAAGAGTTATTTTTCCCATTTTTATTTGGCATGGGGATATTTACTTCATTAGGTTTATCCATCGGTGCAGTTTTTGATCTAATTCGCAAAGTAACCGACTCAGGATTATTGTGGGGAGTGGCGGTTAAAATTCTAATTTTAAGAATGCCTGAATTTATTGTTTTGGCTTTTCCGATGTCAATTTTACTGGCAACTTTAATGGCTTATAGTCGTCTTTCGAGCGATAGTGAATTGATTGCACTGCGTAGTATTGGAGTTAGCCTTTATCGTTTAATTTTACCTGCGATCGCTTTTAGTTTATGTATAGTAGCTATCACTTTTTTCTTTAATAATTTTGTTGCTCCTGCTGCTAATTATCAAGCTTCTCTTACCCTCAAACAAGCACTAGGTCAAACTCGCCCTGATTTTGCAACAGATAATATTTTATTTGATGAATATGCGGAGGTTAAAACCGAGGATGGTAACACTAAAGAAGTCCTAACAAGATTATTTTACGCCGAACAATTTGACGGTCAACAAATGAAAAACCTCACGGTGTTAGATCGCTCCCGTCGTAACGTTAGTCAGATTGTTACAGCGCGATCGGCTCAATGGAATATTCGCGAGAATATCTGGGATTTTTATGATGGCACAATTTATTTAATTAGTAATGAAGGTAGTTATGACAATGTAATACGGTTTCAACATCAACAATTGGCTTTACCAAAAACAGCTTTGGAAATTACCAGCGAGGGAAAACAAACTGATGAAATGAATATCTTTGAGGCTAGAAAATATCTTGAGACAATTAAACCCTATGCGGATGAGCAAAGAATTCGTAAGTGGCAAGTTCGTATTCAGGAAAAAATTGCTATTCCTTTTGCCTGTTTGGTTTTTGCCATAATTGGTACTGCATTAGGAGTTAAACCCCAAAACTCAGGTAAGGCTACTAGCTTTGGGATTTGTATCGGATTGATTTTTGCTTACTATTTACTCTCTTTTATCTCTCAGTCTTTGGGAATATCTGGTATTCTTCCTCCCTCGGTTGCAGCCTGGTTACCCAATTTTTTGGGTTTAGGTGGAGCATTTGGGTTATTAGCTCAAACAGTTGAGCAGGGTTAATTAAAATCTTCAATCTCGCTCTTACTTTAAGACTGGTTACGGGAATTAGTTTATGCTGAGTTTGTTTGCCTATGCTGTTTCCCTTACACCCCTGGTTATACCAAGGGCGCGATTAGGACGACATATTTAGGACGCAATAAGCTTTGAGGTATTGGCTTTTAAATTAACTACAAGAAAGCTACTTTTAAAATTGAATCAGCGTACTTAACTTAAACTCCCTTAACCCCCTATACGAAATTCAATCACATCTCCTTCTTGAACGATATAATCTTTACCCTCTAAACGCATCAAACCTTTTTCTTTGGCGAGATTTTTCGATCCTGTATCCACCAAATCTTGATAGCTAACAGTCTCTGCCTTAATAAATTTCTTTTCAAAATCCGTATGAATTACGGCAGCAGCTTGTGGGGCTTTTGTACCACTAATAATTGTCCAAGCGCGGGTTTCTGTTTCTCCTGTAGTTAAATAGGTACGTAAACCTAACAACTCATAAGTTGCTCTAATTAAAGATTTTAGTCCTCCCTCCTCAACTCCCAAAGCCTCCAAAAAGTCCTTAGTTTCCGCCTCCGAAAGTTCAATTAGTTCTGATTCTACCTGAGCAGATACTACTACTACTTTGGCGGTTTCATCTTGAGCAAATCCCCTCACTGCTTCTACCCATTCATTACCAGTTGCCAAATCATCCTCAGAGACGTTAGTCGCATAAATAACTGGTTTGCTAGAGAGCAATCCTAAAGGCTTGATCATCAGTGTGTCATCTAATGATAGATTCATACTACGCACCGATTGACCATCATTTAAAACTGTAGTGATGCGCTCTAATAATTCCACTTCTGCTTGAGCATTTTTATCGTTTTTAGCTTGTTTGCGTACTTTGGCAATTCTTTTTTCTACCTGAGCTAAATCGGCTAAAACCAATTCTAAATTAATTATCTCAATATCTCGTACTGGATCAACTGAACCTGCAACGTGAATGATATCATCATCATCAAAACAGCGTACCATGTGAACAATTGCATCAACTTCACGGATATTAGCCAAAAATTGATTACCTAGCCCTTCCCCTTTGCTAGCACCTTTAACTAAGCCTGCGATATCTACAAATTCGATTCTAGTGGGGACAATTTTCTGAGAATTAGATAGTTTAGCCAACACCTCCAGGCGCGAATCTGGTACAGATACTACTCCAACATTAGGCTCAATAGTACAAAAAGGAAAATTAGCTGCATCTGCCTTGGCATTGGCTACTAGGGCGTTAAACATTGTAGATTTACCTACGTTAGGTAATCCAACGATTCCTGCTCTTAACATGGTGACTTAACTATCTATAGAGTTTTAGGTTTAGTCTGCCAATTTTACTGTATTAGAACTAGATAACTCAAACATATAACCTCTACCCCAGACAGTTTTAATAAATTCGCCTTGAAAATCACCAATTTTTTTACGAATACGTCCAATATGAATATCTACCTTGCGATCGTCGCCATCATAATCGTCTTTATTCCAGATTGCAGTAATAAGTTCTCCCCGATCCCAAACTCTATTGGGATTATTTGCCAAAAAATATAATAAATCGAATTCTAAAGCAGTTAAGGGGATGATGCGATTGTTTAGGATAACTTCACGACGGTAAAAATTTATTTGGAGATTATCAAAAATCAAAGAGTTACTAGAAATTGTCGAAGAATTTGTATTACCTTTTCTTCTAAATAACGCTTCAATTTTGGCTTTGAGAATTTGTAAATCGAAGGGTTTAGTGATGTAATCGTCCGCTCCTCTGGCAAATGCTTCTAATATATAGTTGCTGTCTGTCATGGAGCTTAACATAACCATTATGGCATTGGTTTTTCTAATTTCTTCGCAAAGGGTCAGCCCTGTATCATCGGGAAGATTGATATCTAAAATTACTAAGTCTGGCTGAAAACTAACTAGTTTTTGTTTGGCTACCTGACAATTTGGGGCTATCTCTGTCAAATAATTGTTAAAACTAAAAAATCTATCTATTAAATGCTGTAAGGCTTGATCGTCATCTACAATAAGAATTTTTTTTTATTGTTTTGCATAAGATTGTGATTATAGTAATTATCTAATAAATACACTTGTATATACCTTTTTAATTGTTAACTTTAGTTTTTAAAAGAATATCAGAAGAATTACTGATAAAGCGATAGGATTAGCGAAATTTCACTCAATCTTTAAATTAAAAGTCATCTCCATAAAGTTAAGATTAAATAGCTGAAGATAAGTTTATTCTGCTTAAATATTTGCTCTTTTCAATAAACCTTTAGCAATCCCTTACTGGATAGGGTATTAAAGTTTTACTTGTTTTAAATTAAGTATATATAACTACAAAATAGCGGGTAGTTTGGGTTGAGTTATATAGTAATAAAAGCTATCTAAGAAATAATACCTATAAGAAGCAATGTTTTACATTTAATTACCTTAATTGGGCAACGCCAAAGTAAAATAAACCCTTAATTTAATCTTGACTAACTATTAATATATGCTGCTCAATTCAGATGGGAAAGCTATACCCCTAGTAGATGCTCTAAAAAAATCCTCTCAACAAGCTCATGCAGCTTTTTATGCACCTGGACATAAACAAGGAAAGGGCAGTCCTGATCAGCTAAAAAATTTAATTAGTGCAACAGCTTTAACTGTAGATTTACCAGAATTACCAGAATTAGATAATTTATTTGCACCCGTAGGGGTAATTGCTCAGGCAGAGGAATTGGCAGCAGAAACCTTTGGAGCTAGTAAAACTTGGTTTCTAATTAATGGCTCAAGCTGTGGCATTATTGCAGCGATTTTAGCAACTTGTAGCCAAGGGGAGAAAATAATTTTACCAAGAAATATTCACATATCCGCGATCGCTGGTCTAGTTTTGTCTGGGGCAATTCCTATATTTATTTACCCTGAATATGACTTGCTCGAAGGGTTAAGTTATAATGTCACCCCCAAAGCATTACAACAGGCTTTAATAGCCCATCCTGATGCAAAAGCTGTAATGATTCTTCATCCTACCTATCAGGGGATTTGTAGCGATCTATCCGCGATCGCTGAAATTACTCATCAGTATGATATTCCTTTATTAGTCGATGAAGCCCACGGCGCACACTTTGCTTTTCACCCCGATTTACCCCCTTCGGCAATGAGTGTGGGGGCAGATATAACTATTCAGTCTACCCATAAGGTTTTGACAGCCATGACTCAAGCCTCGATGCTACATCTTCAAGGTAGCCGAGTTGACCAAAATCGGATTAGCAAAGCTTTACAATTAGTACAGTCTACAAGTCCTAGTTATCTCTTACTTGCTTCCCTTGATGCAGCTAGACAACAAATGGCAACCCAAGGTAGGGAATTAATGAATAAAACTCTTACCCTAGCAGCCAAAGCCAGAGAAGAATTAGCCATTCTCAGTAATATATCTGTCCTTAACCCCCAAACAGTTGCAGGTTGTCAACATCTAGATCTGACTCGACTCACTCTCAATGTGTCTCAATTAGGGATAACTGGCTTTGAAGCTGACGAAATTTTACACGAACAATTTAAAGTAACTTGTGAACTTCCCCTATTACATCATCTCTGTTTTATTATCTCTTTAGGTAACAATCAAGACGACATCAAGCAACTAGTAGAAGCCTTAACCAGCTTATCTGAGGGGAAAATAAATAGTCCACCCTTAACCAACATTCCACAACCAATAACCATTAATCAACAACCAATAACCATTAGTCCAAGAGATGCCTACTTTGCCCCCACCCAAACCATACCAATTTCACAAGCAAGCGATCGCCTTTGTGGGGAGTTAATTTGTCCTTATCCGCCAGGAATCCCTCTTTTAATGCCAGGGGAAATTATTACGCCCGTTGCTATTAACTATTTACAACAAGTATTAAATATGGGGGGAACTATTACAGGGTGTAAAGATCCGAGTTTAAATACAATTCAAGTACTTAAATAAAGATAATTGGAAGTTAAAAACCGCTAAGTAAACAGCATTTGACTTTTAGCTTGGTGAATTTTCAAATAATAATGCTAAATAAACTAATAAATAATAATGCTTTGGCCCTATAAAACTCCTGGAATTCCTGATAAACTTTTCGAGCGTCTACCTGGCATCCCTTTAAGTAAAAGAGAAGTTCGGATTCTAATTATTTCTGCTTTGAGAATGAAATCCGATGCAGTCCTATGGGATATTGGTGCAGGTACAGGTACAATTCCTGTAGAAATTGGGTTACTTTGCCCTACAGGAAAAATTATTGCGATCGAAAGAGATGATGAAGTTGCAGGCTTAATTAAACGTAATTGCGATCGCTTTGGAGTTAAAAACGTTAAAGTAGTTCAAGGGAGCGCGCCAGAATGCCTTGAAGATATTCAACCGCAACCAGATCTAGTTTGTATTGAAGGAGGTAAACCAATCAAGGATATACTCAAACAAACCTGGCAATATTTGCAACCTCAAGGGCGCATCGTCGCTACGGTTAGTAACTTGGAAAATTTATATATTATTTCTGAAGGTTTAGCCGAACTTCAAGCTCGTAATATTGAGGTTATTCAATCTGCGGTCAATCGTTTAGAAACTAGAGGTATTCATCAAACCTTTGCTGCGGTCAATCCTATGTTTATTCTCAGTGGTGAAAAACTATAAACCTCCATAAATTCTTAGGCTTTTATTGCAATTGCTTCTTATAAAAAAAAACTATGAGTTGCTTCAGTAATTTGTTAACCTTGCATAAGGTTATTTTAAATAAACTTTTAACCTAAATTTAGCGTTTGTAGTGTCAGCGCATTATGTCCTTGTCTCGTTTAATTAGTGCATTAGTCGCGATCTTCTTAGCCTTATTAATGATTATTCTCGGAGGTTGGTATTTTACCTTCGGCATCGGTATTTTAATCGTTTTGGCACAATTAGAGTACTTTAGCTTAGTTCGTGCTAAGGGGGTTGAACCTGCTGCTAAAACCACCATAATTGTTTCTCAACTACTCTTGATCAGTTCTACTATCGCCCCTAGCGTTACTGATGCTATGTTTTGCTTGGGAGGAACGATTATCTGTTTTTATCTGCTCTTTCAACCTAAAATGGCAACTATTGCCGATATTTCCAGTTCAATTCTCGGTTTATTTTATACAGGGTACTTACCTACTTTTTGGGTAAGACTGCGGGTAAGTTTACCTAATACTAATAATATTAGTAATTTGCCTTTAAATGGTTATTGGCCCGACTCTTGGCTTAATCCTAGTCAGTTTCCCCTTGCTTTAAATCTAACTTTTTTGGTTATGGCTTGTATTTGGGCAGCAGATATTGGAGCATATACTATGGGTAAAAATTTTGGTCGTACTAGATTATCTGATATCAGTCCCAAGAAAACTGTAGAGGGTGCTATTTTTGGCGTAATTGGTAGTTTAATTGTGGCTGAATTAGGGTCTTGGTATTTTCAGTTACCAGTTTGGCAGATTAGCGGTATTCTTTTGGGTACTTTAATCGGGATTACTAGCCTGCTGGGAGATTTAACTGAATCGATGATGAAACGCGATGCAGGGGTGAAAGATTCAGGGCAGTTAATTCCAGGACATGGGGGTATCTTAGATAGAACTGATAGTTATGTCTTTACTGCTCCTTTGGTTTATTATTTCTTTACCCTCTTGCTACCTTTTTTGATGTCCATTTCTCAATATGTTGTATAAGTATTGAAGAAAGTAGAAACTAACTTAACTACACTGCCGTTTTCAACTGGATACGGCATAAGTTATCTCAAGCTCAATCAATTGCTTAAGCTTTACATCCTATGTCTACCTCTCTTCGTCTCACCTCAGAATTTCGTTGCTTTAATGGTACTGTTGCTTACTACACTCATCATTCAACAAGCTGTAACTGTGACATGAACTTTGCAGTCTATCTACCACCCCAAGCACAATCTCAAGCAGTCCCCATTCTCTACTATCTTTCTGGCTTAACTTGTACTGCCGAAAACTTTATTACTAAAGCAGGCGCACAAGCTTATGCTGCTCAATGGGGAATTATGTTAGTTGTACCTGATACTAGCCCTCGTAATACAGGAATACCTGGGGAAGATGATACTTGGGATTTGGGTAGTGGTGCGAGTTTTTATGTTAATGCTACCGTTGCTCCTTGGCAAAAACATTATCAAATGTATAGTTATATAACTCAGGAGTTACCTACGCTAATTGCAGCTAATTTTCCTGTACAAGCTAAAAAACAAAGCATTTTTGGGCATTCTATGGGGGGACATGGGGCTTTAATTTGCGCTCTTAAAAATCCTCAACAATATCTTTCAGTATCCGCTTTTGCACCTATAGCCTCCCCAATTAATTGTCCCTGGGGAAATAAAGCTTTTACTGCTTATTTAGGCAACGATAAAGAGGAATGGAGCAAATACGATGCTAGTGAACTAATTAAGACAACTCAAATAGATTCTATAATTTTAATTGATCAAGGAACGGCAGATTCTTTTTATCAGCAGCAACAGTTACTACCAGAAACTTTTCAGTCTGCTTGTGAAATGGTGGGACAAAATCTTAATTTACGCTGGCAAAAGGGATACGATCACAGCTATTTTATGATTAGTAGTTTTATAAAGGATCATATACAGCATCACGCTGGTTATCTTAAACAGTAAATTGATATATTTTCCACACCTAATGTTAATTATATTTATTAAAGTTTATTGGTTTTTTGCTCCTAACTTTGATAGCAGTAAATTATTTATAACTATACAAAGATAGATGTAAAAGGAAGCTTTAATTAACATTAGCTGCACTTAATAAACTTCTATAGTCGTTTATGTCTAAATTTATTACATTTAAGCCTTTGGGCGAAATTTTACAAGAGGCAGGTTTAATTACTACTCCGCAGTTACAGGTCGCTTTACGAGATCAACTTTATTATGAGGATATGCGTCTTGGGGAAATTTTAGCTTTAAGAGGCTGGATTAAACAAGATACTGCTGATTTTTTTGTTGAAGAATGGTTTAAATTGGTCAATCAAAAAATAGACCATCCAATAGGATTTTATTTGAAAAAAGCGGGGTTATTAAGCGAAGAGGATATCAACAGAATTTTAATTGAACAACATAAATATTCCCTACGCTTTGGTGATACTGCTATTAAGCAAGGTTTGATTAAACCTACTACAGTTAATTTCTTTTTACATAATTTATTTCCTTCACAATTGCCTGATTCTCAACAAAACCAGCAGCGAAATCAACGAGAGCCTACCATAATTACTAAAGAAGATATTACTTATTGGGTAACTTTAAGTTCTAATAATTTAACTATTTGTTAATCCAATCTGTGATTATTGTTGATAAATTGATTACAGCTCATCCTTTAGATTATTTTAAGATTGTGGTAATAATTAAGAATTAGTATCTTGAGGCTGACTTTGATCTATTACTTCCTCGGCTATAACTTGAATCTCAGTTGTAGTTACTTGCTCGGCTATAACTTGAATCTCAGTTGTAGTTACTTCGATTATAGAGTCAGCTTCTCTATTACTAAATCTTTCTTCAGGCTCTGCTTCTAATACTTCAGCTACTTCTACTGTTTCTAAAAACTCTAAGGATGATGCTTTCGTTTCAGGTTTAGTTTTAGGAGTTGCTGTTAATTGATCGCTGCTATCAGTTGGGATAACTACGGGTTGGGATAATAAACTTTTTTCCGAATTTAAAGTATTTTTCTCAAGTGCAATATTGTTACTAGTTTGAGTTATTGCTCCTGTATTTGGGCTATTAGTAGTAGCAAGATTAGATTTTTTCTTACTTATAGATAAATCTCCTAACACTTGCAGCTTGGCTATTTGATCAGGGGAAGTGGGGATGTTAGATACTTCTGTTGGGGTTGGGTTGGGAGTTTGAGTCGGGGATACTTCTGTTGGGGTTGGGTTGGGGGTTTGAGTCGGGGATACTTCTGTTGGGGTTGGGTTGGGGGTTTGAGTCGGGGATACTTCTGTTGGGGTTGGGTTGGGGGTTTGATCGGGGATAATATCTTCTGTTGTTATTTTAGAAGTAACTGTATCTGTAGTTGTGGAATTGGCGGTAGTAACTAAAGATTGAGACTGCTTGCGCTTAAATAAACCGTTAATTGCGTCTAGGACTGAAAAATTATTGATTGTCTCCGCTTGGTTGGGGTTAGCAATTGCTTTTCTTAATTTGAGAGTTTGCCAATTATAGGAAATCAATAAACTAGCAGCAGCAGCTTGTCCTAATAATACAGCCCCAGTAATATTGCGGGCGCAATACCATAATACTAAGGCATAAAATAAACCCAGACCACTCCACAAAAAGTCATCTTGACGATGAATATCTGACATTAAAAAGGCAGTTGAAAATAACACAAGGCTACTTAAAGCTACAGCGATCGCTAGGGCATATGACAGCATTTTTTGACTCCATCTCTAATTGCTTTATATATTTTGCGACAATAAACTGATATTTTGCACCAGTTACAGTATTTCTTTTACACAATGTTGAATTGCTGGGTGGGAGACTATAATGTACCAACAATCAAAAGCCATGATCTGTATTGGTTTTAGTAATTTAGTTGCGTTATGAAGTATAGGTTATATATTTTATTGTTGTTGCTTGTCTTTACTGTTGTCATAGTTAGTTTATCTTTCTTAGATAATGATTTAGAAACTTTATCGAAAGTTGCGGTTGTAGCTAAAAAGCCTTCAATAGTAGTTAATCAAGTAGGGTATTTACCTCAATGGCATAAACGGGCTTGGCTGCGTCAAAATTTAGCATTTTCCTCTTCAAACTCTGTCCCGAATATTCCTGCTAAGTTAATTGCTACTGATAGTAATGAGGTAGTAGCTACTATTGAATTACAACCCTCAACTCTTGACCAAAATACGCAAGATCTAATTTGGGACATAGATTTTAGTGCTATTACTAAACCAGGTACATATTATCTACAACAAGGAAAAATTAAATCTGTACCTTTTAAAATAGCAGAAGATGTATATCAACAACCTTTAATTACCCTATTGCGCTCCTACTATCTACAGCGTTGTGGTGTTGAGCTTGATGATCCTGTTACTGGTATTTCCCATGCGCCTTGTCATCTCCAAGATGCAGCCATTGCTCATCAAGATAAATATTATCCTTCAGGAAAAGTTATCTCTGCTGTGGGGGGTTGGCATGATACAGGGGCTTATAGTAAGTATGTTGCTACAACCACTGTTACTATTGCACGTTTACTCACTCTTTATGAACAATATCCTGATTTATTTCCTGATAATCAATTAAATATCCCTGAAAGTGGTAATGGTATTGCTGACTTGTTGGATGAGATGCAGTTTGCTTTAGATTGGTTGTTAAAAATGCAACGTCCTGATGGTGCGGTATATCGTAAATTATCGGGTAAAAAGTGGCCGATGGGTTTAGCTCCTGATGAGGATACGCAACCTCGTTATCTCTATGGTATTTCTACTCCTGAAACAGCTAAGTTGGCTGCGGTTATGGCGATCGCTAGTCGTAATTATCAAGATAATCCTCAATTAGCCACTAAATATTTAACTGCTGCTATGTCTGCTTGGCAATATCTTCAGCAACAACCTACTATGCAGGTGGAGTGGGTAGA
The DNA here is from genome assembly GCA_002368355.1 of Chondrocystis sp. NIES-4102. NCBI lineage: Bacteria > Bacillati > Cyanobacteriota > Cyanophyceae > Chroococcales > Chroococcaceae > Chondrocystis > Chondrocystis sp. NIES-4102. Next base: position 1,043,612 of record AP018281.1, on the reverse strand, counting down.
AGGTGATGATACTGGCTCTGATAAATATTTGGCTTCGGAATTTGATCGTGAAGCGAGTTTGACAACTGACATTGACGATCGCCTTTGGGCTGCGGTGGAATTATATATTACTACAGGTAAGGCTGATTTTGCTAATTATTTGGCAAGTAATTTAGCGCAAGTGGAATATACTTTGTTTGAATGGAAAAATCCCGCTCCTTTAGGATTAATTAACTATTTAGAACAAAATCGTCAACCGACTTCTGAAGCATTGGTTACGCAAATTAAAACTAAAATTCAACAAAGAGCAGATTTAGTTCTCAATAACACTCGCCAAAATGCTTACCGCATCGCTAATGATCGTTTTATTTGGGGATCTAGTAAAATGACCGCAGAAGAAGGTATTACTTTGGTTTATGCCTATCATTTAACTAAGAATGAAGATTATTTAATCGCTGCTAAAGATCAGTTAGATTATCTTTTAGGGCGCAACCACTTTAATCAAACTTTTATTACAGATATTGGTACTAACTCTGTTAAAAACCTAAGTCATTTATATGTTCGAGCTAAAAATATTCGTCTACCTGGGTTAATGGTAGGAGGACCCAATGGCGATGCGCAAGATGGGATGGTAACTAAAAATAAAGGTCAGCTAAGTTATATTGATGATCTACGATCCTACACTACTAATGAAAATGCGATCGATTACAATGCTTCAATAATTAGTTTAATAGTTAATCTGATTAAAGCTAACTAAGTTATTTAACCTCACCTATCCCCATCAAAAACACATTTGTAGGTAAGTTTACTGACAAACAAGCTAATTAAATGTTTAAATAGGCGTAATTTCTCATAGAGTATTATGTACTATCAAAAAACTAACCGCCAAGCCAATAATTTTGATTTAATCAGATCTGTATTTGCGCTCGTTGTCGTAATTGCCCATATTGCCTCTTTTTCCCAACTCGCAGTTTTTCTAAGACTGGAGGAAATTTTTAATCCAAAAGTAGCAGTAGACGGATTTTTTATTGTTAGTGGATTTTTGATTTTTATGAGTTTTGAAAGAAGTTCTTCTTTAGCTAGCTACATTAAGAAAAGAAGCACCAGAATTTTACCAGGATATATTGCAGTTATTGTTATTTGTGCAGTGGCGTTTTCTTTAATATCGAGTCTTAGTTTTAAGCAATACTTTAATTTAGAATTTCTTAAATATATATTTTTTAATTTACTAACTCTTAATTTTTTACAACCTACCTTACCTGGGGTATTTGAAAATAATAGAATTCAAGCTGTTAATTTCCCTCTTTGGACAATCAAGGTGGAAATTATGTTTTATATAGTAGTGCCTTTTATTGCCTATATTTTAGTTAAAACCAATAAAATCTTAGCAATAGGAGCTATCTACTTATTATCCATTTTATATTCAACCGCCATCATGCAATTATCTGGACATTTAGATGCAGGTATCATAGTTCAGTTAGAGCAACAATTACCAGGACAGATGGCTTTTTTCATTTCAGGTGCATTACTTTATTATTATTTTGATAAATTTCGTCAAAATATTCTCTTGTTTCTGCCACTCGCTGTATTAGTTATAATTCTCCACAATCACGCTTTAAATATATATCTTTTATATCCTTTAGCTTTAGCAGCGATCGTAATTTATTTTGCTTTAATTTTTAAATATTTAGGAAACTTTGGTAAGTATGGAGATTTTTCCTACGGCATATATATCTGGCATTTTCCGATTTTACAGGTTTTAGATCATTATAAAATGTTTGATAATCCCTCGGTAGCAATACCTTTATCCTTTATCTCTATCTTTTTTGTGGCTTTTCTCTCTTGGCATTTGATTGAGAAGCCCTTTTTAAGCAGGAAATCCCATTATGTAGCTGCCGAAACTAAAATTAAGGAATATGTAACCAAATAAGACAATTTAACTAACTATAAAAAGTTATAGTTGAGGGAAATTAGATCCGATCTTCCTGTACAGGCTTACTACTATTAGTTTTAATACGTGAGGCAATATATTGTTTTGATAAACGATTTGTGTAATGTTGACAGCTTCTAATTCCCCAGACTCAATAACAATCTTAATTTTGCCATCATTTAATTCTTGAGGAGAAATATAAGCCCCAGAACTAATGTATCCTTGAGAGGTATTTTAATATAAAAATACTAAACTATAAAAGCGATATCGCGATCAGGTTTGACTAAAAACGCTGCTACCAACTATTTCAAATTCTTTAATAATAATTCCCTGGAGTATTTTTAAATTATTATGCTCAATATGTTTAATCTCCTCGGCGTTTAAACTATGATTACTTGCTAGTGTAAATAGGAGCAAGAATAATAATTAATAACCCACTAAAACAATTATTTAAATTTAACGCTATACCTGTATTACTAGGCAGAGTCCGATTAATTTTTAACCCCTAGAGGGTGACGGAAGCCCCTGCTGTCAAAACATATTTGGTCGTAGCATAGACTAGATAACTAAGTTTTAAGATTATAGTCATAATGTTCCCAAAATTACTTAAGTTTTAACGCTAGTACCTCAATATTTTCCACTAATTATTTTTCCCGTTGAAGGCATTATCTAAATGGGATACTACGGATAAACAACTAAACCATCAACCCCTAAAATAAAGTAAAAATAAAGATTGCCAATCTAGGTATATTTGCTCTAGGCATTATTAAAAATAGCAGATATAACTGCGAAGATAGCTATAAACTGTGGCTGTTGATACTGCTTTTAAGTTCTCGATGCCTACGGATACCCACAGCGTAATCGTCCTTTCAACAACAGTTATCTTGTCGCAGAAATAGTTTTAACCATCAAAGGAATAATAATAATAATCTGTGATTAATATCAAAATTATCAGTGCAACTCCTGGTATTAGTACCCGTGAGCAAATTCTGACAATAATTCAAAAAAGAAATACTGGTATAACAATCAAAGAAATTAGCAAAATTATTAATCGTCCTGTATCGATGATTCAAGTGTGTCTTAAAGACTTGATTTCTTCAAAAGATATTTTCACACATCAAAATCAAGTGGGTATGGGTTTAATATATTATCCTGCTAATTTAAGATTGGCTAAAAGAGGATAAATAAGATGAATCAGATAAGACGACTGTTCTTAGTATTAATGAGTTTTGGGATCATTGTAGCTGGTGGTATTAGTAATTTATCTCAAGCTCAATCTAGCAATAATTCAAGTTCAGTTCGTTATCAGGTTTTTTCCGAGCAGCAACGTACTATCCATACAGTAACTATTCCCCACGATAGTCAATATACAGTTATGCCGATTGTAGCAGATGAACTTACTGCGATCGCCGATATAGTAAAATCAGAGCGACAACAGCCCCTTGCTGCTATTAACGGTGGATACTTCGATCCTGTTAATCAAAAAACCACCTCCTTTATTATTCAACAGTCAAAAATTACTGCTGATCCACGTTTCAATGAAAGATTGGTAGATAATCCAGATTTAAAAACTTATTTGGGTAAAATATTTAACCGCGCCGAATTTCGTCGTTATAGTTGTGGCGATAAAATACAGTACGATATTACTCTTCATTTAGCACCCATTCCTAAAGACTGTTCCCTGATTGATTCTTTAGGGGCTGGGCCTAGTATTTTACCCCAAGACACTTCGGTAATAGAAGCTTTTACAGCCTATCAAAATGGTTCAAAAATTCGTGATGCGATCGCAACTGAAAGTTTAAATGCTAGAAGTGCAGTAGGAATTACCCCCGATGGGGATGTCATTTTAGTTATGGTGGGTCAAAAACCAGAAAAGCCTTTGAATTCAGGTATATCTCTCCCAGAATTAGCCGATTTTCTCTCTAGTCTTGGAGTAACTAAAGCAATGAATCTTGATGGTGGGAGTTCTGCTTCTCTCTATTACCAAGGTAAAGTTTTCTATGGTAGAGTCGCTCAAGATGGTACTGAAATTCAAAGACCAATTAAATCTCTTTTAGCAGTCGTTAATAATCAACCATAACCTCTACTTCCACGGAGGAAAATTAAAAGTCAAAAGTATTATTTACTGTTTTCTTCCAGTGATAAGAGATAACGCAATCTTCAACTAAATTAATTAGTTGTTCATTATCTCTCTACTGGGGAGTTTTTTGTAGGTCTGGTCTTTCCTCGGCAACAATAGCCCCTTCCACAGGACATACTTGTAAACAGATACCACAGTCAATACAGGTTGCAAAATGTTATCTAAGCTAAAAAGTCGCCTTTTTAACTCGACTACAGAACGCAGCATGACTATTTCTAGTCACTGCGCTCCTCAGTAAGATGATTCTTGACATGAATACCTCTGTTCTCGCCATTTTTTATAATCTTGGCTTGATTTTTTATCGTGGCAGTGTCGATGTAGTAGTTGCAGATTTTTGTACGTGTCTGTTCCGCCTTGACTTACAGGTTTGATATGGTCAACTTCCAATATGTCTTGACTGGTGAATGACAGTTTACAACTTGAGCATTTGCCTTTTTGATTTTTGAGTAAAGTTTTTACTCTTGTTGGCAACTCTGAGTATTTGCTTAATCTTTGACTCCAATAAACAAAATCACCATCATAGGGGGATTTTTTCCCTCTAACTTTTATATGTCGAACAATCTTAGTATCCGAATGATTTATTAGACGAATGGTGATTTCATTCTCATAGGTTTCTGAGAACACCCATTTTTGGTTTTCTATGGATTTCCAATATTTGTTTTTAATCCACTTTTTCCCTTTTTTGGGGTGTCTTCTATTCGCCCATCTTCTGAGTTTTTGATATGTTAGGTGGTCTAGGAGTTTAAACGTTTCACAACTGACTACTCCCTTGAAGTAGTTAGTCCATCCTCTAATGATTGGGTTGAGTGTTCCAATAACTTTTTCAGTTTTGGATACTCGATGTTTATCAATTACATCTTCAATCTTCGTTAGATGTTTTTTGATACTTTTTTTGGAAGGTTTGATTTTCAGTTTGTGAAGGAGTGGTTTTCTCTTTGAGCTTAGTGCTGATTTGTATTTCCCTGCATGATAGTGCTGGATATGGAAACCTAAGAATTCAAATCCTGTGTTTCCATCGTACTCTTCAAGACTGTGGCTTAGACGAGTTTTCTCTGGTTTTAACTCTAAACCTATATCTTTTAGCCAAGTTTCTATTAGGATTTTGCACTGTTTGATTACTTCTATATCTTTGTGTAAAATCACAAAGTCGTCAGCATATCGAATAACATTGGGTGTCGGTCTATCCATATTTTTGTTTACTTTCCTGGGAAACTTTTCTTTAATAAAGTTTTCCATTCCGTGTAAAGCAATATTCGCAAGTAATGGGCTTAAAACGCCCCCTTGAGGAGTTCCCTCAGATGTTGGATTGAAGACCCCTTTGTCTATTACCCCACTTTTGAGCCATGCTTTAATTTGCCTTCTCATCTTGGGGTAAGTGTTTATTTTCCCTAATAGTTTTTGATGGTCAATCTTATCAAAACATTTCGCTATGTCCGCATCTAGTATGTACTTGGATTTTTGACCTAGTGACTTATGTATTGCCGTAATTGCGTCATGACAAGAACGTCCTGGTCTGAAACCGTATGAATTTTCTTCAAATTTGGCTTCCCATTCTGGTTCTAATGCCATTTTGGCTAGAGCTTGTTTTGCTCTTTCCATAATAGTAGGAATCCCTAATGGTCTTTTCTCAGACGACCCTGGTTTTGGTATCCATATTCTTCTAGTGGGTTTTGATTTATTCTCTAGTTCAAGGTTGTTTACCAATTTCAGTCTTTGTGCAGGATTTAGGGATTTGACCCCATCTATTCCTGCTGTTTTTTTCCCTTGGTTGTCTTGAGTTACTTGTCTTACCGCAATTGCTTTGGATGACCATGAGCTTATCAGAAGTTTTTGGAGTCTGCGTACTACTTTGACGTGTCCACGTTCAGAGGCTTGATAAATTCTTTTTTGCAGCTTAAATACCTGTTTTTCTAGCTTGCGCCAGGGTATAGTATTCCATTCATACATCGGATTTTCCGTGTTCATGACTTTTGCACTTTTACTCCAGACTTTATCTTTCATCTCACCGTGAGTCCGTCAGCTTATCCTGGTTATTACTCCAGGCGTTTGCTTTTGACTCTATCCTTCCTTAACGGGGCTTACGCTGGTTACTACTCAACATGGTTGAGAGCCCCTTTAAGGTTATCCCGTTCCTAAGATTCGTTGGTTTCTAACTTTAGAGTCTTTCTATTCGCCGAGGTTTTTTTATTGGATGCCAAAAAACACGGATTGAACTGTTTTTCTTTTAATAGGTCTCCTAGAGTACCTATTCCTTTAACCTTTGAACTTTTGTTCCCAGCCTATCAACCTGTTTTGGCTGGTCTGGTATTACGACGATTCAAACGAAAGTTCGTCTCCTACTCATAGTTAGCTGCTTCGATGGAGTTCCCAGTCAGGTTTTGAGTTACCGCCTTTTAACATCCCGCTTCACCGATTACAGTTACCACCTTTAATCAATGGGGATGCGCTTTCACCCTTGCATCTAGGGGGTTGGACTTGGATATTATCCTCACCAACACGAACCTTAAGTTGTCTAATTGTTAACTTTATTTACTTTTGTAATTTTTCTTAACAACTAGCAGCCTTTCCCTGGGTTTTTATACCCATTTCAGACTAACGGTTCGCACCGATCCAATACCAATCTGTCCCCTTGGCATTTTTCCCAGGGCCATCGTGGATGCAGGCTACAGGACAAGCATCTACACAGTCTGCGACACCTTCGCAGGTTTCAGTAATAATAGTATGAGGCAAAACGAGTTCTCCTTTAAGTTTTGTAACAGATTACTCTGTGTTTGAAATTTTAGCAGAATTATTCTGCCAACTTAAGACACCTGTATTGCTATTTAAAATAACGCTTTGTCCGACTGGTAGGACAGCATTAGTTCCATCGTGTCCAAAGGGTAAATCATATATTATGGGAATATCCAAATCCTCTAAGCGATCGCGTAAGACTTCTTGAACTGTCCAACTATTTGTACCTGGATATGGTTGACAGCGACTAAAACGACCCAAAGCTATACCTTTTATCTGCTTAAATACACCTGTCATTCTCCAGTGGGTTAACATTCGATCAATTCGGTAGGGATACTCCGTTACATCTTCTAATGCTAAAATTGCCCCTGTTAAGTCTGGCTGCATCGTTGTATGTAATATGTGAGTTGCGACAGTTAGATTTGCTGGTAGTAAAATCCCTGATACCTCCCCTCCCTTACCAGGTTTTCCCTGTAACGCTCCTATTTCTCCTGTCTCTAGATAGTTAAACATTCTGGCGATCGCCCAATCTGGTTCTGCTGCTAAGGTTGTTAAGACTGGTGCATGGAGACTACTAATCTTCACCCTGGCTAAACTCCATAGTAAACTGGTTACATCGGAAAAGCCTATGACCCATTTCGGTTTTATAGATGCTTGTTGTTGTTCCCAATTCCAATCTTCTAAGACTCTCGCCCCACCATATCCCCCTCTAATAGCGACAATTGCTTTACATTCTGGATTTTGCCAAGCTGCTGCTAAATCTAACCTTCTTTGGCGATCGCTTCCTGCTAAGTATCCATAACAAGACTGATAATTTTCCCCAAACTCCACTCTATATCCTCGTTTACGCCAGATATCAATCCCTGCTTCTAACGCTGCTATTTCTTTTAATGCGCCACTAGGTGCGATCGCCATTATTAAATCCCCAGGTGTAAGCTTTGGTGGTAACTGACATGATGGGAGTGAGCTTTGCATGAGTTGTCAAATTGTTGCAACAAAAATTTAAATTTACTAGAATGAACTTAACAAACTTTAATGAGATCAAAACTGATGGAAACTCCAGAAAAAAAATTCGGCTTTACTAAATTTGCAGAGGATTGGAATGGTCGTTTAGCAATGTTAGGCTTTGTGGCTGGCATAGCTGTTGAATACTTTACTGGTAAAGGTATTTTAGAGCAGCTAGGAATCATGTAGTCGTTTAATAATCTGTCTAATCCGACTTACATATTACTGCAATAATCAATTATTTTTAACATTTAAGGGAGTTTGGATAAACATATTAACTGTTTGCCAGACTCTCTAACTTTTTAGACAATTTCCATTTAAATTTACTATTTAGAAGTAAGGCGATCGCTATTTGTCTTGTTAATTAATTAATAAAATAAGGAATGGCAAAATAACATATATAACTATTAGCAACGGCAAGCAAGGCGACAATTATTGCTGCTTTTGCCTCAGTCATATTTAATAACTGAACATAACCAATATACAAAGTTAATATACTGTAGGAAATTCCAAAAATTGTTAAAGGAATCATTATTGGAAAAAAGGATAACGGAATAAAGGCTATTATTACAAAAGAGAAAGCTATAGGGGCAATACTCGTGCCTGCAATGAAAATATCCGTCGCTAAACTACTACGTCGATGAACTAAATTATGAACAATACTACTAGTAATTAATAAAGCAATAAAAGGAATCATCCCAATTGCCAATAACTTCCAAATGGACTGTTGTGAGGGTAGTCCCGTCATAAAATAACTAATAACAAAGGCAAGACTAGAGAAGATACCGTAAACAATTCCCACTAATTTTAATTGTCTAGTATTTAAACGAGAAAATGCTGGTAATAATCCTCCTCCAGGATTAAAAAAAGATAAACCCACAGTCACTAAAAAATTATGAACCAAACCACTAAACCAATTGTTACCCTGACCATTAGTTAATTCATTGATTATTTTTTGACTACGACGATAAGCCTCATGGTTTCTTTGCGATTTAAACAATTGAGCAGCTTGTGATAAATCCTCAATTGCAGCTTGTGTTACCTCCAGTTCCTTATAAGCCATACCTCGATAATAATATGCTTGCGGATAATTACTATCTTGGGCGATCGCTAAATTATATGATTCAATTGCTGGTTGAGTATACCCTAAACTAAAACGCGCTCTACCTTGATAATAATGAGCTTTGGCTACTTTGGGATTAATACTAAATACTTGATAGCAATCATCCAAAACCCCTTGATTATCGCCCATTTTGTAGCGCATTTCACATCTTTTGAGATAAGCATCTACAAATTTAGCATCACGTCTTATTGCTTGAGTGTAATTATCAATTGCCTGACGATATTCTTTTTTCTGGGCGTGCTGAGTACCCCGATTATAAAAATCTCTAGCTGTTCTTGGATTAGCGTTAGTTTTTCGCTGTTGAGTAGTAGTTGTTTGCCTATTCTCCTCCTTCGGTAAATGCCGATCATATCGCAACCTTTTAGAAGTATCTGATAAGACATCGTAGGCTTGGGAAATTTGCTTAAATTTTTCCGCCGAAACGGGATCATTTGGATTTAAATCAGGATGATACTGACGAGCCAAATGACGAAAAGCCATTTTTATCTCTTTTAAAGTTGCGTTTTGAGATACGCCTAAAGTTAGATAGTAATTTTCCCCGTAGTTATCTACCTTTGCCATCGATTTTGATTATCTTATTATCTTCAATGCGTAATTATTATGCTAACTAGCAACGTGTTCAATATCTATTGTTATGTTTTAGTCTCAATTAAATATTAACTGAACTAACCTTTTTATTTTAATTATCCTAATTTAAGATACTAAGCTCTAAAAAAGTAATTTTGAATTTTTATCAATATAAATATATTTACCAAATCTGCAAATAATGATCTCTGAATATTCACTGTATCTTTAAGTCATTATGATTTTACGATAAAGCAAACCCCATTTTACTTATATTAATTTATTCTGAATGATAATATAATTCCTGAGTATTGTTAAGTGTAAATACGTATAATCTTTAAAAATACAGGATAAGTATACCTTGTATCTACTGCCTAGAAGTCAAATTTTTAGCTTGCCCTTGGTCAATGGCAACGGAAGAAAGTATACTATTTAAAATTTAAATCTGGTCAGAGAGACCTCGCCATAAAACGATGAGGCTTCTTCTAACTTCGTCAATAATCACTTTGAATGACTACCTAATCAAATCCACTTAGTGAGTAATATTATACGGTAGTATTACTAACTATTATGACCATTGTAAATTGATTAAAACCTATCTATATTCTGTCGTATATATAGCTATATATTTATTTTTAAATGCAAACTTTCTTAATCGTTTGGATTGGACAAGTTATCTCGCTGTTAGGTTCTAAATTGACAGAATTCGCTCTCGGATTTTGGATTTTAGATCAAACTTATCAAGATACAGGTACTATTACCCAATTTGCCTTAACCATATTATTTATGTATTTACCGAAGGTGATTATTTCCCCTTTGGCTGGCGTACTAATTGATCGCTGGAATCGTCGCTATGTCATGATTATGAGCGATTTAGGTACAGCAATAGTAACCTTAGTGATTTTATCTTTGGTTTGGTCAAATAACCTAGCTGTAGGATATATATATCTTGCCTTAACCTTATCCTCTAGTCTTAATGCCTTTCAGCAACCAGCTTATATGGCTGCGATCGCCCAATTAGTACCGCCCAAAAATTTAAGTCGTGCTAATGGTATGGTACAAGCTTCCTTTGCGATCGCTAAAATAGCTGCCCCTGCGATCGCTGGATTATTGATGAAATTCGTAGGTCTCGAGACAATCTTAACTATTGATATTTCTACCTTTGTGATTGCTATTATTACTCTAGTCGTCGTTAAATTCCCTAATTTTAAACGTTTTACCAAACCCAAACAAAAAGTAGTCAATCAAGTTATAACTGATGCGGTAGCTGGCTGGAATTATATTGTACTTCGCGCTGGTTTAGTCCGTCTAGTTTGTTTTATTGCCATTAGCTACTTTACAATGGGAATGCTAGAAGTAGTTCTTTGGCCCCTGCTTTACCAACCCAATTCTACTGATCAATTAGGACTAGTTTTGTCTATAGGTGGGTGTGGAATGCTTTTAGGTAGTGTATTAATGAGTGTTTGGTCGGGGCCTCAAAATCGCGTTAAAGCAATTATTGGTTTTGTAGGTTTACAAGGAATAATCGTATTAATTGGGGGTTTAAAAATCTCACCGATTATTTTAGCCGTGGGAATTTTTGGATATTTATTCTCACAACCAATTATTGTTAGCTGCAACCAGGCTATATGGCAAAGTAAAGTTCCCACTCGTTTACAAGGTCGAGTTTTTGCCCTACAACAAACCTTAGAGCGATCGCTGGCAATCTGTGCTTATTTATTAGCAGGGCCATTGGTAGATAATGTTTTAAATCCTTTAATGGCTGAGGGGGGAGTAATTGCCAAAATCATCGGTAAATTTATCAATACAGGTATGGGGCAGGGTGTAACTCTGTTGCTTGTTTTATTGGGAATTGCTAATCTCTTGGTAGTTGCTATTGCCTACAAAGAACCCCGTTTACGACATTTGGAAAAAGAATTACCTGATCGCAATCAATTTAATCAAACTAAAACTACTCCTGTCTAATGTTAATCAGAAACTACAACAAGCAGAAGAATTTATTGCTGGTGATGGTACGATTTTAAGAGAGCTATTGCATCCAGGTAAACAAGCTGTGGAATTATGCTACAGTCTTGCCCATGCAATTGTTCCTGTGGGAGAAACTTCTTTAGTTCATAGTTTAAGAACATCCGAAGTCTACTATATTCTCAGTGGTCAGGCACAGATGCACATTGATGATTTTGCGGAATTTGTAGTAGCGGGCGACGCTATCTATATCCCCCCCAATGCCAAACAGTTTATTACTAATTGTGGGGATGAGCCTTTAGTTTTTATTTGTATTGTTGATCCTGCTTGGCGACAAGAAGATGAAACTATTTTTCCAAGATAAATAATTAATTTTCTTTTTCTGTTTGTGAAGACGAAAGCACTCGCGTACAACACCAGTCTGTAGGTAATGCAGAAGGCCAACCCATACGAATAGCTTCAGGGCAAATAGTCATCACTGTCAATTGACAATCAATTAATTGAAATCCTTCTTTCTTACATTGTTTTAAACTGTGTTTTAATATAGTATCATCTCTAAATTCAATCGTATTATTACACTGAATACAAACCACATGATGATGGTGATGGGGATAAGGATGATTTAATTCATAATGCTTATGTCCTTCTGCAAGTTCCAATTCTCGCAAAATTCCCATGCGCGCCATCAATTTTACACTACGGTAAATGGTGGATAAACTAATAGATTCGCCTCTTTTAGTAACAAGCTCGTGTAATTCTTCGGCACTTAGGTGATTGCCTTTAGGTAAATTTTGAAACACATGGAGAATTTTCTCTCTTTGGGGAGTCATTCGCCAGCCTCGAGAGTTTAATTCGGCTTTTAAAGAATCTGCCGTGTAGTGAGCCATACCAGTCTTTTATCAATTAATAGTTGCTTATTGACAATCATAGTGTTCTTACGTAACCTTGGCAATAAAGTTTAGTTACAGAATTTTGAGAACAGATCTTTATGCTCTCCCAAGAGAAAAAACCGTCTGGAGAAATACGGTAACAATTGCCAAAATATATGAGCATAATAAAAAATATAGCGATGCCCATAATTACATTCTATGCCAGATATCATACCCCAGTATCCCGAATCCTATAGTCAGGAAGAAATTCAGCAAATTTTACAAATAGCGATCGCCGAAAATTCTACTAATGAAGAATTAAGCAGACAACAATTGTGGGAAATTGCTGCAGAATTAGATATAGATAAAACTACTATAGAAGCTGCCGAGAAAGAGTGGTTAGAACAAAAAACTATAAGTCATCAGCGTCGGGCTTTTGATGCCTATCGTCGCTATAAATTTAAACAAAAGCTAATTAGATACGCGATCGTTAATGTTTTCTTACTCTCTTTTAATTTAGTCACCGCAGGGACTCTTTCCTGGGCTTTATATATTTTATTATTCTGGGGGTTAGGTGTAACTTTAAATGGCTGGAAAGCTTATCAATCTAAGGGAGAAGATTATGAACGAGCTTTCCAAAGATGGAGTTTTCAAAACGAAGTTAAACAAACTGTAGTTACAATATGGTCAAAGTTACAGAAAGTTTGGCAAGCATGAAAACATCCACACAATGATCATGTATATACTCTACTATTTAAATAGGAAAAAAGTATACAGATAAATTAGATAACCTGCTTATTATTAATTCCCTAAACCTAGAAAGTTTTTTAGCCAGTCTAAGAAATTACCAACATCTCTAGTAGTGACTTTGAGTAAGGAGAGTATACCCACAACGATTAAAATCGTCCCAATAAAGAAATTGCTATCATATAAAGCCAAACCAATAACTACAACGAAATAGGGAGAAACAATACGACTAATTTTTTCCACTGTTGAAACAAGTTCGTTGCTTTCTATAACCTCAGTTTTGGTTTGTATTAAAGTATCTTGAGGATTAATACTAGTTGTGGTGGGAGGAGGTGTGAGTTTGATGTCTTGTAGATCAGACATAGTAGGTTTTTGTGGTTGACGAGGAGACTTTCCAAACATAAATAACTCAACTCAATTTAATTTTTTAAAAAACTATTTGATATTTTAAGCTAGCTTGATCTAAAGCGTGTTTTTAAACTTAAATACAGGATGAAGAGAATCAAGATCCAATGACACAGTTGCTATCCCTCAAAAAAATAAAAATACCAGCCATCCCTATTAGTAAGTCTAATTTTAAACCCTACGGTCAATTGATTACTCCTGTTGATGATCGTAAAGCCTTTGATGCAGAGGATGCAATTTTAACCTTAAATAATGGTACTCCGCGTTTCTATATTATGCGCCTACAGTATCGAGGTAAAACTTTTAGTAAAATCACACGTCATAATCTTTGTACTCAATGTTTAGGATCGATCAATAATTGTGACTGGTTAATAGCGGTGTGTCCACCTTCAACTGGCTTAACACCAGATATCGATCAACTCAAAGCCTTTAAAATTCCAGGTGATTGTTTTATAAAATTAGATGTTGGTACTTGGCACGCAGGACCATATTTTAGTCATGAGGAGGTAGACTTTTATAATCTTGAACTTAGTGATACAAATGTGGTTGATCATTTCACTTATAATTTTTCAACTCAGCATAATCTTGAGTTTGAAATTGTAGATTAAACAAGATATATGACTCAAGAATGGGCGATCGCTACCTATGGTTTAACTAAAAGATTTGAAGGGCATATTGCAGTTAATGAAGTTGATTTGCGCATTAAAAGTGGTGAGGTTTATGGTTTAATTGGGCCCAACGGTGCAGGCAAAACCACTCTAATTAGAATGTTGGCAGCAGCCGAAGAACCAACCACAGGAGAAATATACATCAATGGCGATCGCTTACTGAGGGATGATTCTAATCCTTTACTTAAAAAGCGTTTGGGTTATCTTCCCGATGATTTTCCCCTTTACAATGATTTAACTGTCTGGGATTATTTAGAGTATTTTGCCCGTCTATATGATTTAAAGTCCCCTTTGCGTCGTCGTCGCCTGGTGGAAGTCTTAGAGTTAGTGCAGTTGGAAAACAAACGTCACAGTATTATTTCTACTCTCTCACGAGGGATGAAACAAAGGTTAAGTTTAGCACGCACTATTATTCACGAACCTTTGCTATTACTCTTAGATGAACCTGTATCGGGTTTAGATCCCCTAGCAAGACAACAGTTTCGTCAGATAATTAAAGTTTTGCAAGAAGCAGGAATGACTATTTTAATTTCTTCTCATGTTCTTAGCGACTTAGCAGAACTCTGTACATCTATTGGCATAATGGAATTGGGCTTTTTAGTTGAGAGTGCATCTTTAAGTCAATTATATAAACGGCTAGCTCGTCAACAGATAATTATCAAGACTTTGGATAAAATGGAGATATTGCAACAGCAACTCAGTCAAAACCCTCTAGTAGCAGGATGGGAGATGCTACCCCATAGCAATTGTCTTAAGGTTAATTTTACTGGCACAGAGTCCGATTGTGCCGAACTGTTGCGATCGCTAGTTCTTGCGGATATTTCACTTACTGAATTTCACTGTAGTCAAGAAGATTTAGAAACTATTTTTCTTAATTTAGGACATCAACAAGCTTCTTAGATATATTGAGTGGGCAAGAATAAAATACACTACTAAGTTATCACTAAAACCATGAAACAAAACACACCAATGTTTCACTATTCCAATTCCTTGTGGTCAAAGTTTTTAGATTGGAATCCTCAATTATTTCGTGAGATTAAAGGGAGATTTAAAACCAGAAATATCGTTGTTTCTGCTGTTGTTGCTGTAGCTTGCCAGTTTTTAGTGGTTATCTCTCTATTGGGTGAATTACCAAAACCAGAAATAGTAGGTGAACCTTATTATGAACAGCAAGGTCGTTATGGCATGGGCAACGGCTACGAAAATAGTCTAACTTATACTAAGGATTTGTTAGGTAATTGGGTAATTAATTGGCAGTTATTTTGGCTAGACCTCTTTATTATTTTAAGTATTATTAGTATTGCCTCGCTGCTGGTAATTGGTACTTATATGCTAATTACTGATATTGTGCAAGAGGAAAGCCAAGGTACTCTCAATTTTATCCGTCTAACCCCTCAATCGGCTGGAGATATATTAATTGGTAAAATCTTAGGTGTGCCAATTTTGCTTTATTGGGGCATTTTGCTGTTTTTCCCCTTACATTTATTCGCAGGTTTGGGGGCGCATATTCCTCTGGCTTTAATTTTTGTCTTTGATGCTGTAATTGCTGCAAGTTGTGCCTTTTTCTATAATTTAGCCTTGCTTTGGAGCTTAATTAATTTTCCTGTTTCTGGATTTAAACCCTGGTTAGCAACTGGCGCACTGGCATTTTTACTGTTTTTTAGCACGGTCATACTATACCATAGTCACCCTCCTTTTACTTATTCCGTGGCAGATTGCCTATGGATTTTTAACCCAAGTTTAGTTTTATCCTATTTGATTGATGCTACCTATCTTCCCACCCATAAAACTGCTTTCTTATCTTTAGAAAATTTAAGCCAATTATCATTTTATGGACAAGCTTTATGGACAAAACCTAGCCTGGGTATCAGTTTGGTTTTATTTAATTTTAGTCTTTGGACTTATTGGTGTTGGTCTATTTTAAAAAGGCGTTTTTATAACCCTGAAAACACATTAATTAGTAAAGTTCAAAGTTATTGGGTAACTGGTTGGATGGTAGCGATCGCTCTAGGTTTTACACTCCAAAGTAGCGACCAATATTATTTAACAGATAGTTATATATTTTTGCAACTTACCCTATGTGCTTTAGGATTAGGTTTAATTGCTGCTTTAAGTCCCCATCGTCAAACACTATATGATTGGGCGCGCTATCGTCATCAAAAGAGTAAAAATGGTCAAATACTCTGGAAAGAACTGATTTTTGCCGAAAATAGTCCTTCTAGTATCGCAATTGCCATTAATCTAATTGGTGTGATCGCTTTTATCACCCCTTCAATCTTTTTAATGTTGCAGGATAATCCACAATCTACTTTTTTGAGCTTTATTCTTACTGCTAGTAGTCTTATACTATATGCGCTGATAGCTCAACTAATTCTAACTTTGAAAACTCGTAAAAGAGCAGCTTGGTCAGTAATTACCATTATCTCCCTAATGCTTGTTCCGCCCTTTAGTTTAGCTATAATTGGGATTGTACCTGAAACTCTACCCCTACCTTGGCTATTTACCATAATTCCTAGTGCTGGTATCCAATACGTGGGCGTATCCACAATTATCATGACTGTTTTAGGACAATGGCTAGCGATCGCTCTTCTCGGCTTCCGAATGACTCGTAAATTACGACAAGCAGGAGCATCAGAAACTAAAATCTTGTTCAAAAGTTAACCACTCTTCTCTAGAATAACTTTAACCCCTTATATCCCCCAAACTTGGAATACTTTCAATTAATTATTACCACCAACAAAGTAAATCAATTCCTCCCCATAATTGGGGGGTTAGGGGGCAATAAACTACAAAGATAGAATAATCCGTCTAATTTCTGCTACAACCTGCGCCAAATCATTCATAACTTCTTCATTACTAAATCTTATAATCCTTATACCCATATTCTGCTAACCGATTAGTTCTGGCATTATCATATTCAGTCTGACGATCATCAATCTTGCCATCAATTTCAACAACTAATTTATAAGCAGGACAATAAAAATCTAAAATAAAATTACCCACGGGATGTTGACGACAAAAACGTAATCCATCCAATTGCTTATTGCTCAATGCTTCCCACAAACGAGCTTCCGCTAATGTCAAATTCTCTCTTAGTTTCCGTGCAGCTTCCTCCACTTCTGGTGTTGTACCGCGAATTCTACGATTACTTTTCATTCTGATTGATTGCTTGAACTTAACCACTAATATAGCTTTGCTGCATTGTTTTGAGCTAATCACTTAAGTTCTCCTGTAATCTATAAATACTAAAAACCTCAACATTAATTAAAGACTAAAGCCCCCTTTCATCCCCAAACTTAGGGTAATTTTAATTAATTACCACTCCATTCAATATCAAACAAGTAACATAGTTTACTTCTTTCCCCCTGAATTGCGAGATTGGGGGCGAATACACCACTGCATTCAATATCAAACAAGTAACATAGTTTACTTCTTTCCCCCTGAATTGCGAGATTGGGGGCAATCTACAACTCAATTCCTTTCCCTTCAAATTCAGCAACAAAATGTGATCTAGATCGCTGCTAACACAATCCTTTATTACTAGCAAACATTTTTAAAAAAAACTTTTTAACGATGATATGTTTTGCAGATCCGTTGGGTAATTTCTAAATAGGAAAACAAAAAACTTAAACAAACAAATACACAAAACACAAACACATATTAATTGAAGGATATAGACATGAATAAGGTATTTACTGCAAAATTATTAAACAATTTACGTAACAAAAAAGGCGAAAAAGGTTTCACATTAATTGAATTATTAGTAGTTGTAATTATCATCGGTGTGTTAGCTGCGGTTGCCTTACCTAACTTACTAGGTCAAGTTGCCAAAGGTAGACAATCAGAAGCAAAGAATAACCTTGGTGCAATTAACCGTTCACAACAAGCCCATCGTTTAGAAACAGGTCTATTTGGTGTAATTCAGCCTGCTAACGTTGCTGCTCCAGTTGCTTTATTACCTGTAGGAATCACAGGTGATAACTATACCTACACTGATTTGGTTGCTGCCCCCGATGCTATTCAAGCTTCTCAAGGTGCTACAGCAGTTGCTGCTTTTGAAAACGATATTTTAGACTATACAGCTGCTGTGAATCAACAAAATGACGGTACATTTGTAGGAATAATCTGCCAAAGTGATGCAGTTGATGGTAGTACTGGTCCTATTGGAGCTACTGCTGGTACAGCAACTACTGATCCTAGTTGTGGAACAGGTTCTACAGCATTATAAGAATATGATTATTTTATACAGCTAAATTGTTGGAGCATTTTATTGAGTTAAGATGCTCTTTTTTTTTATTTATTACTTCATAATCTAATGCTTAAAGCTAAATTAATATTTAGATATTTAAAGATTACTAATACCAAAAAAAACAAAGGTTTTACCTTAATAGAATTACTGGTTGTTGTAATTATTATTGGTATTTTATCAACAGTTGCTTTACCATCTTTAGTTAGGCAGGTAGAAAAAAGTCGGCAAACAGAAGCTAAAATAGCTCTTGGTAATATTAATAGATCACAACAAGCTAATCGGTTTGAATTTGGAACTTTTACGACTATAAATCAACTACCCATTAAATTAATGGGAAAATATTATACTTACGCTGATGTTGGTACACCTGATGCTTTTCAAGCAGTCCATACGGCTACAGTCATAACTCAGTTTGAAAATGACCTCAAAGATTATTCCTCTGCTGTTGGTCAGATTGCATCAGGTGCTTATAAAGGTATTGTTTGCGAGCAAAATAATATAGATGGTACAACTGCTCCCATTCCCGCTACTGTAAGTGCTGGTATTCCTAGTTGTAGCACTGGGACGACTCTCATTTTTTAATTATATTATTCAAACTTTTTATTTAATTATTGACGATATTAGTTACCATAAAAATAATGAACAGCAACCTCTTATCTCAATTAAAAAATCAATTGTGGCTATTCACTTTAGGCATCCTTTCTCTAATAGTAATTATTAATTTACAATCTGAGCAAGTACAAAAAATATCAGAAGTCACTCTAGATAAGGAAGCATATTTAAAACAACAAGAAGCTGAGAAAATCAGGCTATCATTTTTGAAACAAATGCCCACTTTTGACTTTAATAATTTAGTGGCAAATTGGACAATGTTGCAGTTTTTACAATATTTTGGTGACAATAATGCTAGAAATATAACTGGTTATTCATTAAGTGCTGATTATTTAGATGTAATTGCTCAAAACGATCCTTTGTTTAGTCGTGCCTATATGATTATTTCTCCTGCTTCTTCTATGTTTGCAGGTACACCAGAGCGCACGGTAGCTATAATGAATGAAGGCTTAACACAAATGTCAGCTAGTACACCTGATGCTTATTATGTTTGGCTATATAAAGGTGTGGATGAGATTCTTTTTTTGGGAGATTTGCAAGCAGCCAAGAATTCTTACCAAATGTCATCAGCATGGGCTAACAAAGCAGGTAATGAAACTATAGCTCAGGCAGCTAAAAATACTGTTAAGTTTTTGGCAACTACACCCGATACGAGGCAAGCACAGGTAGGTGTGTGGTTTATGGTTTGGAATAATAATAAAGATGAACGTATTCGTAAGATAGCTCAAACAAAAATTGAAGATATTGGTGGAGAATTAAAAATATATTCAAACGGTAGAGTTGAGGCAATTCCACCTAAACTTACTGGTCAATCGTGATTATTAAATTGATAATTTTTATAATAAACTATTAGAAATTATAAATATCAAACTGATACTAGATTAACTTCGATTGTATATGATAATCATAGTGATTATAATCTATATTATAGGTTAGCGATCGCCTAATAAGTTAAGAGTTTTTTCTCTTGTCTAGTTTATTGTTCGTAGCTCTGAATTTATAGTATTAAGTCAAGAAATTAAAGTTACTGTCTAAGCAAGCGAGCGTCTGATTTTTGTTTTCAGATAGATAAATTTACTTAAAACAATATAAATCTTTCTATATATTTTCGGCAGTAAAAATTTCTTGAGGTGTTAATTTAATTTTATTAAAAGTAGGAGAAATTAATTCTTGTTGTGCTGTCAACATATTCTCCTCATATAAACCTTCATCTAAAATTAAAATTGTTAGTTGTTGTTGAATCGTATCAACAATCCAATATTCCTTAATACCTAAAGCTGCGTATTCAGATCTTTTATATTGATTCGGTACTTACTACTTCTATTACTAATATAGGAGGGGTTTCTAAGACCCCAGATTCAACAATTGAATTAATTACTTGTTCCTTTTCAACTATGTATAGCTCAGCGATACGGGATTTACGCCAACCTGTTTTAATACCTGCTTCTCGCATTGCTAACCTGGGGAGTTGTAGGCGATTTATTTCCGCTTTAAGGATATCTCGGATAAAATCACAAATTAAAATATGGCGAAAAGTTGGAGGATTTATTAACTCTAATTTACCGTATACTAATTCATAACGGTTATCTGGCTCATGTTCGTCTTGTAGATATTCCTCGAAGGAATATAAGCTTTTTGTAGTGGTAATAGTCATTTTAATTTTATTAATTTAATTAAATATCTTTAATATTTAAATCACCAAATAAATTGAGGCAAAATATTTTCTCCCGATAAACTTTGAGGATAGTCCATAACTTCCACCTTCTTTTGTTGCCGATAAATTTCTACTTGTTGATTTTGACAATTAATCAACCAGCCTAATACCTTGCCTATATCTAAATATTCCTGCATTTTCTGCTGAATTTTAACTAAGTTATCGCTGGGAGAAAGTAATTGAATAGCAAAATCAGGGCATAAAGGTAAAAACCTTTGTTTTTGTATCTTCGTAAGAGCATCCCATTTAACTAAATGTATCCATGCAGCATCGGGAGATCTATTTGCACCATTAGGTAATTTAAATCCTGTAGAAGAATCAAAGACTATTCCCATATTACGCTGATTATTCCAAAGTCATAACTGAGCAATAATTCCTGCCTTTTTATGTCCTGTCTCTCTGCCAGCAGGTGGCATAATTAATAAATCTCCATCAGCATTTCTTTCAAGGCGCAAGTCACGATTGTTATTACATAGTTGGTAGAATTGCTCGTCGATTAATTCAATTGATTGGCAATCTAGGATTAGAGTTTCCATAGCCTGAATAAAATTTTAAATAATTATATTTTAGGCGTTGATGTTTTCGAGTCTAACGGATAATTTTTTAAAATTATATATTTACTAATATTTTTGGCTTTTTCTATACTTAGGAATTAATAAAAACATCTACCAAAAAGTATTGAAGTCATCTAATCTTCAAGTAATTTAAATCAAATTTACTCTAACTTCATACTATCTCAGTGTCTTTACCAATTTACAGTCTTTTATTACAACTATTATATTAGGACGGTAATAGTATAAATTGCCATAACTGTAAGCAATATTTATTAATATTTTTATTTAAACTTATAGCAGCTTTCTCTATATGAACAAGAAAGAATTACACAAACTTTTAAAAAAAAACAAATCAAATACTGGTTTTACTCTAATTGAACTTTTAGTTGGTTTGTTTATGAGCGTTTTTGTTATCGGTGCATTGGGGTTTGGCTTAATGCAGGTATTACGAGTTACTCAACTTGAAGGCTCTAAAACAGCAGCACGTGGTGAGACAGGAAGGGCTTTAGATTTTATCTCCGATGAATTAAGACGCGCCCAAGCAGTGGAAGTGGATCTCAGCGATGCTAATATAACTGCTGTAGCACCTGCTTATAATACTAATCCTTTAACAGGAGGATCGGTAAAACTTGCGTTAAATATACCAGGAGTATCTCAAAGAGTAATTTATTCAGTTGCACCTCCACAACCTACTTCACCTTGGAAGGGTCCATTAGTAATTTATCGTTGGGGTCCTGAATTAAGAGCAGATGGTAGTTATGTTACAGATAGTACTAAATCTGGGCGAGTCGATAATCCCGACGGTTGGACTAAAGAAGCTTTAATTGACAAAGTAGATGATACCGAACAAACAGCCAACTGTGGAGGAACAAATGTACAATTCCAGGGCTTATTTGCTTGTGCTATAGATGATGATGGTGATGGTCTTGTGGAAAATGCCACCGATGTTAATGGCGATGGTGTAATTGATAGCAGGGATACTGGGGTAAGGGATCTTAATGGAGATGGAAGAATAAATGACCAGGATGGCGCAGACACAGACAGAAGGGCGATTACAGCACAACTTTTCTTTGGGACGGGGGAAAACTTGACAGCATCAGGTATTGATACTAGGTATGCTGCTAATACACAAGCGGTAACCAGGGCGAGAAATGCGCCTGAAAGTACCTCACAAGCTTTAGTTTCCTACGCGTGGAGTATGAGAGGGTTAGGAGGAGGTTATACTTGTAAAGAGAGCGCACCCACATCTTTGACTACCTCACCACCACCTATAGATTGGGATATGCGAACTGACTTTGATAATGGTAATATGCCCATAAGCTGGCTTCAGGGACGAGATCAAAATAGACAAGCGCGACCAATTGATATTAATCCTAATAACCCATTAACAATCACTTCTAATCCTGTGAATGCAGCAAATTGTGCAAGTAGTGACATTCCAGTAGCACATACAATAGATTTTGGAGATCCTATAACTTTCAATGGTGATAATGAGGATGACCCGAATGCCAATAATCCATTAGTAAAAGGTACAACAGATCAAACAGTTCAATTTTTTAAAAAGAATTATGACATTCCAGATATTGGTGGTTACTATGGAAATCCTGATACCACAGCAGATGACCAGCCATCTTTAGGTAAGTTTTTATATGATCAAGGAGTAGCAATTCCCATTGGTGGGGGTGATCCAAATAACCCTGCAACCAGGTTTAGAATTCCTAAAGATCAAGCGGAGATGGACGCATATTTGAACGCATCGAGTTTATCAGCAGCAGACAAGAACAAATTTACAGTTTTGGGTGATGATGAAAGAATTATTGCTTTTGAAGTAGGTCAAAAATATCCTGATAGAACCAATGATGGTACTCCAATTACTGGCGGTAAAAATACAGGATTTGATTTACAGGATAATATTTTTATAGTTAAATCGGATATCTTTAAAAAGAAATTTAAATCTGATTGTTTTGGCGGTAGTGGTTGCTCTTAGAATTCATATTCAGAGTCTGATATGTCGCCCCAATCCCCAATCTAATATCAACTTGGCGATTAACCTTCAGGCTACACAAGAGCGATCGCGCCTTTAGCTACAATGCAGGTGGTTTGGGGGAAGATGCAGCAGATCTTAAAAAATAATTATATCTGAGATAAAATAATTGGTCTTAAAGTTTATATTCTCAGGGCGATCGCTTTTTATTGATATTACTCTTTCTTACAGTTACTGGCAGACACATTACCAGTTTTACTACCAACATAATTGCCAGTTCTCATAATACCCAACCCTAGGGAAATAACAAAGCATTTTTGAGTATTAGTAAAATTGGAAGATAAAACGATTGTTCCCATTTTGGTAGTATTACCCTTATGAGAAAAAGATATATTGGGAGGAGAACCTGAAATATTTGTCCGAATAATGACGCTATCGTCTATAGTTCTAGAATTTAATAAACAGTTAGCAGGATTAGCAGTAATAATATTATTGTTAGGATTAATATTTACACGGCAAAGTTTACCCTGTCGCATTGCTTGTCTTTGAGTTTCTCTAATTGCGCCCAGGAGTAGTTCTAGGGAATTATTAACTTTAATACGATGTAATAAACCAAGGAAATTAGGAGCAGCGATCGCAGCTATAATACCAATAATAATCAGAACGATCATTAATTCTGTCAGTGTAAACCCAGAATTGTTGTTATTATTCATCACTAATTAATACTAAATTGCTTTACTGGACATTACATTGTTTGGTGCTTTCGTTATAATCGCCTGTCAGCATATTGCCTAGAAGTCCTGCTATTTGAACACATTTTTTAGTGCTAGTACCTTCGTGGGAAATAACCATAATTCTTTGAGCATCAGGATTGCCTTTATTAGAGAAGCCTAAATTTACCATATTGCCACTATCTACTAATTGCAGCGTTGAACCATTAAGAAGACTAAGAGAAACCGAGTTTGGTAACTCTCTAGTACTTAATAAACAACCACTATAATTAACTGTTGTGCCACCTACAGTTTCCTCTGGATGTGTCTGAATAATAGAATTTCCGTCAGCATTAGAAGTAAAACGAATTTTGCAAATCCTACCTTTTCTCATAGCCTGTCTTTGTGCTTCTTTTAATGCACCTTCGACTTGCGATACACCATCCTTTACACGATTTCTATTGAGTAAACCAAGAAAATTAGGAACAGCAAGAGTAGCAATAATACCAATAATAACTACTGTAATGATCATTTCGATCAAGGTAAAGCCTTGATTACTTTTTTTAGGGGCATTGTAAAGCAACATCAGGAATTACCTCCACATAACGTTGTGCAATCACAATTGGATTTCCAGTAGAATCAACTACCGCGTTACCAGCATTATTTAATTCTTGTACTTGATAATTCATTTTTAAAATTCGATGGGGAAAACCAGAACTAACTTCACTTATATGATTGCGAGTTAAAACTAATGTTTTGCCTGCTGTAGTGCCATCAGTTCTTTGTAATAGTTGTACTGTCGGTTGCACACTTCCTGCAGGCTCAACTAATTCCCACAATGCTTGAGCATATCCATCTGTATATAGAGTGGGATTACATCTATTGTTATTTACAGCAATATTACTAGCTAAAACATTACTGCGCTCTAAATCTTCCTGAATTAATTGATTAGCTCTCTGCTTTTCCTGTGCTTGAACTTTCATCCCCATCCCCAAAACAAAAGATTGCATCGCCACAGCAATAAAAGCCAGGGCAATAACAATGGAAATTAGGATTTCTAAAGTAGTAAAACCCTGATTTAAGGATTTTCTTAGTTGAAGTATCAATAGTTTATTCATTATTCCGCTTGCACCTCTTCTCTTACCCAATTAGTTGGATTGTTGGTTATCGGTCTGGGTGCGATATTGGCATTAGTTGTATAAAATTTATAAGCAGGTTCACGACCACCAGTAGTACTTGTTTTGTCGCTTCTAATTGTGACGGTTGCAGTACTAGTATTATTAAAGTTATTTACCCATACAGCACCGTTAATATTGACCCTTCCAGTTCCAGTTATATTTAAGGTTGCATTGGGTGCATGAATAAAGGCTTCTATATTTATAGTTCCGCCGTTGGGATTAATATTAATTGTGCGATTACCTTCTACATAGATTTCTAAATTAGCGGAGGAAACAGGAGTATTAGTTGTGCTGCCTGCATTAAAGTTTGCATAGTTACCAGTAGCATCGGCTGCGTCAGTGTTGCCAATGGTGAGGGTATTATCTATTGCAGGAGTAGTACCAGTTGCAGGAATATCAGCAGCACCTGTAATATTTATATTCCCTCTAACGTATAAAGTTGCATCAGCCGTACCATCTGTCAGGAGATCATTGTTATTTATATTTACATCATTGGTAACTTCATAGAAAAAGCGACGTGAATCATCTCTGTTAGCTGGGGGTGTTGGAGGTGCTGGAGGTGGAGGAGGAGATATGGGAAGAAGTAGTGCTGGATCTATTCCAGGTACTGGAGGGTTGGGAAAAAGTAGATTTGGATCCGTACTACTCATATTAGCAAGAACATTTTTTTTATTTGGATCTGTGGGGACAGATATAATAGCAGGTAAATTACGAGGATCTGTAATCACATTACTATTACCAGCTATAGGATTAGGTACAGTACATCCAGTACCAGAACTTCTTAAGACGATATTACCTGGATTAGTACTAGAAGTAGGAATATTTAACGTCCCAGGGCTAGAAATTGCGCCACTTCCTACCCATAAGACAGGAGCAAAATTAGCTAAATCGTTAATACGCAGGGGTATTTCTGTTCTTATTTGAGCTTCGCTACCGTCACGACTTCTGCCTTTTACGGTTAAGATGCCTTTAGCATCACTGTTGCCATCATCATTGCGATCGTTTTCGTCGGTAATACTATTGGCAGCAACACTACGGGCGGAGTTGCCAGGATCATCATCTCTATTGGCATCACTACTAACACTAAAATCGCCATTATCGTCACTGTCGAAAATATCATACTCGTAGCTAACTAAACGATATTCCCCAATTAAATCATCTCCAGGATTTGGATCTATGTTTTCTTCTACTCTCCACCATTTACTTGTATCGTTGGCTGCTGCTGCTCTACCTCCATCTTTCCAGCCTGGGGGGGTGGTGGTAAGATTATCACACGTTTGTCCAATCACATTGACGTTTTGAGTTATACCATTATTTAATAGATTTACTGGTACACTGTTGCTATTCCACTGCTCGTGATTATAAACAGTTAAGATACGATTTTGATTTAATAGTTCTCGATATTTAGTAATACCAACTTCAGCCACAGCTAGAGCATCAGAAGCACTATTTTGAGAGATGGTATTAAGATTTTCTTCGCTAGATTTAACAATACTTACTGCGCCCAATAGAAGCATAATTAACCCTAAAGCAATAACCATCGGTAGGGTAAAACCTTCATCCCTAGCACGACGTTTTAAGATAACTTTGAATAGTAAAAGTTTCATCCTTAGCTAAAAATACACAATACCTCGCCACAAGTATTACTTAGAGTACCCAAAATATATATGATCTAGATCAGTGACAAGTTGAGTATGTGCCTTTACTTGCCCCTGCGATCGCCAAACGGGACGTAGTTGTTGTTGGGTAAAGAGTTTTATCTGTTGCTTGAATTGATTATTGGGTTGGGTGCTATTGCCATAGGTGGTTAGTGCCATTGCTTTAACAGGTTGGGAAAATTCAATGGCTGCTACAAAGGAATCTCCTTCAAATGCTTGAAACTGTTTATCTTCTATCGGCGCAAAGTTAACTACTCGAAATATGCCGAGGTATCCAGCACCACCATTGGCAGGTAAATTGGTATTGCCGTACTGTAGACGATACACTTGTCCCCAGGGAATATCGATCGCTCCGTAATCTTGTTGTATTTTCTTGGCTACTGTGAGCAAGGATTTAACTGCTTGTTGTGGGTTGGCTAAACCATCGGGGGTAGTTAGAGGGGAGGTTTTTTGCCAGGGTTGGGTAAATAGAGTATCCCAGTCTATGGTTTCTAACCAAGCAGCGAAGAGGACAGCCCCTTTACTATCTGCATTGGTTTGTCTGTCCCATTTTTCTAGCACATTGGCAACTTGGAGGGCGAAAGAACTTTTTTCTTGGTGTAGGGCTGGTAGTAAGTCATCTAAAAGGCGATCGGCAATTTCCATGTGGGTTGAATGTTTATCTTCGATCATTTCTTCGAGGGAAATTGAATCATCTTCCATCAGCATCTTTGCGGATCGTTGAGGGCGAAAAGTCATTTCTTGGGGGGCGATGTAGGGGGGATAGTCTTCGGGGGAGATAGCAGTCGGAAATGTGGTTGTCCAGGGTGGATCGTTGGCATTTTGTAACCAACCACTAGGAGGATCGACGATACGGGGTAAATCTTGATAGGGATGTATTTCTGTCCAGAGGGTAGCGGAAGTGTCGCCAGGGATAATGCCTTGCCAATAAGCGAAATCTCCTTGTTGACGAATGGGTACTTGACCATTGAATAGGTGCATAATATGTCCGTCGCGATCGGCATACATTACCGTAAACATGGGCAGTTGCAAGCGTTTTAATACGTTTTCAAATTCTGTTAAATTGCTGGTTTGTGCCATATCCCACCATTGTTTAAGGACTCCTGGGCGGTCTAAACCTACAACTCTCAGGGCGAAGGCTTGATTGTTTTCTTGTTTAATTACTGCACCATGAATTGAGTTTTGTAATATTAGTTCTTCTGTTCTTATTGTGCCGTCTGGTTGTTTGATTTTTATTTGGGTGGTTTGGCGTTCAAAATTCCGTACTTGACCATCAAATAGATATCCTTCCCCCTCAAGGGTTAACTTGTATAAGTCCCAACCATCAAAGGTATTAACGGTATGAGTCCAGCCTAGATGATCGTTAAAAGCGATCGCTAAAACTGGAATACCTACTAACGTTGCACCATAGGCATCTATACCTGGGGCGGTGATTTGGGCTTCATACCACAGGAATAAATCCGACCATGGTAAATGGGGATTTGCTAGTAACATTGCATTACCACTTTTGGATCGAGATGGCGCGATCGCCCACCCATTAGAACCTTTGTATTGTTTTTTATATTTATCTTCTAGGGTATTAACTGTTTGAGGGTCAACTACAAAAGTAAAGTTAAGTACCCTTTGGGCGTGGGCAATGATATCTTCTCCTGTGATGGGTAGGACGGCTTTTACTTCCGTTTCTATTAGTTCTGGATGTTGTTGGGCATAGGTGTTAACTCCTGTGGCAAAGGCATCTAAATAACTACGAAAAGTGGGGTCTTGTTGGGCATACCAAGTTTTAGCCCTTTGGGGGATACCCATTCTCACCACCCATTGATCCGACTCTAGATAGTCTTTGCCCCAATATTCGGCTGCCCTACCCCTTGCTTGACCGTAAAGACGTAAAATTAAATTACCGTGGCTGTGCATTTGCGCCCAACCGAAAGCTTGGAAGCTGCTTTGCTGGTTAATTCCGTATATATGCGGTATACCATAGGTATCCCAAAGGATTTCGGTATGGTTTTTACTCAGTAGGTTGTTTTGTCCTAATAGTAATACTAGAACTAAAGTAATTGTAAATAAGACTGATTTTAGATTAGTTATTGATATCTGCATCGGGTAAAATCTTTTCAATGTTGCGCAATTGATTAAAGGCATAACCACTTAAACCCAGAATTACCCCAAAACAGGCAAATAGCGTATATTGAACTGCCATACCAGCACCCAAACCAGTACCAAATAAACTACCTAAAAGTGGGGCTAAACTGCCATTAGATGACATAGCTGGTTCAAACAGGCGATCGGCTAAAATGCCTGTCATTCCTAAAGCAATGGGGAGGGGTATCTGAGTCATGAGAAAACGGGCTGCAAAGACTCTCCCTTGAATTTCTGGGGGGATTTTTTCTAACCAGATGGCATTTTCTGAACTACCGATAATGGGCCAAAATAAAGCAGCAAAAAAAGTAGTAATTAGCCACAGGGGGGGAGTATTAGTTATTCCAAAAGCGATCGCGCTGGTAAATGTTAGAATTGTACCGAGTAGAACACCGTGTATACGTAGTTTGAACCCTCCCCAAATACTCAGTAATATACCCCCAATTGCCCCACCAATGGCAGTAGCGGTATGAACACTGGCAAAAATCGCCGTATTATTGCCACTTCGGGCTAAAATCATCGGTGATTCGATACCCGAAATGACGCGATCTATAAAGTAGAAAATGATTAGAAAGATAACCATCATTAGTAAACTTTTGCGTTGGATGATGTAGCGAAATCCTAAAGTTAAGTTTTGCCATATATTATTATCTGGATTATTATTAGTTGGCTGAGGGATTTTTACTAGGGATAATAAGTAAATAGCTATTAAAAAAGTAATTAAATCGATTACCATAATTCCTGATAAGCCGATTAGATAATATAGTCCTCCTGCTAAGGCTGGGGCGATAATATTTGCACCAAAACCACTAACATAATCGTTTAGTACTGTTGCTCTAGTATAGTGTTGTTTGGGAACAAGCAGGGAGAGGGAAGAGGAATAGGCTAAATCTTGAAAATAGCCAAATAGACCATTGATTATAGCGGTTATATATAAGTGCCAAATTTCTAAACGATTGCTTAATAAAAGGATGAGTAAAAAGATAGTTGAAATACAAGAAGCTGTATCACCAAAAAACATTAAAAACTTCCGATTATAGCGGTCAACTAATGTCCCTGCAAAGATAGCTGCTAAAATACTAGGAACTTTGCCACACAGCATGATTAAGGATAAAGGTGTTGCTTTGCCTGTAATTTCCCAAGCCCAGATAGTAATAGCAAAGTCGGTTATTTCTGAACCTAAAATTGAAATTAATTGACCAAACCAAATAGTAATAAAAGGACGAAGATTATGAGGAATTGTTGGTAGTTTCAAAATTTATTGATCAAGGATATATTTATATAAATCATCAATTACAGCATTGGCAGCTAAAGCACCATAACCAATCCAATAATCTGGTACTTGATAAACTTTTCCTTGCTTGACAGCTTTTAATTGTTGCCATAATGGATCAGAGGTTATTTTTTGTAGACTATTTTGTAAACGCTCGCTCTTACTGTGATAATCATCTCCATAAGCCCAATAAAAAATAATATCTGCATCTGCCTGACTAATTAATTCTTGACTTATTAATAGTTGTCCTCCTGTTTGATTTTGTAAGGGGGGGCGAGATAAACCTGCATCTTTTAAAATTGAACCACAAAAAGAATCTGGTTGATAAAAAGTGATTGCTTGGGGATAGATCCGAACTACTGAAACTGTTAAGGATTTGTTTTTTTGCTTGATTGCTGTTTTTAATTTTTCCAATCTGTTGTAATAATTAGTAATAACTTCTTTGGCTAATTCTGGCTTACCTAATGCTTGGGCGTATATTTCTAAATTAGGTTGCCAACTATTAGTTGGGTTGTATTCTGTAACTATAGTTGGGGCAATTTGCGATAGCTGAGGGTAGATACTAGCTATATCTAAATCCAAAATTAGATCGGGTTTTAAAAGTAAAACTTTTTCTAGGTTTGGTTCACCAAAAGAGCCTAAAATTTCTACATCAGGCAATTTATCTTTGATAAAATCAGGTTGACTTTGGCGATCGCCATTTAAAGTTGTACCTACTGGTTTTTCCCCTAAAGCTAAAACACTTTCTAAAGCTGTACCATGTAGAGTTATTATTCTTTCTGGCTTTTGAGGGACTTTTACAGTTGCGATCGCGTCTTTGATAACACGGTATTCTGTTAGATTTGTAAATAGTTGTGGGGGTTTACTTGGGTTTAAATAATTATTAAAGGTAATGATAATTAAACTAGTAATTAGGACAATGGCAATTAATTTTAATAGACGCTGACGAGAAATACTATTAATCATTACTTCCCACTCTCAACACAACTTCTAAATGTTAGATTATCTTCATTCCAGTATTCACTAATCTTGTTAGTAAATGCCCACATATTTAGATTAATTGCTGTGGTAATTGCCCTTGCTTGATGCCACCAAAAAAGGGGAATAAATAGAATTTCTCCTGGTTCTAATATAGCTTCCATCCCCACAGTGCGATCGTAGAGGGGATATTTTTTTAAATTGGGATTTTGTGGATCAATAGGACTAGACCATAATTCAGCATCAATTTTTACAGGATAAAGTAAAGGATGTTGTGCGGGAGAAAACAATAAAAAGGCTTTCTTGCCATAAATTTGAGCATTAAGATTTTGATAATTATCATTATGAATAGTTGATTTTTGTTCGGCTGCACCAATCCATAAATGTAAATCATTCCTCACGCTATCACTAAAATAATTAGGGAAATCAAAGTCATGTAAAATAGGTTCGACTAAAGATTCAATTTCAGGATCATTGAGGAAAATATTACCAAAATAGGGCGGTCTTTGCTGAGGATTATTCCAGTGTAAAATTAAATCTATATACTGGGAAAAACTTAAAAACTTCTGCTGATTTTCCTTACCAAAAAATACATCTAATTCATTATCACTTTGCCTCAAAGGTACTTTTATATCCCCAAACATCTGCTGAAAACTGGCTGGTGTCCAATTACTATAAGCGTGCCACTTATTAGCAACACCTGTAATCACAACTGGCTGATTTTCCATTACATATTGTTGAAATTCAGTTATTGTCGGTTGATGGATACGTTCAATTGGTTTAATTTTCATATTTTCTATTTAATTAAAGTAGATCTACCCGTCTCAAATCCTTTAAACTATCTTCAATTGCAGAGACTACATAATCAAGTTGACTATCAGTATGGGCGGTGGATAAACAACCACTACCAGCGCGAATTAATACGCCACGGTGCAACAAATGATAGGACAATAAATCAATACCCAAATCAACAGAATCAATAGCAGTATTGGGTAGGGAATTATAATCTAAAACCGCATCAAAACAAGAACCAAAATTAGCCATTACAATAGGCAATTCAAATTTAGCAAAACAACTATTTATTTCCCCAACAAACTTAGTAGTGCGATCGCCTAATTCCCTTTGTAAACTATTACCTTCAGCTTTAAGATAGGTTAACATCGCTTTAGCAGCAGCCAGGGAGAGGGGATGTTTGCAATAAGTACCAGCAAAAAAAGTAGTTTTTACTTCGGGAAAAGAGCGATCGCCATAATTCCACATTCCCCCATCAATTTTATCTAAATACTCTGCCTTCCCTGCAATTACCCCAATAGGTAAACCACCGCCGACAATTTTGCCATAGGTAGCAATATCCGCTTCTACTTCAAACCAAGCTTGCGCCCCGCCTTGGTGTACCCGAAAACCCGTGATCATTTCGTCAAAAATTAGCACAATTCCTAATTCTTCGGTTAAAACACGCAATTGTTGCAGAAATTCTTTTGGTTGCAAGTTGGGACGACAACTCTGTACAGGTTCAACCAATACCGCAGCTAATTCCCTTGAGTGGTTTCTAATTACTTCGAGACTATCATAATTACCATAATCTAAAACTAGAGTATCCTTAACCACCCCCTGGGGAATACCATCTGCTTTAGCAATTGTTTGGAAACTACCGTCAATTTCCCGCATATCAACTAAGGTAGCATCCAAATGTCCATGATAAGAACCAGAAAAGATAGCTATCTTATCGCGCCCTGTAGCAGCCCTAGCAAGACGAATAGCTGTAATTACTGCTTCTGTGCCAGTATTACTCAGGGTAACTCTTGCCATCCCCGTCAATTCCTTAATTAACTCGGCGACTTCTCCTGCTAATTGGGTTTGTACTCCTATTGCCATTCCCTGATCCAATTGTTCAATAATGGCTTGTTTAATCATAGGAGGATTATGTCCTAAAAGATTAATTCCAAACCCCATAATCAAATCAATATATTCATTCCCATCCACATCCCAAATTTTTGAACCTAAGGATTTTTGCGCCACGATGGGATAACAAATCTCTTTTAAAGGTAAACTAAACCCTGCTGATACCCTGGGATCTGCTAAAGTTGGGCGATAGGTTTGGGTTAATTGCTTGGATGTTTTAGTGCGATCGCCATATTGCGCTATGAATTGTTCTAAATATATATCTGCCGTGATCAAAGTCATAATTTTTTTATGGAGATAAATTGATTCTAAATACTCACTTTTCGAGGCTGTTTTAACCACCCATTGTGATGGAGATAAGATAAATAGGTATGGAGTAGTTTTGCATCCAGCGACGGACAAGCAATACCTATTTTGGCTAAAGCTTTTAGGGTAGCCTGGGTATCATATTTTAAGGAAATCGTAGCTTGCTCATCTGTGGAGGAATCCAACAAAGAAATCAAGGGATATAAAGGATGTTCGGGCATATTTTGGGCAATAGCACCTAATTTAGCTTGCCATTGTTGTTGATTAACTGCTTCTATCTGATAACCAAAACCGCGAATTAAACTAATGAGGATCTTAAAATCTAGACGTTGGGAATTAACTAAATGAAAAACCTTACCTAAAGATGCTGGTTGCAAGGAAAGACTGACAATTGCCCGACTGATATAGTCTACAGGTATTAAACTATCTAAAACATCCCCTTCTATAATTGCACCCAATTCAATACAACCAATTAATAACCTGTATAAAAAATCATTAGGGTTAAACACTCCCGTCTGACTATCCCCCGATATCCCACCAGGGCGATAAATAGTAACGGGGATACCGCGATCGCTTGCTAAACTAACTAATTTATCCGCAACCCATTTACTCTGTACATAACCACCTGCAGGGGCTGTAAAATTATCGATCTTGCTTGTTTCTGTAACTATCTGACTATGGGAATTATTAACCCCAGAAAAAACACTAATTGTGGAAATAAAATGAACGGGTTTAATTCTATAACTAACCGCTAATCTTAATATCTCCTTAGTACCTAAAACATTAGTTGCTTTGAGGGAAGAATAGGGCATCGCATGGTGTACCCAAGCCCCATTATGATAAATAAGATCGATTGATTTGGCTAAAGATTGATATTTTATCCCCGAAAGCCCTAAATAGGGTTGGGATAAATCACCAACTACAGCAATAATTCTCTCACTATAACTATCTTGCCACAGAGAATAACTACAGAGCGATCGCTTGATTTTCTCTTTCCCCAATTCCTCATTCTTCGCCCTGACTAGACAATATATATCCCCTGAGGTTTGTTGTAAAAGTTCTGCTAAAAGGAATGATCCTAAAAATCCTGTCGCCCCCGTTAGCAAAATATTATTTGTTTTATCTCCATACTTACTATCCCCTAAACAAATATCACTATCTAACACAGCCTCTTGATTTAAATCCAAACCTCTATTTCTCTCTGGTAACGTCTCGGTAAGCTTGGCGACAAAATCAATTAAAATAGGTGCATCAAACAGATATTGAAAAGGTACATCCATACCCATACGGGTAAATAAATTGACAATTAATAGTGAATGCCCCCCCAATTCAAAGAAGTTATCATAGATTCCTACATTATCTACACCTAATACCTCCTGCCATATTTTGGCTATTTGTATCTCCATAGCAGTACGAGGTGCAACATAATTCGGTTTGATTTCCGAGTTTACTATCTTTGCTGTGGGTAGGTTATGGTAATCTATTTTGCCATTGACAGTTAAGGGGAAGACATCTAAAAAGATAAAGGCGGAGGGAATGGCATATTCGGGTAGTTGTTTTTTAAGATAACTTCTAAATTTAATTGCTTGATGTTCATCCCTATCTTTTACAACCAGATAAGCAATTAACTTACTTTCCTCATTTCTAAATACCACTACTGCTTGTTTAACTGCGGGATGTTCCTGTAATCGCTTAGTAATTTCTGTTAATTCAACCCGAAACCCTCTAATTTTAACTTGATTATCCTCACGCCCCAAAAATTCTAAATTACCGCAGGGTAAGTAACGGGCTTTATCTCCTGTTTTATAAAGATGATCAATAAAGTCATCATGATTTAAATAACCTCGTGCTAAACCTGCACCACCAATATATAAATCCCCTGCTACCCCTAGAGGAACTGGTTGCAAGAATCGATCTAAAATATAAGTCTCTACATTAGGTAATGGCTTCCCTATAGGAATACTCGATAAATTATCTAGCTGAGGGGGAACAAGATAACTAGTTGCAACAACGGTGGTTTCTGTAGGACCATAAGTATTAATTAATTGACAACTATCTCCTACCAATTGATTCCATATTACTACTTGCTTAGGGTTAACTACTTCCCCGCCAATAATTACTAAACGAATTAATTGGGGTAATTCTAATTCTGGTGTCTTAGCTAATTCATCTACTAGTAAATGCCAAAAAGCCGTAGGTAAATCCAAAATAGTAATGCCATAGCGATCGCACTTTTGTAATAATTTAGAGGGAGAATATCCCATGTCTGGGGTACGTAGAACTAATGTACCGCCAGTAATTAAAATAGGAAAAATCTCTTCGATTGAAGCATCAAAACTTAGGGAAGCAAATTGTAAAATGACATCTTGAGGCTTAATGCCATATACGGATGTTGCTGCTGTGGCAAAATTAACCAAGGAAGAATGAGCGATCGCCACTCCTTTAGGTTTGCCTGTTGAACCTGATGTATAGATAATGTAGGCAAGGTTTTTAGGGGTGGGGGTAGATAGTTGGTTTGGAATAGAAAGCGATCGCTGAGGTTGATCCAGACAGATTATTTCTTTACTTGTGAGGCAGGATTTTAAGGAAGAAGTAGTTAGGATAATTGCTATTTGGGCATCCTCAAGTAGATAATCCAAGCTTGCTTGAGGATAAGTAGGATCTAAGGGTAAATATGCCCCACCAGCCTTAAGAATAGCCAAGATAGCGACAATAACCTCAATCGAACGTTCCAAATAAATACCAACAATTACATCAGGTTTAACCCCAAGACATTGTAAATAACTTGCCAACTCTTGGGCGCGTTGATTTAACTGTTGATAGGTTAATTGTGCTTGTTGAAAAACTACCGCTACCGCATCGGGTGTTTTAGCTGCTTGCTGTTCAAATAACTGATGAATACAGAAATCTGGATAATCAACCTGGTTACTCTGCCCATCTATTCTTAGGAGGGATAAATCCTTTAAACTTGCTTGGGGGGAGGTACAAAACTGTTCTAGGATGTGTTGCAGGTTTCCTAAGATCAGATCAATTATAGAATCACTAAAGAGCGAGCGATCGTATAAAATCTCTAAAAACAACTCCTCACTTAATCCTGCGGAGATAGTTAGGGGGTAATGAGTAGACTCAATAGATTGAGTTTCCGTAATCTCCATTGCTAACCCAAACTCGGCGATAGAAGCATCTACAGGATAATTTTCAAAGACTAAAATACTATTAAATAGTGGTAAATCACCAGATAAATCACTCCATTGTTGTACTTGAATTAAAGGAGTATATTCATACTGCTGTGCTTGGCTTTGTTGGCTTTGTAGAGTTTGTAACCAACCAATAAGAGACTGATCCGCATCTACTTTAACTCTTACAGGGAGAGTATTAATAAATAAACCCACCATTGCCGAAGAACCTACTAAATTCGGCGGACGACCTGAAGAAGTTGCACCAAAAACAATGTCATCTTCACCACTATAACGACTCAATAGTAAAGCCCAAGCACCCCTAATCAAAGTGTTGACAGTTAAATTATGCGATCGCGCCCAAGCTTTGATAATTTGGGTAGTTTCCTTAGAGATTTTGAGGGATTTTTCCCCCTGTTTATCTGTGTTTTTAGTTTCCCATTTGCCTTCTTGCAAGGGTGTAGGTTTAGTAAAACCTTGAAGTGTTGTTTGCCAGTAGGTTTTAGCTGCCGATGTTTCTTGCGCTCGCAACCAAGCTACATAGTCTCCATAGGGGCGAGTTGGTGTTAAAGAGATTGGTTTATCTGTAATAATTGCCTGATAACTATCTAATAGTTGTTTTAAAATTAAAGCGGTAGACCAACCATCTAAAATTAAATGGTGACAACTCCAAATAAACTGATAGGTGTTGTTATCTAGATAGATTAAACTCAGACGTATTAAAGGTGCTTGATTTAGATTGAAACCTGCTTGACGATCCTTTTCTAACCAAGTTGCTAGTGTTTCGCCCTGCTTTAGTTGTATTTCTTGCCAAGGTAATTGTACTTGTTTGTATACTACTTGAAAGGGTTCTTGATATTGTTGCCAATGAAAAGAAGTTCTCAGTATTGGGTTATGATCGATAACTTTTTGCCACGCCTCTTTAAAGGCAGTTATGTTAATTAGATTTTTTAGTTTATAGCTACTTTGGATTATATATAGTCCCCTATCAGGTGCATTTAGGGTATGGAAAAGTATGCCCTGTTGCATGGGTGTCAGGGGATAGATGTTTTCTATGTTTTTTTTGTTCATGTTTTGTTTGACGCACAGACGCATTAATTATTGAGTTGGGAAAGTAGTAAATCCAATTGACTTGCATCTAACTGCATTTGGGGAAAGTCTGAGGGGGTATAACCTCCAGCATCGGCAGATAAACAGTGGGAGATTAGCGATCGCAATTTTTCTCGATATGTCTTAGCAAGTTGTTGGATGGTTTGGGTTTGATGTATTCTTTGGCTATAAGTCCAATCTATATGTAGTTGCCCCCCTGTAAGCGCGCTATTGATTTCTATTAGGCAATCTCTCTCTCCTCTTAAGCTTTGGTTATTACCTCTAGATTGGCTTGTTGGTTTAAATAGGGCTGAATTGGCAATTATTTGGTCGCTTTGTCCTAAATAATTAAACCTTACTGCTGCTGTTGGTAATTTTTCTAGTTTTTCTTTAATATCTGTCTCCTCGGTTAGATAACGTAGCACTCCGTAATTGATCCCTTTATGGGGAATACTCCGCAGTTGTTCTTTAATGGTTTTAATTGCTGTGGCTGGGTCGGAATTTGGGCTTAAATTTAAGATAATGGGGAAAATAGTAGTAAACCAGCCGACTATACGGGATAAATCTAAATTATCTAAGATATCCTCCCTCCCATGTCCTTCTAGTTCGATTAGCAAAGAATTATTACCTGTCCATTCTTGGAAGGTTTGGGCTAATGCAGTCAGTAAAATATCGTTGATTTGGGTTTGATAGGCTGCTGGCACTTCTTCTCGTAGGGCTTGGGTTTCCTTGGGGGTAAGGGTTAGGGATACTGTCGCAGCAGCAGCAACTGTATTCTCGCCATCGGCATAGTCTAGGGGTATATTTTGATTTATTCCCTCAAATAAACCTAACCAATATTCCGCTTCTTCCTTTACCTGTTGTGACTGGGCATAGGTTTGTAGTTGTTGCGCCCAATATTTATAAGCAGTAGTTTTAGGGGGGAGTGTAATTTCTTTCCCTTGGCTTAATTGTTCATAAGCCGTTGTTAAATCTTCTAGGAGGATGCGCCAGGAAACCCCATCAATAATTAAATGGTGGGCGATAATTAACAGTTTGCTAGATCCTTGACCTAAATCAAAGTAAACTATTTTAATTAGTTGTCCCTGGGTTAAATTAAAACTACCCTGTAATTGGGAAGCTATGGTTTCTAGGTTTTGCCCTTGTTGTTCTATAATGGGTATTGGTGTAGTCTTACTATCCTCGTCAATAATACACTGCCAACCCGATGCAGTGAGGAAAAAACGCGATCGCAATATGTCATGATGTTCCCACAGATGTTGTATGGCTTGGGTTAATAGTTGAAAATCCCCTTGTCTAACTTCTAGTATTATTGATTGATTCCAATGGTGAGAATCTACCAGGTTTTGGGCAAAAAATCTTGTTTGTATCGGAGTTAGGGGAATTATTCCCGTTGCTATCCCCTGTTGGGTAGTTTGGGTTGTTTGGGTGGTGGCGACTATACTTAATTCTGCTATAGTTTGGGCTTGAAATATTTGTTTGGGAGTCAATTGTATATTGGCACTTTTAGCCTTGGCGATGACTTGTAAACTGAGAATGGAATCACCCCCCAGTTCAAAAAAGTTATCGTTGATGCCGATATTATCTACTTGTAAAACCTCTTGCCATATTTCAATTAAACTAGATTCGATCTGGTTACTGGGATATTCAGTTGGCGCGATCGCTCTATCTGGTATTGGTAAGGCATGGGTGTTTATTTTCCCATTGGGGGTGAGGGGGAATGATTCTAAGGGTACAAATATTCCAGGAATCATGTATTGTGGCAGTTTATTCTGTAAGTGACGGCGTAAATCTTTAGTTTCTATTTCACAGTTTTGTTGAGCAATATAATAGGCAACTAAATGATGATTGGCTTGATTCTCACGAATTTGAACTAAGGCTTGTTTTATTTGGGGATGTTGTTCTAATTGGGTTTGTATTTCCCCTAATTCGATGCGAAAACCCCGTAGTTTTACTTGCTTATCTATCCTACCTAAAAATTCTATCTCACCAGTGGCTAGGTAACGGGCTTTATCTCCTGTTTTGTAGAGAAGTTGTTTATCCTGTTTAATAAAAGGATTTGGTATGAATTGCTTATTCGTTATTTGCTGATTATTTAAATAACCTCGTGCTAAACCTGCACCACCGATATAGATTTCTCCTGGTATACCTATGGGAACTATTTGTAAATTCTTATCTAAAATGTATACTTGAACATTACTAATGGGAAACCCAATTATGTTAACTGGTTGTGCTGCTTGTGGGCATAAATAGTAGGTGGTATCAATCGTAGCTTCCGTTGGACCATAAAGATTATATAATTGGCAATGTGGTAATTGCTGGGTAAATCTTTGTTGTAATTGGCAGCTTAAGGTTTCACCACCAGAAAATACCCTCCTTAATGATTGACAAGCACTAATATTATCTGTTTCAAGTAATACTCCCAGTAAAGAAGGAACTAATTGCAAAATAGTAATTTGCTGTTGTCTGATTAATTCCACTAAATAATCTGGATTTTGATGCCCATCTGGTTTTGCTAATACTAATGTTCCACCTGCTAAGAAAGGTGCGTAAAATTCCCAAACTGCAGCATCAAAACTAAAAGGGGTTTTTTGTAATACCTTATCTTTGGCAGTTAATGGTAATGCTTGCTGCATCCATTGCATATGGTTACTTAGGGCGCGATGGGGAATCATTACCCCCTTGGGTTTCCCTGTTGAACCAGAGGTGTAGATAACATAAGCTAAGTTATCAGGAGTTAGGGTATTAACGGGATCTTTAGTTGAATTTTGGGCAATTTTGGCTTTTTCTGCCTCCAAATCAATTATTAGGGATGAAGAATTAAATATTTTTCCCGTAGTTAAGATAATTGCTAATTTGCTATCTTCCACCATAAACTGTAAACGTTCTGGAGGATAACTAGGATCTAAGGGGATATATGCACCACCTGCTTTAATAACTGCTAATATGGCAATAACCATCTCTACACAGCGATCGCAGTATATCCCTACTAGAGTTTCTGGTTTCATTCCCCGAAGTTGCAAATAATTAGCTAATTGATTGGCTTGACTATTTAATTCTGCGTAGGTTAATTGGGAATTACCCCATACTACCGCTATAGCATCGGGGGTTTTAGCTACTTGTTCGGCAAATAACTGATCCACACGTTTATCTAAAGAATAATCAGCTTGAGTATTATTCCATTCCCTAATTAATTGTTGTTCTGGGGTTGTGAGTAAAGGTAATTGACTAATAGACTCTTGGGGGTTGGCAATAATACCAGTTAATAATGTCTGGAAATGCCCACTCATGCGCTCAATAGTCTCACAATTAAATAAATCACTACTATATTCCCAACAACCCTTTAATTCCGTCTCAGTTTCTGCAATCATCAGGGTGAGATCGAATTTGCTGGTGGTGGCTGCTACTTCTAAAGATTCCCAGGTTAAATTGGGTAATTCCAATTGAGAACCTACTGCTTGCAAGACAAACATAACCTGAAATAAGGGAGTATGACTTAAAGTGCGCTCGCTTCCCACCGCTTCTACTACTAACTCGAAGGGTACATCTTGATTGGCAGTAGCTGAGAGAGTAACCTCCTTAACCCTGGTTAATACTTCTAAAAAATTGGGATTATTGGCTAAATTTGTTCTTAATGCTAAAGTATTGACAAAAAAACCGATTAATGGTTCTATTTGCGTGCGCTGACGATTGGCTATGGGCGAACCGACTACTAGATCCTCAGTACCTGTGTAACGGTATAGTAGTACTTTAAAAGCTGCCAGCAGTATCATATATAAAGTGCAATTTTCCTGTTGGCATAGGGTTTTGAGGGCGGTAGTTAGTTCGGCACAAATGCTAAAACTTTGTTTCCTACCTCGATAGGATTGTATATGGGGACGAGGTTTATCTGTAGGTAAGGGTAAGACGCTGGGAATATCTGCTAGTTGTTGTTGCCAGAATTTAATTTGTTTATTTAATCTATCTCCCTGCAACCATTGTCTTTGCCAAAGGGCATAATCTGCGTATTGAATAGTTAGTGGTTCTAAGGTTGAGGGTTGGTTATTACTTAAACTTTGATATAAACTTACTATCTCACTAATTAAAATATCTGTAGACCATCCATCACTAATAATATGGTGCATGGTTAGTAATAAGATATATTCCCCCTCCCCAAGATGGAGTAGAGAAGTTCTTAGTAAGGGTGCTATTTCTAAATTAAACGGGGTTTGTGCTTCTAAATCAATGATACTTTGATAGTGCGATCGCTCGTCATCTCTATTGGGTAATCTCTCTGTTATTTCTATAACTGGTAAGGTTATTTGAAGTTCTGGTGTAATTATCTGGGTTGCTTTACCATCGACACTTAAGAATTTAGTTCGCAGGATTTCATGACGTTGAATAATCTGATTAAAGCATTTTTCTAAAATAGGGATATTTAAATCCCCCCGTAAACTGACAGCCGAAGAGATGTTGTAAAAAGGATTATCTGGTTCTAGTTGTTGTAAAAACCACAGACGTTGTTGGGCATAGGAAAGAGGTAGGTTATCGTCTGTTTGGCGAGGGAGAATGGTTTCTGTAATCTCCTCTTCTATTCCTGCTTCTTCTAACAATAATGCCAATAGTTCTAGTTTTTCGGCGGTTAAGTTTGGTTGGTTCATTATGTTTTTATTTCGCGCAAAGGCGCAAAGGTGTACTTGTTAGGATTTAATTGTTTTTTTGGCTTGCAATAGTTGTTTTGCTTCTTGTGAGGACATAAGAGCGATTTTTTGCAGAATTATGGCTCTTTTTAAGGTAATTCCTGGGCTTTTTTCTTGTTCTATTATTCTTTTGGCTAGTTGGGCGACTGTAGGAGATTCAAATAAACAGCGTATTGCTAGTTCAATGGCAAAGGCTTCACGGATACGAGAGATTACCTGTGTCGCTAGTAAGGAATGCCCTCCTAAATCAAAGAAGTTATCTTCAATACCCACTCGTGGTAGCTGTAGGATTTTCGCCCAAATGTCTACTAAAATTTCTTCGATCGCATTATTTGCAGGAGTGTAGTTATTATTTAAATAGCAACTGGGGCTGGGTATTGGTAATGATTTTCTGTCTATTTTGCCGTTGGGGGAGAGGGGAAGTTTTTTGAGGAAGACGAAGGCGGAAGGTAAGGCGTATTCTGGTAATTTCTTTCTTAAAAAGTTGCGTAATTCTCTTACAGCCACAGGTTTATTGCTTTCTGTAACTAGATAAGCTACTATTTTTGCCTCTTGTGGGCTATCTTGGCGCAGGATAACGACATTTTCGGTAATTTGGGGATACTGATATAATATTGCTTCTATTTCCCCCAGTTCAATCCGAAATCCTCTTAGTTTTACTTGGTTATCTATCCTACCTAGAAATTCGATATCGCCGTTGGGAAGGTAGCGGGCTTTATCTCCTGTTTTATAAAGAGGAGTATCATAACTATCTAAATTCAAAAACTTCTCGCAATTTAATTGAGGGCGATTTAAATAACCTCTAGCAACACCCAAACCCCCAATATAAAGTTCTCCTGCTACTCCAATAGGAAGCGATCGCTTGCTTTCTTGGTCTAGTATATATAACTGGGTATTAACAAAGGGTTTACCGATAGGAACTAATTGTCCTGATGCTATATCCTTAGTGGTTTCAAAATAGCAACTATCTATGGTGGCTTCTGTTACCCCAAAAGAATTAATTAATCGGCAATTTTTAGCTAAAAACTTTCTAAAATGGTTGTATTCTCTACCATACCAACTATCTGAACCGCAGATTACCACACCCATATT
Source organism: Chondrocystis sp. NIES-4102 (assembly GCA_002368355.1). NCBI lineage: Bacteria > Bacillati > Cyanobacteriota > Cyanophyceae > Chroococcales > Chroococcaceae > Chondrocystis > Chondrocystis sp. NIES-4102. The sequence continues at coordinate 1,000,197 of AP018281.1, read as the reverse complement.
TAATTGCTGTTGTGTCTTTTCTAAATACTCCATTAGATGGCGCAATACCACTGGGACGAATTCCCCAATCTCTATCTGCTGTTGTAGTATTAATTGGTAGAGTTTGTCTGCTTCTAGTAATATCTCCCCAGGGCATAAAACTAATTTTCCTCCTGAACATAATGCCCGTACTACATCCCCCGTAAAGACATCAAAGGCAAAGTTTGCCATCTGAAGATGATTTTTAACCTGATTTAATTGATAGGCTGCTGACCAACCTAAATAAGCATTAACTAAACTACGATGATTGACCATTACCCCCTTGGGTTTTCCTGTCGAACCAGAAGTATAGATGACGTAGGCAAGATTATCAGGGGTTGGGGGTTTGGGGGGTTGAGGGTTGGCAACTTGGGGTAATGATCTTAGATCTAAATCGATAATTTGTAGATCCTTATGGGCAATTTTTGCTTGTAGCTGCTTTGGGGCTAAAACTATTGCTACCTTGGCATCCTCTATTCTCCAAGTTATTGCTTCCTTGGGTAAATTTGGATCTAGTGGTAAATATGCCCCACCTGCTTTGAGGATGGCTACTATAGCAATGATCATCTCTAAAGAGCGATCGCAACATATCCCTACGATAACTTCGGGTTTTACCCCCTGTAACTGCAGATATTCGGCTAATTGTTGGCTTTTTTGGTTTAATTCCCCATAGGTCAACTTTTCTGCTTCCCAAACTACCGCTACAGCGTCGGGGCTTTTTCTGGCTTGGGTTTCAATGAGTTGATGAATACATTGCTGCAGTTGTGCTTCGTCAATATTATTTCTAGTTTGATTGAATTTTTGTAGTTGTCCATCTTCCTCTGCGCTTAATAAAGGTAAGTCTATTAACTTGGTTTGAGGGTTATTAACCATTCCCGTTAACAGGGTTTGTAGATGTCCCAACATCCGCTTAATAGTAGCGGTATCAAGGCAAGTAGTAAAAGCTAGGGAAAGGGATAATTCTACCCCAGGAATTACTGTTAGCGTTAGGGGATAGTTTGTATGGTCGAAAGTGCTAATACTCTCAACTGCTAAACTTCCTGGTTGTTGTAAACTTGAATCTACTGGATAGTTTTCCAACACCACAATACTTTCAAATAGTGGTAAGTCTCGCCCTATCTCACTCCACCCTTGGATTTCTATTAAAGGAGTATATTCGTATTGCCTTATTTCTAATAGTTGGGTTTGCAGTTGTTTTAGCCAAGGTAGTAATCTATCTGTCTCTACTATCTTGACTCGCACGGGTAGGGTATTAATAAATAAGCCTACCATTCTTTCTGCCCCGCTTAAATTGCTAGGACGACCTGCAACTGTCACTCCATACACTATATCTGCATCGCTAGTATAACGCTGGAGTAGTAATGCCCACGCACCTTGAATTATGGTACTTAAGGTTAATTGGTTTTCCTGTGCCAGTTTCTGTAAATTTTTTGTAGTCGTGGCAGCTAACTTGAAAACAACTTCTTCTTTTTTGCCTGTCTCTTTATTGGCTTCTCTCCCTATAATTAGGGATGTCGGGGTTTTTATGCCTTGAAGTTGGGTTTTCCAGAAATTTTTAGCTTGAGTTAAGTCCTGTTGTTGCAACCAAGCTATATATTCTCTATAGGGAATTGGCTCTAAATCTGTCCTAGCTTGCTTTTGATAGATTTCTATCACTTCTTTTAAAATTAACGCCGTTGACCAACCATCTAAAATTAAATGGTGTTTACTCCAAACAAAATAGTAATCATCTTGTCCACGACGTATAATAGTCCAACGCATTAAGGGTGCTTGATTTAGCTTAAAACTTTGATTTCTTTCCCTCTCAAGCCATGTCTCTAATTTGTCTTCTTGTTCACTCCAGTCTTCAAACTGTATTTTTATTGGTACTTGTTTACTAACTACTTGCAAGGGTTGTTCTAGTTTTTCCCAATGAAAGCTAGTACGTAAAATGGTGTGTCTATCTACTACTTTTTGCCAGGCTTGCTCAAAAGCTTTAAGATTTAGTTCGCCTTGGAGGCGATAGCAAAGTTGGATCAGGTAAATTCCTGTTTCAACCTCACACAGGGTGTGGAATAGTATGCCCTGTTGTAGGGGTGATAGTTGATAGATATCCTCTATATTTTCTTTCTTCATTATTAATCTAATGTTGCTAGGAATTGGTCTAATTGTTCTTGATTTAGATTGGCTTGGGGAAAGTCTGAAGGGGTATTTCCTATTACTGTTTTTTCTGTCTCTATTATGTTTCTGATTATTTCTTGATAGGATTTGATTAATTTGGCTATGGTTGCTTCTCGATATTTTCCCGAGTTATAGACCCAATCTAGTTTTAATTGACCCTCAATAATATAAGCATTGATATTTAATAAGTAGCGACTTTGATTTATTATATTTGGGGGACTGTTTCCTAGTTCTGAGGGTAATTTAAACCAGGGTGATGTTAATAGGTTATCGAATTGTCCTAAATAGTTAAAACAAATTTCTGCTTGGGCTGTATTAGCTAAAGCTTGAGATATTGTCTTGTCTTGGTTGAGATAACGCAGTAAACCATATCCAATACCTTTATGGGGTATTCGCTCTATTTGTTCCTCGATGGTTTGGATAATTTCCTGATGACAACAAGCTTGCTTTAGATCCAGTAGCACTGGGAATACAGTGGTAAACCATCCCACCGTACGGGATAAATCTACATCAGCAAAGATATCTTCTCTCCCATGTCCTTCTAAATTAATTAGTAATTGGGATTTTCCTGTCCAGTCGCAAAAGGTCTTGACTATGGCTGCTAATATGATATTATTAAATTGAGCATGATATGATGGGATATTTTTGCGCAATATAGCCTGTGTCTCATCTGGGGAAAAGCAACAGGATAGCATAGCAGTATCCCCCACCCTACCCTCGGAATTAGGAAAATCTACAGGTAAAGGCGTTAAACTTCTTGCCGAAGCTAATAAATTCAACCAATAATTTAATTCATCCTTGACTATTGCTGTTTGGGCATATTGCTGTAAACGTTGCGCCCAATATTTATAGGAAGTTGTTTTAGCTGGTAATTGAATTGTTTGACCTTGATTGATTTGAGTTAAGGCTGTTTGTAGATCATCGAGTAGAATGCGCCAGGAAACACCATCAATTAATAAGTGATGAATAACAATTAATAAAAGTTGTCCTTGATTTGCATCTAAATTAAAAGTAGCTATTTTAATCAGCTTTCCTGATGCTAAATCTAAGCTAGATTGAATTTTAGTAGCTATATCCTCTTTATAGCTTGGGAAGTGGGTTATTTCGATAACTGGGATGGAGGGGGTAATTTCACTTTCGCCATGTGCTACGCTTACTCCAAACTTACTACGCAATACATCGTGATGTTCTAATAAATAATTAATAGCACTTGCCAATTGTTGAGGAGCAATTTCCTTTTTAAATTCCAAGAAAACCGACTGACAATATTGCTGGGGTGCAACTAAATCTTGCTCAAAAAAACTATGTTGAATGGGTGTTAAAGGAACTATACCTGTAACTATACCTTGTTCAGTATGATAACTATAATTAACTTCAGCATATTTAGCTAATTGGGCTATAGTTTGATGCTCAAATATTTGTTTAGGAGTAAGTCTTAACCCTGCTTGATTAGCCAGAGCGATCGCTTGTATACTTATAATTGAATCGCCACCTAAACTAAAAAAGTTATCCTCAATACTAATTGTTTCTTTGCCTAAAAGTTTACTCCAAATTTGAGTTAGAGTTTCTTCTATCTGGTTGCGCGGGGCAATAAAGGTAGAGGTATCTTCGGTAATTGTTGCTGGTAAAGGTAAGCTATGTAAATCAATTTTACCGTTGGATGTTAGGGGAAAGCTGCTTAATTGAACATAAAAGGAAGGCAACATATATTCTGGGAGTTTGTTGCGTAAGAAATCCTTAAGATCTGTAGTAATTTCTGAGTTAGCTATCAAATAGGCAACGAGATAGGGATTATTTGATTTTTCCCTCACTGTTACTACTGCATTTATTACTTGAGGATGTTTACGTAGGATGCTTGTAATTTCTTCTGGTTCAATGCGATAACCATGTAGTTTAATTTGATGATCAATTCTGCCTAAAAATTCAATCTTACCACTGGGTAAATATCGACCTAAATCACCTGTCTTATAAACTAAAGGTGCAAGATATTGTTGCTCTTGATTATATTGTTTGAGTAAAGGATTAATAATAAACTTTTCACTGTTTAATTGGGGTTGATTTATATAGCCCCTGGCGAGATTTGCACCACCTATATATATTTCCCCTGCAATACCAATGGGTACAGGTAATTGTTGTTGATCTAGGATATAAATTTGAGTATTAGCTATAGGAGATCCTAATAGGGGTGAAGTGCTATCATTTTTTTCTTGGAGATCTATTTGATTAATCAATACTCCAATAGTAGTTTCCGTTGGGCCATAATGATTGTATATTTGACAATTTGGTGCTAGTTGCTGGACTTTTTCTACTAATTCCCAAGTTGCTGCTTCACCTCCTAAAATTAAACGTTGACGGGGTAATATATTTTGGGCATTTACATCAGTTAGTAGGGCGCAAAGATGGGAAGGAACTATTTTTAAACAATCAATTTTATGCTTACTAAAATAATCCCCCAAGGCGATAGGATCAGTTGCTTTCCCCTCACTAATAATATGTAAGCACCCACCAGTACACAAGCAAGCAAACATAGATGTATTACCCAAGTCCGCAGCAAAGGTAGAAACCATAGCAAAACTTGCAGCTTCTGGTAAATTCAATTTAGCTAATGCACCAGTGAGATAGTTAATTATTTGACGATGTTCTACGGCTACACCTTTGGGTTTTCCTGTTGAACCTGAAGTGTAGATAATGTAAGCCAGGTTGGGGGAAAGTTTTTGAGTGGGGGATGATTTAAAATTATTATCGAGAGTAATAATGGGTATTTGATTATTAGCAGCAGTTATTTTTGTTTGTAGATGTTTTTGGGTTAAGATTATGGCTGCTTGAGCATCTTGTAATCTAAAATTAATTGCTGCATTGGGTAAACTTGGTTCTATGGGTAAATAGGCTGCACCTGCTTTAAGAATACCTATAATTCCAATTACTATATCTAGGGAACGTTCAACACACAGGGCGATAATTGTTTCTGATTTTATGCCCAGGGATATTAAGTAATTAGCGAGATTTTCCGCTTTGGTATTTAGTTGTTGATAGGTTAATTGTTGCTCTTCAAAGATAACCGCCGTTGCCTCTGGGGTTTTATTTACCTGTGCTTCAAACCAGTTATGTAAACTGGGATAGGGAGGGGTGAGTTTGGGGGTTTGATTGAATTTTATTAGTAGTTGTTGCTGTTGTTTGGGGTTAAGAATATTTAATTGTGTAATTGTATTTTCAGGCTGGTTGAGTGCGCTTTCTAGTAATGTTTGATATTGTTGGGTTAAGGTTTTTATATCTTCGGGGCTGAATAAATAATTATTGTAATAAAATTGAATTAATAGGGAGTTTTGCCCATACCAAGTACCCAATTTCAATTGATAGCGATCGCAATAGTTAAAGATGTTTTGGATAGTAAAGGTTAGATCTGGGGTTTGATAGGTTGCAGGTAGGAGATTGAATTCAAAGCCATAGGGGGGGGATATGTGATCTTGGGTAGGGATATAGTATTCTTGCCATTGATTTATTTGGGTAATTTCTGTATCTAACTTGCTTATTAGTTGGGAGAAAGTTAGATCTGGGGTTAATTCTATTTGTACAGGGATGTATTTAGCTAATAGTCCGATGACGGATTTTAATTCTTGATAGTTTCTATTCTCAAAATAAGTAGCAACGACAAGATCTTGTTTGCTAAATAAACGCCATAATAATAGTTGCCAAGTACCCATTAATATATTGGCAATGGATGTGTTATTTTCTGAGGCGAATAATTGGATTTGATCAAGAAGATCATTATTTAAATTACAATTAACTACTTGAGGAATAAATTCCACAGGATGAGTAACTTTAAAATTTAGTAAGCTATTTTTATCTTGCCAATATTGCCTAGCAACTGCTGGTGCTGTGGTTAATAATTCATTTTGCCAAGCAGCTAAATCTGCATATTGTAATGGATCATTATCTACTGCATAACTTTGATACGCCTGACTAATTTCTTGTACCAAATTAACAAAAGAAATCGGATCAACACAAAAAGCCGATATAGCGATCGCCAGAATATTTGACTTGGGTTTTATCTTGATTAAACGGGCATAAAAAATACCTTCTTCTAAATTAAATTCCCCTTGATCATCTATTTCCCCAATATCTAGGGAAAAATTATCATGGTGATCAATAACTTGCATCGGAATATCCAAAGCTGCGATCGCGGATAATTTAGTCCGCAATATTTCATGTTTATTAATTACCTGCTTAATAACCTTTTCTAAAGTTACTAGATCTAATTCCCCTGAGAGTAAAATTGTGCCTGTTACTTGCAATTTTTGCCTGATATCTGGCGTAGAGGATAACCAAATATTCTGCTGTTGAGGAGATATTGCAAAACCGTTATTAGTTAATTTTTCCATCTTCAATATTAAGCCATTCCCACTAAAACTTTTCTTGTTCCCAAAAAGGGATTTCTCCCGTGGGCAAATAGGAGATTATCCAACATTAAAATATCCCCTGCTTGCCAAGGAAAAGTAAACATTTCCTGTAGATAAATATTATTTATTTCCTCAATCACCCCATCTTCTATTACCGTACCATCGCCATAAAAACTATTACGAGGTAAATCATCTAAAGGAAGTAAAGATAATAAGGATTCACGAAGATTATTAGGTAACATGGAAACATGAAATAAATGAGCTTGATTAAACCACACAACCTCTTTAGTTATAGGATGGGTAGTAATAGCAGGACAAACCTGACGAGTTCTCAGGTGATTTTCATTCAACCATTGCCAATCAATTCCTACTTGATCACAATAATCTTCTACCACCTGCTTATTATCTGTTTGAAAGACTGTTTGCCAATCTAAATCTAAACCCTGCCCATAATTACGGACATACATAACTTGTTTAGCAATAAACTTTTCCCTAATTTTAGTGGGAATAAGCTTAAATATTTGACGACTATCAGCAATTGGTGTTTCGCCACCTTCTTTTGCTGGTTGAACACAATAAAACCAAATTTTACTAGCCCAATAACGAGCGTAGGACATTTCATTGTGTAGAGGAATAAACTGTTGCGGCGGATATTCCGTAGAAGTATATATTTTACCGTTAACTAAAGTACGGGGAGTAGAACGATAAGAATAATCCAATAATTCCCCTGCGATCGCTCTTATAAATGGTTCAAATGTTGTTGGTTTTATGGCAAAATCACGCAATAATAAAGCACCATATTCCAATAAATTCTTATCAATCCAATCCCGATAATTAGTTGCCCAATTAATTAAATTTATCCCAGCCATATTTGGCTTAATTACTAAAGGCGATCGCTTGTGGGGATTAAGCAACTCCGTCTTAATTAAATCCTCTCCCTCAATTACTATTGATTTCCTTTTAATACTTTTTATATCAAACATTCTACTAATTCCTTTAACTTGATTTCAGAATCTCTAACAATCAAACTACTAATTGTGATAAAACGCTGGGTGAGGTGGGCAATAACTTCTTCTGAAAACAAATCTTGTTTATATTCAAAAAAACCCTGAATACCCGACTCAGTTTTAGTTAAATCCAACTTCAAATCATGACGAACTATCCCCGTTTCCACATCAATTAAACTTAAATCCAATCCTGCTAATTGAAGTGTGGGTGTCGGGGCATTTTGTAATACGAACCAAACCTGAAATAAAGGCGATCGCTTACCCTTATCTCTTACTGGTTTTAAAGCTGCTACTATCTTTTCAAAAGGAACATCTTGATGGGCATAAGCATCTAAAGCAGTGGTTCTTACTCTTTGTAGTAATTGTGTAAAAGTTGGATTATTAGCTAAATTTGTCCGTAAAACTAAAGTGTTAACAAAAAAGCCAATTAAACCTTCTATTTCGCTGCGGTTACGATTAGCAATAGGAGAACCTATTGAGATGTCTTCCTGTTGGTTATAGCTATAAAGTAAGGTATTATAAATCGTCAACAAAGTCATAAATAATGTCACTCCTTGTTGTTGACTAAAACTAGTTAATTGTTGAGATAATTCACTCGGTAGGGAGAAATGATGTTGCTTACCTATAGCACTAACTTGTTTACAGGATATATCTCTAGGTAGTTTTAAATTACTATTAGCGTTTTCTAATTGTTGTTGCCAATAACTTAATTGACGCTCTAAAAATTCCCCTTGTAACCATTCTCTCTGCCATAGGGCAAAGTCGGCATATTGAATTGGTAATTCTGGTAATGGTGATTGTTTACCTGTAGAAAAAGCTGCATACAGGGCGGATATTTCTTTAATAAATATACCTGCCGACCAAGCATCAGAAATTATATGATGTATGGTTAATAATAAAAGTTGTTTGTCTGACTTTAACTTAATTAAACTTACTCTAAATAAGGGGGCTTGGGTAAGTTTAAATGGCTGATTACTACTGGCTGCTATTATTCTTTTTATTGCTGTTTGTTGCTCTATCTTAGATAAATTCTCTAGATCGATAATTTCTAACGGGATGAATAATTCCTCCGCTATTTCCTGCACAGCTTGATTATCTCTAAAGATAAAACTTGTCCGCAATATTTCATGTCTTCTGGCAATTTCATTAATACTTTTTTCCAGAGCCTCCACATTGAGTAGCCCTGTGATTAAAATTAAATTTGAGCCATTATACGCAATAGAATCAGGCTCTAATTGTTGGAGAAACCATAATCTTTGTTGTGCAAAGGAAAGGGGTATATTTCTATCCCTATTAGAGGCTTTTATAGGTAAGTGTTGCCAACTATTTCTAGCATTTTCAATTAATAAAGAAAACTGCGCAATTGTAGGCGCGCTAAAGATCTCTTTTAAAGCTATCTCCACACCCCAAATCTGCCTAACTTGAGAAATTACTTGAGTTGCTAATAAAGAATGCCCTCCCAATTCAAAAAAGTTATCTTCAATGCCTACTCCCTCTACATTTAAAATTACACTCCAAATTCCTGTGAGGATTTCTTGTACAGGTGTACTAGGTGCTAAATAACTACTTACTTCTAAATCTAGATCCCCTAACGCCAGACGGTTAACCTTCCCATTACTAGTTAAAGGTAAAGCCTCTAATACCACAAAAGCATTAGGAATCATGTATTCTGGTAGCTGCTGTTTAAGCTGGCAACGTATCTTTTCAATTGTTGTCTTAGGGTGAGCGAGTACAAGATAGGCAATTAATGATTGGGATAATTCCTTAACTATCACCACCGCTTCTCTTACCCCAGGATAATTACTAAGTACCGCTTCTATTTCCCCCAACTCAATGCGAAAGCCTCGTAGCTTTATCTGGTTATCTATACGCCCTCGATACTCAATATTGCCATCGCTAAGGTATCGGGCTAAATCTCCTGTTTTATATAAGGGGGAAACAAATTTACCTGGGACTTGAATAAATTTCTCGCAACTTAATTGAGGACGATTTAAATATCCACGAGCGACACCCACCCCAGCTATATATAATTCCCCAGTTACGCCAATGGGTAAAGGTTGCAGGTGTTTATCTAGGATATATATTTGTGTATTCGCAATGGGACGACCAATAGGGACTGTGGTTAAATTACTATCTGGTTGACATTGCCAATAGGTAACATCGATCGCTGCTTCAGTTGGGCCATAAAGGTTATCTAGTTTGGCTGACAGTTGGGTAAAGAATTTGGTTTGTAAACTGACTGGTAAGGCTTCTCCGCTACAAATAACCTGTCTTAAGGAAGTTAAAGTTGCTATTTCTGGATCTTCTAAAAAGACTTGCAACATTGAAGGCACAAAATGTATAATAGTGATGTTATGATGGGATATTGTCTTGACTAGATACCTGCTATCTAAATGTCCTCCAGGCACAGCAATAATTAAACGTGCGCCCGTAATCAAAGTCCAGAAGAATTCCCAAACTGAAACATCAAAACTAAAAGGGGTTTTCTGCAATACTGCATCGTCGGGGGTTAACTGATAGGTTTCCTGCATCCATTGAAGACGGTTACAAATACCTCGATGGGTATTCATCGCCCCTTTAGGTGTACCTGTAGATCCAGAGGTATAGATCACATAAGCCAGGGAGTCTGGGGTGGAATTACTGATCGGGCTGTCTTGGTTCGATAAAGGATGATCCTTGTCCCACTCTGTATCTAAACAAATTAATTGTGCTGTATGATTTGATAAACTTGAGCGTAGATGTTGTTGCGTCAGAATTATCTGCAACCCTGCATCAAGGATAATCAAGTCTCTTCGTGTTTTAGGATAACTAGGATCGATAGGTACATAAGCACCACCTGCTTTGAGGATAGCTAAAAGTCCCACCACCATATAAAGCGATCGCTCTAAACAAATACCGACTAAAACATCTTTTTCTACACCCAAGTGTTGTAGGTAGTGGGCTAATTTATTTGCTTGCTGATTTAATTGAGTATAGGTAATTTGGGTTTCAAATATTACGGCGACAGCATCGGGAGTTTTAGTTACTTGTTGCTCAAATAATTGATGTAGACAAATATCTAAGGGATAACTTGCTTGGGTATTATTCCATTCAACCAGAAGTTTGTTTTTTTCTGCGGGGGTTAATAGAGGGAGGGAAGAAATATGATCATCAGGATGACTAACAATTGCTGTTAACAAAGTTTGGAAGTTTGCCAACATCCGAGTAATGGTTTCTGCAGTAAATAAATCGCTGCTATATTCTAAAAAACCCAGTAATTCATCTTGAGTATCTTCAATATAGAGAGTGAGATCGAATTTAGCAATACCATTATCTAGGGGTAAAGAAGTAATAGTTAAATCTGGTAAAGTAAAATCAAGTAAAGGTGCTGGCTGATAAACAAACATCACTTGAAATAAAGGATTAATACCTGGTAATCGCTCTATTTTTAAGGCTTTTAATAATTCCTCTAAAGGTAGATCCTGATGTTGATAAGCTTCGAGGGTAGTAGTTTTTATTTGTTGTAATAAGTCGCGAAAACTCGGATCACCACCCAAATCACTTCTTAAAACCAAAGTATTAATAAAACAGCCAATTAAACCTTCAAATTCCAAGCGATCGCGGTTAGCAATGGGAGTACCAACTATAATATCTGTTTGTTGAGTATAACGATAAAGTAAAGTTTTAAAGGCAGCCAATAATAACATAAAAGTTGTTACCTGGGCTTCTTTGCCTAGTACTTTTAACTGTTTTGTTAGGGATTTAGAAATAATAAAGGTTTCTCGCTTCCCCTTAAAACTAGGATTAAGAGGACGAAGATAATCTGTTGCTAATTCTAAAATAGTTGGGGCAGCTTTTAACTTTTGTAGCCAATAGTTTAACTGAGATGTAATTTTATTGGGTAAATTTTGTTGCTGCCATAGGGTAAAATTACCATATTGAATTGCTAAATCAGGTAAACTTAAACCTTGATAGAAAGCTGCCAATTCCTGACAAAAAACCCCCCAAGACCAACCATCAGATATTAGGTGGTGCATGGTAATTAAGAGTAAGTGTTCCTGTTGAGATAACTTAAAAATAATACATCTTAATAGAGGTAATTCTTTTAAATCAAAAGGTAAAGCTGCATAATAATTAATCGAGTTTTGAATTTCTGTTGAGTTCGATTCTATATTATCTATTATAGTCAGAGAAATATCTAAATGCGGTTTAATAACCTGGGTTACTTTTTCCCCATCTACTTCAAAAGTTGTACGTAAAATATCATGACGAGCAACTATTTTATTAATACTTTTAACAATAGTGTCAATCTTAACTATCCCTGTAAGCTTAAATAAACTCGACTCATTATATAAAGGCAAGTCTGGGTATAATTGATTTGCCAACCATAAACCCTGCTGCATCGAAGATAAAGGAAAAGTAGCCGATGCCGTTGCTGCAGGAATAGATAAAGTTTGTTTTTGCTTTAAACGCAACTCTAATAATTTTCTTTGTTCTAAAGAGAGTGCTGCAATTCTTTCTGATATATTACTCATCTTTAAAAGGAATAGTTTTTAAGAAAGGAAAATTTATTAATCATCTGATCAATTAAATCAATTGATGCCATATCCCAATCAATTTCATAACGACTTTTATGGGGGGTTTGATATACAATACTGCTGCAAGCTGCTAAATACTCAGGGGTACTTTCTACGCCTAAAAAATCACAAATCATAGTAAGATATGCCGAGGGATGAGCAATAAAAGCCTCGTGGGAAAATTCCAATAAATTATCATGATTAATCTGCTCTTTTACTTCAGCGATCGCAGATGCAGCTAAATAGTATAGTTGAATAGCAGTTTTTAATTCTATCCCTTCTCTTGTAGTAAAAGTTTTAATAATATCAAAGGGATTTCTAGTTACATGAATAAACTTTATATCAGTTTGAAATTGCCGATTTAACTGCTTTAAAAGGTGAGGTTTTTGCTGCATAATCGCAGTAGTAGTAGTAGAAAATTTATCCCCAATTACTTTTAACTTCCTAAACCTACCTTGCCATTGATTAGGTACTAAATAAGAATATCCTGTAACTTCTCGCCCAGTTTTCGCTTGCTTTTGGGATTGGGCAATAATTAAGGCATAAATTTGTCTCTTACTAAACCCATTTTCAATTAAAGTCATCACGTTTAATTCATCAGACATCACCATATCTGGATGGGCATCAATTACTGAACCAATTAAACTATGACCCGTGCGACCACAACCAATAAAACTACAGTAACTATTTACCTGATCAAACCCTTGCCAATAGGCTCTATTTTTCCAGGCATAATAATTACCTTTTACCCCTAAAACAATCCTTTCTTTTTTACTTAAAGAACAATCTTGCTCCAGTAAATACTGATAAAATTCCTGAGTTTCAGGTGAGGCTGTTGCTAAAACTTCTTGAAATGTGGAGATATTACTCATTCTAATTCCCTTAAAAATAACTCAAAGCAGAATACCCACTCCATGCTGCTTTAATCTTTTCCAGCTTGACCAAACTTGCCATAACTAACTCAAAATCCAAGCCAAAATCAATCAAACAAGCAATTTCATCTACCCCAATCTTTTCCATAGATGCAATCGTCTGATTACAAGTTTCTGGCGTGCCAATCATCACTCGCCCCCTCAAATAACGTTCAAAAGCAAAATCAAATAAACTGGCGCGATCGCTCTCATTAAAACTTTCAGGATCTACCTCAAAATCTATTTGCCTTGCCAACCTTTCTACTAAACCAAAATGGGTTTTTATATAATTACAAAATGGTTCTTTAACTTGCCTTCTAATCAATTCTTGCTCATCCCCAATAAAAGTATGCAGCATTAAAGCTACTTTTCCCTCCCTAGGGTGATAACCATGTTCTGCTAAAGAATCTCGATAGATGGCTATTTGCCTTGCTAAATTATCGCAAGTTTCATACAACAAAGAAGTTAAAACATTTGCCCCAATTTCCCCTGCACGCCTAAAAGTTTCATCCGTCCCACAAGTAATCCATATAGGTACTTGTCGCTGAATTGGTCGAGGAAAAGTTTGAATTGCAACTGGTTTTTGTGTACCACCTAAAAATTCTACTGCTTCGCCACGCCATAACTGTTGAAAAACCTCTATCCCTTGCCACATCGCTTGTTTACGCTTAGGGTAATTATGGGGTTGCAGTAAAAAATCATCCGCGTGCCAACCCGAAGCAAAGGAAATACCCACCCTACCATGAGATAAATTATCTACTACTGCCCATTCTTCCGCAACCCTCACAGGATTTTGTAAAGGTAATACCACACTTCCCGATCGCAATTGGATATTTTCGGTAATAGTTGCCAAGGCAGCAGCTATCACTGAGGGGTTGGGGTATAGCCCCCCAAAAGGATGAAAATGACGCTCAGGAGTCCATATCGCCTTAAAACCATGACGATCTGCGTATTTGGCTGTCTCCAATAGTAGATTGTATTTATCCCTTCTGGTTGTCGAACCATCGCCAGAAAAGTATAGTAGGCTAAATTCCATAGCAATATTTAGGATAGTTAAGAATCTTTTGCAATAAATATCAAAATAAATAAATTACTCTTGTGCCAATTGTCGAGTGATTTCCTCAGCAGAAAGACTTTCTATTTCCGCTAGTATTTTAGCTTCTATTACCTCAGCTAATTGAGCAATAGTAGGAGTTTCCAACAATACTGTGCGTAGGGGTAAATCTAAATTAAAGGTTTCTCGAAGGCGAGAAGTAACCTGTACAGCTAGTAGAGAATGCCCACCTAAGTCAAAGAAGTTGTCATAGATGCCAATCTTTTCTAACCCTATCACTTCTTGCCATATTTTTGCAATAGTTAATTGAATTTCGTTACTAGGAGCAACATAATCATTAACACTTTGATCTGAAGTAGAAACGGTTTGATTTTGATAGGTAGCCAAGAAATCATTAGATTGAGCGATTGCACTGGTTAAATCTTGAGTGGAAACAATAACTTGAGATAACCCACTATTAATCACGCGCTCAAACACCTCTACTGCTTCATCTGGTAATAAACCATGCTGTTGAGGAACATTAGTATTGTAAGCCATCCCCACTTGCTGCCAAGTATCCCAATTAATAGCTATGGTTGGGTAATGATGATCCCTACTACGAGCAAAAGCATCCAAAAAGGCATTAGCACCACAATAGTCAGCTTGTCCTAACCCCCCCACAATCGAAGTTAGGGAAGAGCAAAGCAGCAAAAAATCTAAATTAAAACCTGATAATACCTCTTTTAGAACTAATGTACCTGTAACTTTAGGAGCAAAAACCCGATAAGCCAGATCTGGGGTTTTCAAATCAATCATGCCACCCCCAGGGATACCAGCACAATGAATCACACCATTAATCGTACCAAAACGGGATACAGTTTGAGCTATGGCTTGCTGCATGGAATCATAGTTGCAGACATCGGCACTCAAGGTTAAAACCTCAGCCCCCAAAGCCTCTAAATCCTGTAGCTTCTGGGTAGAAGATAATGGCGATCGCCCGATCAAAATAAGTTTAGCTTGTACCCGACGAGCCAAATATTTAGCTAAAGTTAAACCGATACCACCCATTCCCCCAGTAATAAGATAAACACCTGCTTGTCTTAATTTGGAGTTTGACGGGGTATTGAGGGAAACAGGTTCAAAACTTTGTACCCAACGACGACGATGGCGATAGGCGATAAATTGCGCGGTTGTATCTGTCGTAAATTCGGTGATGAGTTGTTCTAAAGTAATAGATTCAGCTTGATTTAGATCTATCTGACGACAACTGAGGTAATTATACTCTTGAGGAATAACAACGATCGCACCTAAGAGGGTGGCTGGGGTATAAGATAGGGTTTCATTGCCGATCACGTCGTAGAAGTTATCAGTAACAACAATTATTTCTATCTGGTGCTTGGGTGGTTGTGGGATAGCTTGGGCGAGATAAATCAGATGCCAAAAATTTTGCTCTCCTTGATAATCCACACTCCATAAATAGATAATTTTAGTTGGGAGACTATCTAAATTGGCGATTAGCCCTTCGGGGCTACGCTTCGCGATCGCACCCAATAGTGTTTGATAGTCGGCTGGGTTTTCAGGATCGATTGTATATTGATGGTTATTAAAGCTATATTCTTCTCCCTGATATACAGATATTGCCTTGTTGCCCAACTGTTGAAGTATTTCTTTAGATAAGGAAGATTGATCGGCAAAAACCAAATAGGGATCTAAGGGTTGCTTAGGGGTTGGAAATAAGGGTAATGCTTGCCAAACTGGAAGATAAAACCAATCAGCAAGATCTTTTTTCTTAACTACATTTTCCTTCGATAACCAATAACGCTGACGCTCAAAAGGATAGGTAGGCAGAGGTATTCTAGCGTGGGCTTGGGGGGCTGAAAAATTAACCCAATCTATTGCTACTCCTGCTAACCATAATCTCCCCAACATATTAAGGATAAAAGCCATATCGCCAATTGCTTCTTGGGGATGGGGTAAAGAAGATAAGACAATTTGCCCTGTAGCTTGATTCGGGTTATGTCGGACGAAGGTAGATAAAGTTCTACCCGCACCCACTTCTAATAAAATACAGTCAGGATCTTGTAGTAATTCTGTAACTCCATGAGCAAAGCAAACGGTTTGACGTAGATGTTTTGCCCAATAATCGGGATCTGTTGCCTGGGCTGAGGTGATCCAAGTCCCCGTAACACAAGAGATAAAGGGCATTTGGGGAGGATGTAATTCAACCTGGGCTAAGATTTCTGCCAAGGGTGCGATCGCCCCATCCATCATTGGGGAATGGAAGGCATGGGAGGTATGGAGATGACGACATTGTTGTAATTGTTTGGCGCAAAGTGCGATCGCCTGATCCTCACCTGCAATAACACAGAGGTTGGGGGCATTAATAGCAGCGAGGGATAAACGATCATCGAGTATTTGTTTTACTGCTGTTGGGGATAAAGATACAGCCAACATTGAACCTGTGGGCATTTGAGCCACTAACTTACCCCGTTGGGCGACTATATATAGGGCAGTTTCGAGGGAAAAAACCCCAGCAATGGTAGCAGCTACGTATTCGCCAATACTATGCCCAATAGCAGCTTGTGGTTTAACGCCCCAAGAGATCCATAATTGCGCCAAGGCATATTCAATAGTAAAGATGGCTGGTTGAGCGTATTGAGTTTGATTTATATAATTAGGGGATGTGGCAGAGACAAACCCCAAAACTTCCAATAAAGGGAGATCTAAATAAGCTTGGAGAATTTCCCCACAGCGATCGATACACTGACGGAATACAGGTTGAGTGGCGTATAATTCCTTACCCATCTGAAAATATTGTGAACCTTGACCTGGGAACATAAAAGTTATTCCCTGACGCTGCTGGGAGGTACAATGAGTTAAAACCCGTTGTGGATCTAGGTTGGCAAGAGCGATCGCCATTTCCTGAAGATCTTTACCTACAATCAAGCGACGATAATTATATTCCTTGCGCCCCACCTGTAGAGTATAAGCCACATCTGCCAAATCCAATTCTGGGTGCTGGGATAGATATGCAGCTAAATTAGTGGTTGCTGTTTCCAAAGCAGTTTCTGTTTTTGCCGAGATTACTAATAATTCCTCCTGTCGTGTGGCTAGCTGCTGCCTAGTTAAGGGTGCTTCTTCCAATACCAGATGTACATTTGTACCCCCAATCCCAAAAGAACTAACACCTGCCCGTCTGGGATATTCACCCTTCGCCCATGCTTGCAACTGCGTATTAACGTAAAAAGGACTATTAGCAAAATCAATTTTGGGGTTAGGATGTTGAAAATGTAAGCTTGGGGGAATCTGCTGGTGTTTGAGTGCCAAAACCGTTTTAATTAGCCCTGCAATCCCTGCTGCTGCGTCCAAATGCCCAATATTAGTTTTAACCGAACCTAGGGCAATTTTGCCATTATCGCCAAAAACCTGATGTAGGGCTGCAATTTCAATAGGATCACCTAAAACCGTACCTGTGCCGTGGGTTTCAATATAAGTAATAGTTTCGGGGGCAACGGCAGCTAAAGCCAAAGCGGAGGCGATAACCTCTGCTTGCCCTGCAACGCTTGGGGCTGTGTACCCAACCTTATCACCACCATCATTATTAATTGCCGAAGCACGGATAATAGCATGGATGCAATCCCCATCAGCGATCGCATCTTCCAGACGTTTTAAGACAACCACCCCAACACCACTACCAGGTACAGTTCCTTGTGCTTGGGCATCAAAAGCGCGACAATGTCCATCAGGAGAGAGAATTCCCCCTGTTTGATAGAGATAGCCTATTTTTTTAAGACTAGCAATACTCACCCCTCCTGCTAAAACCATATCAGATTGATAGGTAAGTAGACTTTGACAACCCATAGCGGTAGCCACCAAGGAAGTAGAACAAGCGGTTTGGATATCTAAACTAATGCCTTTGAGATTTAAGAGATAGGAAATACGAGTAGTGAGAAAATCTTTATCGTTACCTATTACTGTTTGATAACCCAAGGCTGTTTGCCAGAAATCCTCATCGCCCTTGAGATTAGATAGTAAATAATTATTCCAACCAACTCCTGCAAAAATTCCAATTTTCCCAGGGTAGTTATCGGGATTATAACCAGCATTTTCTAAAGCATTATAAGCAGATTCTAGAAATAAACGATGTTGTGGATCGAGTGAGGAAGCGGTTTGAGGATTATAGCCAAAAAAGCTAGCATCAAAGCGATCTATATCGTCTAGAAATGCGCCTGCCTTTACATAGTTTGGGTTATTAATTGTTTTTTTATCTACCCCACTATGTAATAATTCCTGCTCGCTTAAATGAGTAATTGATTCACGACCATGTTTAAGATTATCCCAAAACTCAGTAATATTTTTTGCCCCAGGAAAACGACCATCCATACCGATGATGGCAATGGCATCTTCCAGATTTAAATTAGTTAGATTGTTCATATTTTTCTTGCTCCTTTTAATTGCTTTTGGCGGGCTATAGCTGCTTTTTGTTTAGCGACGCGATCGCTTATTATTTTATTAGTTGGTAATTTTATTTCTCCTGTTAAATAGTTAGCCAAGGAACTAACAGTAGGATATTTAAATAAATCAGTAATAGCTATTTTTATTGCCAAAGATTGTTCTAGTTTTGCTTGTAGTTGGGCAAGCAGTAGGGAATGTCCACCAACATCAAAAAAGTTATCATTAACCGTAATATTCTCTCTTTGTAGAAGTGTTTGCCAAATTTCTAAAATTATTCTTTCCTGCTTATTGGGTGCTGAAATGGCTACAGTCATAGAAGTTTTCTTATCCCTTAAACTCAGCCGATCTATCTTGCCATTAACTGTTATAGGTATTTCTGCTATTACTTCCCAAGCAACGGGTATAAGATAGTCTGGTAGTTTTTGCTTGAGGTATTTTTTCACTTCTTCTATTACCAAGGCAGTATTTATTGCAGTTTCCTTTACTACTATAAAAGCCACCAAATATTTATTTCCCTTAATATCCTCTTTAACAATAACTACCCCTTGCCTTACTCCTGGATGCTGCCTAATTACTATCTCAATTTCCGCAATTTCAATCCTAAAACCACGAATTTTTACTTGATTATCAGTTCTGGCTAAAAATTGTAAATTTCCATCAGCAAGATAACGAGCTTGATCTCCTGTCTTATAAAGTAGGGACTTACTGATAAAAGGATTATTAATAAATCTTTCTGCCGTTAACTGAGGCTGATTTAAATATCCTCTTGCCAAACTACTACCACCAAGATAAATTTCACCCCAAACCCCAATCGGTACTGGTTGTAAATTATTATCTAATAAATAAACTTGAGTGTTAGCAAAAGGACGACCTATAGGGACAAGCTGTTCTTTAGCTAAATTTAATTCTTCTGCTGCAAAAAAACTACTATCAATAGTTGCTTCACTCACTCCATAAGCATTAATTACTTTAGTAGTTAAACCAGCTAACCTTTTAACTCGCTGATAATCTCTAACATACCAACTATCTGAACCGACAATTATTAATTTCATAAAATGTAAATTCAGCTTACTTGTCTCCAAATAGTCAAGCAAATTAATTAATACCGCAGGTACAAAATCAGCACAAGTTATCTTTTCTTGCACCATAAATTGATATAACTTTTGAGGTTCTAAAAGTAATTGTTGCGGACAAATAACCAATTTAGACCCAGAACCTAGAGCTTTAATTAAATCCCCAGTAAAAACATCAAAGGAAAAACTTGCCATTTGTAGATAACAATTATTATCTCCTTGGGGTAATAAATTACCCTGCTGCCAAGCCAAATAACTATTAACTAAACCGCCATAAGTACATACAACTCCTTTAGGTTTGCCTGTAGAACCTGATGTATAAATTGTATATAAAGCATTATTTTGTATTGTTTGAATGGGTAAATTTTCTTTACTTTTTTGCTCCAAATTATCCCCAATAGTATCTAAATAAATAACCTTAGCTGTGGTAACTGGTAGGGCTGCTTTAAGATTTTGTGTCGCTAAAATTACTAAAGGTTGGGCATCTTCCAACATCCAAGCAATTCTAACTGGCGGATATTTGGGATCTAGGGGTAAATAAGCACCACCTGCTTTAATAATTGCCAAAATAGCTATAAAAACAGCAAGGGAACGTTCTAAATAAACCCCAACTAATACTTCAGGTTTCACCCCAATTTCCCTTAAATAACTTGCCAATTGATTAGCTTGTTGATTTAATTCTTGATAAGTTAATTGTTGATGATCACAAACTAGGGCTATAGCTTCAGGATTTTTCTTTACTTGATCTTGAAATATTTCCACAAGTGAAAGGGAAGTATTATTAATTAAATTAGGATTCCAATCAACTAATAATTGTTGTTTCTCTGCCTGGGATAATAAAGGTAACTCAGAAATTTGAGCATTAGGATTAATAATAATCCCTGTTAATAAATTCTGATAATGATCCAACATTCTAGTAATTGTGTGATCATCAAATAAATTGCTGTTATATTCAAAAGTAGCAACAAGCTGTTTTTCCCGATTTTCAATACTAAGAGTCAAATCAAATTGAGCTATTTTAGGATCTACTTTAAATTCCTTTAAACTCAAGCCAGGAATGGTTGCTAAATTAACAGCATCTTGTAAACTAAACATCACCTGAAACAGGGGCGTATAACTCAAGTCTCTTGTAGGTTGTAAGACTTCTACCACCTGATCAAAGGGTAAATCTTGATGGGCGTAAGCTTCCCTGGCTACCTGGCGTATTTGAGATAAAAACTCGCAAAAACCTAAATTACCTGTTATCTGACTGCGTAAGACTACAGTATTAACAAAAAAGCCGATTAAACCCTTTAATTGCTTATGGTTGCGATTAGCAATAGGTGAACCTACTACTAAATCTTCTTCTCCAGTATAGCGATAGAGTAACGTCTTAAATGCTGCGAGTAACAACATAAATAAAGTCACCCCTTGATTTTGCGCCAAAGTTCGCAACTGTTGGGTTAAACTACTAGATATTTCCCACGACTGACTGCAACCTTGATAATTTTGTACTGCTGGTCGAGGTTGATCTGTAGGTAATTGTAATAGGGGTGGTGCGCCCTTTAGCTGTCGTTGCCAATAATCAATTAATATATCTTCACGTTTTAATTGCTGTTGCCAATAGACTACATCCTTATACTGTATAGTTAATTCCTCTTGCCTTACACCTCGATACAACTGAGCAACTTCACTTACAAATACCTCTGCAGATAAACCATCAGCAATAATATGGTGCATCGTCAACAATAATATATGGTGTTGCGATCGCAATTTAAGTAAAGACAGTCTTAATAGGGGTAATTGAGTCAGATCAAAAGGATATTGATGCTTTTGGGTAGTAATTCCTTGAGCTTCTGATTCTAATACATCCACTACCGATAAACTTACTTGCAACTGTGGATGAATTACCTGTACTGGTTTACCCTCAACTATAGTAAAAGAAGTTCTCAGAATTTCGTGTCTGGAGATAACCAGATTAATACAACTACCTAAACGAGCTACATCTAATTTTCCCTCAATTTCTAGGGCAAAGGAAATATTATAAGCAACATTACCAGGTTGCAGACGATCTAAAAACCAAAGTCTAGCTTGAGCAAAAGAAACAGGATGAATATTACTACTACTAATAACTGGTTTAAGAGATATCGATTCAGTAACCTTTTGAGCCAAGATCTGAGATACGAGCGATCGCAAAGTTAATTCCGAAAACAAATCAGCGATCGCAATATCCACACCTAAATCCGCTTCTAATTGATTTTTTAATTCAAATACTTTTATCGAATCCATCCCCAAAGCAGTCAAAGATCTATCTAACTCAATACTTTGATCCGAGCTTTGTAAAAGGCGAGCCAGATGAGAATGCAAATAACTTTCTAAAACTAACTGAACTTCCTTTGGCGGATACTGTAACAGTTTTTCCCTCGTCAATTCAACAATTCGATCATTAAATTGAGGCTCTATAACACTACTGGCAACTACATCTAATTTCCCCTCAATAAACCGCTTGCGAGTTTCCCCACGCTGAATCTTACCACTAGAAGTTTTGGGAATACTCCCAGGCTTAATCAAAACCACCCCATAAACTTCAACTTCGTGTACCTCCGTTACCCCCTGACGAATAGCAACAATTACCTCTTCAAAATCAGGTTTTACCCGAAACTCCAACTCAACTACCACTACTAACCTTTCCTCATTCCCCACCTCTTGCGTAAAAGCAGCATTACTATCCAAACGTAAAGCCCAATGACTCCTTTGCGCCGTCAACTCAATATCTTGCGGATAAAGATTGCGCCCCCGAATAACAATCAAATCCTTGAGCCTACCAGTAATAAATAACTCCCCTGCTTCATCCAAAAAACCCAAATCACCAGTACGTAAATACTCCCCATCGCTGCCCTTGGCGTGAAAGGTTGCTTGCGTCTCTTCCACCCTCTGCCAATAACCCTTAGCAACACTCTCCCCTCTTACCCAAATCTCCCCAACCTGATTATCTTCACAACCAATTAAAGTTTTAGGATTAACAATAATAATCTCCTGATCACCAATACTCCTACCACAACCTACTAAAACCTGACTGTCAGATTCCCCTGAAGCTGCTACAATTCGATTTTCAGCCAAAGCCAATTTATCTACTCGCTTAAATTCATACTCAGTTTCCTGATCACCTCCAGCCACCAACAAAGTCGCCTCTGCCATCCCGTAACAAGGATAAAAAGCCTCGCGCCGAAAACCACACTTAGCAAAAGCCTGAGTAAAACCCTCTAAAGTCTCATAACGAATAGGTTCAGCCCCATTAAACGCCACCTGCCAACTACTAAGATCGAGAGTTGCCTTTTGTTCATCTGTAATCTTTTGCACACATAAATCGTAAGCAAAATTAGGCGCACCGCTAGTAGTACCACCGTAACGAGAAATAGCTTGTAACCAACGATAGGGGCGTTGTAAAAAAGCCGTTGGCGACATCAAAACACAAGGAAAACCACCATAAAGAGGTTGTATAATTCCTCCCACTAAACCCATGTCATGATAAATCGGCAACCAAGAGATAAACTTACTTTGAGGGGAATGTTTCATCCAACGATAAGTCATAGCCCCATTGTGCAGTAGATTCCCGTGAGTTACCATCACCCCTTTAGGTGTGCCAGTTGAACCCGATGTATATTGTAGAAAAGCAATTGTCTCTCTATCTACAACAGGTTTTCGCCAATTACCATCAATACCCGTTAAATCATCCGTCGCTAGCCACTGTAAACCCTCTAGTAAAGGTTGCATCTTTGGTAATAGTGCCTGGGTAGTTAGGGCGAGCGCACTTTGGGAATCCTCTATAATTGCTTTAATTCTGGGAGTTTTACGAGAATTTTGAGGCGGATAGGCAGGAACAGCTATTACTCCTGCGTATAAACAACCAAAAAAGGCTGCTAAATAATCTAACCCTGAAGGATAAAGTAATAAGGCTCTTTCTCCCTCTAACCCTAGGGCTTGTAGTTTTGTTGCAATTTGCCGACTACGCAGATCTAACTGTTGATATGTAACTGTCGTTTCTCTGTTTTCTCCATCTTCTAAAAAGGTAAAAGCAGTAGCGTTAGGTTGTTTGACTGCGCGATCGCTCAATAGCTGGATTACTGATGTATATTTATTGATAATTTTATTCATTTTTTAAAATGATTATCTAGAAGTACCTGGAGCTTATTGCTTTTAGACCAACGGTCAAACACTTCTATCTATCAATGGCTTTCTATTATATTCGGCGATCTTCACTTTACCTGCTTTTATAATTTAATGCAAATAATTCCTATTAAAAATTATTGTAGATGACTCAGATTCAGCTATATAGTTTTCGTAGCTAAAATCGGAGTAATAGGGAGAGCGATCGCTATTTATCTCAATGTTTAGAATTAAATCGCCGTAATGTGTCTTTTAGTGCAGCTTTGCGCCAAGAACTACCTGATAGTGTTTATTTATGGATTAATGCGGTAAAACAAGAATTGCCTAACATGAGTACAACTGACTGAGAATTCTTTGAAGCGATCAATCCCTTGTTTCCTCTAAAATCAAATTATCCTTAAGAGCGATCGCTCTTGTCAAACTGGTAAATCGGTATTGAATGTAGATGGTGTCGCTGTCATTTTATTTCTCAACCCATTGGTAATATCTATCATTCCAACTGGGAAAACGCTTTAGGCGCTCGCCAGAGTCCTAATCAAACCTTATTCAATAATTGATAATTAATTTGTCTCAACTTACATATATCACGCAGTAATATTTTGTAGTTCTTAAATTACTCGCTCTTTACTGGCTAATAAGTGGGTGCGGATCAATTGCACAGCCGTTTCCGTATCTCTTTTGGCGATCGCTTGAGCTACTTGACTATGTTCTTCTCGAATTTCTAAGACTCTGCGGTTACTTTTAGTCGTCTGCACTCTGAGTAATTTCATTTTGTCAAACACTTGATCGAGCAAATAAATCAACCATTTATTACTGCTACTTTCCACAATTGCCAAATAGAATTGATAATCTATTTCTAGCATTTCGGCACTTTTTTCCTGAAATCCGCTTTCTAATAATTGTTCTGCTAAACGAACCCACTTATTAATTTTCTGAATTTGTGCTAAGGTTGCTTGAGTGCAGGCTTCTCTAACAGCCAATTCCTCCAAAGCAATACGACAATCATAAAGTTGTTCAGCATCAATTGCAGAAATCACCGTTACTTTAACACCACCGCTTGTGTCGGCAGTTAATAAATTTTCCCTTTGTAATTGTCTAATTGCTTCGCGGATAGGGGTTCTACTTACTTCTAATTTTTTAGCTAGTTGAGTTTCTACTAATTTCTCTCCAGGAAGAATTTCCCCAGATAAAATGCTGGCTCGTAATGCTAAATAAGTTTGTTCTTGTAGAGATTTGGCTCTAGGAATTGACCTTAAAGAGGAATTCAAATCGGATGATCCTTATCTGATAAACTGTACTTACTAATTTAATGGTTTTAAAGCGTAAAATAAATGATTGCCATTAAACCCAATTTAACCTATAAAGCCTTGCATCTTACTGTAGAACATATCTAATTCCCATAAGGTTTTTAATAAAATATTTGCTCCTTGAATACATTGATCTGGCGAAGTATATTTTGTCGCATCATGAGAAACTCCTAGTTTACTGGGGACAAAAATCATCCCCATATCGGTAATTTGCGCTAATTCCTGAGCATCATGACTGGCACTGCTAGGGAGGTGGGTATAACTTAATTCTAAATCTTGGCAAACAGAGGCGATCGCGCCTTTAATATGAGTTTTCGCTAAAGCAGGTTGGTTAGATAAGCAAGAAGTAAGATAAATCTGAGTTTTTGTTTCTGTGGCAATTTCTTCTAAATTTAATCGTAGTTGACTGAGTAAACTATCAATGTGTAAATCAGATAAATCTCGAATATCTAAGCTCATCTCAACCTCCCCAGGTACGACATTAGCAGCATTAGGAAAAACCTTCATCTTACCTACAGTAGCCACCTGTTGCCCTGGAGTATTGGCAATTTGGTTAACAGCTAATACCACTTTAGCAGCAGCCACTCTAAGCATCTTGGCGTAGGTGGATGGGTGTTGTACCTGCATGATTGGCACTACCTTTGACAGGTATACCTCGCCCAACAAATAAACGATCAAGTCGCCAAAAACCTGCACGACTACCATATTTATACATCGATTCAATATTCATGTGCCTAGTCCCTGGTAAGGGTTCTGCACCGATTATTTGAGAAAGAAAAGCTTCTGAGGTTGTATCTCCGTGTAAAATATAATTTTCTCCGCCTTCTTCGTAATTTATGACAAACTGTAAAGCAATTCGTGCTTGATTTGCCCATTAAGGATGGGGCGGATTGCCACCATAAGGGATTAAATCTCTCGGATAAGATATAAATTTAAGATAATTGAATTAGCTATAGCGATCGCTTAATTAAATTCAGTCAGTACCTTACTCAAGCCTACGGAGTTGAAGCAAATCTTGCCTCTAATTCTTCTAAAACAACCGATACTTAAACTACAGAAAAGTTGATCCAGATGAGTAAAAACCTAAGTAGTGCTTACGGAATCAAGTTTGAGCTTTTTTTAAAGTACATAAGACAGTAGTAATTGCCTAATCGCACTAATAGAGGACAAAGCAGCAGTTTCATTAGGGGTATGGTACTCCGTAGTGGGAATTTGTAAAGTAGTACCATTTATTTGTCCGTTGGTTGCTGTGACTAATCGACCTAATTCTGTTCTCCCCAAAGAATAAGACTTGTTGTGTTCTTTGTTTTGAGCTTCAATATAAGCATCTTTATAGGAATAAGTGATTCCCATTGCATCACATTTTTGGGCTAACTCGTTAGTTAATTCTGTAGCAAAACAACCACTAGCATCTCGGCGACGCAATACTACTTGTTGTTGTTCGGCTGCTTGACGATTAGGGTAAGGGCTAGTATCTAACACCAAAAGCCGTTGAGTACTTAAGCGTTGACGCTGAAACCAAGAGAGAGCATAACGCCAACTTTTGCCTGCTTCTTCTTGAGCGGTAAATAAAGCTGTACCTTGAAAACCACAACGAAACAAGTGAATGATCATTGCTGCACTAACTACATTATCTATTTGAGCAGAAATACAATCGTTTTCTATTTTTAAGCGGTCTAAAAATGATACTGGTGTTCCTGGTTGCAAGAAGTCTAAGCCATCTAATTCAAAAATCAAGTTATTTCTTACAGGGCAAATATAGGAGTTAGTAATGTATCCTTGACCTAAATAAGTGCCTGTGTAGGGAAGATGAGCTTGTACTTGCTGTCCCCCAAAGCGATTTTCTATGGTGTTCATCATCTGTTCAGAAACAGAATCCCCTGTTAAATCCCCTCGGTTACTGGAAATAAACGCTGCATACTGAAATTCATTTGCTCCAGTGCAAAGTAAGCCGTGACGGTCTATATGGGCGGAGATAATTAAATCGTGGGGTTTGTTTCCTTGAACCACCAGAACGCCATAATAGTATTCTACTTTTAAATTAATTTCTTCTAATTCTCGGCGAAGCACGCGAAAAAAAGATTCTTCGCACCCGACTACAGAGGGTTCTCGAATTAGGTTTTGTAAGATATCTAGAAAATCATTTAACTCTGAATAGCTATTAGTCTTAGGTTTGCTTGCAGCAGTATTTTGAACCAGACTCAAGTTTAGGGTAGTCATAAATTAACGATCAACAGGTAAGGAACAAACAAAAAAATTTTTGCCCTGTTTTCTCAACAGATTACAACTTAAGTAATTTCTTTGTCGGTGCTGTTTGATACGGGAATTGAGACTAATTTTTGTTTCTTTTTTTGGTTTGTGGATCAAGTCACCTGGTAAAAAGCTTGGTCATCCGAGGCATAACTATGTATGTCATAAGCAAGACAATTAAGGCGGTTAACAAAAAACTGCCAAATAATGGTGCAAATGACTTTAAAAGAGGCGCGATCGCGAAATTTACTAGTTGAATTAGGGGAAAAATAGCTAAAAAAGTTACTACAGCCATTTTATGCCGTGGTGGTAGCACAATTGGTTTAGATAAGGCTATGGTGAACCAAGTTTCTAAACCTGTAATTACTTCAACTACTGGTTGTACTAAAATTAGACTATCTCCACGAGCTAACCATTGACGACAACATTCTGATTTTTGCCAACGTTCTAGATTGCTTTTACGGTCAAATTTGAAAATAATTCTATATTCTGTGTCGCCTGGGGTACTAGGGCGAAAAATATTAGCTCCTAAATGTCCCTCAAAGGTCATGGATGCTACTGTAATTCCTGCGATGAATTTCTCAAATACCTGAGATTAATTTGGAGACGCTTACTTTCTGCTGCACTAACAATTGGTTTTAGGGAATTATTGAGCTTTTCTTCATCTGATATAAGTCGAATGAAAAAAGCCAACAACTCTTTTGGTATTTCTCCATTAATATTTTGATAAAGTTCCCAAGTCCAACTCACTTTATATCTCCTACTTTAATATTGCTTTGAAGCAGTGTTAAACAAACTATTGCTTTAAAATACGGTGTGAAGCGAAGAACTTATGCACCTGCTTTTGTTGTGGAATATAAGCAGCATCAATACAATAGCTATCAATAAAATACTTACGACTATCTCAGATTTTTATAGCGATAATTCTAAAAACCCGTCCTAACTTTATTAGTTTGGCGACAAATATAGGAGTTGGGAGACAGGAGCGGTGCTGTGCTAACGGTACGGTCTCCATGCCTTGAGCGAATCAATCAAGGATACCGCTTCGCATATGCACTCCTGAAGACAGAAGACAGGAGGTAGTGGGTAGCCCTAAAGGATAAGATAAAGCAAATCCCACAAGGGGACAATGTAGGTAGTAGGTAGTAAGCTAAAGGCTAATAACTATATAGCTAATAGCTACGAACTAGTTAATTGAATACGCAGTCTATTCAACTAAAAACGGCTGTAACTTAATGGCTCTTATCTTATTAAATGGTGATTGAGAATCTTTAGTTTAAAAGTTTGAAGATTATGATGATCCTGAAATTTTGCACGCCTTCGAGAAAAAACTAAAAGATGAAGACTGGACAATCAATTTAATAACTTTTGTCTGTTTATCTAACTGCCACTGTTAAGTTGCGGATATTGTGTAAAATCTAAATTATGTCTAGTGGGAAATCCAGTTTAAAGCACTTTCAACATCACTAACGCTTTTCCCCGTTGCTAATAAGGGACGTTGTACCATAATCACAGGTAAGTTTAATGCCCGTGCAGCCAGTATTTTGGCATAAGTCGCCTCACCACCACTATTTTTGCTAACAATAGCCTCAATTTGGTATTTAATTAATAATTGTTCTTCTTCTACTAAGGAAAACGGCCCTTTCTGTAGTATTACTTTACCGTTAGGGATAGCTGCATCTATTTGGGGATGGTCGATCATACGCATCAAAAACCAAAGATCTTTTAAGTGAGTAAAAGTAGCTAATTCTTGTCTACCAATAGTTAAAAAGACTCGTTGAGCAACAGTGGGAAGTATATCCGCAGCAGCTTTTAGATCCGATACTTCTATCCAGCGATCGCTCTTTGTTGGTTGCCAGGGTCGACGGGTTAAAATTAAATGGGGAAGATGGCAAACTTTAGCTGCAATGGCTGCATTATGGGAAATTTGAGTAGCAAAAGGATGGGTCGCATCGATAAGGCGATCAATTTTATTATCTTGTAGATATTTTACTAATCCACAAGCCCCACCAAAACCCCCTATCCTCGATCTTGTGGCAATTTTTTTAGGTTCAATAGTTCTGCCTGCTAAGGAAGTTATTACTTCTATTCCAGATATAGCTGAAGCTTTGATCGCTAATTGGGATGCTTCTTCTGTACCACCTAAAATCAAAATTCGCATTTATTGAAGACCCAAATGTTTGCTATAAACCCTTAATAACTATTCATAGGCACGCTTGTATTAGGCACGCCGAAGGCACGCTTTTTAAAGACAGGGGATTGAACCCCTCCTACAAATAAGCTTCTTTTTAAACCCTTGTCTCAGACTCGGATCAGACCTAGAGCCTAGATCCTCGTCCTGAGGGGACAATAAGCTTATAGCTATTTAATCATTCTTGCCTATATTTCATCTATATTAGATCCTTGCCACTGACTGGGTATAATAATCATGGAAAAATAGGGAACTTCTTGAATATTAACATCAGCGATCGCGATAATTCTTTGCTCGGATGTGGTGGCGTTTTCGATATATTTAGCTCGCTCATATAGTCCTAATTCTTGTAATACTTCTACTACTTTACTAAAATGTCTTCCTAGCTTGATAATTACCGCAGCATCAGCAACCGCCAATTTAGCTTTTAAAACCGATGCTGGTAAAATCGCCGATAGCACTAGATAAACATCATTGCGATAGGTTAAAGGTACTCCCAAAGCAGCAGCACTCGCCATGATCGAAGAAATTCCAGGTACTACCTCGGTGGGAAACTGAGATGATAAACGCTCATAAATATACATAAACGTCCCATAGAAAAAGGGATCACCTTCACATAGCACCGCTACATTCCATCCTATCTCTAGGTATTGGGCGAGAGTTTGGGCTGCTAGGTCGTAATATGGTTGGGAAGACTGCTCTAGTTTAAAAGGGAAATAAAGAGGAACTTGGGTTTGTTCTGGTGTAAGATATCCTTTCACAATCGAATAGGCAAAACCTTCCTTGTTTCGATCAGCAACTGGATATGCAACTATATCAGCCGAGCGCAATAATCGTAAAGCTTTAACTGTAATTAATTCAGGGTCTCCAGGTCCTATACCCAAACCGTAAAGACTACCTACAGATTCTGTCATATTTCTTTTTCCGTCGCTAGCGCGTTGATTGCAGCTACTGCGATCGCACTTCCCCCACGTCTACCGTGTAAAGTTATAAAAGGTACATTGCAACTATCTGTGGCTAAAGCAGTTTTTGATTCGGCAGCACCAACAAAACCCACAGGAAAACCCAAAATTAAGGCTGGTTTAGGCGCACCTGCTTCTAACATTTCGAGTAGGTGAAATAAGGCTGTAGGTGCATTTCCTATGGCAATTACAGCACCTTCTAGATGTTCTCTCCACAATTCTAACGCTGCTGCGGATCGAGTATTATTTATTTTACGAGCAATTTCTGGTACTTGAGGATCTTGGAGGGTACAAATTATTGGGTTATTGGCAGCTAGACGACTACGGGTAATGCCATTTGCTACCATCTGGGAATCACAGAGTATTTTTGCCCCTGCTGCTAACGCTTTTCTTCCAATGGTTACAGCCTTCTCTGTTGCCTCGATATCTTTAACTATATCTACCATCCCACAGGCATGAATTAAACGCACCACTATTTGAGCTTGATCTGGGGTTATATTGGCTAAATTGGCAGTTTCGCGAATAATAGCAAAGGATTGACGATAAATTTCATCGCTATTACGAATATATTGAAATTTCATGGTTTTTGTAGTTCTCTAGTCATTAAATTATTTTAACTGACATGGTGCGTGGTATTGGAAAATTGTCAGCTATTTTCGCTCGTGGGATAATTATTGTGGTGGTTTTTGGATTTTAATTGTAGTTTAAACTTAGTTTCATCAGAAATCGCTGATATGCCTTGATAAGTTAGCCGAAGATCTAAGTTTGGTTTGAGGGCAATATAACCACTGGCAATTAATCCTTGACCATAAGAACCAGAACCTATTCCTAATTCTACAGACCATTGGTGATCTTTTTTATTAATTGATTGGAATTTACCACCCCAAACTGTAAAGTCTTGCTGATTAGGTATGATTTGATCGTCATATTTGATGAAAGCAACACATTGTATTTTTAATGTTTGAGAATTGATTAGCTTAATATTTAGTTCAGAAGTTCTTTGTTGCTGGGTACTGTTATAGATTAATTGTAAAGAGCCAATCTGCGACTTTAAATTCCACTGGACATTATTGTTATTATCTACAGCAGCATTAGCAGAAATATTTAGATATGGATTATTTATTGCTACTTTGACACCTGTGGTTAGTGAATCATTTTTAGTATTACCTTTGGCGGTAAAAGTTAAACCTGAAATTACCTTCCAACTAAAATCAAACTGCTGTTTTTTTTGCTGATTGTAGTAATAGTTTAAAATTATATTTTGGGTTGGTTTATAACGAATATGAGAGTAAAAGTTTACTTGAGAATCTTTAGCCAATAAAGAAAGTGTCGTTTCAATGGGCAAGCGATCACTTTTGTAGGTTAATTGGGTAAAAGCTGTTAGGAAATCGTCGTAAATCACCCCTACTCCCATAGTTACCTGCTTGACTATGCCCCGATGATAGGTAATCCCACCACGCAATTGTTTTATTTCTTGGGTATAATCTGATCTTTTAGTCAGGTTTTTTTCTCCTCCTCCCGAAATTGTTAAAGCTGAACTACCCGCAGCTAAAATTGGTGCTGACTTTAGATAATTTAACCTAGATAAATTAACTTTTATATCACTATTTTTACCCCACTGTCTTATTGTAGTTATCCCCCAATATTGCTGTTTTTTTTCAGTTGACCAAAATGTATCTTGTAAACCTAAAATAATTTTACTTTTGTCTTTTTCATATATATAATACCCCTTGCCCAGGTCAAAGTTTTCCTGTTGAGGAATTATCTGATAATCTAAGTTATCACGCCAAATATATTGTTTCTCTGGTTCAATTTTTAATTTATCTACCTTTAATATATCTGATAAAAAGTCTGCCAACTTTGGCATCACTGGCAACTTTTCTGGTGAAAATTTGAAGGAGATAATTGATGCAGGTTGACTAACGCTCAGAGTATGAGCCTCTGCTGAATTAGCCCAACTCAGACAGCCAAATATGCCACCCAAGAGGACGTTTGCTACAATAGCTTTCATTCATATTTAGGGGGTAACAAAAAAAGTTGTTAATTATTAATTTTTTGCAAGATTTAACCTAAAACTATGATATTTAAGTGCTTAGGTTTAATGTAACCATGTAACTCTTTAGAAAGACACTAATAATTAAAAGTCTTATCGAGTTTTTTACTTTCTTTACTATTTTATTGTCAGTTGCTTATTTATGCCAACAATTAAAGATCGAATAAAGATTTGCAGAGCTTGGGGTTAAGGATAAGATGATATGGGAATTAGAGAAGCAGAAAAAACCATTCCCATTCCAGGTATGTACAATAAATTAAATAAAATCACATCTATGAAAAGATTTACGGCTATTTTTCTAATCAGTTTTTCAATTTCAGGTGGTTTAACTAAAATAGTTCAAGCAGAAAGTGCAGCCACCGCACCAGTGGAATTAAAAGAAACTATTGCAGCGATCGAAGCATCTGCCAATGAAAAAAATCTCTCTGGGATGCTGGAGTATTATAGTCCCGACTTTACTAATAACGATGGTTTAACCTCAGATTCCTTAAGTGAAGCCATCAAACAGATGTGGCAAGATTATCCTCAACTAAAGTATACGACTACTATTGATTCCTGGTCAAATGAAGGTGAGAAATTGGTAGCACAGACGACTACAAATATTACTGGGGTGCAAAACAGTCAGGGAAGAATGATCCGCTTAAATTCCACCATTAAATCTCGGCAATATTTTCAACAGCAAAAACTAATTAGACAAGAAATATTGAGTGAAAAATCCCAATTAACATCGGGAGAAAATCCACCGCAAGTACAAGTAATTGCACCAGAAACGGTAAATACAGGAGAAAAATATAATTTTGATGTAGTTGTCGAGCAGCCTTTAGACAGGAATATTTTACTTGGAGCAGTGCAAGAAGAAAAGACTGCTAGTAACCTTTATTTAAACCCCACAGCTTTAGAATTAGAGCCATTGCCAGCAGGAGGAATTTTTAAAACCGCCACCGCCTCTTTACTACCTGATAGTAATTGGTTATCCGCAATTGTCGTCCGAGGTGATGGAATAACAATGATTACACATCGAGTTAATGTAATCGAAAAACCAGCCAATGCAGCCAAAAAAAATTAACTTTTATTAATCCACGTGCCAACCGAGAAACCCAGAAATCTGACTTGCCAAAGTTAGGGAATCAAAAGGTTTGTTAATTACGCCTTTAGCACCTGCACTATAAAATCGACGGCGATCGCTGGCTTGGGATTTAGCGGTAATAAAAATAGTGGGAATATGCTTAGTTTTAGGGTTAAGTCTTAGTTGAGCTAAGGTTTCTAACCCGTCTATTTCTGGCATCATCGCATCTAGCAAGATAGCATCGGGTTGTATATTTTCAGCGATCGCAATACCTTCTAAGGCATTGGAGGCACTAATTACTTCCCAACCTGCTTCTGATTCTAAACAAAAGCTTGCCAAGATTCTAATATCTTCTTCGTCGTCAATAAATAAAATACGTTTGCAATTCATAGGATTAAAGTATAAATATACCAGGCTAGACTTTCCTCCCTCAAATTCAGTATTAAATGTGTTAGACAAAACTCCTGAGTTTTAACATTATGCTATTTAGCATTTGAGCAATTTTTCAGGCATCTTTAACTATATATTTAATTATTCTTATTGTTGGGGTATTGTAAAGTAAAAAGTACATCCTTGACCGTAGACACTTTCTACCCAGATTTTACCTTGATGTTGTTCAACGATTTGACGGCAAATAGCCAAACCTAAACCTGTGCCACCTTTATCTCTAGAATCTGAGGCATCAACCTGTTGAAATCGCTCAAAGATAGTATCTATTTTACCTTTGGGAATACCCCGACCTTGATCTTTAACTGTAAATAAAATATCTGTCTGACGTTGTTGAGCAGTTACCCAGACATGATCATTAGGTTCAGAAAACTTAATCGCATTATTGATAAGATTAATTAAAGTTTGCACAATGCGATCGCGCTCGGCAAATAATTTGAAAGATTGTGGTTGAGTTTCGAGGATAATCTGTTGTTGTTGAGCTTGGGATTGTAAGGTTTCGATCGCCTGATTAATTAATTCAAGACTGTCGCAGGCGGATTTTACAATTTTATCTCTACCCGAGGTCATGCGTTCTAAATCTAGGAGATCATTAACCAAACGTACTAAGCGATCGCTATTTTTCAAGGCTATATTTGCCATTGTTTGCCCTGAAGAGGTCAGATGACCCAAACGACCAGCACAAAGTAATTCCAGCACACCATGAATAGAAGTTAGGGGGGTACGCATTTCATGACTAGCAACAGAAATAAATTCGCTTTTTAGTCGTTCAATTTCTTTGCGCTCGGTAATATCATCTACCATTGAGAAAAAGCCTTTAACTGCCCCTTGGGAATCAAAATTGGGAATATAAGTACCACAGATCCAATAGCAATTACCATCTTCATCCGTGGCTTGATTTTCATAGATGACAGGTCTACCAGCTAAGACTGTTTCAATATATGGCAACATATGACGATAGTTATCCAACCCTACCACCTCTTGAATATGCAGTCCGAGTAAAGTTGAGCGTGGTCTACCAAACCAAGTTTCATAGGTACGATTGATATAGCGGTAACGCTTATGATTATCTATATAGGCAATCAAAATAGGTAAAGCATCAGTGATTAACCTTAACTGTTCTTCGCTACGTTGGACAGACTTCTCCGCCCGAATGCGATCGCTAATATCCATAACTGTCCCCCAAACCTTAATAACTTTTCCTTCGCTATCTAAAGTAGGTTCACCTCGGCTTTCTAAATATTTTACCTGCTCATCTTCTAAGATCCAGCGATAGGTAAATTGCCACGCCTTCCCCTCACGATGTCCTTGTTTTAGAGCTTTTTTAACCATTAGATAGTCTTCTGGATGGATACGAGCCACAACTGCAGCACAAGTAGGTAGGTTCTGCATTTGGGGAAAATCTAAAATCTCATATAATTCTTCCGACCAAGTTAATTGTTGAGTTGCAGGGTTATATTCCCAACTCCCAATTTTGGCAATTTTTTCAGCTTTAGCGAGTAATGTTTTAGATGCTTGTAATTTGGCTGCGGACTGTTGTCTTTCGGTAATATCTTTGAGCATTACTGTTAGCAAGACTCCCTCACTGGTTTGCAACTTGGCAATTGAAGCTTCGGCGGGAAATTCTGCACCATTTTTACGCCTACCATATATATTACAGTTGCGTTCTGTCATAACGTGGGCTTTATCTGGTGATTGATTAAATTGATTGACGTGCTGACGATGTATCTGGTGATAAGTATCTGGTAGGAGGATGTCTAAAGGTTTGCCAATTATTTCGTGGACTTGATAACCAAAGATTTTTTCTGCACCTTGATTGAATAATTGAATTTGCTGCTGTTCATTAATAGTAATAATTGCTTCGTCCGCGTGATCTAAAATACCTGTTAACTTTTGCTGATTTTCCCGTAAAGCTATTTCTGTTTGCTTGCGCTCTAATATTTCTGCTTCTAAAAGTTGATTGGTGGTTGTCAATTCAATAGTACGTTCTAAAACAAGTTCTTCTAGATGATTGAGTAATTGAGCCTGGGATAATGCCACACCAATTTGATCCGCTAGCTGTTGTAATAACTCGATCTCCTTGCTTTGCCACGATCTGGGGCTGCGACACTGATGCACAACTAAAAGAGCCTTTAATTCAGTTTGAGACAAAATTGGGACAACTAACTTGGCTTTAATTTCAAATTGCTTTAATAGTGTTTGAATTTCTAGCGCAATTCCCGCTAAGGTTAGATCACTAATAGCTAAAAATTCTCCCTGATGATATTTAGCTAAATTATCTCCAATTAACAAAGGATCAGTAATTTCATACCCTAACATTGAGGGTAAATTAGGTACTATTGCCTCACTAATTGGTATAGCAGTACTATTAAAGCGAACTTTGACAATTAAAACGCGATCGCAAGCTAATAAATTTTGTACCTCTTTAACGGCAGTTTGTAAGATATCATCGAGGTTAATTGACATCCGAATTTTACGGGTAATTTCTGCCAGTAATTTAGTTTGTTGATACTGATGTTTTAATTGATTCCAAACCTGTCGCTGTTGAAGGGGGGTAGTTTCCCAAGCTTGAAATAAACTTTTAGTATCTAGGATGCCTAATATTTGTTGCTCACCCTTAACAATCGGTAAAAAGCTAATATTGTGTTGTTGCAGTAATGATAAAATATATTCCTGTTCACAGACTAAACTGTTTTGTAGAGTAATCACTGGACAAGTCATAACTGTCCCAATGGTGGTAGTTTCAAAGTTTACTTTTAAAGCTAACAATCTCACCACATCCCTTGCAGTTAGGATACCCAAAATTTTAGTTACTTCTACGATTAAAATACAGGCAGGTAAATCCTTTGATTGTTCTAAAGCCATCAAAGCGATCGCCTCAGATAGCAAAGTTTCTGGGGTGACAGTTATCGGATTAGGTTGTAAACACTGATCAATATCCACTGGCTAATTTCTGCCTAAGTATTAGAATTTACAATCAAACAGTTAAGATAAATATCTCTATTATCACTGATTCTTCACAACTTCCTCAAATTGCTCATCTAAATTTAATTGATAATAGTAATCCATATCTTGAGACAATTTTTAGATATTTCAAATGTTGGAGCAATTAATCAATTTTTTACAATCAGATCTGGAGGTATCTGCTGATGCGATTTCCTTAGCGCAAAAGACTGAGATTATCGAGCCACACACCTTACCTATAATTTTGTGGCAATATGGACTGCTTAGTACTCACCAACTAGATTATGTATTTGATTGGCTAGAAATAGCCTAGTAGAAAACCATGAAACCTTGCACCGAGTATCTTTATTCCTTTGCTAATGCTAGCATTACTCTGAAAATTATTGAACATTTACGCAATAACTATCAATCGAAATTAGAATCTGTAATAGTCATTAATCTCATTGATTGTTGGCTGGTAAAAGCTAAATTTAATTCTCATCTTGCCTTAGATTTGACTCGAAATATACAAGCTTTTTGGCAGGAAATGGGTATTGTTTATCAACCTTCTGCGAAAATTAGTGAAGTGATAGAGAAGTTGGAAGCAGGAGAATCACCAACTAAGATTATGAATCTTTATCAGGTAGTAGTTGTAACTTGTGGTAAACCTGAAAGGGAAGAAATTGAAATTTTTCGCGATCAAATAGTGGAAAGGTTAGGTTATTGTCCGCACAATATGGCGTGAATGGTAGTTATGAGTTAGGAGACAGGAGTCAGGAGCTAAAAGCTAAAATAAATTTAAAACCAATCTTCTTCAGTTTGATTCGTAGCGGTATTTTTAGTTTTAAAACCGAAGCTTTCAAGCTCAGATGGATGAGTGTGGGGATGTTTGTGATCTGGTTGATGAGACCAATTACTCAAGTTGTTAATTAATTCTTGGCTGGCTGCTGTTACTTTGGCAGCTTGTTGCAAGGTTACATTAATATCTTCCTGCGCACGAGTCGAAATCTTCTGAGATAAGGATAAGCTGGATTTTGGTAATTGATCTAAAGCTTTGTTAGAGGTTGGTATTCTTTGTCTAATCGTAAATTGCTCTAATTGGCTAACAGTTTGATTGAGAAAAGGGCTAGCTGGTAATGATTTATCTTTAATATTAAGACAGATAGAGGTAGCTTGAGAACATTGAGCGGATGCAAGCCAGAGTTGATTATTCTGCTTATGGGTATTTGACCAAAGATAAGTTTTATCGGGGTGTTTATCTTGATGATTTAATTGGCAAGTATAGTTATTTTGCAGATCTTGATTTAGCTTGATAAAAGATGTTACAGCTTGATATTGACTTTTAGAAGGGTTTTTACTGTTGGCTTGATAATCTTTGACTAGCCAAACTTTTTCAACTTGTTGATACAATGGCTCAAAATTTGCTAGCTGATTTCCTGTATAGGGAGGAATATCTAATAAGGTTTGCTCACTTTGTAGGGGAGTAGCATAACCGAGGAAAACATATAAAGGTCTACCTTGATCATCTTTGGCTTTAACTTCTGAGATTAAATCTCGCACCATACAAGTTACACCAACGACACAATAAAGATTATTTTTAAATAATGACCAACGGGGATGATCACAAAGATGACGCGCTTGGTGAGTTGTGGATAAGATATGTTGTAATGCCCAGGTTAGATCTTTTTCTGTAAAGTTATGGGGAATGGTAATAAAGCGAAAATCTAAATGATAACTGCGTCCGTAAACAA
The DNA here is from genome assembly GCA_002368355.1 of Chondrocystis sp. NIES-4102. Taxonomy (NCBI): domain Bacteria; kingdom Bacillati; phylum Cyanobacteriota; class Cyanophyceae; order Chroococcales; family Chroococcaceae; genus Chondrocystis; species Chondrocystis sp. NIES-4102. Next base: position 961,471 of record AP018281.1, on the reverse strand, counting down.
TTGCAGCCCATTGTTGTCTAGACATCTGCTGTCACCTCACTACCACTAAAATATAAAGAAGCTTGTTGTAATTCTTGGGATAGCAACTTCATATTTTCTTCAATAGCGGTAATTTCGGTTTCGCAAAGTTTAAGTTGACTAAAATGTGCCTGTAATTGCGAGTTTTTGAAGATTTGAATTAAAGGATTTCTTTGCTTAATGGTGTCGATCGCTTGATTTCTTCGCTCACGTTGGGCTTTTAGTCTGATTCCGTAGGCTCTTAACTGGGCATATACAGCAAAAACTACAGGTAAATGGACATTCACAGGTACAATTTTGGCATTATCGAGATCGTTACATAATTCTCTACCCAGGCTTACAGGACAAATCATTACTAGCCACCCTGAATTGGGAGTAAACAAGGCTTGAAATAGTTTTTTAACATCGGCAATAATTTCATTTCTGTCTCGATGGTGACACAAATCATATTTAGTAATCACAATTGCTACAGGGAAGGGATTTTGAGGATTGGGCTGTTTTTGAGTACTAACGTATTGCTGAATAAACTGATTCATGCGATCGCTTTTAAGATCGCGCACTGTCCCTGGGGTAATTTCGTGAGTTAGGTATTCGCCAGAAATACACAAAAATAGACATTGAGAGGACTTAAGATACTGAACCAAATCTGTAACATCTTGCTCTGTAGAGCGATCGCTGAGGGCTAAACCACGATAATCTAGCCATTCAAAGCCAATAATAGGACGAAAACCATAACTAAAGTCAAAACCATAATACTCCATTGCTGCTGCGTTGGGAGTCGGCCAACGATCTTCTCCTTGCAGACAAATTAATTTTTCCCATCTTTGGGTTAATTCTAAATCTAAGTCCATATCTTTGGCTGCTAAGGTAAATCCTTGGATACCTGTTTGCATAACAGCATACATTCCTAATAAATAACTGGTTTTGCCAGCCCCAGTTGTACCCAACATGGTAATTTTAATTTGTTCTAGTTGCATGGACTTTAAAACCATTGATTTGTATTATTATTTGGCGATTTGGGTTTAGAATTTATCTCTGGTGGAGTGAAGGCATTCCAAGGATCTTTAACTGCATAATAAAATTTAGTTTGCTCAATGGAAGTTGGCAATTGAGTAATATCTAAATGCAATAAAGTTAAAAATTCCCTTACTGAATGGATGCGCTTATCTACGTCCATAATCATCGCTTTGGATATTGCCTCACTCACATGAAGACTAATCTGGGGCGCAATTTCTTTAACTTTTGGTAATGCCACTCCTGCTGCTCTTTCAATTGCGGAGACAGGGGCAAACCCCGTTAACACATGATATAAAGTTGAACCCAAGGCATAAATATCTGTAAAAGCTCCATACTTTAAAGCACGTCCATATTGCTCTAAAGGGGCATATCCTGGGGTTAACATAGTAGTGTAGCGCGTGGTACTATCACTGGCAAAGTCTCTAGCTGCACCAAAATCAATTAAAACTACTCTGCCATCATTGGCTAGCATAATGTTATCTGGCTTGATATCTCGATGTAAGTATTGGGCTTGGTGTAAAACTTCTAAAGCTTCTGCCACCTTACAAATATACATCAAGGCATTTTTTTCACTCAACTTACCCTGACGCTGTTTGAGCAATTCTGCTAGGGTTATTCCCTTTAGATATTCCATCACCATATAAGCGGTATTGTTTTCTTCAAAGTAGTAAAACACTTGTACAATACCAGGATGATTAAACTGTCCTAAAGTTTGACCTTCCACTAAAAACTTTTGCTTGGCATTACTATAAGTATCAGAATTCCATCTTCCTGCTGAGACTACAGTTGCACCCTCTCGCCAACAACCTTCGGGAAAAAATTCTTTTACAGCTACGGGACGATTTAACCTTGTGTCTACGCCCTTGTAGGTAATGCCAAAACCTCCTTGTCCTAGGGGTTGCTTAATCAGATATTCACCACCTGCTAAAACAGCACCAGGACTTAGTACCCCATTAACCCTGGTAGATACATCCATGCACCTAACTCCTCAACAATACTTATTCGATGTGTACATATAAGAAGGTATTTCCAAACTTAGTTTTTTTTATATTAAGGCTTATTTCGTTAGTTTTTTGATTAGTTTATATAGATCGTCTAATTAGTTAGCGGTAGTGGAGACAGGAGAGGGGAGGGGGGAGGTAGTAGGCGCGGAAAGCGTCGTCACGCACGCTCTTGAGGTCGCCAAAGCGCGAACGTGACGATAGTAGGTAGTGGGGGTTTGGGTAGTAGGTAGGAAGCTAAGAAGATAAAAGCTAAAATATCAAAACCTAAAAGCTAGTAGTAAAAAAACGTTCTAATATTGTTATGAATAAAATGGTCTAAAAATTATCATAGGAGGGAAATGGCAGACAAGTCGCCGAGTTTGCGAGAGGTTGCTGGGCAATTTTCAATAAATAGTACGATTATTGATATTCAACCTTATGGTAATGGCAATATTAATAATACTTTCTTGGTTCAACTGGATAACCAACCATCATTTATTTTGCAATCTTTAAATACAACGGTATTTTCTCAACCTGAATTGGTGATGAATAATATTTGTATTCTTTTAGATTATATTAAGCAAAAGTTATCTAATTCACAAGACGATCGCCCTTGGTTAATGCCTCAAGTGTTATTAACTCCTCAGCAACAGCACCATTATCTGGGGGAGGATGGATCTTTTTGGCGGGCTATGAGTTTTATTCCCAATTCTCAATCTTTTGACACTATTAAAAATATCCAACATGGACAGGAAATAGGTTACGCCCTGGGTAAATTTCATTATTTAATTAATGATCTGCCTATTGAAAAACTAGCTGATACTTTAGTAGGGTTTCATATCACCCCAGGTTATTTAAAGCATTATCAACAAGTGGTTGCCAATAGTAACTGCAACTCATCCCCTGAAGTTAATTACTGTCATAAGTTTATCAGCGATCGCCCTGATTTACCTTATATTTTAGAAACTGCTAAAGAAACAGGAACACTACCGCAAAGAATTATCCACGGTGATCCTAAAATTAATAATATTATGCTCGATTGCCAAACACAACAGGCGGTGGCAATGATAGACTTAGATACGGTAAAACCTGGTTTAATTCATTATGATTTAGGTGATTGTTTGCGATCGGGTTGTAATCTTTTGTCTGAGGAAACCGAAAATTGGGAACAAGTTACTTTTGAACCTGAACTTGCTCAAGCTATCATGCAAGGTTATTTAGCCGTCTCTCAAGATTTTTTAACAGTTAATGATTATCAATATATCTACCCTGCTATTCGTCTGTTAGCTTTTGAATTGGGTTTGCGATTTTTTACTGATTATTTAGCAGGTAATATTTATTTTAAAGTTGCTCATCCTGAACATAATTTAGCCAGAGCTTTGGTTCAATTTAAATTAACTGCAAGTATTGAACAGCAATCAAGATTAATTAAGCAGATAATTCAAGATTTAACATGAAAAAACTAGATTTTGCTCTAATTCCTTTTGATTCTAAGACCGCGCCTACTATCGAAATTACTGGAACTATATCCCGTCAAGATCACCAATTAAATATAGAGTATTTATTTACAGGTGACTTAGCCACAATCATCATCCCACCACCTGCTAAGACAGCACCAACTCGTCAATACGATCTTTGGGAACATACTTGTTTAGAATTCTTTTTAGGGCTGGAAGACACAACAGCTTATTGGGAATTTAATCTTTCCCCCGCAGGAAATTGGAATGTTTTCCATCTTAAAGATTATCGTCAAGATCTGGCGGAAGAAATGGTAATAACTTCGCTTCCTTTTACAGTCTTGCAGTCTACTGACTCGATGCAACTTAATCTCGAACTTGATCTAAATCCTATTATTTCCGCTACACAAAACCTAGAAGTAGGAATTACTAGCGTCGTTGAAAACCAGGATCAGCAGCTTAGTTATTGGGGTTTGCAACATCCAGCCTCCGAACCCGACTTTCATCAGCGAGATACTTGGATGATCAGGTTGTAACTGATAATATATATCACTGCGCAATTAAAGAAATTAATATGTTTTTTGAAAGTTGGTATGGAATTTGGCGCATAGCTGTAGTAGGTATATTGGGATACATTGGTTTAATTACGGTGTTGCGAATTTCTGGTAAACGTACTCTTTCTAAGATGAATGCCTTTGATTTGATAATTACCGTGGCTTTGGGTTCAACTTTTGCCAGTTTGATTCTGTCTAAGGATGTTCCTCTAGCTGAAGGCTTGTTTGCCTTATTGCTCTTAATTTGTCTTCAGTTTGTAGTTGCTTGGTCATCGGTGCGTTTCCCAATAATTGAAAATATAGTTAAATCAGAACCAACCCTATTATTTTTCCAAGGTAATATGTTGAACGGCGCGCTTCGTTCTCAAAGGGTTACTGCTGGGGAGGTTAAGGGGGCAATTCGCAATCAAGGCATTGGGCAATTGAGCGAGGTTGAGGCTGTAATTTTAGAAACGGATGGTAGTTTTAGTGTGATTCCCCGTAGTTCTGAATCGAGCAGTAGCGTTTTAAATGGTGTTAGGAATTACCCACCACGGATGTAAGTAGATAATTGCCACAATTGTTTGTTATCTATTAGCTTTGGGCTTCTTAGTTAGTAACTCAGTCTCCCCTACCTACTACCTACTACCCCCTACCTGTCTCCTGTCTCCCCTACCCACTACCTAATTAATCCAAGGTTTTCAATCCTAAAGTAACGCTTCTGGTTGCCATAAATAAAGCCAGTGCTAGCCAAAGAAGATGATTAGCTTGCCAATACCAAGCAGCGATCGCCATCGGCGCAAAACCAACTGTAGCAGCTATTAAAGTGGATTGACGTAGAATTTTACCTGCGGTTAAACCTAGGAAATACCCATCTAACATATAGGCTAATGATCCAAATCCTAAAATAGGAAATAACCACCAGACATTATTACTTACTTGCATAATTACTGCTGAGTGATTGGTTAATAAATTGAATAGTGCTTGGGGAAATAAGCAGAAGATAGTAGCAAAACTTAAGCCAGCCAACAAGCTAGTACCACCTGCTATTTTAAGTAAAGGTATTAACTGTTTTTCCTTTCCTTGTCCTTGTAGGTTTCCTGCAACACTCTCGGTTGCAAAAGCAATACCATCGATAAAGTAGGCAGCTAGGGTAACTACTTCTAGTAATAGGGTATTGGCAGCTAAAATTTTAGTTCCCAAAGTAGCACTGAGATTAGTAAAGATGGCAAAGGTGGAGACAAGAGCTAGAGTACGGATTAGAATATCACGATTGAGGGTAAATATAGCTTTTAAAGCTGATAGTTTGAATAAACTGGTTTTGTATTGTCCCCATGTGTGCCAAGGGAGTTGCCGACTTACTAGAAATAATCCTACTATCATGGTGATTACCTGACTAATGGCGGTTGCCAAACCTGCACCACCACTGGATAAATCCCAACGGACGATAAACAAGTAATCTAATATAATGTTTGCACCTTTATTGACCAGTGAGATGATAAGAACTTCTTTTGCTTGTTCTTTGCCTAAAAACCAACCAAACAAAACGAAATTAACCAGCGTTGCAGGTGCGCCATAAATTAAGGCGTTGTAATAAGCTCTTCCAGCCTCAATTACATCTGGTTCTGCCTGAAGTATAGTAAAACCTATTTCCCGAATTGGGTGCTGTAAAATTATAATTATCGTGCCAATCAAAGAAGCGATCGCTATATTACGCAGCAGAATTATTATAACTTGCTCTCTTTCCCCTCTTCCTTGTGCTTGAGCGGTTAAACCTGTAGTTGCCATCCGTAAAAAACCAAAAGTCCAATAGAGATAATTAAATAAAACCGTGGCGATCGCTACTCCAGCTAGGTAATGAATTTCTGCAAGATGCCCCAAAAAGGCTATATCTACTAAACTTGCTAATGGCACCATTAAATTGGAGATAACGTTGACTGCTGCCAACCGCCAAAAACGACCTAGATCTATTGTTTCTCTCAAATGATTGTTTTTCCTCTAAAATTGCGCACTATACTATATCCCTTTGAAATTTAGTTTATGACAATTAGGGCGATAAGCTTAAAGGTAGTGGGGGTTTTGATAGTTAGCAGTCAGTATTATTTAAAAACTAAGAATTAACAAATAAGATAAAGTACGTAGTTGATCACCTAAAAAGTTGATAGCTAAAACTCCAACCATGTTGTTTAAAGCTTAAAGATTGATAAAATTTATGCTCGCCATATCGCGCCTGCTAAAGAAATACTAAAACTTTATAGGAGTGATATCTAACTGCTTTAGCAATTAAATAAGCTTGGGGTGATTTAGTTAAAGGAATTTTTTTAGTACGTGCTTATATAATCAGCCTGCCCAAATTATATTATATTAAATAGCTCCATGAGTACAAAAATTAGGTTCTATATATGATGAATTTCATCGTTTATTAGATTTTAAATTATTACCATAAGACCATTAATATTTAGTACTTGAAAGGGGTATTAATAAGCATAACAATTATCAAATTGCAGAGTTATAATGAAGCAGTTGACCTTAGTATACAATTATTCTATACTTCTAAAAATAGAGGCGCAATATTATTAAAATTAGTTCAAACTAATGAGGGTTTTTTATTAGAATTATCTTGTTCTAAACAGAGAGTATACAGTAGCAATCATCCCTTTTTATGAAAGATTAGAGTCGCAGAGGTAAAGATAAATTATTGAAACTGAAAAGTTGGATTTTGAAATTGCGATCGCAGATATTCAAGTTACCGAAGTTGAGATAATAAATCAATTTAAAGGTAACAAACTATTTATCAGAGGCTATGGTTTAACTTGTATTTATAAGGAACATAAAGCTATGTCGATCGCATTTTAGTATATCGGGCTTTAAAGGCAAAGAAATATGGGAAGAAATAGCAGCAATAGCGCAAGATTTAGAACAAGTCGAGATTAATGTTAATAGAATTGATAGTTTTCCTCATAGTTTTTCTGGAGGAATGGAACAGCGTTTACAATTTACTATAGTTTTGCTTACTAAATCTGGTTTAATTTTTCTGGACGAACTTACAGGAGGTTTAGATATTTCTGTACAAGCAAAACTATTATATTTATTACCTACTTGATTCAGAAATCTTAATTTTAGTGTGATTTTAGTTACTCATGATCTTGGTATTGTAAGATTATTAGCCCCTCAATTATTAGTAATGCAAAATGGCTTTATTGTAGAGTCTGGTTTAACCGATAAAGTATTAGACGATACTCAACAGTTAGTTAATTCTGTGTTAGTTAATTAGTAATTGCCGATAAACAACTATAACTTTTCTCTTAATTTTTGAATTGCTTTAATAATTTGATCTCTATTTTTATAAGATTTAATCCATTTAGGAAGTTTTGCAACTACTGACGAATTGCAACACCATTCATTTTTAACTGTCTTATGTTCTCTTAAAGCAGCTTGCACATATAGATCCAAAATATTTAGATGTTTTTGATTAAATGCCCATAGTGAATTGCCACAACATTTAATTTGTAACCAGAGAGGGAAACTAAAATATCCGTCTGTTGGGTTTTCTTTATGCCATTGAAAATAGCGAATTTTAGGGGATTTATAGTTATAAAAAGTGCATTTTGTACATATACATTTTACTGTGTTTTCAAGGTGAGGGAATATTAAAGCTTTAGAATTACATCTAGGACAAACAACTAAGATTGGGTCGTCCATTCTTGGTTGAAAAATTACAAATCTGTGTTCTCGATTATCGGTATATCTAATTTTTTGCATCTGAATCTCTAGCTTAATTACCCTTAATTATTATCTATACTTTATAAATGACTAAACACAATTAAGTATCTACTCTGTACCTATTAGTTAATCTAGCTGTTTCCATAATTAAGAATTATAATCTGTCATTTTCAGTGAAAAATACTAAATTACCTACTGGCAACTGTAATTATAATCTTACATACAAATAATTTACTATATATTTGTAAAGTGAGATATTGCCAATTGTTTTAATCAGTCGTTAAATTTTTTATATAAAGATTAACTGAGATATTTTTATCTACTCAATCTATAAATTTTATCTGCTATAGTAACTATTAATCTTTCTCCCGACACTCTCTTATCTGCAACAGGCATTGCCTCAAGGAGTTTATTTTACACAATCAAGGAAGATGTCAGTTTAGAAGTAAAGACAGGTAAAGGTGTAGCTTAAAAAAGTAATATCGGGATCTGGTAAATCTACTTTAATGAAAGCTTTGTATGGTAATTATATTATATTATTAATAGCGGTGAAATTTGCATAAAACATCATAATTCTTGGGTGGATTTAGTACAATTATTACCCCACGAGATCATAGAAATAAGACAAAAAACTATTAGGTAGATTAGTCAATTTTTACGCGCAATTCCTCGTGTACCCGCTTTAGATGTGGCAGCCGAATCTTTATTAAAATTGGGAACAAATATTGATACTGCTTATGACAAAATTAAAAGAGAAGTTATGGCAATTGTCCCCCACTACCTTTTCATATAGAGCAAAACAAAGAGTAAATATTGCTCGTGCTTTAGCTGTTGATTATCCTATTCTTTTGTTAGATGAACCTACATCAGCTAATAATTATATTAATCGTCAAGTTGTAGTTGAGTTATTAGCAGAAAAGAAATAACAAGGTGCTGCTTTAATTGGCATTTTTGATGTTCAATAACTTAAAAAAAGTTTGTGTTCTAGAGAATTACTATTTGATAATTAATTCTTTAACTTCAATGTAGTAAAGTTAAAAATGATAGCCATACAGGCAGGGTAATAAAACTCATTAAAGTTGAAGTAACGATCGCTCTTGCTACTAAATTTTTATCTCCACCAAATTCACTTACCAGTACTAGAGAACTAACCGCCGTGGGCATAGCACTTTGTAACATTAATACCTGTAGATCTAAAGTTTCTAACCGTAAACAGTTGCCAACTAGATAAGCAATTATCGGTGCAATAGCTAAACGCGCCGTAGCAGTAAGAAGTTCTTTAATACCGAATTGAAAACGAGTCGCTGCAAGCTGCATTCCTAATAAAACTAAATCTACAGGGATAGCTGCTGCCCCTAGTTGCCTAATGCCTTTGTCTAAACCCCAAGGTAGGGTGATCCCCAACACACGCAAACTTAAGCCTAGGATAATTGCCCAAAATAAAGGTAAGCGTAATGTTAGCTTTAGACCTGATTTTATACCTTTACCCTGAATAATTGCTGGGCCGAAACAAAACATCAGTACACTTGATCCTAAAAGATAGACGATCGCGCGCTCTAAACCTGCTGATCCCAAGGCAAAAGTTGCTACAGGTAAACCCATATTACCCGTATTGGGAAATAACACCACCGCAGTAATTGCTCTAGTTAAAACGCCATCCCAACCAAAAAATTTACTAACAATCCAACTCAAGCTATATATTATGCAGGAAATTACAGCAAAACCTAACAATAATTTAAAGGAGTTTAAAACAGATAACTGACTGCGATATAAACTATCAACTACCAAAGCTGGCGAGAGAACATATAAGGTTAATTGAGACAATGTAGAACGCTCTAAGGATAACGTCCGTCCGACAATAAAGCCAATTAGAATAATTAAACCCACTGGTAAAACAGCAGGTAGTAAGCTTGTCATATGATAGTTATCAGATATTTTAATATCCCTCTTTAGGAGTGGTATAGTATCGTGGTTTATGGTTTACTATGTATAAGTGTCAAGGGCTTTAAGCTATTCTTAACATCTGTCTTTCAAAGATACCTAAAAATTAAACTCCCCAGTCAGGTTTTTATTTTGTTATGGTATTTGTAACAATTAGCAATATTTTTTCCTCCCCACTGCTGCCTATGGTTGTCACACATTCACTAAAACCAAAAGCACAAGACACTAGATATTTAAAAAGTGTTTGGCAAACTATTGATTTTACTAGTTGCCCAAATGTGTATAACTTCCATATGCACAGTACAGCTTCTGATGGTAAGTTAAAGCCTTTAAACTTGGCGCAGCAAGCGATCTCCATCGGACTTGAGGGTTTCGCCCTAACGGATCATCATTCTGTTGCAGGGTATCAAAAAGTTGAACAATATTTTGATCAATTAAGTCTGGAGAAGACAACAAAAAAACTACCCTATTTATGGACAGGGGTAGAAATTACTTCGCAGCTATTGGAAGTTGAGGTACATATATTAGGTTATGGGTTCGATCCTCAACATTCAGCTATAAAAACATATTTGCAAGGATCTAAACCTCAAGGAAAAGAAGCATCAGCCAAACGGGTAATTGATAGTATTCATCGCGCTGGTGGTTTAGTAGTTTTGGCACATCCTGAACGTTATCGTCGCTCTGCAAGCCAGTTAATACCTGCTGCTGCTGATTTAGGAATTGATGGAGTCGAAACCTATTATGCTTATAATAATCCTGAAATTTGGACTCCTAGCCCTGCTCAAACCCAAAAGGTTCTAAAATTAGCCACTAAATATAATCTTTATAGTACTTGTGGCACTGACAGTCACGGGTTAAACTTACTACAACGCTTATAGAGAAAGGATATTTAATTATCTTGTAGGGGCTTCGCTTAAAGCTTTAGCTACTGCTTTCCAGGCTGGCTTACGTTGGTAATTTTCATCTAGTAGAAGGGGACGAACTTTAGCACCATCGGCTCTGGGGGCAAAACTACTTAACCAGGTATAGCGATCGCTTAACCCCCAGTTAACAACAGTAGTAACCGCACGCTCATCTAAAACTACTGATAGGTATTGATAGTAGCTATCCGCCACCATGCGATCGCGAGTAGTAATGTCTTGTGGTAATTCATGATCCATTACGTCTAATTCGGAGATAATAATTTTTAACCCCAAACTTGCTACATCACTTAAAAATTTGCGAAATTTATTTTCATCGAAGTCTTTGTTGCGATGACCTTGTAAATGGCTTTGAATTCCTAAAGCATGGATAGGCGTGCCTTTTGCTTTTAAGTTTTCTAGCAGTTTTAAAAGAGCTACACGACGTTTTTCTTCCCAGCTACTGCCATAGGGATTGCTATACTCGATTCCATTATCGTTATAGGTTAAAATTGCCTTGGGATCAGCCTCTGCTGCAATTCTAAACGCTCTTTCGATGTATTCTGGGCCAAGAAAATTAAGCCAGGTTGGGAAATTATATTTTTCTCCCCTTACACCACTTATAGTGGTATCTTTTAACCCATCAGGTCTACCATCATCTACATTAATTGCTTCATTAACTACATCCCAAGAATGAACTTTGCCTGCATGACGTTTAGCTAAGGTCGTAATATGGTTAATAAAGATTTTGTCAATTTCAGCCCGCGATGTACTAGAAGATTTAAATTTTTCAACTAGCCAGGGTGAATTAAATTCAGTCCAGATTAAAGGATGACCGCGAAAAGTTAAGTTATTTTGCGTTGCCATATTATAGAACACATCGGTTTGTCGGAAATCGTATCTATAATTACTATCAAACGGGCCGACAGTCACTCCAAAAAAACCACCAACTACTAAACTGTATTCCCTGGCAAAGGTTTTTTGAAAAGATAAATCATTGGGTAATTCTGTCGAAGATCTTTGGGTATATCCACCATAAGTTATGCCTTTAGAAGCAGCTATTTGGCGTAAAGTTAAGCCTGTGCCTTTTTGTGTATTTTGAATTACACTATTGATATAGGATTCTAATGTATTGGCTTTTACAGCAGAAGATTGAGCATTATGTATTAAATTTGCGCCACAAAATCCCGTTAATCCTAATAGGAATGAACGTCTAGTATTAGTAATTTTTTTATTAGTCATAGCAGCTATTTCTGACTTTTAAGATGAATTTGGTACTTTCCAAATATATCTTTTCTTTATTACTATTAACCTCTGTAAAATTATCTATACTATGTTTTAGCTATGGCAATTTAAGCATAGGAATTAAGCAGATTTTTTATAATATATATATATAAAACTCCAAAGAAAAATCATTAATAAGAATTCAGAAGCTAAAGTTGCCCAAATAGCACCATAAAGACCATAAATAGGAATTAACCAATAATTTAATACCCCATTAATTACCGCTACTAATACTTGAGCAGTACCTCTAGTACTTTGATAATTAGCTCCTGTAAGGGCATCGGCTGCAAAGAAATGAATTGTTTTAATAACAATAGTTGGAGAAAGCCACAATAACGCCCGAACAGATTCCTGATATTCTGAACCTAAGATTATCGGTAATAAAGGGGCGCAAATAATTAAACCTAATACTGCTAATAAGGAATATCCTACAGATAAAGGTAAGATTTTTTTGCATAGTTGTAAACTGCCTTTAATTCCTGAAGCCCCCTGTTGAAAAAACTTTCTAAATGCTGCTAAGGCTAAAGATTGTATTGGTGTAAAAGCTACTGTTAATACCTGATAGGCTGTTGTATAAATACCGTTAGCTGCTGAAGTGGACATTTTAGTCAGCATAACTTTATCCAAATCATTGTAGACATTTTGAGCAGAAACACTAATAGCGTAGGAAAAACCAAGTTTTAAATCCTGTTTAATATGCCGAAAATTAAACTTAGGATAACTAACTTGTTGGACTACTAAATATGTAGACATTACTGCTGAAGCCAAAGTTGCGATCGCGTATAATATACACCAGCTTAAAACGCTATGTTCTTCAAATAAGAAAACAAATAATATCGCTACGATAACTCGACTGATGGAAACTAAAACAATAGTCTTTGCCGTATAATCTAGTTTACCCACAGCGATAAAAGCATCTCTGGTAGCATCATTAAGTTTGAGGAAAATTAGATTACCTAGGGCGACAAAAAATACTGAGTAGATGGAAATGTTGGGAACGGGATAAAGACTATAAACTATTAAAATTATGCTCGTAAAAATTGAACTAAAAAATAAAGTTTTGAGAATAGTAGTTCCCCAGTATTCTTGAAATAAATCGCGATCGCGTGCTACTTTCTGAATTAATATTTCACCACTTCCCCAACTGGCAAAGGGAATAAAAATGGAAACAAAAGCCACTATACCAGTGTAATAACCATATTTTTCTACTCCAAAGGTACGGGCTAGAAGAATAAAGTATAATATTTGTACTACAATTCTTAAGATTAATGATTGGAAAATCGCAAAAGAGTTTTTAATAAAATTGTTTTGCTTGACCTTATTAAGTAGTTTCTTAAATTCTTTGAACATAAATTAACTGGTAGATGTGGCTACCTTGGGTTTTGGGGCTACTATTTTATTTTTTAGAGAATATATCGAAGCAACGGTCACAATCCAGGTAATACTATTAGTTGAAAAGAAAGATACTTCTGTAAAATTCAAGCAAACTGTGTAAAATAAATATAAAAAGATCCACAGCATTTGACTGGATTTATAAGCTAAATATTTATATAAAGAAGTAAATAAAGAATATATATATCCTACAACCAAAGGAATTAAGCCGACAAATCCGAAATGTAATAATACTTGAATATAGCCGTTATGAGCATGAACAGGAGACCAATTATGTACTTTCCAAAGTAGGTCTGTTTGCCGATGTACACCAGAGAAAAAGCTCCCATACCCATAACCAAGAATAGGTTTTTGTTGAATAAATTGCCATAGAGATTTCCATAATACAGTCCTTCCCGACAAGGTTACATCCTTATCGTTCACACTTAAAAAGGTATTAAAATTAATTAAAAGAAGAAACTGTACTGAGAAAATAACAATTAAAAATAGCAAAATTAGCAATACACTGCGTTTATCTCTCAAAGATAGATGTTTTAAACCTTGAGATAAAGCAAAAATAAATAAGATACTCATCAGCGATGTAGCTGATTCTGAAAAATAAGTTAAGATAACCGAAAGCAGACAAAATATTTGTAATAGAAGTCGGTATTTTTTTTGCTCCTTAGACAAAAAATAGAAAGCCATAAAGCTAATAAACATACTCGCACCCAAACCATTCTTATGGGGATAAATACCTCGCCAAGCACCACTAATAGCAGCAGTATTCATAATTCCATATTGTGGGGCTGCAATTACAAATAACAAACTAAATATAATAGAAAAACCAAAAACCCAACAGTATACTTTTAATTGTTCTTCATAGTCATAGCTAGAGGCAATATAAATCCCAAAAATAGTTGTCCCCACTAAAGCAACCATTTTACGGAAGGCGATATCAGGAATAGAAGACCATGATACGGAAATAATTGCTAGACAAATTAAAAATAAAAACCATACATTAGTACCTAAAAAAGCTATGGTTCTTTGCCAGCGAAAAGTTAATAAAAAAATAGTAATAGCGTAAATTAAAATAAAAATAATTCGCAATAAAGGGCTATCTATATCTCCCCCTTCAAAATTATCACCGCCTATAATAATTGGAAAAAACCCTTGTGAAAAAAGTATTAATGAAATTACTGCAAATATTTTTTCAAGAGGAGAGATTGATTGCTTCATTATCTTAGTTGCAAATAATTAATTCTATTTATACCTTTTTTTCCTTAATTATAGTTAATCGAAAAAATAGAACCCTAAATAACTAATAAATCAAAGCAAATTTAGGATTCATCAAATTGGTTTATTTTATAATTTGTCTGTAATTATTTAAATATGGCGTTGCTGAATTTTAATCTTCAACTATCTAGTTAGCAACGCTTAAAGTACCAATAATTTAATCATCGCTTCGCTGACTATAATAGTAATTTTTATAGTACGATGATCCTTCTTGACTCATATCTGCCCCATTAACTATTACACCTAATACTTTTTGATTAGTACTATTTAGTACTTTTCTAGCTGATGTGGCACTATTGTAATCGGCAACTCCAGGACGTACAACAAACAGAAAACCATTAACTAAATTACCAATAATTTTAGTGTCGGCAATCCCTAAAAGTGGTGGTGTATCAAAGATAATCTGATCGTAATGTTGAGAAACATTATTTACAAAATCTTTCATAACTTCCGAATCTAACAGGGAAATCGGATGTTCTGGCACAATACCCGAAGTTAAAACATCGAGATTGGGCATCACTTTATGTACTACATCTGCCCATTGCACTTCATGCTTGAGAACATTACTTAATCCTATCTCATTAGTAATTTCCCAAATACGATGTTGAGTGGGGCGACGCATATCAGCATCTACCAATAAAACTTTCTGACCACATTGAGCGCGAGCTACGGCTAAATTAGCTGAGACTGAAGATTTACCTTCTTGAGGTACTGAACTTGTAACGGCAATTGTCTTAGTCTCGACATTTGCACCTAAAAGTTTCAGATTTACCTGAATGTTTTGGTATGCTTCTTTTAAAGGCAACATGGAAGCATCGGTTGTAACTTGCTCAGGTAGGTTAGCTGTGCTATTGCCTGGTAGTTGAAGCTGTTTGCGCTCTCCAGTTAAATTGAGGTTGGGTACTACTCCATGCAGAGGATAAGCAAATAAATTCTCTACTTCCTGAGTATTTTTAATGGTGTTGTCTTTTAAATCGAGTAAGAAAGCTAGAGCCATGCCAAATAAAGCACCCATCATTGCCCCAGCAGCCACGATAACTTTCTTATCAGGGTTAACAGGATCTTCTGCTATAGCAGCAGGCGCAGTTACTCTTACTTTACCTGTATTTCTTTGTTCAATGATTTCCGCTTCTTGTAGTTTGGCAAGTAGGGTTTTATAAGTAGACTGAGTTGCATCAACTCGCCTTTGTAACTCTCTTTGTTGTTCTTGTAGCTGCGGTAAATTATCTGATCTTTGTTGGTAGTTATTATAATTGCTTCTTAAAGATGCCAGTCTCTTATCTAACCCTTCTTTCTGCAACCCTAATTCCGCAAATTCTGCAAGCTGGGACTGTTTTAATTCTCCTAAACTGGCAATATTAACGCTATTAACTAAGCCTTGTTGTCCTGGGCCTAGAGTACTAGCTATTTGCTGTTCTAAAAGAGAGGTTAAATCTGCTTCTTCTTGTTTTAAACTAACTATTTGCGGAGCATTATTTGATAAAAAAGCTTGCTTTTGAGCCAAAGCTACCTTAACGTCTTGCAATTGACTTAATGCTCGTTGAACCCCTGGGGATTGACTTAAAGCACTCACTGCCGACGCTTCTCGCCAATTCATCCCTAATTGACTTTGCAGTCTACTGTAGCGGGCATTTATATCGCTTAACTCTGCTTCTACTTGGTCTATTTGGTTTTCGATTGTGGAGATAGATTCGATGGTGCTTGCCGTTTCTTCATCTAAATTAATAGTACGGTTGCGATTTTTAAATATACGTAAATTAGCTTCTGCCTCTCTTACATTTTCTTCAGCTTTGGGTAATTGTTTGGCAATAAAATCCCTAGCTGATGCGGTTTCACTACGGTTATAAGAAGCGTAATCTTCAGAATATAATTCTATGGCTCGATTAACAAAAGCTAATGCCACTTCGGGATCTTGATCTGTAAAAGTTATTTTTAATAAATCCGTACCGATAATTGGTTCAACACTTAAAGCCGTAGAAACACTTTTATAGGTTAGAGGCTCACCATCATCATTTTTTAGTTCTAATTCTTTAATTAATCTTTCAACAATTGGTCGAGATTGTAGAATTTTTGCTTCCGTTTCGATTGGATCTTTATCTTGGGTTAAGCCTTTTATTTCTTCGGGATTAGTATCTATACCAATCAGTTTAGAAGTTCGGTCTGGTTTGATTAATAATTGGGCTTCTGCTTCATAAACTTTTTGGGAAGATAAAGCAGCAATTAAGGATAATAAAACTACTCCCGTAAATGTTGCTGTTGCTGGTAGCCAACGACGTTTTAAAACTTGCCAATATTTATTAAAGTCTATATATTCCTCTAAATGTAAGTTAGAATCCATGAATTTTAAATGATGAACTTACTGTATTGAATCTTATTTTGTTAAAAATTTGGGTAAGCAATATTGCTTGATAATTTAGTACGCACCTTTAGCGCGAAAAACAACTTGAACTGTTTGCAACAAGATCTTAAAATCCAAAGACAAAGACCAATTTTCTATATATTCAAAGTCTAAATTAAATACTCCTTCTGAAGCTGTATCAGAACGACCACTTACTTGCCACAACCCTGTGATACCTGGTAATACTTCTTGGCGGAAGAAATGTTTTTGAGCAAATTTAGCAACATCTCTAACTGGTAGAGGTCGGGGCCCTACTAAACTCATTTCTCCTCTTAAAATATTGAATAATTGAGGCAATTCATCAAGGCTGTAACGACGTAGAAACTTGCCAACTCTAGTTATGCGAGGATCATCCTTAATTTTAAAGAGAATTCCGCCTTCTACTTCGTTTTGTGCTTCTAATTGCTGTTGCAGGTCACTGGCATTTTCTACCATAGTGCGAAATTTCCAGATTTTAAAGTGATTTCCTTTTAAACCTACTCTTGTTTGCTTATATAGTATCGGCCCTGGTGAGTCTAGTTTAATTAAAGCTGCAATTAATAACATCGGTAAGCCGATGACCATCAAAAGCATTAAAGAAACCACTATATCGAAAATACGCTTACTAAAAAAATCTATCCCCACAATCGCCGAAGAGGCAATTCTAATAGTAGGGACTCCTAAAATTGTGGCTACTTCTGCTGGTCGATCAGGTAGTTTGATCTTAACGGGTAGAATCCGCCAATCTACGCCAGTAGTTCTCAGTTGCCAATATAAATTGGCTGAATCTTCAATTGCTTCCCAAGAACAAATAAAAATTTCATCCAAGTCTTTGTAGTTGATTCGATCTAAAGCTAAAAATAACGATTCGTCATCCTCAAAGTCTGATAAATCCAATTGTCCTACTACTTGAAAAACCTCACTGTTTTCTAACAATGATTTGGAGTCTTCTAATTCTTGCTTGTTGCCGATTAAAAGTATTTTTTGTCTTAAAGGAGAGTGTTTTTGACGCACATAAGACCAAACCCAGTTGAGAGTAAGACGGTGTAACGTGACGATGACGCTAGTAACCAAGGCTGCTGCTGTTAGTAAGTAGACGACATTAGCATCATAAAATCTAAAAATAATTGGTAATATAGAGACATGAGCTAAAACAACTGCTTTAATAGAATTAAAAATATTTCTACTGCGATCGCCTTTTCGGTATAAATCCCCAGCACCAGAAAGGAAAATCATAAAGCCCAATACAGTTAGAAATAAACAGTTCATCTCAGGATTCTGTTGAATTAAAGATAAACCGAATTCATCTCCAGAAGCTGCCAAAGCTATCGCCCATCCTAATGCCAGTGACAAACTGTCTAACACCACCAAAACGATGATTTTCAGTCTGTAAGGTAATTCTTTTGCCGCTAACTTTAGATATCCTGGAGAACGTAGATCCTTACGATTTTTAGCCATTTCATTAGCTAAATAGTTTTTGCCTACTATATAGTTGGGAGTACTGGAAAACTTGTCTAACATAATTTACTTTTTTGATTTCGTTCACTCGGTTCTGAAGTTCTTAATTAGGCCAGGATATTTATCTAAGTAATTTTACTAACCCTCTTTGACAACAATCAGACACAAACTCTCAAACATTATTTTTACGATTTGATCACGACTTGGATTTATACAATTAAGATTACAAAAAACTATATTAATAATAAAATGTTTGCCTGAATATCAACCTAAGTATTTTCATTTACGGGAAAACACTTAAATTCTACTTAATGTATAACCTACCTCTTAGAACGCTGTCAATTACTTTACATTAACTTTATTCAATAAGCAGACAAAAGTAAAAAATTCTAGTAGAAAATACATACTTAAAAAATATCTTTACGGCGTTGAATGATTAGAGCAATAATTGCATAAATTAAAGTATGAGCTATTAGTATTCCCCAATTCAGACTCAAATTTGACCATGTAGCATCATATACAGGACTGGGTTCAAATATTTCGTTAATCATTTGCTGATTTAAAATAGAATTAGGTTGCGCACTCATACCGTTAACATCTGCTAAAGCACCATAAGCACCAATAGACCAACGACTTAACATTAACCAAGAAAGTTTACTTGACCATCCTTTTAGAGTGAATAAAACTCCTGAAAAAATGATTTGCGGAATCATAATTAGAGGTAATATTCCATTACCTTCATTTTCAGTTTTCACTAAAGCGGAAAGCATTAAACTCAAGCTAGTACTAGCTAGCAAAGTTAAAAAAGTAGTAATAGCAAAACCCCAAGACCAAGATATTAAATTAGATTTAGGTGCTTGAAAAACTATTAAGACTACAATGGTAATTAAAATAGTTTGGGCGATCGCTAGTCCACCTCGAATCAATAATTTAGAGGTAAAATAAGGGATCAAACGCAAGTTTAGAAGTCTTTCGCGAAAATAGATCGCAGTTTCCTTAACTATCTCACCAATAGAATTAGATAAACCGATCCAGATAGCCACACTACTAAAAATAAATAGTAGACGCAACGCCAAGGAAGCTTGAGTAATACTTGGGGAATCTACAACACTTAAGGGTTGTTCATCGCGTAATGGGAGGGCGGTTAAGGCGATGGTAATTGGGCCAGCAAGCAGGGTTAAGATTACGGTCGTGACATCTCGACTAACTAATTTCCAATAACGGCGACAGAGTAATAATAATTGAGCAAAGGGAGAAATACCTGCTTTAGAATTTTTAGTTTTTGTCAGTTGGTTTTCTTTGCCTGGACTAAGATAATTACCGATATAGGTTTGATATTCTGAGGAAGTAGCGTATTTTTCAGACCAATAAGCAACCCTTTCGGCGATCGCGGTTTTATTTTTACCTTTATTAAGTTCTATATAGATATCTGCAAAATCAGCAAACCTTTCTTCGGGGAAATGACCAGAACCTTTTTGAAAGAAGGATAGGGCTTGAGTAGGAGGGCCATAATAACAAAGATTACCACCTAATCCCATAAAGGCAATGCGATCGCAAATATCAATGTTATCTGTTGCATGGGTTACTAACGCAATAGTTCTACCCTGATCTGCTTGCTCCCGTAATAGTTGCATCATCTCCTTATCTAAGCCTGGATCTAAACCCGAAGTAGGTTCATCGAGGAAAAATAATTTTGGATCAGCGAGTAATTCAACACCAATACTTACTCGTTTACGTTGACCACCACTCAATTTAGAGATCAGGGTATTGCGAACGTGAGATAGTTTAATTTGTTCTAAAGTTTGAGTAATAACCTCAGCTATATTAGTATCTGGAGGTAGGCGTAATTGACAGGCGCAGTGTAAAACCTCTTCTACGGTTAATTCACGATGAATAATATCATCCTGGGGAACATAACCCACCTGAGAACGATAAATCGACCAGTTTTTTCGCAGATTATCACCATTGAGATAAACACTACCACTATTAATGGGATTAATGCCCAATAGAGCTTTCATCAAAGTGGATTTACCCGCACCACTACCACCTACAAAAGCAACTAATTGCCCAGGTTCAAGTACCAAATTGATATTATTAAGGATGGTAAAGGATTCACCCTTTTTATCTTTGACATTGAGAGTTAAATTGTGAGCATCTAAGCGAATCTGATTATTGGCGTTGGTTAATTCCAAAGATTCCCCAGTAAACAGCAAAACATAGGGGCCGATCTGCACCGTATTTCCTTTTTGAAGAATCTGAGACTTATCTACACGAGTCCCATTTACAAAAGTACCATTACTACTACGGTCATGCAGAATATAATTACCTTTACCGTCAGGAACAATAGTTGCGTGTAAACGAGAGACAGTGGGAGCATCCAATTCCATACAAGCGGTACTATTTGGCGATCGTCCTAATTCAACTGGCCAATTCTGTAAACCTTTGAAATTAAGTTGTCGCACACTCGGCAAATTCATTTCACCGCGTTTAGGATTAAAATAAGTTAAAGTTATCTGTTGACGAGGATCTTGACCTATATGTAACCGTTCTCCATTTTGTAGAAGGTGTCCTTCACTGAGGTTGATGCGTGATTGATTGAGAAAAATCCCATTACCACTAGGTTTTTGATTATGGCGATCGCCGTCATAAATCCGAAAATTACTACCTTCTTTTTCAATAATTGCCTGTTTGCGAGAGATAATATTCCAATCTTTAGGGGCAGCTAGATTAGCCCAGTCTGGATCTCTGCCTAAATAATTAATCTCGCGCGTCAGGGGTAGTATTTTTTTTTGACCTTGATTATCTAATTCGAGATAAGGCTCGGCAATGATTGTTGTGGATACTGTTTCTCTAGAGAAGTTACCAGTCATAGAGATCTAATTTTTTTTAAAGCGTCAGAATTATTAAAATAAAGGTTAATCTATCACTTTTAACTCAGTGATGATTTTGTTTTATTAATTAAAAATGGTAGGGCAGGAGCAAAAAATCGCGGTAAACTAACATCTAGTTAACATAACAGAATTACAATTTTTATCCTAGGGTCGATTAATGCTCCCTCGTAAAGACACTGTTGAGATTTTCTCTACATTTATCCAATTTGATTATGATCGCTTTAGTAATTGGGCGACTGATGCACGCTTGCGTCGTAGTATTAAGCAGTCATTGGCACAGACAGATAATACAGTAAACTCTGATAATTTCTGGGCTTTATATTGGCATCAAATTTGGCAAGTACAACCTACAAGTATAGCTAAAGGACATTTAGCTGCTTATCTCCAAGAAGTTTGTTTTTGGTCAGCCCAAAAAACTATTGGTGGTTTTAATAGTTCACAGTATACTGTTTCCGATTGTTTTCAACTAGCGATCGCAGGAATTGATAAAGTTCTCAAAGGTTTTGATCCCGAACGGGGATTTAATCTTAAAAGCTATGCCAGTATCACTTTTGGCAATTTGATTAGGGAACTATTGAGACAAAAACGCGAAATAGATATCTGTTCAGACTGGTCGTTGTTGCGTAAACTTAGTCAAAAGAGAATGGGTGAAGCTTTAATGGGTGCAGGCTTAGATTCTAGGGTAGTCGATAGCTATATTTTAGCTTGGAATTGCTGGAAAACTATCTATGTTCCAGAACGAGAGGGTGCGACTCGTAGGCTACCTAAACCAGAAGCAGAAACTTGGATAGCGATCGCACTTCTTTATAATCAAGAGCGTCAAACTCAGTTAAAGCAACCTGGAAATCAAGCCACCCCTGAAAATATCGAAAAATGGCTATCAATTTGTGTCAAAGCTGCTCGTACTGATTTATTTCCTAGTGTCACTTCTATTAATCAACCCAAGCCTGGATATGATTCTGGAGAAATAGTTGATTCTTTAGTGGGGGATATCGAGGAATCTTTATTGACGGAAATAATTGTTGCAGAAGATGCACAGCAACGCAGTCAGCAACAAACAGATATTCATGGCTTTCTAACTAAGACCATTAGTACTCTTAAGGCTGATGAACAAAAACTCCTCGAACTATATTATGCTCAACAACTCAAACAGGCAGAAATAGCCCAAGCCCTCAATACTCAACAGTATACAATCTCACGTAAATTATCTAAAACCAGGAAACAATTGCTAAAATCTTTAGCACAATGGACTCAGGAAAAGATGCATATATCTCTGACATCGGACGTACTCGAGAACATAAGCTCATTATTAGAAGAATGGTTGAGTAGTCATTACGGCAACCAATAAACAATTAAATCTATATTATCTAGGAGTACTCCCATGACAGCCGACTCAATTTTATTTAACCCTACTGACTTAGTTATAGAATTAAGTACTACCCAGCTAGAACAAGCTTGGTCGAAAACTCAAGGTGCTAGTAATAATTCTAGTCGTTGGCAGAGTTATTTAAATCGGTTGGCATTGGATAGTCTTTTAGCCTGGATACAAACCGAAGAAGACGAGACAGCTTCTGTTGGGTTAAATGCAACTTATCAGGCTGATATTTGGGAAGTGGTTAACGGTAGTGTTATTAATCTCCAAGATAGCAAAATAGTTGTGATTCCTACCGAAGCAATAGATCATAGTGAATTACGTATTCCCCAAGAGTGGGTAGATATTCCTGAGTGGGTAGCAGATTATTATTTAGCAGTTGAAGTAAATGTGGACGCTGGTTATCTTAACGTTTGGGGTTATACAACTCATCAACAGGTTAAGCATAAAGGTAGTTTAAATGATCGCGATCGCACTTATACTATAGACGAGCAGGATTTAATTACCGATCTTAATGTCTTCTGGGTAGCCAGAGAGTTATGTCCCCAGGAAATTACTAAAACCGCCATTACTCCTATTCCCACTATCTCCAATACTCAAGCAGATAATTTGATTGAACGTTTAGGTAGTAAAACACAATTATTACCCAGATTAGCTGTTCCTTTTGCCAGTTGGGCAGCCTTAATTCAAAATCCTAACTGTTGTCGTCGTTTGGCGCAAACTCGCCGTGGTGTCAGTGTAAAAACTCCCGTATTGCAATGGTTACAACAAGGAATAGATAATTTAGCCACCGAATTAGGTTGGAGACAAATACAAATGACTCCTAATGCTATTGGATCTAGGGGGGTAGCCACACCAGAAGTAACTAATAATACTATTCCAGATTCAGGGTTAGCTAAACAAATTGCGATCGCAGGGGTTGCTTATGAATTAAAAATTTTGCCTCTTGAGGAAATAGGTTCTTGGCGGTTTGAACTCAGTTGTATTACTCCTGGTTGCATGATTCCTGTTGGGTATAAGTTGAGATTACTTGATGCAGATTTACAGAGTTTTCCAGATAATGAGGATATTGCCACCGAACCTGTTGCTCAACTATTTTTGGAAGTGGATTTAGATCCTGGTGAATGTCTAGTTTGGGAAATTGAACCTACTCCCGATAATTATCAGTTAGAAATTTTACAGTTTTAAACTTTTAGTACGCCTCGATCTTTCTGGGAGTAAAGAGTAACGAGTAACGAATACAGAGAAGCTAATAGCTAGTAATAGGTAGGGGGTAGGGATTAGGAATAACGAGTAACGAGTCTGTCAATAGTTAAAAAACTAATTACCACAACTCCAACATATACAAAGCTATACCATTAATAAATCCTTTCCCCCATAAGAGATCTTTAGATCAGGCTCGGCGTTTTTCCTTTAATGCAGCCAAATAAGCCAAACCAAGACACAATAGCGCATTAATCATCAAATAACCACGAGCGATCGCGCCACTACCTAAAAGCCACATATTCGGTTCAGCAATAGCACTTACTCCCAAACAAGCTGCCACTCCAATACTAGAACCAATGGCAAACCATTTTAAACTGGGATGTCCTAATAGAAAGATAGTTAAAACCAAAGGAATTGCTACGCTAGCAAATAAAGGATTAAGGCTAGATTTGCCTAAAATAACATTCCCTAATTCAGGAATTGAACTACCAAATAGACGCATCGGCCATTGAGGTAAATCAAAGATATATAATCCTTGAAGGAAAAATAGCCCCGAACTACCAAAAATTAAGCCACTGTTTAAACCAAAACTAAAAGGTAAATAGTTGCGTAAAAACCAAGCTAGTAAATATGAACCAATGACCATTCCTAATTTAGGTAATAAAGCGACTGCACCACCATCTAGCCAAAAACCTGGGTTAAGATAACCACTCTTACGCAGCCAACGCAGAAAATCATTAACAGTAATCTGACCTTTTAGAGCTAATTTAACTGCTGCCCCAGCATCTAAATGTCCTGCACCAAAATGATTTAGATGGTCTTGTTGTTCCTTGCGTGCAGACTGTTTAATAATTGCCGAGACTTCACTAGGATCTTCTATCCCAGTTGCCCTAATCAAAGCAGCCACACCAGCTACATGGGGAGCAGCCATACTAGTTCCTTGAAAACCAACAAATACTGATTCTCCTGTACTAGGATCGAGGGTATTTTGCAGAATTTTACCAGTTTCGCTACCTCCAGGGGCAGAAATATCAACTCCTGCACCAAAATTGGAATAATCAGCTTTACCTCCCGCAGCATCGGTAGCAGAGACACTAATAACATCAGGGTAACGCGCTGGATAGGATGCAGCATTACGAGCTTCGTTACCAGCAGCAGCAACAACAACTACCCCTTTATTATGAGCATATTTTACGGCTTCTTCTAAGATATTGCTAGGCTCGCCACCACCTAAACTTAAATTGATAACGCTTGCACCATTATCAGCAGCAAATTTTATAGCTTCGGCAATATCAGCAACTGTGCCACCACCACTGCCCGATAGGACTTTTAAAGGCATAATGCTAGCTTGATAGGCAATACCAGCCACACCATAACCATTATTGGTAGATTGAGCAATAGTTC
This sequence comes from Chondrocystis sp. NIES-4102, assembly GCA_002368355.1. Classification (NCBI taxonomy): domain Bacteria; kingdom Bacillati; phylum Cyanobacteriota; class Cyanophyceae; order Chroococcales; family Chroococcaceae; genus Chondrocystis; species Chondrocystis sp. NIES-4102. The sequence goes on along the minus strand of AP018281.1, from coordinate 936,244 downwards.
CTGCTATATGAGTTCCATGTCCATTATCGTCAATGGCATCATCTTTATTGTTAACAAAATCGTACCCTTTAACAAACTTGGTGAGTTTTAAATCTGGTACTTGAGCTACACCTGTATCAATTACAGCTACAGTTACACCTTCGCCTTTAGTTTCATCCCAAGCAGGTTCGATATTAATATCGCGAAAGTTCCATTGCTTGCTATATTCGGGATCATTGGGAGTATCGAAAGCATGATAGAGATAATTAGGTTCGATATATTCCGTGTCTTTCTTCAAGGGCGATCGCTTTAATTCCTTGAGTACCTTTTTATCTCCTTCAACAATATAAATACGATCATTAATCGAAAATATACTATTGAGACTGACTTGCTGGTTATATTTCTTAGATAGCCCTTGTATCTCCTCACTTATTTTAGCGATCGCTACATCTTCTTTAAAATCTAAAATAATAGAGCTATATTCCCCTCGTTGCGCCATTCCTTTGAAATTAAGTAGGGCAAACCCAATCCCTAAAGTGAACAGGCACAGCAGCATTAGTTTTTTCATCGCTGTTTCAGATTACTTTCTTACTTATTAGGATGATAAAACCAGCTAGATTTTTCCGCCATAAGTGTTAGTAACTCTTAAGCAGCAGAAGATAAATTACATTGAGCATTTAACACCTGACGATAATACGCTTGAAGTTGCCTTGTAGCAGATGCCCAACCCCATTGTTCTGCTTCCTCGCGAGCATTGTAACGTAATTGTTCTCGAATCTGTTTTGCCTCTAACAATGATTTGGTAGCGGTAATTGCACCATCGGGATCATCTGGCGAGAAGAGATATCCATTAACACCATCGGTCACAATATCTGGAATACCACCCGATCGCGCAGCCACTACAGGACAGCCCGCAGCCATTGCTTCTAATAAGACTAAACCTAAAGTTTCGGTGCGTGAAGGGAAGATAAAGGCATCCGCCGAGGCATAGGCAGAAGCTAATTCTAGTCCTTGTAGATAACCTACAAAATTCGTATTGGTATCTGCGAAATGTGCTTTTAAAGCCTCACGATTTGGGCCATCCCCCACAATTGCTAAACGAGCTTCGGGAATTGCTTCTAATACTGGTTTAATTTGATCAATCTGTTTTTCTGCTGAGACTCTACCTACATAAAGTAGTAATGGTGCATCAGGATGACCTTGAGATAGACGCGATCGCATTTGAACTGAGGCTAAATGGGGTTGGAACATTTCTGTATCTACCCCTCTTTGCCATAAATCCACTCTTTTGATCCCGTGATCTACCAATTCTTTAACCATTGCAGTAGAAGTGCAAAGATTTAATTTTGCCTGATTATGAGCAGCTTTCAAAAGTTCCCAGAGTAATCCTTCCAACGCCCCCAGTCCATAATGCTGTAGATATTGAGGTAAATGGGTATGATACGAAGCAACCAGGGGAATATTCATTGTTTTAGCGTAATAAATCCCTCCCACGCCTAAAAACGCTGGATTTACTACATGAATTAAATCTGGTTGAAACTCTTCAATAGCATTTCTTGTGCCAATAGGGGGTAGAGCTAATTTTAATTCAGGATATAGAGGTAGAGGTACACCTGGAACACCATATACTTTCGCCCCTTTGTATTCTGTCAAACCTCCTTGGGGAGCAACTATTAAAACGCGATCGCCATTACGTTCGAGATGTTCAATTGTATGACGCAAACGAGTCACAATTCCATCAACTTTAGGTAAAAAGGTTTCTGTAAATAAGGCAACACGCATAATTAATTTGAAAGTTTATTAGGTTTTCGGTTTTAGATCTCAGTTCAAAAGACGCTTTTTTTTGTCAAAGGAGCTTATAAGTCCCTTGCCTGTTCACACAAGACGTTTAAAATATAAAAATATATCTAACGTTATATTTCTCAAACTAAGTAAGATTTTACAGCGAGTTTAGGTAAAATTAGCGACTAATCCTGTTTTATCTACACCTTAATCGCTTCTTTACCTTAAAATAACTCTTTGGTTTTTTAGCTTCTGATCTCCTGACTCCTGACTCCTGACTCCTGACTCCTGACTCCTTGATGCAGTCCAATACGAGGGAAACCCCCTTTTCTGCGCGCTAATCGCTCCTGACTCCTGTCTCCTGACTATTCATATCCCCAAGCTGCAACCACTAAGCATCCCCAGCCCAAGATAAAAGCTATACCACCTAAAGGAGTAATTGCACCCAGCGATTTTATCCCGCTTAAACTTAAAGCATAAAGACTACCTGAAAACAAAAGTATTCCCGCTATAAAGGCATAACCAGCAATGGTTAAGGGTAAGGAAGTAGTGGTTAAGCGACTTAACAGTAGGGCGACTAACATTAAAGCTAAGGCGTGATACATTTGATATTTAGTTGCTGTTTCCCAGATTTCTAAGGCGTAATCGCTTAATTTGCCTTTAAGGGCATGACTAGCAAAAGATCCCAAAATTACTGATAAACCACCTAATATCCCTGCGATCGCTAAAAAGATTTGAGTCACGATTTAATTCTTTGTTGTTATTCCAAGATAATAGTATTTTTATTTGAAATTGTTAAATAACAGTGATCAAACTAGTTAATTTAATTTTTTTGCTTTAACACAGTAACTAATTTACATTTAATTTAAAGAGCGGTTTTATCTATGTTAAAGTCCTGGTGGAAAAAACAAACAGTCATTTCACTTGTAAGCTTAAGTATGCTGTTACTGACAACTGCTACTGCTTATGGGGAAACAGTAATAGAAAAGATTGCCCGCACAGGTAAAATAACCGCAGGTACGAGTAAGGATGCCATCCCGTTTGCCTATCGCAATGAACAGGGTGAGTTAATTGGTTATTCGATAGATATTTTAGAGTTAATTACTCAGCAACTAGAAACAGATTTAAAACAAGATCTTGAATTAGAATTAGTACCACTCCAACCCAAACAAAGGATTCCCAAGTTAAGAGATGGTAGTGTGGATATAGTTTGTGATGCTAGTAGTTTTACTTGGCAACGCGATCGCTTGATTGATTTTTCTCTCAGTTATAGTTCTACAGGTACGAGACTATTAGCTAAAAGTGACAGCAATTATCGGTATGATACATCTTTTGCAGGTAAACGTATTGGGGCTTTAGCTAAAACAACCAATGAAAAAGCCATTAGACTCGCTCAACCCTCGGCTGAGATTGTAATTTTTAAAGATCGTGCTGCTGCTTATCAGGCTTTAGATCAGGGAAAAATTGATGCTTTTGCTGACGATGGTATCCTCTTAGAAAGCTGGTTACAAAATATTTCTAACCCCCAAGATTTTCAAATTTTCGGGGAATATTCCCGTGAAGGTATTGCTTGTATGGTGGCAGAAAATAATTCTCAATTACTTAATGCGGTAAATTATACTCTAGCTAAATATATGCAGGGCTATTTAGCAGATCAACCTGAATATGTGGAAATATTTGAACGTTGGTTTGGCGCACAGGGTGTCTTACCTCTAACTGATGATTTACGCCTGATTATGATTGATAATATGCAGTTGCTACTTGATTTTACACAGCGAGTTCCTAATAATAATCCTTAGATTGGCGTTATTGCCTATCGAGTATGACCTATTATTAATATTGGTAGTTATGATCTGTGAGCTTCTTAGCTTTTGATCTCCTACCTACTACCCCCTACCTACTACCCCCTACCTACTATCCCCTACCTACTACCTGTCTGCTGACCCCTGACTCCTATCTCCTGACTACCAATGTGGACACAAATAGCTCAAGCAATAAGCCAAACAACCAAAAATAAATTCGCGATCGCACATAGTAAAACTGTTAGCGGTGGTTGTATTAATCAAGGGTATCAAATTAGTGGTGATGGGCAAGAATATTTTGTCAAGCTTAACCAGGCTTCGCAGATTGAAATGTTTGTTGCCGAAAGCATCGCCTTAACGCAAATAAACGCTACCAAAACAATTACTGTACCCCAGCCCGTATGTTGGGGAATAGCAGCTAATTCAAGTTATCTTGTGTTGCAATGGTTAGATTTGGGAAGAGGTAATAGTCAAAGTTGGATGGCAATGGGTCGTCAGTTGGCTTTGTTGCACCGTCAAGGTATTAATGATAGCTTTGGTTGGGAGCGTAATAATACTATCGGTTCGACCCCTCAAGTTAATACCTGGACAAATAATTGGGCGGATTTTTTTGCGGAGTATCGTATCGGTTATCAATTAGATTTGGCTAAACGACGTGGAGGAAATTTTCCAGACCGCCATTTGGTAGTTAATGCTGTTAGAAATAAGTTAATTGATCATCAACCCCCAGCATCTCTGTTACATGGGGATCTTTGGTCGGGTAATGCAGCTATTGCTAAAGATGGTACACCCGTAATTTTAGACCCTGCAACCTATTATGGCGATCGCGAAACTGATCTAGCTATGACTGAGTTGTTTGGTGGTTTTCCACCAGCTTTTTATCAGGGTTACAATGAAGCCTGGGAGTTAGAGAGTGGTTATCAACAACGCAAGAGTATTTATAATCTCTATCATGTTTTAAATCACTTTAATCTTTTTGGAGGAGGGTATGCTCAAGACGCTCAAAGAAGGATTAAGCAGATTATATCTTAGATATATTTAAGGGTAAGGACACGGTGAATTTGGTATTCCCAGGTAAAGTGGCTTTACTAGATAGTGTGGCAATGGAAATTATCCCATCATGTTGTTCTATAAATTGTTTAGCAATAGTTAAGCCTAAACCTGTATGTTCTCCTGATGGTTTAGTTGTGAAAAAAGGCTCACAAAGTTTAGTAACTATTTTTGATTCTATTCCCTCCCCTGTATCAATAATATCTACTGCTAAATTATCCTCCTGTTGATAGATATTAATGGTTAGGATACCGTGAGTACCAATAGCTTCTATGGCATTTTTAATTAGATTTACCCAAACTATTTGCAGTTTTTCTGGATAGCAACAAATAGTAGGTACATTACTATAGTTTTTAATAATTTGAATACCTGGGGTAATCTTTGCTCCTACTAATTTTAATGCCATTTCCACGGTATTTTCTAAGTGGGCGGGGCGTTTTTCTGATTGGGTTTTTTGACTCTCACCGTAGTTTTTTAAACCATTAGTTAAATGGCTAAAGCGAGTTGTAGATTCGGTAATTTTATCAAGATTTTGTTGTAATTTATGGAGCAAGCAAGCATTTTCGATAATCTCTAAATAATTATTACCTGTTAGTAATGGTATAAGCTCATTTATTTCTTCATCTGAACCTAATTCAATTAACATATCAGCTAATTGGGCAGTCTTTTCTAGTTTCAATCTTACTAACTGATTGATAATTTTGCTTTTTAGCTCAGATTTTTCCGTAGGTGAAAGTAAAGTATTTACCCTATTTGACTGTGCTTGTTTTAATAAAGCTTGAAAGTATTTTTGCTCTTCTGGCGATATTTGTTGTAAAAAATTAGGTAAATCTTTGACACTAGCACTACCATACTCCTTAAGCTCTGCCAAACAACTATTTATTTCTGATAATGGGTAGTTTAGCTGCTCAATTAAACCCGAAGTAATTGTTTCCAAAGCCGAATAGGTACTTGATTTAACAATTTTCTTTTGGTTTTGTTGTAGTTGTTTAACGGTATTATTTAATTGCTCATTTTTTAGTTTCAATTGTTTTTTTAAATTAACTAAAGCAATCTGATGTTTAACCCTAATTAAAACCTCGTGCATCTGAAATGGTTTAGTAATATAATCAACTCCACCAATGGCAAATGCTTTTACTTTATCTACAGGTTCATTAATCGCACTAATAAATATAATTGGGATATCTTTGGTGATTGGGTTAGCTTTCAACTGCTTACATACCTGATAACCATCCAAATCTGGCATCATAATATCTAATAAAATTAAATCGGGTGGATTTATTTGCGCTGCTGAAATTGCTAATTTACCATTGGGAACAGGTCTAACTTTATAATCATATTTGGTTAAAATATCAACTAGTAAATGCAAATTTTGCGGAGTGTCATCTACTACTAAGATATTATTCAACTCCTGAGCCATCATTAACTTTTTCATGATTACCTTGCCTTATAAAACTCTATTTTTGAAGCAATGATTGTAAAATATATTCGTATTCAAAATTATTTATATGCTGATTAATTGTTTGAGCAAGTAGCTCGTTTTTTTCAGCGATCTTCTCGATAATTGCTTCTATTTGATCCAAATCAATAGCCATAATCGACTGCTGAAGTTCCAATAGTAATTCATCTGAGATAGCAGCAAAAGAATTACGATCTAATTGAGATAGAGTATTTTCTGAATTAGTAGGACTGACCTCTTCTGCATAGGTATAACATACCCCTAAATGCTTCGTCATTAAAGAAAATAGTTCTTCTGCTAAAAAAGGCTTACGCAAAAAATCATCACAACCTGTAGCCAAAACACGGTCTAATTCCTCTTCCATTGCACTAGCAGTTAAAACAATAATCTTCGTCGGCAATTTAAGGTGGTATTTAATCTGCCGAATTGCCTGATAACCATCTACATTAGGCATTCTAATATCCATAAAAATTAAATCTGGTTGCCATTGCTGCGCCTCGGCGATCGCTCTTTCGCCATCCTCTACAGCTTTGACTAGAAAACCCAAAGGTTGTAACAACTTAATCAGTAACTCGCGGTTATACAATTTATCATCTACCACCAAAATTTTATATTGAGGTTGATCAGCTTCCAGGGCTACTACAGTTTGATTAGCTTGGGTAATGGGAATTTCTTCTGGATCTACTATCTCTACATATAAATCAAATTTAAAAATACTACCCTTATTTTCTACCGACTGAACTTGAATATCTCCCCCCATTAACTGTACAAATTTACGAGTGATAGATAATCCTAATCCTGTTCCTTCTTTAGCTTCACGACCCGATTTAGTTTGTACAAAGGGTTCAAATAAAGATTCTAATTCAGTTTCTGCGATTCCTTTGCCTGTATCTTCCACTACAAAAACTAATTTAACTTTACTTTCAGGCTCAAATTGATCAACACAAGCGATCGCAGGATAAACCTTGATACTTATACTACCCTGATCAGTAAATTTTATGGCATTATTGAGTAAATTAATCAGAATTTGGCGTAATTTTCCTTGATCTGCTTTTATATAGCAAGGGGTTAACTCTGCCACTTGTTTACTCACTTTTAAACCTTTACTCTGTGCCTTTAACTGAAACATTTGCTCTAGATCATTGAGAAAGCAACATAAATTAAAACTCTCTTCCTGCAAAGTTAAACGTTGTGCTTCAATTTTGGATAAATCCAAGACATCGTTAATTAGACCCAATAAATGTTCACCACTACGACTAATAATACCGACATACTCTCTTTCTTCTGATGGTAATTTTTGATTACGGGCAAGTAATTGGGTAAAACCTAAAATAGCATTTAAAGGCGTTCTCAATTCATGGCTCATATTAGCAATAAAAGCACTTTTAGCACGGTTGGCTACTTCCGCCTTTTCTTTAGCAGCAGATAATTCCGCAGTACGTTGTTCTACTTTCTGTTCTAAATCGGCATTAAATTGTTTTAACTTAATAGTTGAGGCTTCCAAACTTTCCATCACCTGATTATAATATTGAGCCACATAACCTATTTCTGTAAAAGGTTCAACAGGGACTCGCAAACTAAAATCCTGATTAGCTGCTTGCAAATTCATCACCTGAAGTATTTCATAAAGCGTACTTCTAGCGTAATGTTCTGAAACATTTAAACCTTGATCCTCATCTCTTGCCGAAACTCTTAAGGGGGTAATACGGTTAATCACTTTTAGTAAAATCCAAGTTACACCAAATGACCATAAACCACAGATAATAATACCTAGTAGCTGCACTAAAAACTGACTAAATCGGTTATATCCTGTATGTAGCAATTCTGGTTGACCATACAAAGCCACAGCCAATGTTCCCCAAATACCACCACCTAAATGAACGGGGATAGCATCTACCGCATCATCAATCTGCCAACTTTCTAACAAACAACTAACCAACATACTCACTCCACCCCCAATTGCACCTATCAAAATGGCATCGGGTGTAGTAACTATATTGCAGGCTGCGGTAATTGAAACTAAACCTGCTAGAGATCCATTAATTAAAACTTCAACCTTAGTAGTTTTTAATCTTTGCCAGCTAATTATACCCACACAGACCATACCCGCAGCACCAGCCATCAGGGTATTAAGTATAATTGAGGCAACCTGGGTAGTTAGAGCAAAAACATTACCACCATTAAACCCCAACCAACCAATCCAAATCAACATCACCCCCAAAACCGAAAAAGGCAAATTAGATCCGTGAATTTGTTGTGGTTTGCCTGCTTGATTAAATCTTCCTTTCCTTGCACCCACAATTAAAATCACAGCTAAAGATACCCATCCTCCCACGCTATGAACGACGGTAGAACCTGCAAAATCGATAAAACCAAGATGGTATAAATAACCATGAAGATTACCAGAATTTACACCGTTCCAAGCCCAATGACAAAAAATTGGGTATATTAAACCTGAAATAATCATGGTGACAATTACATAGGATCTAAATTTCAAGCGTTCGGCACTTGCACCAGAAACGATATTCGCAGCAGTGCTACAAAACATCATCTCAAAAATAAAGAAGATAATTTCTCTGGCGGAAGCGGATTTGGGATCAAAGAAAAAATTACTTGTGCCAAATAGATCAAACCAAGTATTGCCAAAGGCTAAACCATAACCTATTGCCCAAAACAAGATAATGGAGATGCCAAAATCTGTTAAGTTTTTAATGGCGACATTAATACTGTTTTTAGTTCTAGTTAATCCAGACTCCAAGCACATAAATCCAGGCTGCATTAGAAAAACTAAAAAAGTACTAAATATTAACCACAGATAATTCGAGTTCATAGGTATTGTTTAGTTGGTAATCATAGTTAATAAATTCTTCGCTACAATTATTCCTTTTTTTTTAGTAATTGGCAGTATGAGTCATTGCTTTTAGCTCTTCGCTTTTAGCTTCAAACAAGCCAAATCATACCTAGATTCACTAACGTCAATTACCAACAAAAACTACCTATTATTTTTAATACACGACACAGGTGATACTATCCTAAACAGGTAATGCCTCTAAATTATTTGCCAGAAATTCCGCCCGACAAGCATGGCGTTGGATTTTCCCACTAGAGGTTTTGGGTAAACTACCTGGTTTTAGTAGTAAAGTTGTATGAACGTGTAGATCGTGGTTTTTGGAAATATCTCGTTTAATTAGTTGAGTTAAATCTTTGACGTTGATAATCTCTGAGGTATCATTCCCATTGGATTTACTATTTAAACGGTTACTACTCCAATAACGACGTTCAACTTCGGCAACGATCACTAATTTCTCTTCGCCATCAAGGGTGATCGAAAAACTAGCAACACAGCTAGGTCTGATCCAGGGGTTAGTATCCTCAACGGTTTTTTCTATATCTTGGGGATAATGATTGCGTCCTTTAATGATAATCATATCTTTGAGACGACCTGTAAAAAATAGCTCTCCTTCCTCAATAAAGCCTAAATCCCCTGTGCGTAAAAATGGGCCATCATTAGTATCCTGAAGATAAACATTAAAAGTATTTTCAGTAATTTGAGGTTGTCGCCAATAACCTTGAGCAATACTTGCACCAGATACCCAAATTTCTCCTACTTCCCCAGGCTGACAACTAACTAGAGTTTCGGGATTAGCGATCGCTATTTTTTGATCTTTTAAACTTTGACCACAGCTTACTAAGGTGCGTGGATGGGTTTCGTTACTTTCGGCTGCAATGATTTTGTTTTGTTCTAAGGCTTTTCCCTGTACGGTTTTGGTAACTACCGCCGTATTTTTTGATCCCCCTGTAATAATTAAGGTAGCTTCAGCCATTCCATAACAAGGGTAAAAAGCAGCAGGATCAAATCCATAGGGGGAATATATCTCAGTAAACTGCTTTAATGTCTCATGATTAATCGGTTCTGCACCATTAAACGCTACTTGCCAACTACTAAGGTCTAATCCGACTAATTGCTCTGGTTTATATTTACGCACACATAAATCGTAAGCGAAATTAGGGCCACCACTAGTAGTAGCCTGGTAACGGGAGATAGCCCATAACCAACGCAGAGGATTTTGCAAAAATATTAAGGGCGACATCAAAGTTACAGGAAACCCACCATAAAGAGGCTGAAGAATACCACCAATCAAACCCATATCGTGATAGGGAGGTAGCCAAATAACCCCTTTACTCTCAGGGGAATGTCGAAAGCAACGATAGATGGCTTCTAGGTTATGTAATAAATTTTGATAAGCAATTTTAACTCCTTTAGGTTCGGCGGTTGAGCCTGAAGTATATTGCAAGAAAGCGATACTAGATTCTGTAATATAGGGCTGTTCCCAATCCTGTTCTATATGAGTTTCTAAAGTATCTGTGGTGATCCAACGTAAACTTTGTAATGGTGTTTGTTCTAATTGGCGAGCGAGGGTATCGAGGGTTTCGCTATTAGTTAGAGCCAAATTAGTATCGGCGTTTTGGAGGATATTGTAAATACGGTCTAAAGAACGATTTGGTCTGGGGGGGTAGGCTGGAATAGCAATAACACCAGCATAAAGACAGCCAAAAAAAGCAGTAATGTAGTCTAGGGAAGATGGATATAACAATAACACCCGATCTTGAGGAGAACTGATAGACTGAAGATAAGATGCGATCGCTCTAGCTTTTTGGTCTAGTTGTCCATAGGTTAGGCTTTGTGATTCTGTTTCCCCATCCAAGAGAAAGTTATATATGGTTTCATCTGGCTGATCCATTGCTCGATTGCGGAGAAGATCTACCAACGTTGCTGCTTTAATTTTGTTTTTTAAACCACTCATTCTCTTTTGATTATTTAAATCAATTTACACCATAGTTTAATGCTGTTTTGGTGTAATCTAAATTATTCCACAGCTTACATCAATCGAAGTCAAAACAAGGTATAGTTGTGACACCTTGAGAATAGTCCTCTTAGATTAAATCAATTTAATAGTTAATTTTAACTTGAACTGAAATTATATTATGAGTTTGCCACAATTTCCTAATTCGCCAAAATTACAGGAAATTCTAATTACCAAAATTAAGGATTCACCCCAACAGCAAATTACTTTTGCCGACTATATGGACTTGGTTTTATATCATCAAGAATATGGTTATTATAATTGCGGGGCGGTTAATATTGGAGCTAAGGGAGATTTTTTTACTTCTGCTTCTTTAGGTAAGGATTTTGGGGAATTGTTGGCTATTCAAATACAACAAATGTGGCAAAATATAGGTAGTCCTAATCCTTTTTACCTAGTCGAAATGGGGGCAGGAAATGGAGAACTTGCTCAAGATATTTTGAATTATCTACAAAATAATAACCCTTCATTGATAGCAGTTTTAGAATATATAATTGTAGAGCGATCGCAATTGCTTAAACAAAGACAGCAAGAGATTTTAGCAGCCTTGGGCGAGATAAATATCAGTTGGCGAACTTGGACGGAGATAGCGGATAATAGTATTACAGGCTGTTTTATTTCCAATGAATTAGTAGATGCTTTTCCTGTTCATTTAATTACTAAACAAGGAGAGTTACAAGAAGTTTATTTAACCATCAAAGAAGAACAAATAACTCAAACTGTTGCACCATTATCTACAGCAAGAATCATAGAATATTTTGATTTAATAGGAATTAACTTATTAACAGAAAAATATAGCGAAAATTACCAAACAGAAGTCAACCTTCAGGCGTTAGAATGGTTAGCTACGGTCGCCAAAAAACTGCAACGGGGATATATCTTAACTATAGATTATGGATATACCGCCGAGAAATATTATTCTCCTGCTCGTAATCAGGGAACTTTACAATGTTACTACCAACATCGCCATCATAATAATCCCTATGTAAATTTAGGTTATCAAGATCTGACTGCCCATGTAAATTTTACCGCCCTACAACGTCAGGGAGAATTACATAATCTAGAAACCTTGGGTTTTACCCAACAAGGACTATTTCTCATGGCTTTAGGATGTAGCGATCGCTTAAATGAACTTTCCACGGGTAAATATAATATCGCCGAAATCTTCCAGCGTCGTAATGCCCTACATCAATTAATTGATCCTACTGGTTTGGGTGGGTTTGGGGTTTTAATTCAAGGTAAAAATCTCACACCAAAAGAACATTCTCTACAAGGTTTAACTAATTGGCTTTGATGCAATATAACTTAAAAACAATAAAAAGCTATCTATTAGATCAGGTATAACTAACTAGTAATTACCAACAATAGATAGCAAAAATATAAATATCAACTATTTTTCCAGCCTTCTTATTTTCCTAATAGTAAATTACTGTTGCTCTGCATCAAGACAAACTAATTGTTTAAGGTCACAAATAAAAGACACTACCACATCAGTAATGCCTTTAATCACTCATATCTATTTACCTTTCAAGGCTGCTTTAGTTTTAGGAATATCTAATTTAAAAATCAAGACACCCAAAGGAGGTAAACAAAGATCCAAAGAATAAGGATGGTTGTGGAAAGACCATTCATCAGTCCATTTACCCCCTAAATTACCCATATTGCTACCGCCATACTCACGGGCATCACTATTAAATAATTCGGTATAAAAACCTTGTTCAGGAACACCGACACGATAATGACTATGGGGTTGGGGAGTGAAATTACAAACAGTAATTACAAATTCCTTCTTATCTTTATCTCGACGCATAAACGCCACTACACTATGACGATTATCATTACAATCAATCCATTCAAAACCTTCTTCTTCAAAATCGAGACTATATAAAGCAGGTTCACTCTTATAAATAGAGTGGAGATCAATAAAGAATTGTTTTAAATATTTATGGCGATCATATTGCAATAAATGCCATTCCAAATCGATCCAAACATTCCACTCCGTCCATTGAGCAAATTCCATACTCATAAACATAGTTTTCTTACCTGGATGAGTAAACATATAGGTAAATAAACAGCGAACATTAGCGAATTTCTGCCATTCATCCCCTGGCATTTTCCCAATGATGTTACTTTTGCCATGAACCACCTCATCATGAGATAGTGCCAGCATATAGTTTTCACTGTGGTGATACCACATACTAAAGGTTAAATTATTTTGATGGAATTGGCGAAACCAAGGATCCATGTGGAAATAATCGAGCATATCGTGCATCCAGCCCATATTCCACTTCATGTTAAATCCTAATCCCCCAGTATAGGTGGGCCAAGACACCATCGGCCAAGAAGTTGATTCTTCGGCAATAGAAAGTACACCAGGGAAATAACTAAATAAAAGACTGTTTACCTGACGCAGGAAATTAGCAGCCTCGATATTTTCACAACCGCCATATTCATTAGCAATCCATTCACCATCTTTACGACAATAGTTAAGATAGAGCATCGAAGCAACAGCATCTACCCGAATACCGTCGATATGGTACTTATCAAACCAAAATAAGGCGTTAGCAACTAAAAAATTACGGATTTCGTTGCGAGCATAGTTAAATACTAATGTTCCCCATTCCTTATGTTCACCTTTACGGGGATCTCCGTGTTCGTAGAGATGAGTCCCATCAAAGAAAGCCAAACCATGACCATCTTTAGGAAAGTGACCAGGAACCCAATCTACAATAACTGCCAGACCGTTTTTGTGGCACTGATCGACGAAATACATTAGGTCTTCAGGGTTGCCATAACGCGAAGTGGGGGCGTAATATCCTGTAACCTGGTATCCCCACGAACCATCATAGGGGTGTTCCGCAATGGGTAATAATTCAATATGGGTATAACCTAATTCCTTAACATAGGGAATTAATTTATCCACCAGTTCGTAATAGCTGAGAAAACGAGCATTGGGCTTCCAATCTGAGACGATAATCGGTTCTGCTTCTCCAGAGAGTAATTTAGTCGGTTCGTCTGCTGATCCATGTAACCAAGAACCTATATGAACCTCATATACAGAAATTGGTTTGCTGAGAGGATCACTATTGCGCCGTGCTTCCATCCAAGCATTATCGTTCCATTTATAGCTGTCTAGGTCAGCAACAATGGAGGCTGTTTTAGGTCTAACTTCTTGTTGAAAACCGTAGGGATCAGTTTTTTCGTAGATGTGTCCTTCCCAGTTTTTAACTTCATATTTATAGGTTGTGCCAGTGCTTAACTCAGGGATAAATAGTTCCCAAATACCACTGCTACCTTTACGCATTTGATGCAGTCTACCATCCCAGTTATTAAAATCTCCTAAAACTGAGACGTTACGCGCATTAGGGGCCCAAAGAGCAAAATATACCCCCGCAATTCCTTCAATTTTAGTAGTATGCGCTCCCAACTTTTCATAGATACGGTGATGATTACCTTCTGCGAATAAATGTATATCTAAATCTGTAATTCTGGGGGAACGAAAAGCATAGGGATCATAAATTACTCTTTCGCTATTCCCTTCTTTGATCCTTAGTTGATAATTGGCTAGTCGGGGATTTTGAACTATGCAAACAAAAAAATGAGGATGATGCATTGGTTGCATTGGGTACTCAGTTCTTGCTTCGGGGCAAATTACCCAAGCTGCATTGGCTTCAGGAAGATAGGCGCGAATTACCCAGCTTTCGACTTTACCGTTTTGTTCATAAGGATGACAACCTAATATTTCAAAAGGGTCATGATGAAGATTATGAACGATCTGATTAACTTGTTCTGGAGCTATGGTTAAAGACATTAAAGTACCAATATTCTAGGGTATATAGTAGCAGTGCGATTGTTATAAAGGTGTGCTTGCTGCTTGAGTATTAGTCAAGGCTAAATTAAAACAGCAAAATTTATATACTTAGTTTTTTAAAGTATTTGTATACATACTTTAACTATTTTTGCGCTCTGTAGAAAAAGTTTATAAATTTTTAGGTAAAGTGGCTTAATAAAAAGGAATTATAGTTTTGAAGAATTTTCTAAGCTGTAACAAGAAGATTATTTGTTGAACATCTGGGTTTAACTCAGGTCTATTGAGACTTTCAGCTAGTTCGGCACTTAGTTCTTCATATTCCATCGCTGATAAAGGTTGACCGTCAATTGGCGATCGCCCGTCTAAAATTATCTCACTACGTAATATTTCTTCGGGAATTTCTTCTTTAGGAGGCAAAGCTAAACTATAGTTAGAATTACATAAGGCAATTATATTTATTAAGGCAATTAATTTTAATTTCATTAGGCTAAAGTACGGGTTCGCTCGATATTAGTCAAGCTCGTTATCAATTATCAATTACTCATTATCAATTATTTATCCCATGTCTTCTCTTGAAAAGCGTTTAGCCGTATTTCGTCAGCTCCCCCTAAGAGCGCAATTAGCTATGATTAATTCCTCTAAAGCGTCGGCAACTCTCAATCAAAATTCTGAATATATTACAAGCTTAGAGCAAATTCACACTGAATGTTTAGCTAATGCAACCCCAGAAGCTAGATTTGCTTACGATAAAGCTAAGGAATTACTCAATGATTAAATAGGTTTTACGTTTTTGCTGACTCTTTTAACTGGTAACTAATCCTTGAGAAATGGCTAATCATCTAGAAACAAGTCAAAGTCTGTATTTACGTAAACACGCACTAAATCCTATAAACTGGTGGTATTGGTGTGATGAAGCTCTAGAAATAGCAAAACAAGAAAATAAACCTATTTTTCTATCCATAGGTTATTCTAGCTGTCACTGGTGTACCGTAATGGAGGGGGAAGCTTTTTCTGATGCTGCGATCGCACTCTATCTCAACGAGAATTTTCTCCCTATTAAAGTAGACAGGGAAGAAAGACCAGATCTAGATAGCATTTATATGCAGGCTTTGCAAATGATGACTGGTCAAGGGGGTTGGCCATTAAATATTTTTCTTAATCCTGAAGATCTTATCCCTTTTTATGGGGGGACTTATTTTTCTGTTGAACCTAAATATGGTCGTCCTGGATTTTTAGATATTTTACAAGCTATACGTCGTTTTTACGATCATGAGCCTGAAAAATTGATGGCTTTTAAAACTGAAATTTATAATAATCTGCAACAATCAGCTTTATTACCCATTAACCAGGCAGATATTTTAACCCAAGATTTATTACACCAGGGAATTGATAGTAATACTGGGGTTTTGCAACCAAATGATTTTGGTCGTCCTTGTTTTCCGATGATTCCCTACGCTACGATCGCTTTACAGGGTAGTCGTTTAAAACAGGAATATACTTACAATCCTCAAGCATTATCTCAACAGCGTGGATTAGATTTAGTTACTGGAGGGATATATGACCATGTTGGGGGAGGATTTCACCGTTATACCGTAGATAATACCTGGACAGTGCCTCATTTTGAAAAGATGCTCTACGATAATGGTCAAATTGTTGAATATTTGGCTGATTTATGGCGCAAAGGAAGTCGGCAGCCAGCAATTAAACAAGCAATTCAAGGTACAGTTGAATGGTTGCAAAGGGAAATGACTCATCCTCAAGGTTATTTTTATGCAGCCCAAGATGCGGATAATTTTACCACTCCAGAATCCTTTGAACCCGAAGAAGGGGCATTTTATGTTTGGAGTTATCAGGAATTAGAATCTATCTTAAGTGAGAAAGAATTGGCACAATTACAGCAAGAATTTGATGTTACTGTTGCAGGTAACTTTGAGAGAAAAAATGTATTACAACGTTTGGGAGATGGAGAATTATCAGCAGATCTAGATCAAGCATTAGCTAAACTTTTTACAGTGCGTTATGGCAAACCTGCAACGGCAATTGATATTTTTCCGCCAGCCAAAAACAATCAAGAGGCTAAAAACCAACAGTGGTTAGGACGTATTCCCCCTGTAACGGATACTAAAGCGATCGCCGCTTGGAATAGTTTAATGATTTCAGGTTTGGTTAAGGCTTATAGTGTATTTCAAGAACCATCTTATCTAGATTTAGCTACTAAAGCAGTAGAGTTTATCCTGCAAAATCAGTGGGTAGAGGGTAGATTTCAACGACTTAATTATGATGGTGTGGCTACAGTTGCAGCACAATCAGAAGACTACGCCTTATTTATTAAAGCTTTATTAGATCTCCATTCAGCTTGTCCTGATGATCCTCAATGGTTAGAACAAGCAATCAAAATTCAGGAGGAATTTGACGAATTACTTTGGAGTTTGGAAATCGGAGGATATTATAATAATTCTACTGATGCAGCTAAAGAATTACTAGTACGAGAACGCAGTTATATGGATAATGCCACTCCTGCTGCTAATGGAATTGCTATTGCTAATTTAGTTCGTCTGGCTTTATTGACTGATGATTTAGAATATCGCGATCACGCCCAACAAGGTTTACAAGCTTTTAGTTCAGTTATGGCAACCTCTCCTACTGCTTGTCCTTCCTTATTTTCGGCTTTGGATTGGTTTTTATATGGTACAAGTGTTAAAAGTAGCAGGGAAATTTTAGATCAATTAAATTCTCATTATCTCCCTACTACAGTTTTACGCATAGCCACGGATTTACCTGAAGATGCCATTGCTTTAGTATGTCAAAGTACATCTTGTCTTGAACCTGCATTTACTATTGATCAAGTGTTAGAACAACTTAAATCTGTTTATTAATTATCTTGATACTTAAAACCCAGAAATTTTAACATGGCTTAATTCATTATTATTAAATGATGCCTTAACATTGCGTCTACAATCTTCTTGATCTATCCAAATTCTATGTTCAATTTTGCCATTATTGGTACTTTTAATTAGTTGTCCAGAAAACCCTAAACTAGACTCGAAATCACCAAGAACAATTGGCTCTGGATTTTGAATCTTGTTACGTTTAATTATAAATATTTTCTTTAAATTATCTATATTTTTTCTCGTTATAGATCCAGAGGCTGCATAAGTAAAATTTTTCTCGCAAGCCTCAGCTTTTGTAGAATACCCAGCAGTTAAAATTATTATAGTTGATATACTTAATATTTTTTTTAGCAGCATCATAATAAACCTTGAATAACTTTTTTTCAAAATAAACTAGGATTTATCTAACTGCTGTGAGCTATTAATAATTAAAGATGTGATTGTAGTCGGCGACAATATTTTATTTTTAAATAGATTATATAAATTGACGTTACTCATTCTACATCAGCTTATTAATTTCAATGCTAAATATATGCTAATAATTAAATCAAGGTTTTTATTTAATTGACCTTGCTCTTATTCAAGCTCTTAAAAATGTGTAGCTATAATAATAAACATTTTACTCTGCTTACTTCAAAGTTATTATTTAAGCTCCAGATTTAGAGCTTAGGGAATAATTATAATTACTATTCCCTCAAAAATAAAATCTAAATAAGCATAATTACAATTACCTAAGTCAGAGCTAATTACCAACTATTAAAAATTGCTGACAAGAAAACACTTAAATATATATAAAAGCGGTGGATCGCTATCTTATTCCTTTACAATCCACGCTATTTTTTAAAAAAATCCAGATAGCTACATAACTAAAATATACAAGTATCAATATTAATCCTCTTGGGGATATTGCTGCCACAAATCTGTCGATTGACGCAAACTTTGATGATTACCATTACCTAAAATTAAATGATCCAATAAAGGAATGTCCAAATATTTTGCACCTTGTAATAATTGTTCCGTTAAATAAATATCTTCTGGCGAAGGTTCAAGATTACCCGAAGGATGATTATGGGCAATAATTAATTTAGTTGCACCTTGTCTAATCGTTTCTTGAAATATTTCGCGCGGATGAATTAAAGTTTCCGTCGCCGTGCCAATAGTTATAACTTTAGTTGCTATTAAATAATTTTTTATATCCAACATCAAAACTGCAAAACGTTCTTGATTTTGCCACATTAAATCTTGGGTTAGAATGGCTGCTGCTGAAGCGGGGCTATCAACCGTTACTCTTTCATGGGGGCGAAATTTAAAAGTGCGTTTACCCAATTCCACCGCAGCAATAATTGTCGCAGCTTTGGCTAAACCAATGCCAGGAATACGCATCAATTCCCGTGGATTAACATCTCGTAACACATCTAGGGGGGGACGCTGATATCGACCAAGCTCTTGTAGTATATGTTGAGCCAAACCGATCGCTGATAAATTTCCCCTAGTTTGTCCTGTACTAATTAAAATAGCTAATAATTCTGTCTCTGATAAATTCTTTGCCCCTACAGCCATTAATCTTTCACGGGGACGTTCACTAGGAGGTAAATCAGCAATTCTTAGACTGTAGGTCATAATTATTAAGTTCTCTCAAATATAAGTATGTAACACAACTATATCTAAGAGATTAAATCAACCAAATATCACTCATCCAATCTTTAAAATAATCAAGTTAAAGTTCATAACTACTATAGAATTAACGCGGTTTTAATCCTGAGATAACTGGATTTGATAAAATCAAAAATTATTCTTAAAATATCCCTCCCTCCCTGCCATGAAATCCGATTACTTAGAGAGGATTCTTAATGCTCGCGTTTATGATGTTGCCCAAGAATCACCCTTAGAATATGCACCTAATCTTTCCACCAGACTGCAAAATAAACTGTTGCTCAAACGAGAAGATATGCAGTCGGTATTTTCTTTTAAACTCAGAGGTGCTTATAACAAAATGGCACAATTATCCCCTGATGTTTTGAAGCAAGGAGTAATTGCAGCCTCGGCAGGAAATCATGCTCAAGGGGTGGCTTTAGCTGCCAAACAATTAGGAACAACAGCAATTATTGTCATGCCGATCACGACTCCGCAAGTAAAAATAGATGCGGTAATGGCTCGTGGAGGCAACGTAGTATTACATGGGGATACCTATGATGATGCTTGCGCCCATGCTCAACAACTGTGTCAATCAAAAGGTTTAACTTTTATTCATCCCTTTGATGATCCTGATGTAATTGCAGGGCAGGGAACAATTGGAATGGAAATCTTGCGACAATATCAGCAACCAATTCATGCCGTATTTGTGGCTATTGGAGGAGGAGGCTTGATTGCAGGAGTAGCATCCTATATTAAACGATTACGTCCAGAAATTAAGATTATCGGAGTCGAACCCGTTGATGCTGATGCCATGTCTCAATCCCTCAAAGCAGGGTATCGGGTGTGTTTACCAAGGGTAGGCTTATTCGCTGACGGGGTAGCAGTAAGAGAAGTTGGGGCGGAAACCTTTCGTCTTTGTCAGGATTATGTCGATGAAATCATTTTAGTAGATACCGATGATACTTGTGCTGCCATTAAAGATGTCTTCCAAGATACTCGTTCAATTTTAGAGCCAGCAGGGGCATTAGCGATCGCAGGGGCAAAAGCCTATGTGGAAAGGGAAAATATTACAGGAGAAACTTTAGTAGCGATCGCCTGTGGTGCAAATATGAACTTTGATCGCCTACGTTTTGTCTCTGAAAGGGCAGAATTGGGAGAAAGGCGCGAGGCTATTTTTGCTGTAACCATCCCCGAAGCCAGAGGCAGTTTTCGTAAGTTTTGTGAATGTATCGGCAGACGTAACCTAACAGAATTTAACTATCGCATATCTAATGACAGCAAAGCTTATATTTTTGTAGGAGTACAGATTAAAGATCGCACTGACGCGGTGGATATGAAAACACAATTTGAATCTCAAGGGTTTGAAACCATAGATCTTACCGACGATGAACTAGCTAAAATGCACCTACGTCATATGGTAGGCGGACACTCCTCATTAGCCGATCACGAATTACTCTACCGTTTTGAATTTCCCGAACGCCCAGGCGCATTAATGAAGTTTCTTAGTTGTATGAGTCCTAACTGGAATATTAGTCTTTTCCATTATCGTAACAATGGAGCAGATTACGGACGTATTGCAGTAGGTATGCAAGTTCCTCCCGATGAAATGCGCGAATGGCAGTTGTTCCTTAACTCTTTGGGCTATCGTTACTGGGATGAGAGTGCTAATCCTGCTTATAAACTATTTTTAGGGTAAATAATTACTGATTAAGGTTGACTGCATCAATTGATGAATAACTATCTGTCGGCTTAATAGTTTCAAGCTTACTACTGTCTTGATTAATACAGCCTTTTTTAGGATCAGCAACATACTTACAGACTCTTGCCCACAATTTAGTGCGATCGCCTGGTTTACCTGAACTAAATATTACCTCGCGATCGTTTTTTATTTGTACCTGACAGATAGGGCAAATTTCAATATTTTCTGAAGACATAAGCTTACCTATTTATATAGCCGTACAAAATTATTTTATGACAATTAGGGAGTCGCGGAGGAGGTAGTAGGTAGCCCTAAAGGATAAGCTGCGCTAATCCCACAAGGGGACAATGTAGGTAGTGGGTAGTAGGTAACGAGACAGGAGACGGGAGACAGGTAAAGAGTAATCCCACAAGGGGACAATGAGAGAAAAGCTAACAGCTAAAAGCTAATACTCAATATTTATATTTAAGAAGTAGCCAATGATACTAATTACCCTAAGAGCTTAATCAAACATAAAGCCCTGTTTCGCAAGTCGAGAGCGAAGATACAATTGCAGATAGAGAAGGCATAGTTACCATTGGATCAATGATATATACTACCGACGAATTAATCAAAATACTAGAGTGCGAACTCAAAGAAAATTGGAAAGGAAAACGCATTGTCTTATCATCGGCACAGAGAATTAATGATCCTGTGGTTGCTAAAGCCTTAAATATGGATCAGGTTAATAAGGTTTTTGCCTACCGTGATTTTCGCAGTCAAATCCATGAATATCAACAACAACATCAAGTATCGGGGATAATTTGGCGCACTTGTACTTTTAACGAGCAAAGTATTACTTATCCAGAAATACATAATCAATTAATTCCCATTACAGGGGACAAAGAAATTTTACTTGCAGCACGTACCCAAATCTTAGATTTTTGGCATCAAGTGACAGATAAACTCAATCTTTGGTTAGTTAATAGTAATGTTGCTAAAGATGGTAGTCATCATCAACAGATTAGCTTAAGCTACCTAAAAAAACTAGTTAATCAAACAGAGTGGGCAGAAATTGACGCAGCGCGCACGGAAATATATTTAGGTTTATGTTGGGGAGATCCGCAAGAATATCGCTATCAATGGGCAAAACCGAAATCGGGTTGCGATCGCATTATTGCTACTGTATCCAAACCGAGCGCAATCAAGATATAGTAATCTAAATAATTGTATTTTGATTATTTAAATTATGCCTCAACAAGAAGCGGTGGGAGTCATTCAGACACTAGGCTTTCCTGCAATTTTAGCAGCCTCTGATGCTATGCTCAAAGCAGGTCGCGTTACCCTGGTTTATTTTGATAAAGGAGAAAGTGCAACTTTTGTAATTGCCATCCGTGGCCCTGTTGCAGAGGTTAAACCATCTATGGAAGCTGGGTTAAGAGCAGCAGCAGATACTTTTGGTGGTGAAGTTACTACTCACTATATAGTACCAAATCCACCAGATAATGTAGTTGCTGTTTTACCTATTCACTATACACCTGCTGTCGAGCGTTACCGCTTTTAGATTATTTCTAATACTCAACGAAATATATTGAAAATACCCCAAAAGCAGCTAAAATTAGAACTCGTAAATGTAGTCTATATTTACTGTTATTTGTATTTGTAGTTAATAATTATCAGGAGTTTATTTATGCCCTCTCAAAGTGCCGTCGGCTCACTCGAAACTAAAGGTTTTCCAGGTATTTTAGCAGCAGCAGATGCAATGGTTAAAGCAGGTCGAGTTACCTTAGTTGGTTATATTCGCGTTGGTAGTGCGCGTTTTACCGTTAATATTCGTGGTGATGTATCTGAAGTCAAAACTGCTATGGCTGCTGGTATTGAAGCTGTAAAAAGAGCCGAAGGTGCTACTTTGGAGTCTTGGGTAATTATTCCTCGTCCTCATGAGAATGTTTGCGATGTCCTACCTATTGACTATACAGAAGCGGTGTTACCATACCTCGATCGCGTTGAAGGTAGAACTTTACCCATTGGCCCTAATTAAGGCTGGTTAAAATAATAAAATGTGATTTATAGATTAAAAGCCAAGATCTTTTTATTAAAATGGCTGCTAAATTAATTGCATTGTTTTAGTTTTAAATATCACCAACAATTAATAAGCAATTTGATATTAAGTAAGTTTTAATTGATTTTAATACTTACTATTGCGCTGATAAGCTAAATAAATAGCCTCAAGAAATTGACTATTACTATAGCCTTCTGGAACTTCTTCTAGCTGAACAATATCTTTCACCTGTTCGGCTAGTTTACGGCTTATTTGATGTTGGTGTTGCAAGATAATATTCTGACGGCGTTGTAGAAAATCACGAATAGTCGCAAAGTCTTCTGGTAATAAATTGTCTATTTCTGATTCTATTTTTAATTGTTTAGCTAGATTTTCTGCTTCAGAAGAAATTTCAAAATTAGCTGATTTGAATACTTGTTCGTTTTGAATTACAATAGTTCCTGCAACTAGATCACCAATACGTTTTTCCTGTGCCGACAAAGTAATTAAAAATACGCCAATTAAGTCGTCTACTGGTCTTAGTAATGCTCTTAATATTGCTTGAGGTAATCTTTCTGGTTTACCATTGTCGCGAATAACTCTAATTTTAGTCCATTTTTTACCAGGTGTTTGTCCTTGCCAAATAGTTTCAAAAAAGACAAAATAACCCATGTAAATAGCAAAAGTAATTAGAGATTGAATTGCCCAAATCCACTGTATTGTTCGGTTTAAAATGCCATCTGTGAAGATTTGTGGGGCTAATTGCCAGATTAGAAAAATAGTAATTATCCAGACTAATATAATACTAAAACCAAGGATTAAATAGTCAATTATTAAGGCAAAAGATCTATTGCCGATTCCTGCTAAAGTAAATTCTAATTCTACACTTTCTGGGGTTTGTAAACTGATTTTGTTGAATAAACGCATAAATATAACCAGCCAAGAAAAAAAGATTAATCATTAAATAATTAATTTAGGCTTTGAGTTTAACTTGACTCTTTAAGGGTTACTGTGATTCTGTGCATATATAAAAAAGTAGATATAAGCTGTTACGCATTTAAATTACTGGTTGAGAAAGGAGTCAGGAGTAAGGAGAAAGAAGTCAGGAGTCAGGAGTCAGGAGTCAGGAGTCAGGAGTAAAGAGTAAAGAGTAAAGAGTAAAGAGTCAGTAGTCTAGATAAGGGTTTCAACCTGATTTTCTAAAAGAATAGTATGCCATTTAAATACACTTTAGCTTAGTAATACGGGATAACTTACGGGATATTTTTGATCTCCTTAGCTTTGAGATAGATTTACCTAATAAATATGTTTTTATCTTCCTCGCTAACGCTTGAGAATTAAGATAATTACCTAGAAGCAATTAACAATTAAAGCAGTTATCATTGACTGGAAATAACAATCTACTTATTATTATTATGTCCGCAGGGTCATTTGAACAAGATAGTTTAGGCTGGCATTATGATTTAATTAAACAAAGAATTAGTGAGTGGATAGAACTTAAAACAAGTCAAATGGCTAGTGATGCTTGGGAATCAGGATTTTTACAATCTAAACTTCTATGGCAAATCATTAAAGTTTGTTTGTGGTTGTTAATTGCTCTTTTGCTAGTTTTAATTCTTTGGCAGTTAAGTTTAGTATTACATCCCTATTGGAAACGATGGCAGAGAAACGATCGCGCCCTGATTACGGAAATAACACAACCTACTCTTCAATTATCCGTTAATGATTGGGTAGAGCGATCGCAAATAGCTAGAGTCGAAGGTAATTATCGTCAGGCGATCTTTTGCTTATATCAAGCAATGTTAGAAATATTAGATCAACGGGGCATAATTTCTACTCAATTGAGTCTTACTGATTTAGAATATCAGCGATCGCTACGACAATTACAAGTATCTCCTTTGTCACCCTATGAATTATTATTATCGATTCATCAACAGTTATGTTTTAGTCAAGCACCAGCCGATCAATATCTGTTTGAGCAATGTCTGCAAGCTTATCAACAAATTGCTAGTGTAATCTCTAACTGATAGAAAATGCCTAATAGAAATCAACGTCAATGGCTATTTATTATTATAGCGATCGCTGTTATTATTTTATTGACTTTACTGACTGCTCCCAATAGTGGTAGACAAGATATAGGCTCTACCTATACCCATAATCCCTATGGTTATAAAGCTTGGTATGAGTATATGTTAAGTCAGCCTGTCACAATTAAGCGTTGGCAAAAGCCTTTTTCTGAATTTATTAAAGATGATCCCACTGATGTTGCCTATATCCAAATTCGTAACCAGAAGGATTTTCAATCAAGTAAATTATTACCCCACTCTCTCAATGAGCAAGAACTAGCTTGGGTAAGTAAAGGTAATACTTTGGTAATCATAGGAGAGCAACAAGAAGTTACCGCAGCACCTTTTAAAAGTTTAATTCCCTATCGAGATCAACCCTTATCCAGCCGTCAAATTATTATAGAAACAACTCGCCGTCATCAACCAATTAACCAAACCAAAGCCTTACTCGCAGATATTCATGGTGCAGTAGTCTGGGAAGAAGAAATAGGTGCAGGAAAAATAATCTATAGTGCAACTCCTTATTTAGCAGCCAATGCTTATCAATTTACGGATAACTATGGGTTTTTAGCAGAATTGGTAGACGATCATCAAAACATTTGGGTAGATGAATATATTCATGGGTATAAAGACAAAGAGACACTCAAAAATGAACAACAAGAAAATGTTCTCACTTATCTAATCAAAACTCCCCTATTCCTGCTGTTTATTCAGATGATTGTAATTAGCTGTATTGCTGTTGCTGCTGCTTTTCGTCGCTTTGGTAAACCGATAAATCCCAAAACTGTCTATGCTGATAATAGTACTGCTTATATTGAGGCTTTGGCTGGCGTGTTGGAAAAAGCCAATAGTACAGATTTTGTAGTTGAGACAATTGGTAAAGATGAACAAAAAAAACTACAAGCTTCTCTAGGTTTAGGCGAGTCTTTAGTAGATCATCAAACTCTCATCTCAGTTTGGCAACAACAGCAAAATAAATCAGCATCAGAATTAAATCAATTGTTGCAAATTAATCAAAGCAAAAGCAAAATTACTGAGACACAATTACTTGAGTGGATACAAAGATGGGAGAAGATTAATTCTGGTAGGTAGGAGACAGGAGTCAGGAGTCAGGAGTCAGGAGTCAGGAGTCAGGAGCGGTGCTGTGCTAACTTGTTGGTTTCCATGTCTTGAGCGAATGCACCAAGAAGTCAGGAGACAGGAGACAGGAGCGATGCAGCACGGTCTTCGGTCACACGGATGCAAGCTCCGAGTGCTGCGAAGACTTCGTCTTGGGGGTTTCCCCCGTATTGGACTGCATCAAGAAGACAGGAGACAGGATAGGGGAGACAGGAGTAAAGAGTAAAGAGTAAAGAGTAAAGCTAAAAGCCCAAAGCTAAAAGCTAAAAACTAAAAGCTATCCTAAAAACTAAAACTGTAATTACTACCAATCATCTTCTAATTCTAACTGGGCTGTCATTTCTTGGACAATTTCTTGTGGATAGGGTGTATCTTCTTCTTCTTCCTCATCTCCCCAGGCTTCAGATAAAGGCTGTACAACTTTTGAGATGGCATCTTTAACAAAAGATTTGACAAACTCATCTCGCCGACTGAGTTGAAACTGTTGTTGTACAACTTCAGTCATTCCACCGTCTCCCCAATCTAAATTACGTCTGAAGTATTCTGTAAAACTTTTACCAGCAATGCGAGTTAAGTAGGCTGCTGAAACTGCTTGAATTGCTTTACCTACTATGTAGGTTGCTACGTGAAATTGTAAAGCTTTACCTAAAATATCGACTGCACCTTTAACAACACCCAAACTAACTAGAGTTTTACCTAGAGATAATGCTAATTCTTTTCCCTGTTCAAAATCCAACTCAATATTATAAATTCTGCCAATTTCAATCACCATCTGAGCGTTAACCGCAGCAGTAGCTAAGAGATCGACTACTGGTAGGGGAGTGACAGCAATGACACCTGCACCGATCCATTGATATCGTTCAATAATTTTATCAGACTCACGATAGCGTTGATTTTCAATGATTTTACGTGCTTCTTCCCCTAGACGATGGGATTGTAATAAAATATTATCGGCAATTAAATCCTCACCCTCTGCCCGTAGGACAGCCACCAAGCGTTTAATCAGGGGTAAAATATCTACATTAGGTTCAAGAATTTCGCCACTAGCTAATTGTACTGGTTGAGGGTTAGCACAGATAGCCATAACGTCGTTGGGGGAGATAAAAGGTTTTACTCTTTCCTTAAGTCGCCCTAAAATAATTTCGCGATCCTCATCGGTATAGAGATCACTTTTATTAAAAACTAATAGCGATCGCTTGCCTATTTCTGCTAATGTCTTAAGGGGTTCGTATTCCGACTGTCTTATGTCATTATCGACGGTAAACACCAATAAATCTGCTTCTGTTGCCAGTTTACGCGCTATTTCTTCTCTTTCTGTCCCTGCAATTCCTGCTTCTAAAATCCCAGGGGTATCAATAATTAAAATCTCCCTACCTACACCCCGCAGCTTGAGGCTATAGGTTTCTCCTTGGGTAGTTGTACCCATAACCGAGTTGACTTCCCCGACTATCTCGCCAATTAAGGCATTGACTAGAGAAGTTTTACCAGCCGATCCTGTGCCAAAAATGACTACTTTAACCTCACCTCGTTGTAAATCCGCCTCTATCTGTTGCGATCGCCCTAATAATGCCCTTTGCGCAATCTTATCTTGAATTTGCCCCACTTGCTTTTTTAAAACCTGAAGATTTTCTGAGGCAATTTTATTTTTTGTTTCTGGAATTCTAACTCTGGGTTTTTGTTTACCTTTTTGTGGTTTTCTGCGTTTGGAACTACGACCAGTATATTTATTTATATAATAGATATATCCTGCCACCATCGACCCAATCAGCGCAATTACTAGCAACAACAGTAAATTAGCCAAAATTGGTGCAGTAAAGGATATCTGCATATATAAGTGGGACAATGATGTTACCAACCAGATTGATAACCCCAGAATTACACTTAACCCCAGAAACAATGAGACTAAACGGATAAAAGGCATGGAAAGTTGTATTAGAACACAGCTATCTTAATCATCTTAACCATTTTTATCGGCTTGTTTGGGTTTAACTTATTACAAGACAAAATGATTATATAGTAGTTAGGCGTTAAGCTATTTTCTAGATAACTTCAGTCAAATCTAAACTAAATCCAGGTAAAACTTCATTACAGTCAATTGCTATAGGCGAGTTGATTATCTGCGTTGTTTGCCCTAAGCGATATATCTCCACGCTTTTATCTTGAGGATTAATCAGTAGTCCTAATTTTACTCCTATCCTTTGATACTCAAGCATTTTTTGTTGTAATTTCTTTAAGCTATCTGTAGAAGATCTAAGTTCAATTATAAAATCAGGTACAACGGGGATAAACTTCTCTAGATCTATCCCTTCTAATCGTGATTTTTCAATCCAAGAAACATCGGGAGACATCTTACCCCCACCAATAGCAATAAAATCATAGCCTGTTGAGGAGTCGAATACTTCTCCTAGTTTTCTTTTCTTATTCCAAGCAATAACTTGGAAATTCAATTCACTATTTCTTCTTCCACTTTCACCACCTGTCGGAGGCATAACAATTAATTCCTTGTCTTTAGTTAATTCGAGTCTTAAATCAGGGTTATTAAAGCAGAGTAAGTCAAATTGTTCAGGGGTGACGTAAAGAGTAGTATTACTAATATTAAGTAACAAGGGTTCAGAATTAATAGAAGTGGTGGTTGTCATTTTCTTAACTTTTCACCAGTAGGTAGGGGGGAAACAGGAGGTAGGAGGTAGCCAAACAAGGATAAGCTATGTCTACGACAGCTACGCAACCGCAAATCCCACAAGGGGACAATGTAGGTAGTGGGTAGTGGGTAGTGGGTAGTGGGGGTTGAGGCACTAATTGATAATTAAGAATGGATTCGGGCGGTCAACAAGAGAGAAGAAGCTTCATTCTTTAGCCCTCAGATAATTGATAGTTACCCCTGCCTTTCGATCCAGAGGTAAAGCGACCAAATTAATTAATTATCAATTGTCAATTGTCAATTATCCATGTTTAAGCGTATTGCTAAGAAACGAAACTAATTATTATAATTCTAATACATGGAAAGCTACACCATTATTGCCTTCCATTGAGAAATTGGGTAGGTTGTTTTGGATGTAGTTAATTTCGTTAGCATCACTAGTAAATAAGTGCGACTTGGATTCAGAATTGTACATTCTGTAAACTGGGATAGTACCAAGGTCTGCCTGGGCTGTTTCAAAAGCATAGAACTTAATGCCTTCGTATTGATAATTCTTGAGGTTATCGTAGATATTTTGTCTTTCAGCTTCATCCATAGTGTAGATATGTGCGCCAGTATCTTTGTTGAAGAAGCGATACACCTCTTCTGCTCCTGCTATTGTTGTTCCTGTGATATCTTGATTACTAGTTAGAATGCTGAACTTTTCAGATTCATATTTATACTTAAGTTCACCAGTTAGACTTTTGCCTTTGATGGTGTTTACTTCATTGTTATCAGAAGTATATAAATGGAATCCTTTCTCCTGTTGATAGAAGCGGTGGATATGTCCTAGTTGTAGTCCTTTGTTGTTAGATGTACGGACTGTGATGTTATCTCCTTCTAATTGATTTTGACTGCCAGTGTTGTTATTGATATCTACGTTGGTTAGTAATGCACTACTGTTATCAAAAGTTTCTAAAGCACTACCAACGGGTGCAGTGTTACCAGAAATCAAGCTGTCTTTAATATTAATTCCTGCTGTGTTAGCTACTGTTATTCCACCGCCAAATGTTGTAGCAATATTATTAGTGATTTTAGTATTGATAACTGTGGCAGATGTTCCTGTTGACTGTCCATCTCCACCAATGAAAATACCACCGCCATAAGTTGCTTGGTTGTTGCTTATTATGCTATTTGAAATAGTGCCTCTAGAGTTTGCGTTAATTGATATACCACCACCAATACCCTGAGATATAGTAGTTTTATTATTGGTTATTTGAGCATTATTAACAAAAAGCTCATTATTTTCTAACATAAAAATTCCTCCACCACTGTTACCGTTAATCTGGGTATCAGTGATAGTATTTTTGCCAGCTTTAGATGTAATTACTCCAATTAAAGATTTATTACTTTCAATCACACTGTCATCAATGGTTAACGTGCCATTCATGTTATAGATAGCACCGCCAGCAGAGGTAGTTCCATCAGCAATGGTATTATTACGAAATACACTATCATTGATTACTAAAGTTGCGCCTTCTGAATAAACTCCACCGCCACGTTTGGTAGTAGCGTTGTTTTGGACTACAAATTATTAAGAGTAAGATTTTCTACTGTGTATACTGCACCGCCAATTTCAACTGGTCTTCCGCCTGTTAAAGTTAGGTTATTGAAAGTTACATCGATTAAACTAGTTGCAGCATTATCGATTTTGAATAGACGGTCTAATCCTGTTTGAGTGATTACGGAATTAGTGCCTGTAATGATTAACGAATCAGTAATATTAATTCCAGCAGTTAGGGTAACATTGCCAGATAAATTAATGGTATCTAGTCCTGGAGTGGAGTTAGCCAAAGAAATAGCGTCTCTTAAAGATCCAGTACCAGAATCGTTAGAATTAGTTACGTTAAAAGTTGCCATGTTTATATATATATTAAAAGTAGTTTAAATAAAAATTTTCAGCACAAAATACTAGGCTTTTTACCCTAGAGCTTACATTCAACATCGTTCTATTTAGTAATTAAAATAGATGACTAAAAGCGAGCAAGAGAAACGAAACAATTAAGATTAAATCTAAACTTAATAGTGTAAATGTTTAAGATATTTCCGATTGTATTATGGTAATTTTTCAAATAGGTAAAGTTTCAGATAAGAATATTTATCTAGGGAAGGATTAACTTAATGGGAAATTTATAATTGAGCTTTTAGCTTTTAGTTTTACTCATTACTCGTTACTCGTTACTCAACTCCTACCCATTTGCGTAGCTTATCCTTGTTTGGCTACCTACTACCCAAACCCCCACTACCTCCCCTCTCCTGTCTCCTGTCTCCCCTATCCCCTATCCCCTCTCCTACCTACTACAAGCGTGCCTAGAGTGCCTAGTGATATAGTTTTTAAATAAGATAAACCCGTAAAAGATAATGACATTTGAAGTAGAAAAACAAGAGTGGTGGGTGGAGAGATGGTTGGATTTGTTGAATTCTTACCGCTTTAAAAAACGCCTAGAAAGGGGGCGTGCGTATGCTAGGGAGGGAAATGTATTAAGTATTGATTTTAGTGACTCGAAAGCGAAAGCGACAGTACAAGGAAGTGAAGAACAACCATATAAGGTATCGTTATCCTTGGATTGTTTTAGTGATGAAGATTGGGACTATGTAATTACAAAGCTATCGGAAAAAGCTATTTTTTCGGCACAATTACTAGCAGGAGAAATGCCAGAAACCATTGAAGCAGTATTTATTGCTAGTGGTTTAATTTTATTTCCGTTTACACTTAATGAAGTGCGATCGCGTTGTAGTTGTCCTGATAAGGCTAATCCCTGTAAACATATTGCAGCAGTGTATTATCAATTGGGCGATCGCTTTAGTGAAGATCCGTTTATTATTTTTCAATTAAGAGGAAGGACAAAAAATCAAATTATCGCCCGTTTACGTCAAATTCGTAGTCAAACCACAGCATCAAACACAGTCATTGCATCCGCCCCCATTGTTAATTTAAGTCCTCAACTACCCAATCAAACTGATACAGCTACTAAGGGTTTTTGGCAATATGAGGAAACTTTAGAATCTAGTTTAGTTGCGATCGTCCCACCATCTGAACAAAAAACTGTTCTGGATATTTTGGGTAAAATGCCTCTGCCTGCGGTAGATAGTGATACAGTACAACAATATCTCACTCAGGTATATCAAACAGCAGGACAACAAGCCTTAATGGCAGCTTTAAATCGTTCGTGATAGTTTTTTCCACTATATTTTAGGATGAATGAGGTGATATCGTGGGTAAGTGGGAATTTGGTAGATTATGGCAAACTCTGACATATTTTGAAGTAATTCCATTATTAAATTGGCAACGTCTTTTCAAACCTAAAAGCGCAAACATTTCTGATAATCAACAAACAAATATGGTGATTTTGGTAGCAGGAGCAACAGGCGGAGTAGGTAAACGGGTAGTTAAAAAGTTAGTAGAAGGTAATTACCGTGTTCGGGCTATAGTTAGGGATGCTGCGATCGCTCGTGAAATTCTGCCAGATCAAGTGGAACTATTTGAAGCTGATATTACTATCCCCGAAACCTTGCAACCGATGCTCATGGAGGGAGTCAATAGGGTTATTTGTTGCACAGGTACAAAAGTTCAACCCGTTGAAGGGGATACACCCACGCGCGAGAAATATTATCAGGGGATTAAGTTTTATATGCCCGAAGTAGTTGATACACCTGAACTGGTGGAATATGTAGGCATCAAGAATTTAATTAATCTTCTAACTCAGTCTCTTCCTGCTGCTGATGAGCAATTATTATTTGATTTTACTCATCCTAATTCTAAGTTAAAGGATACTTGGGGGGCGGTAGATGATGTGGTGATGGGTGGAGTGAGCCAAAGTAATATTCGTCTTGCAGATAGGGAGGCGATTTTTTCTGGAATAGTTTCGACTGATAATAATGGTGGCTTTGCTTCGGTGCGCACTCGTAATCTTGTTCCGCCGATGGATTTATCTGACTATCAAGGAATTGAATTAAAAGTAACTGGGGATGGCAAACGCTATAAGTTTATCACTCGCTGTGAGGGTAAATGGGATGGCATAGGTTATTGTTATTCTTTTGATACTATCTACGATTTCCCCACCACTATTCGTATTCCTTTTAAGGATCTTATTCCTGTATTTCGCGCAAAAACTGTCGGTGATGCTAGTAGTTTTGATGCTAGTCAAGTTTATTCGATGCAGTTGATGTTGAGTAAATTTGAATATGATGGTGAGTTAAATCCGAAATTTGAAGCAGGATCGTTTAACCTGCGTATTGAATCAATTAAGGCTTATGGAGGCACAATTAAACCACAGTTGATTCAAATAAGTTCTGCTGGAGTAACACGCCCTAATCGTCCTGGGCTGGATTTGGCTTCTGAACCACCTGCGGTGAGGATGAATGAACAATTGGGAGGTATTTTAACCTGGAAACTGCGAGGGGAAGAAGTTATTAGAAGTAGTGGTTTAACTTATACTATTATTCGTCCTTGTGCCTTAACGGAAAACCCAGATAATAAGATGCTTTATGTTGAACAGGGGGATAATTTAAAAGGACAAGTTAGTCGTGACGCGATCGCTCAATTATCCATAGAGGCGATGGATTTACCACAAGCGGTTAATAAAACCTTTGAAGTTAAGGAGTTAGAACAGGTGGGTAAAAGTAATTGGCAAGGACTGTTTGAATCTCTGCAACAGGATAAACCTCAATAGTTATGAGTGATAAACAAAAGGTTGTCTGGTTTTTATTCCTCGGTTTAATTAGTCTGTGTTTTTGCTTTAGTTTAATTAATCCTAGGGCTTTATATTCCGCAACTATCGACCCTGTAGGGGATTTATACCTGCCTCCTCCTAAAGACTTTCGGATTGTAGTAATTAGTGATCTAAATAGTCAATATGGTTCGACTACCTATGAGGCGGAAGTAGATCAGGCGATCGCCCTTGTTCCCCAATGGCAACCAGATTTAGTTTTGTGTGGTGGGGATATGATAGCAGGACAAAAAACCTCCCTTACCAAGTCGCAAATTGAGGCTATGTGGGCTGCTTTTGATGCTCATGTGGCTCTACCATTACGTCAAGCGGGTATTCCCTTTGGGTTTACCATTGGTAATCATGATGGATCTGGGGCGATTAAAGATCAAACTTTGGTTTTTAGTCAGGAAAGGGATTTAGCTAAGGCATATTGGCAACAAGAACAAGATAAACTAGGTTTGAATTTCGTAGATAGCGATAATTTTCCTTTTTCCTATAGTTTTAAGCAAGATAACCTCTTTTTCTTAGTTTGGGATGCTTCTACTGCCGTTATCTCCGATTCACAACTACAATGGGTCGAACAAGCTTTAAATAGTCCCGTTGCTAAACTTGCAACTATGAAAATAGCGATCGGGCATTTACCTTTATATCCCGTTGCCTCAGTTAAAGATAAACCAGGAGAATATTTAGATCAAGCCGAAAAATTGCGATCGCTCCTAGAAGAAAATCAAGTACAGCTTTATATTAGTGGACATCACCATGCCTATTATCCAGGCATCAAAGGACAATTAAATCTACTGCACGCAGGGGCATTAGGACAAGGGGCAAGACAACTAATTAATAGCGATCTACCCCCCGTTAAAACCCTAACTGTAATGGATTTTGATACCCTTAGCGATCGTATGTTCACTACCACCTACAACGCTACTACCTGGGAGTTAATTCAACTCGAACAACTTCCTGCAAAAATTCCTACTAAGTACGGTGATATTATCCGAGCTAATTGGTGATTACTTGGCGTTGCTGATTTTTGGTATGAAGTCGAGAGGTAATCTGTTTTTAGCTTTTTAGCTAATGTGCAAATAACGCTGATTATTTTAATTGACGTTTAACTAAAACTCCTGGCTCTACCTGAATTGGTAACACATCTAAGATATCGGTGCGAGAACAATATTTAAGATCTTCTTCACCATTTAAGCGCAATAAACGTTGTCCATGACTACAAAGACGAAACATATTTAAAAGATTATCTTGCCACTGTTCATAAAGCGCGATCGCACCTATCACTTCATCATTACCAAATAGTTCGGTTTGTGGGGTATCACTCTGGCGTAAAATTAACTGAGCGATCGCTCCTGCACAAGCAGTATCCTCTACTGAATAATCTCCTTCCCAACCTGAGCCGACAATCCATACTGTCTCTGGTTGAGTTTCGAGTAAATAATTAACTGCTGCTTGGCGATTAATTAGTGCTGCGGTAATTACTTGATTCGATTTAGCCACCCTTTGTAAGGCTCTCGTTCCATTCGTAGTACTAATAAATAATCGCTTGCCTTTAATCATTTCTGGGGTACAAGTTAAGGGAGAATTACCTAGATCACAGCCTTCAACCTTTAATCCGCCTCTTTCTCCTGCTCTTAATCGTTTGTCTGGATCCCACAACTGCGATTGACGAATCAATTCTTCTATGTTACTAAATGCTTGGACGGCTTCTGCACCTGAATCTAGAGCAGTGGCAATGGTAGTAGTTGCTCGCAAAACATCGACAACTACGGCACAGTCTGGTAGTTGATCTGTGGGAGTTCTTTCAGGGGTATGGAATACAAATAATTTCACGCTAGCACAATTAAATAGACGGTAAATAAAAGATGAAGCCCTAACTTTAAGCTATATGCCAACTCAAAGACTGGTTTAAAACTGTATTTGGGTTGTAGCATGACGCATAGGGTTATGGCGATGGGTTATATGACCCAATTTACGCTTTTTTATCAAAACTTACGCAATTATACGTTATTTATCTTATACGTTAATCATTGATTAAATGTGTAGTATCAAATTACTCAGCAGTTAGATAAAAGTTATAGCTGATCAGTTTAATTGCCTAGACAGCGACACAGGATATTTGGCGATTTCAACTAACCAACGAAATTTATTTTTAGGAGTTAAATTATGCTTAACAGTAATGATCAAATAAGTCGAAAACTTGGGTTTTTTTATCTAAAATCTGCCGTACAAAATCAATATTTCTGTTGGTTGTTGACAGTATTAACTTTTGTTTTATCTAGTAATTTGCTTGCCTTTGCCCAGCCAAGTTTAGCCCAAGAAACTACAAGACAATCTTTGAGCTTAAATAAAAATGTAATTTATGTTGATTCTAAAATAGGCGATGATGCACAGTCTGGGGATAAATCCTCTCCCGTAAAAACCATCACCCAAGCTTTAAAAATAGCGACTCCTGGCAGTACAATTCAATTAACCGCAGGCACTTATAGCCCCACAACAGGAGAAACATTTCCTTTAGTTTTGAAAGATCAGATCACTATACAAGGTAATGCCAAAACCAAAGGTAATCAAATAGTTATTGAGGGGAATGGTTATTTTATAAGTCCGACTGGTGCAGGACAAAATATAGCGATCGCAGCTTTAAAGGATGCTGGAGGTTTGATCGGGGTTACAGTAATTAATGAACATTCTAGAGGACATGGTTTATGGATCGAATCTTCTAGCCCCAAGGTAATTAATAATACTTTTACTCGTAATGGTAATACTGGAGTTTCTATTAATGGTAATAGTTCACCTTTAATTGCTGAGAATTATTTTTATAATAATTTGGGTAATGGATTATTAGTCTATGGAACTTCTAAACCTGAAGTTGTAGATAATAGCTTTGTTAGAACAGGTTTTGGGCTTAGTATTGTGCAGGATGCCCAACCAATAGTTAAAAATAACTTTTTTGATAGTAATCGGATTGCTATTATTTTAGAAGGTAATTCCCAAGGTAAATTTAGGGATAACGAAATTATTAATTCCGCAGAATATGGATTAACTGCGATCGCAGGCTCTCATGCCGATCTTGGTACTGATACTGAACCTGGTAATAATGTTTTTCGCAGCAACCAAAAGTTAGATATTCAAAATGCTAGCGATCATCAGATTTTGGCTGTGGGTACAAAAGTTACAGGAGAAACCGAAGGCGATATTAACTTTAATGCAGCAGAATTTACCGCCACTAATCAACCCACCCCAGATTTACCCTCTTCCCCAACTGCGATGGAAGAAAAAACCACCCCAGATTTACCTCTTCCCCAAACTGCAATAGAAGAAAAAACCACCCCAGATTTACCCTCTCCCCCAACTGTAATGGAAGAAAAAACCACCCCAGATTTACCTTCTCCCGCGCCCATCCTCTCCGAAGATACCAACCCAGATTTACCTTCTCCTCCCCCTGTAATGGAAGTTGAATCTGAAGATCAAAGCAATACCACTAATAAAGAATTAGTATTTTCTGCTTCACCATCTTCTTCTTTACCTGAAGCTGAAATTCAACCTCAACCAGTACCTTTTCCCCCAGATACCACTTCAACCAATACTTTAATTGCTACTCAAGTTAAATATAAAGTCTTGGTGGAAGCCTATGATCCAGATGCACAATTAGAAGTGCGATCGCTCTTTCCTCAAGCCTTTGCTACTATCTATCAGGGTAAATCTGTACTACAGGTGGGGGCGTTTAATAATTTAGATAAAGCCAAAAAAACCCAGCGATCGCTCGATGATTTGGGCTTGGATACTTATATTTTGGAGTAGATATTTTAGGTAGGAGGTAGTAGGTAGGGGGTAGTATAGGTTGAGTAACAAGTAATCCCACAAGGGGACAATGTGAGTAATGAGAAGCTAAAAGCCCAAAGCTATAAATCATCACAGAGTAAAATAAAATGTCGCACCTTGATCGCTTGCCCCTTGGGCCCAAACCTTACCCCCATGACGATAGATAATACGTTGTACAGTAGCCAAACCAATACCTGTACCAGAAAATTCTGATTCGCTATGTAATCGTTGAAAGGCAGTAAATAGTTTATCGGCATAAGCTTTATCAAAACCTGCCCCATTGTCTCTTACCAAATAAGTAAAGGGGCGTTGATTTTGGGAGTGACAAGTAAATTCTATTTTAGCAAGCGATCGCTTTGAGGTGTATTTCCAAGCATTGTTTAACAGGTTATTTAAAGCAATACGCAGTAGTTGAGGATCTCCTTTAACTTCTAAGTTCGGGGTAATCATCACTTCTACTTGCCTTTGTGGTTCAGATGATCGTAATTCTTCGATAATATCTTTAGCCATTTCACTTAAATTAACTTTAGCCGACTGCATTTGAGTCCGAGTTACCCGCGATAATTGCAATAGTGCATCAATTAATTCACTCATCCGTTTACTATTGGCTTGGATTCTTTGAAGATAATGTCTAGCATGATCATCAAGTAATGGTTGATAATTATCCCATAGCACCTGGCTAAAACCATTTATGACTCGTAAAGGTGCTTGTAAATCATGGGAAACAGAATAGGAGAAAGATTCTAATTCTCGGTTAGCAGCCTCTAATTGAAGGGTTCGTTGAGAAAGGGCTTCTTGTGTCGCAGCTAAATCTGGAATATCACTACAAGTATGCAATAAAGTTGTAATTTCTCCCTGCTCGTTGTATAAAGGAGTGATCACCGTATCAAAATAATGAGTTCCATCAGCAAGCGTCACTTCTTCTTGAAGATGCAGTACTTGTTTACAATTTAAAACTTGTTGTTGTTGCCAGCTAATTTGACAGGCATATTGCGGAGGAAAACATTCCTTAATACTTAAATTTTTAGCTGCTTGGGGATTTGGTAAACCCAGACTTTTAGCTAATCCTGAATTTATTAAGGAAATAGTTCTAGTTGCCACATCTACAACGAATAGATGATAAGGCACTAAATTTAATAAAACTTCCAATTCTTTAAGTTGTGCCACCTTTTGCTGTTGTTCGTAATTGGTAAAATTATTTACTCCTGAATTTGATTTATTAGTACTAATATCGGTAATTAAACCAGTTAACCCGATTGCTTTTCCTTGAACATTGTAATACAATTTTCCTTCAATTTGAATCTGAGATATTTCACCATTGGATTTGACAACGCTACATTTTAAATTTAAATCTTGCTGGAGATTAATTGATTTAATTGCTGCTAAATCTATAGATTCTCTTTCCTCGGGATGAATTGATTGTAAAAAGCTTTGATAACTACCATTAAAATTATCTAAACCCAAAATTGCCAACCCACGATGACAAATACTCAATTTATTACTGGTTAAATTCCAACTCCAATTACCCGTTTTTGTAGCTATTAATACAGATTTTAATTGTGCTATATGAGCTTGTTTAATGTTGGGACTTACCCAAGTTGATATTGCTGTTTGTTGGCAAGAAGCTATACTATTAGTTGTAAAAAACTCTGCTAATTTTATTTCAGATAACAGTAGCGAACCTAAGTGTAATTGGGAGCGTGGATCTTGTTGATGAGTGATTTCGGGGTGATTAATTATCCATTGATGACAAAGTTTGATATAACCCAAAAAAATTATCAAACAGTTATATAATACTGAGCCTAATAAACTTTTTAAGATATTAGAACAATGAATTGCTTGATTTGGATCGACAAAAATTAAGCTACAGCAACGCAATAAACTAATTTCCACTCTTGGTTGTTCTTGCCAATTCTCTGTTTGCAACCATTGATGATTAAGTATTTGTAAATCTGCTTCTAAATCTGCCTCTGTTTGAGGATAATTAATGTCACCTAAAGCTAATATTTGGTCAGGATTTAACCCTAAAGATTGTAAGGTGCAACTGTGACAAATTGTGAGATAAGTAATTCCAGAATATCGCGATAGAAATACGAATAATTTCTCTTTAAATACATCAGGTAAAGGGTTATTGATATATGAAGATAAAGTCTGTTTTACTAAACTTTGAAAAATCAAAGAACAATTAAGAGCAGGAATTAAATAAGCAGGAAAGTATCCCAACTTTTTTACGATTTGAGTCTTCGCCCAGCGAATATTTACATATTTCATTAAAGCAGATATTATCAGGCTAAAATTAAAGCCAAGTTTTAAATTTGAGAGATTAAAGTCTATATTATATATGGATTTTTAACAATTATCGTCCTAATAGTAATAGGAGATAGGTTTACTAATAATGTTGCCTAAACCTTTCTCCTTTAAGTTTAATATATCCGTCTCAAAAGTTTATCAAATACTTCTTAAAGCGACAATAGGATCTAACTTAGCTGCGGATCGGGCGGGGAAAACGCCAAAAGAAAGACCAATTGTACCTGAAACACCGACAGCGACTAAAATAGCTATAGGTGAAATTGTGGGAGTTAAAGGAGAAAATATACCAACTAAAACAATAGCACTAACACCAACTACAGTACCGATCGCGCCACCTACAGCCGAGAGAATAGTAGCCTCAATGAGAAATTGCCAGAGAATATCACTTTCTTTTGCACCAATTGCTTTACGCAAACCAATTTCCTTAGTTCTTTCAGTCACAGCTACCAGCATAATATTCATCACTCCAATACCGCCTACTAAGAGCGATATACCTGCGATCGCAGCGAGTAAGAAAGTCAAACCACCTGAAATTGTCCCCACTATTTCTAATACATCCTTTTGGGTACGTACACTAAAATCATCTTTGCCTGTAATATTGTGGCGTAGACGTAGGAGGTTTTCTATTTGTAACTGTGCAGCATTAATACTATTTTCATCCTTAGCTGCGATCGAAATAAAGCTTACTTGTGTCCCATAGGGAGAAGTTTGTCCTACTATTTGACTCGACATAGTTGTTAGGGGTAAAAAAACCGTTAAGTCTTGATTACTGCCTAAAAAAGACCCTTTTGCTTCTAAAATACCAACTACCTCAAGGTTAATATTTTTTACTCGGATTTTCTTACCTAAAGGACTTTCTTGGGGGAAAAGCCTTTGTGCCATTTCTGCACCCAAAACTGCTACCCGTTGATTGCGCTTAATATCGGTATCATTAATAAATCTCCCCTGATCAACCTCAAAACTTCTAACAGTTAGATATTCAGGAGTTGTGCCGAGTACCTGTTCATTAGCATTACGATTACGATAAGTAATTAATTGATTAGCAGTAATTTGCGGTGCAACTTCTTTTACCGTTGGGACTTGTTCAGCTATAGCGATCGCATCTGACCAGACTAAGGTTTTAGGGGCATTAAAGGTTGTGCGTCGTTCTTCTTCCGAACCTGGTACAACAAATAGTACATTCGGGCCTAAAGATTCAAACTGTTCTGAGGCGAGGTTTTTTGCCCCCTCCCCCACCCCAACCATTGTTATAACAGAAGCATTACCAATAACGATACCTAGCATGGTCAAACTACTACGCATTTTATTGGCAAAGAGGGTAGCAGTTGCCATTTTAAAACTTTCTAAAAGGTTCATCGATTATTATTTAGGTAATAAAAAAGAGATTATATTACTTAACATAACAAAATAAATCCCATTCAGATACGATACGCTATATAAACTATTCACCCTTTAACAGCATTCCCCAGGAGAACAACAGTCATTATCATTAGTAGCAGTTAAATTATATTCAGACCCCTTAGTTTCTCTAGGATGGCGAATAGCTTTAGTTTTACAGTTAAATTCTGCTGCCTCTTCTATGGGTATATTTTCATAAGGATCAATGCCAATAACATCCTGGGCATAAGGACTACAGCAACTGGTCATAATCTGATAAGTCTTATCGCATACAGCCATTCTCTCACCCCGACAAAAAACATGACCATCATCATCGATCACTTGTTTCCAGGGGCCCTTATAAACCACTGACTGCTTTCTCTCCAGACAAATACCTTGTTTCCCTTTATAGGCGCGCACGGTCATCGAACGAAATTCCACCCCATCAATTACTTGCCAGGGGGTAGCTTCTCGCTTGAGGATTTCTATCCCATAAAAACCTGCATCCTCAAACATCCTCAAAAAATTATCTTCGCGAAATGCACCAGCAATGCAACCACTCCACAATTCGGGGTCGTTGAGAATAGCAGGGGTTGGATCTTCATCACAAACAATATCAGAAATTACCGCCCTACCACCACGTTTGAGGACACGGAATATTTCAGAAAATAACTGTTGTTTATCTTGAGGACGTACTAAATTCAGAACACAGTTAGAAATTACCACATCTACAGTATTATCCGCTATCAATGGTTCTTGCTGACGCAAGCGATCGCATTCGGCTTCGTATTCGGCAATTTGAGTAACTGAATTAATTGGATGGGTTTGCAGCCATGTTTGTAATTGATCCAAAGGTAATTTTAAATCTTGTATCTTTCCTTTAACAAACTCAGTATTTAGATAACCCAACTTCTGGGACATCTCCCCTTGATATTTCCGCGCCAGATTGAGCATTTCGTCATTAAAATCCACACCAATGATTTTGCCAGACTTACCCACCTTCTGTGCCAAAATATAGCAGTTTTTCCCAGCACCTGACCCCAAATCAACTACAGTTTCTCCTGAGTTTACATAACGAGTAGGATCCCCACAACCATAATCTTTAGCAATAATTTCTTCTGGGATAATTTCTAAATAATTGCCGTCATATTCCGTCGGACAACATAAACTAGGCTGTTGTTGTCTTGCACCCTCTTGATATCTTTCCAATACTGCCGATTCGATATTATAATCTACAGTGCTTGATTCCTGGTTAGTAGCAATCTCAGTCACAAATAACTAATCCTTATTTCTTTACTATCGAGAGTATAGGCTTGATCAATCTCAACAGTAGAATTAT
This sequence comes from Chondrocystis sp. NIES-4102, assembly GCA_002368355.1. Taxonomy (NCBI): domain Bacteria; kingdom Bacillati; phylum Cyanobacteriota; class Cyanophyceae; order Chroococcales; family Chroococcaceae; genus Chondrocystis; species Chondrocystis sp. NIES-4102. The sequence continues at coordinate 893,823 of AP018281.1, read as the reverse complement.
TTTTAATAATTTAATTAACTACACTTGTTTTAAGTTGTTATTAAACTTTCATCCTTATCATTAGTTAACATCATCCGCGACTGATTTAAGAATATTCACTGACGACGACACCCCCACTAAGTAAGTTACAAATGTTCTAGACGTGTGCGATCTAGATCACAATTCTCTTGCGATCTTTTCAAAAATAAATATCTGACTTTCAACTCAATGATTGGTGCTATTGGCAAATAGTGCCTTAATTTTGCTGTTTTTTTAAACGCGATATCGCCGTCTGTTTGCACATTTAAAAAATAATTTCTATTGAGGCGCAATTATGGCTGAGATTAATGGAACTAGTCCAAGTACTACTATTACTGGTAACGATACCTTATTAGGAACTACTGGAGATGATATTATTACTCCAGGCTTAGGAGACGATACAGTAGATGGTGATTCAGGTAACGATACATTAGTTGTTGACTATTCTGCTAATACCTACGCAGCCAGCGATAGTGGTATATTTAGTTCTAACGATAACTTAAGCGAATCTAGCGGTTCTTTCTTTGCCTATAGTGACGCTAGCTATAAATTTAATAAAGTTGCTTTCTCTGATATTAATAATTTCCAAATTACTGGTACACCAGTAGCGGATGATATTACTACAGGTATTAATAGTGATACCTTAAATGGTGCTGGTGGTGACGATACCTTAAATGGTAATGCTGGTGATGATACCTTAAATGGTGGTGCTGGTAACGACAGCATGACTGGGGGTGCTGGTAACGACACATACATTATTGATGTTGCTAGTGATCTAATTACAGAAACTTCTACTATAGATATAGATACAGTTCAATCTCCAATTACCTATACCCTACCTACTAACGTAGAAAAACTTACCCTAATTGGTACAACTGGTATTAATGGTACTGGTAATAGTTCCAACAATACCCTCACAGGTAATAGTGCTGCAAATACCCTTAATGGTGCTGGTGGCGATGATAGTTTAATAGGTGGTGATGGCAATGATATTTATATTGTTAACGCTCCAGGTGATGTTGTTACTGAAACCAATAACGTAGCTACACAAATCGATACGGTTCGTTCCAGTGCTGATTACACCCTACCTGCTAACGTTGAAAATATTACCTTAACTGGAATAGGTAATGTTAACGCTACTGGTAACGAGCTTAAAAACACAATTATTGGTAATACCTTTAATAATACCCTTGATGGTGGTGCTGGTAATGATAGCATGACTGGTGGTTTGGGGAATGATACCTATGTAGTCGATAGCACTTTGGATGTCGTTACTGAAACTTCTACCTCAGTCTTAGAAATAGATACTGTTGAGGCTTCTGTTAACTATACTATAGGCACAAATATTGAAAACCTTACCCTCACTGGTTCTGCAACTAACGGTACTGGTAACGCCCTGGCTAATAATCTTATAGGTAATGGTGGGAACAATAAACTATCTGGCTTGGCTGGTAATGACACAATGGTTGGTGGTGCTGGGGACGACACCTATGTAGTTGATGGTAGTTCCGATGTAATTACAGAAAATATTAATGAGGGAACAGATAAGGTTGAGTCTAGCGTTACCTATACCCTGGGTGCAAATATTGAAAACCTCACCTTAATTGGTACAACTGCCATTGACGGTACTGGTGATAACCTAAATAATACTATTACAGGTAATGCTGCCAATAATACCCTTGATGGTGGTGGTGGTAATGACACCCTGACTGGCTTGGGTGGTAATGATATTTATGTAGTTGACAGTAGTTCCGATGTTATTACAGAAGCCCTTGGCGCAGGAATAGATGAAGTAAAATCTAGCGTCACCTACACCCTGGGTGCAAATGTTGAAAATCTCACCCTCACTGGTACAACTGCCATTGACGGTACGGGCAACGCTCTAAATAATACTATTACAGGTAATATTGCGACTAACACCCTAACTGGTGGTCTGGGTAATGATATTTACGTAGTTGATAGTACTTCAGATGTTGTTGTAGAAAATTCTGCAGAAGGAATAGATGAAGTAAGCTCTGGTGTCACCTACACCCTGGGTGCAAATGTTGAAAATCTCACCCTCACTGGTACAACTGCCATTGACGGTACTGGCAACGCCTTGGGTAACAAGATTACAGGTAACACTGGCAATAATATCCTAGATGGTGCTGCGGGTAATGATACCTTAAATGGTGGTACTGGAAATGACACTTATATAGTTGACACTACTTTAGATACTATCACAGAAATTGCTAGTAGCGGAACAGATAAGGTCGAGGCTGCTATTACTTATACTATAGGAGCGAATATTGAAGATCTCACCCTCACTGGTTCAGGCGATATTAACGGTACTGGCAACATCCTAGCTAATACTATTACAGGTAACGCTGGCAAGAATATTCTGTCTGGCTTGGCTGGTAATGACACAATGGCTGGTGCTGCTGGTGACGATAGTTATATAGTTGAGAGTACTGGAGATGTTGTTACAGAAGCTGCTAATGAGGGAACAGATAAAGTAGATTCTACTGCTACCTACGCCCTCGGAGATCATGTTGAGAATCTTACTCTAACTGGCACAACCAACATTACTGGTAGTGGTAACGCCCTTAATAATTTATTGCTAGGTAATACGGGCAGTAATACCCTAACTGGTTTGGGTGGTGATGATACCTTAAATGGTGGTACTGGTACGGCAGTTGATACTCTTGTTGGTGGTGTTGGTAATGATCTTTATCAAATAGATTCTACTACAGATATTATTACAGAAGCTGCTGATGAAGGGATAGATAAGGTAGAATCTAGCGTTACTTATACCCTAGGTGCAAATCTTGACAACCTCACCTTGACTGGTACAACTGCTATTAACGGTACTGGTAACGCCCTAAATAATACAATCGTTGGTAATACTGCTAATAATACCCTAACTGGCTTGGCTGGTGATGATATTTATGTTGTTAACAATACTACAGATATTGTGACAGAAGCTGCTAATGAGGGAACAGATAAAGTAGATTCTAGCGTTACTTATACCCTTGGCGATAACTTGGAAAATCTTACCCTAACTGGCACAACTGCTATTAACGGTACTGGTAACGACCTGGGTAATAATATTATTGGTAATAGTGCCAATAATATAATTTCTGGCTTGGCTGGTAATGACACAATGGCTGGTCGTGCTGGTAACGATATTTATGTAGTAGATAATAGTGGGGATAGCGTTACAGAACTTAATGGGGAAGGAACAGACGAAGTGAAATCAAGTGTTACTTATACCCTAGGGGCTTTTTTAGAGGATCTCACTCTCACTGGTACAACTGCCATTAATGGTACTGGTAATAACGCTAGTAATAAGATTTTAGGTAATACTGCTGATAATAACCTAACTGGTGGTCTGGGTAATGATACCTTGAATGGTGGTACTGGCAATGACAGTATGATTGGTGGTATTGGTGGCGATACTTATATAGTAGATAGTACTACCGATACGATAACAGAAGCTGCTAATGAGGGAACAGATACAATTGAATCTAGTGTTACTTATACCATAAGTCCCAATGCTGAACATCTTACCCTCACTGGTACAGGTACAATTAATGGTATTGGTAATGTTGGTCTTAATAAAATTGTAGGTAACACTGCTAATAATATTCTTAACGGTGGTCTTGGTATTGATACCCTTGCTGGTGGTGCTGGTAATGATACATATGTGGTTGACACTATTACAGATACGATTACTGAGCTAGCTAGTCAAGGAACAGACCAAGTAAATTCTAGTGTGTCCTATGATTTGGGGGAAAATCTTGAAAATCTTACCCTGATTGGTTCTGCAACTAACGGTACTGGTAACACCTTAGGTAATAGCATTATAGGTAATGCTGCTGATAATACCCTTGCTGGTGGTGCTGGCAATGATACCCTTGCTGGTGGTGCTGGTAACGATACTTATGTGGTTGATAGTCCTTTAGATCTGGTTACTGAAGGAGTTAGTCTAGGAACAGATGAAGTAAGTTCTAGTGTTAGCTACACCCTGGGTGCAAATGTTGAAAATCTTACCCTCACTGGTACAGCCAACATTAACGGTACTGGTAACACCTTAGGTAATAGCATTATAGGTAATGCTGGTAATAATACCCTTGCTGGTGGTGCTGGTAATGATACCCTTACTGGTGGTACTGGTAGTGATCAATTTGTCTACGATACCAATGCTGCTTTTAGTAGCATAGCATTAGGAAAAGATATATTGAGTGACTTTACTACTGGTACGGATAAGATTGTACTGGATAAAACTACTTTTACTGCCTTAACTAGTGTTGCAGGTGATGGATTTGAAATTAGTGGCGAGTTTGCTGTTGTGACTACTGATGCGAATGCAGCAATTTCGAGTGCATTGATTGTCTATAACAGTTCTAGTGGTAATTTGTACTATAACCAAAATAGAGTTACAGATGGTTTCGGTACAGGAGGGGACTTTGCTATTTTAGCTAATACTCCTACTTTAGGTGCTGCCGATTTTATTCTACAAGTTTAGTTGTGTTATTTGCCTAGCTTGGGGACAAAATTTTTAATTAAAAGATCGCTCTTGTATTATGGGCGATTTTTTTTTGGGTAGTGGGGGTTTGGGTAGTGGGTAGTAGGTTTTTTGACTCCTGACTTATATTAATGTGAATTGCACATCTAAGTTAATGGTTAGGTAGCATGATCTTAGATTAATGTTGAAATTTAATTTATCTGATGACTAAAAATAAATCCCTCCCTGGTAAATTCATTATTAAATTTGGTAAATTTGTTTGGACTACCATGTGGCAGACAATGATCTCTCAACTTGCACCTGGTAATCAGTCTGGGGAGTATATTCGTCCTACTAGTCAGTTTCGCAATTTTATTAGTACTGAGTCGGATAATAAATATCAAAGTGCAGCTAATCGTTATCGATTATATGTTGGTATGGGCTGTCCTTGGGCGCATCGAACTTTGGTAACTAGGGCTTTAAAGGGATTGGAGGAAGCGATCGCCGTATCTGTGGTTTATCCTTCTGCTGATGCAGGTATTTGGGTATTATCTGAACCTGAATTGGGTTGTCAGACTGTTCCTGATTTGTATCAACTGGCGCAACCAGGTTATCAAGGGCGTTGTACTGTACCTATTTTATGGGATACCCAGACAAATACTATTGTTAATAATGAAAGTGCCGAGATTATTGTAATGCTCAACTCGGAATTTAATCAGTATGCTCGATATCCTGATCAAGATCTTTATCCTCTATCTTTAAAAGCATCTATCGATCAGTGGCAAGAGAAGATCTATCATACTATTAATAATGGCGTATATCGTTGTGGTTTTGCTCGCTCTCAATCTGCTTATCTACAAGCAAGTAAGGAGTTATTTAATAGCTTGGATGAAATCGATGCAGTTTTAGCTAAAAATCGTTATATTTGTGGCGATCGCCCTACTTTAGCAGATGTCTGCTTGTTTACTACCTTATTTAGGTTTGATATTGTTTATTATGGCTTGTTTAAGTGCAATCTACGTCGCATTCAGGACTATAATAATTTATCCGCTTATCTACGGGATTTGTATCAGTTACCTGGAGTTGCTTCTACCTGCGATCTTGAAAGTGTGAAACGTGATTATTATGGTAATTTATTCCCCCTAAACCCTGGCGGAATTATTCCCATCGGCCCTGATATTACTAATTTACTAGAACCTCATCACCGAGAACAATTGAGTAAAAACTGTTTATAAGTATTTTTCCAATAGTTTACCCAAAATAGCAATACCGCGATCGATTTCTTCTGGGGGATGGGAAAAGTTTAGCCGTAGGGCATTGTAACCTTTTTGACCTGGGAAAAATGGCATTCCAGGACAGACAAAAACATTTTGCAACCAAGCTTGACGTGCAACCGAAACAATACATATTTGGGGCGGTAACTGTACCCAGAGAAATAATCCCCCATTTGGTACTGTCCAAGTAGCAGCATCAGGGAAATAAGTTTGTAGTGCCTGCAACATAGCATTACGGCTACGGAGATTATTGGTTTTTAAGTGATTGAGATGATGTCGATAATGTCCTGATGCGAGATACTCACTAACTATTGCTTGTGACACTGTAGAAACGTGGAGATCGTGGAAGAGTTTTTGTTCTAATAAAGGTCGGTAATGTTTCCCCGTTACTAATAAATAACCTACTCTTAATCCTGGCATTAAGGTTTTGGAAAATGTACCAGTATAAATAACTGAATCACTCTTATCTAAGGATTTTATTGGTGGGGGTACGGGTTCAAAGTTCAGACCTTCATAGGCATTATCTTCCAAGATTAAACAACCATATTGTTCGGCTAAGGCTAGTAATTGTTGGCGATGTTGGAGATTGGTAGTAATTCCTGTAGGATTTTGTAGAGTGGATACTGTATATATTAGTTTGGGACGATGACTTTTTAAATATTGTTCTAAAAGTTCTAAATTCATTCCCGATCCCTGCATGGGAATACCGATAATTCTTGCCCCAGTATTTTCTATAATATCTAACGATCCATAATAGGTTGGACTTTCGGTAATAATCCAATCTCCTGGCTGTAGATAATGATTCATCACTAATGATAATCCTTGTTTTGAACCATTAGTAATAATCAGATTATCGTATCTTATTTCTAATCCCAACTGAATTAACATTTGGGCTATTTGTTGTCTTAAAATTAACTGTCCTTGGGGAAAATCGTAATTAAATAAGCTATCTGTTACCTGTTTCATAGCCCGTCTAGCATGACGCTGTAGGGATTTTAAACCAGAAGCTATGGGAAATCCACTACTAAAATCGATGACTCCTGGTTGATGTTTTGCTTGCACTGATAATTGATAGATATCGAAGAAGGAAACACTTTTTTGTGGCGGGATAATTACTTCTTGTATGGGGTTAAAATTCGATTTTAATTGAGTTGAATTTGTGGATTTGGAATTGACAAAATAACCAGCCCCAGGACGGGCATGAATTAATCCTTCTGCTTCTAAAACACTATAAGCCTCAATAACAGTTAGTTTGTTTACCTGTGCGTTTTTTGCCAAAGTGCGAATTGACGGCAAACGATCGCCTGTTTTTAAACTTCCTGATTCTATTAAACGACTAAAGCGATCGCTTATTTGTATATAGACTGGCTTTACTGCTTGACGGTCAATAGGAATTTTCACTTTTTTTTCCCCTTTACGCCTTCATTTATCTTATGCGATCTGGTTATTTATCTTCTGGTACAGTTTTGGTTTTTTTTGTCTAGAACAGTTAGGTGGTTTTTTTTACTGTACTAGTTAGATTTTCTGGTTTTTGTACCTTATTGTTTTTATTTTTCTTGACCATAATTATAGTTAAATTGTATTTTTTCCTCTTGGATAAGTAAGCTTATGGAAATAAATGATTGTCAGGAAAAAATTGAATTTGAAGAGAATAAATTTTATTTATTGTGGCAAAAATTTTGGGATTTTAGTAATTTTTATAGTCAATATCGTAGCCAAGTTTATCTGAAAAAGAGAAATTTAGTTAATCATGATTAAAGAGGAAAATTAAGATGAAAATATTACGCTATATCATAAGATATTTTATTGAGATTAGAACCCAACCGCAAATCAAACATAAACGCGATCGCGCCTATGGTAATTCCTACTGGCAAATATATGACCCCGCTTCAGGTCGCCTAACTAACTTGGGTTCGGAAACTGAAGTGAGAATTTGGCTGGAAAATTATTTTCACTAATAAAACTCCTATAAGCTGTAATTAACCACAGAAATCGTAGCTTTAAATTAATTAAACCTTTACTATATAGTTGTGCTTTGATTTGATTATTCGTCTTACAATACTACTGTGTTATTGAATAAATATATTTTAGTACTGATATTTATTAAAAGTTAATTAATTTTAGGCAAATATTACAGCAATATGATATATGAGTCTTTGTTTTTATTAAATTGTTTTTTTGTAATTATTATTATTCGATATTTCCTAATAGCTGGGGGGACATATTTAGTTTTTTATTCAGTTTGTAAAAACTTTACTCATAAGAGATTTTTGGGATCAACGTTTCCTAATTTAAAATCCATCAAAACCGATATCAAATTATCAATTCTTTCAGCTTTAGTATTTGCTGCTTGCGCGGTGGTCATCAAGTTAGGATACGATTTAGGAATTACTCGCTTGTATACTGCTTTCGATCAATATGGATTATGGTATTTAGCCCTTAGCCTAATTGTGTCGCTAATTTTACAAGATACTTGTTTTTATTTTATCCATCGCTTATCCCATCACCCGTGGGTATTTAGTTGGTTGCATCGGGGTCATCACCACGCCAAAACCCCTAATCCTTGGACATCATTTGCTCTTGACCCTCCAGAAGCCCTCATCCAAGGGTTGTTTTTAGTAGCTTTAGTGTTTATTTTACCTCTTCACCTGAGTGTTGTAGCTTGCTTACTAATAATTATGACAATTTGGGCAATGCTCAATCATGTAGGATTAGAATTTCCTACGGCTTTTGGTGGTCATTGGTTAGGGAAATGGTTAATAGCTTCAACCTACCATACGGTTCATCATCATAAATATACAGTGAATTATGGACTGTATTTTACTATCTGGGATAAACTGCTGGGAACTTGCGATCGCGATTATGACAAGACTGTTAAGGCTCTACGTAAAGCCCGTAGCTGATGTCATAATATTAAAGCAGTGACACAAATAAATAATAATGACAGAATCTATTACCAAGGTCAATAAACAAGGAAGAATTGTAATTCCCATTGAGTTACGTCAGCAATTAGGGCTTGTAGCAGGATCAAAACTTATAGTCCGTTTAGAGGGAAATCGGATTATTTTAGAGCAACCTAAAGATGTATTTGCACGTCTACGATCAACCTTTAATTCTTCTGAGTCTATAGTTGACGAGTTGATTGCACAGCGACGGACTGAAGCTAACAATGAATAATCACTACTACGTTCTTGATGCTTCAGCAATTTTAGCACTGTTAAATAATGAAACTGGGGCAGAGCGAGTACAGTCTGTTTTAGAAGAGGCACACTGTGTTATGTCAGTAGTTAATTGGTCTGAGGTAGCCCGAAAGTTATTAGATAAAGGGCGAGCAGTAGAGCCTGTAGCCGAGAGTTTGCAAGCTATTGGATTAGAGTTTAAAAACTTTGATTATACTTTAGCTGTAACAACGGCTCAAATTTTTGCTCCACCTTTATCTTTGGGCGATAGAGCCTGTTTATCCTTGGCTGCTGCATTGGGAGCAATAGCTTTAAGCGCAGATAAAATTTGGTTAACCTTAGATATTGGGGTTGCTGTCGAGTTAATTCGCTAATTACTGTTGGGATCTTTCATAAAAAGTCAGGGTAGTATTACCATAGGATTTAGTACGATAAATTTCTAACCCCGATACGGTTTGAGCTTTCCAGAGTTGAGGATTATGTTCTACAGCTACAGCCCCTGTAGGCGTAACTAAATTAAATAGAGCGATCGCTTTGAGGACAGGTAAATAGAGATAGCTATCGTAGGGTGGATCGAAATAAATCCAATCAAATTGTTGTCCTGCTAGTTGTTTAATCTTAATTAAGACATCTCCTTTAATAACTTGATACACTTGTTCTGGTTGTGCTATCTGTTGCCAGTTTTGTTCGATAATGGTGCAAGCTTTAGTATATTGTTCTATCCCGACTACTTTACTTGCGCCACGTCCTAGGGCTTCTGCTCCCATTGAACCATTTCCAGCACAAAGATCTAGCCAACTACTACCAGGTATATCACCACCCCACATATTAAATAGAGCTTCTCTAACTCTAGCTGAAGTGGGACGAGTTTTCTGTCCTGGTAATGTTTTTAATTGTCGATTACCATAAATTCTCATACGCTGTGGAATTATTAGGAAATATTGCATGAAGTCAAGCAAATTATCTAAATTATCTGATAAATTGAGGTGCTTTGATCGCTGGATCAAAATAAGTACCCTCGCGTTGCTATTGTGGAATTTTAGCTGTTTTGGTGTTTTAGCAGATTCTGGAATTGAGCCTTATTTAGATCGTTTTAAAGATCAAATTACGGAATTCACTTTAGATAATGGGTTGAAGTTTATTGTTTTAGAAAACCATGATGCACCTATAGTTTCTTTTGTTACCTATGCTAATGTTGGCGGAGTTGATGAACCCGATGGTCAAACTGGGGTGGCTCATTTTCTAGAACATTTGGCTTTTAAAGGAACTAAACGCATTGGTACAACTAATTATCAAGCTGAGGCGAAAGAATTAGATAAGTTGGATCTAATATTTAGCGAAATGCAACAAGCCAAGCAGTCGGGAAATAAAGATAAGTTAGCTAAACTACAACAACAGTTTACTGCTACCCAGGTGGCTGCGACTAAGTATGTACAACAGAATAAATTTGGCGAAATTGTCGATACCGCAGGGGGAGTGGATTTAAATGCTGCTACTTCGGCAGACTATACTAGTTATTTTTATAGTTTCCCTGCTAATAAGTTGGAATTATGGATGTCTCTGGAGTCGGAAAGATTTTTAGAGCCTGTATTTCGGGAATTTTATGAGGAAAAGCAAGTAATTTTAGAAGAAAGACGTTTGAGGACTGATAATTCTCCCATTGGTAAAGTTATCGAGGAGTTTCTCGGTACTGCTTTTACTACCCATCCTTATAAACGACCTGTAATTGGGTATGAAGAAGATATTAGCAATTTAACCAGAGATAATGTTGAGCAGTTTTTCCAATCTTACTATTCACCTAATAATTTAACTATAGCGATCGCTGGTGATGTTCAACCCGAAACAGTTAAATCCTTAGCTAATACTTATTTTGGACGTTTTACCGCCAAATCCCAACCTCCCACGGTTACTACAGTTGAACCAGCGCAAACCGAAGGTCGAGAAGTTACTGTAAATTTCCCCTCCCAACCTTGGTATCTTGAGGGTTATCATATTCCCTCGCTCAAAGATCCTGACTACCCTATCTATGAGGTTATTAGTGAGTTACTTAGCAGTGGTAGAACTTCGCGTTTATATAAATCTTTGATTGAAGAACAACAAGTGGCGGTTGCTGCTCAAGGTTTTGTTGGTTTCCCTGGAGATAAATATCCTAATTTAATGTTAGTTTATGCCCTTACTGCTCCTGGTACTGATGTGACACAACTGGCTAGTGCTTTGCGATCGCAAATTGAACGTTTAAAAACTGAACCCGTAACCCCAGAGGAATTAGCACAAGTTAAAACTCAATTGAAAGCAGGTTTACTACGCACTCTCGATTCTAATATGGGTATGGCAAGAATTTTAGCTGAATATGATGCTAAAACGGGTAGCTGGCGACATATTTTTGACCAGTTAGCTAAGTTGGAAGCTATTACTCCTGAAGATCTCCAACGAGTCGCTCAAACTACCTTTACACCTGAAAATAGAACTATTGGACGTTTGCTTCCTTCTAGTTAACTTACGCCATCGACTGGTTGAACATAAAAAGTAATTCCTTGTTCATTCCCTTCTAATCTATAACCAGATGTTTCTATAAATATATCTCTCTCTTCTATTGAGGGAGTATAGAAATGAGCATCTAAACTGGGGCTATAAAGACGATATAGAGGAATTGTTCCCTCTTGTTGTTCTTCATAACCGTAGTAGGATATTCCTTCTGGGGTGTAGTTGCTTAAATTGTTGGTTACATAATCCCTTTCTACTTCCGAGGCGGTATATAAATGTACTCCAGTATTACTATTGAAGAAACGATAAACTGGTTTTATTCCTGTTATGTCGTTATTCCCGTCAGGAGTTGGCGCACCCACAAAAACCTCTCCCTGATATTGATACTGGGGTAATTTTGCCACAATTGAATCTCTTTCAGCTATGTCTGTGGTATATAATTCTGTGCCTGTATCTGTTCTAATGAATTTATAAATACTTGAGGGCGATAAATTACTGCTAGTGGATTTAGTAATACTAAAGTTATAGTCTGTATTTACATTTGTCGTGCCACTAATTGTTGCTGTATACGTCCCTGGTTTAAAATTGGCAACTATCGATTCTGATTGATTATCTGATTTATTGGAACTATAAAGAGTATTACCACTACTATCCTTAATACTTAAGTTTAGATCAGCACTCAAGTTTCCCAAACTAAAACTATAACTATCTGCCTCACTAACTCCAAATTTATAACTATCGCCATCGACTCCCGCTTCATAAGTGTCTACTATTGCGTAACTATTATCGACAACCCCTGCATTTATTTGAGAGTTTGAACCCGAAACACTAGTATTGCTGGAATTTTGACTTTCTTCTAGTACTGAAGACCCACTCTGACTTTTCTGTGTAGTATTAGAACTACTTGCTTCTATCTTACTCATAACATCCACTCGGTAATTTTAAGTTAGTTATTCACCCTTGGGTTTAGAATTACCTGGGGCTACATAACTCTTACGTCCTATGTTAGCTGTTTGTGAGTTGGGAAAGTACAGTGTTTGGGGAGATTTGATATAAAAAGTTACTTATCTTGGTACTACTAGGGATAAATTTGGTAAATAACTGACAGTTTAAAGCTAATGGTTAATCTTAATTAATTAAATTTTAGTTTACTATTTTTTGCAGTTAATCTTAACATTTTAACTCGAAATATTTAACTTGTATAAAATAAATATAAATTAAAGTTGAACGTATCACTATATACATTCTTCAGGTAAAAAATCTTGAGGTGTGGCTAGGTGTTCTCCCATAAGCATCCTCATGTTAAGTAATTATTAAATTTAATTTGACTACTTAATATAAAAGAGCTATATTAGCTGGACGAAAGCTTAGTTTAAAACTTATGATTATGCAGTCTTACTTTTATAGAAAATAATGTCTAAGTAAGAATCAATTGATAACCAATTTTTTAGCAATAATCTTGGTCAAAACTATTAGCCTAAGTTTATCAATGCTTTGGAAATGTTCCCCAAAATTTTAGATTTATCGGGTCACAGTAACAGTGTAGCGATCGAGCTTGATAGTTATGATTTGGACAACGATGATCTTACAACAGAAGACATCGCCAGCAGCGAAAAAGCTGAATTTGAGATTTGGCAGGGTATAAAAGCAGAAAAAAAAGGTAATTTACGTCAAGCTATTTCCCATTATCGAGCCTCGACTAAACTTGCACCCCTATCAGCTAAAGGTTATCAATTGTTGGCTAATGCGTTAAAAAAAAATCGTCAGCAACTAAAACAAAATGATTTTTCCAACACCGTCGAAGTTATCGAGGGACAGGTTACATTAATTGCTGCAAATAATCCCCAGATAAATCAACTGAGCATCTTGCCGTTAAATATAACCCATAAGCCCCAAGACTCAGTACTAAAGATCCCTAATACAAATTTTATCCCTACTCAAGTCAACACCCGAAAAATGCCAGCAACTAAAAGTGAAAGCAATAGTATAGTTTTACTACCTTCTGTCGATGTCGCGCCGTCAGGGGAATTAGTCCTGCAAGCAGATTTAAACGTAGCTCAGGTATATCTCCAGCAAGCAGTGGCATTTTTTGAGCAAAAAGAGTGGTCTAAAAGCATCAAAGCTTGTCAAGACGCATTAAATATTTATCCCAATTTAGGAGAAGCTTATAAAATTTGGGGTAATAGCTTACAACAATCAGGTAATAGTGCCGAAGCGATCGGGATCTATGCTTTAGGATTGAAAGTACAACCAGATATGGCAGAGATCTATTGTAATTTGGGTAGTATTTATGCCAAAAGTAAGAAATGGCAACAGGCGATCGCACACTATCAAAAGTCGCTAATTATTGATCCTCATAACGATACACCATTACGTAATCTTGCCAAAGTCTGGGATGAATTAGGAGAGGTTGAAAAGTCGAGTGAATGTTATATTAAAGCATTAGAAATTAATCCTAAACTGCTCGATGCTCAAAGTCAGTTTAACCTTGCTAATAACTTAATCGAAGAAGGTAAATTAGACAGCGCGATCGCACTGTATAAAAACTGTATTCAATTAGATCCTAAGCTACTTAATGCCTATGTCCGTCTTTCGGAAGCTTTGGAACAAAAGGGTGAAATTGAAGAAGCACAATATTACTACAAAAAGCTAGCTCAACTGCAAATCACCGATAATTCCAGTATTACCCTATCTAAAACTCAACAGCAAATCCGTAGTTTCCTCTATCAAAACTCCACCCCCACACTGCAACCGAGTCCCACCTCAGATTCGGCTAAGATGCAGATGGAATTGGGTAATCGTTATTTTGGTGGAGGACAATGGCAAAATGCGATTAATTGCTATCTACAAGCCATTAAAATCAATCCTCAACAAGCTGAATTTTATATTAATTTAGGTCAAGCTTTCGAGAAAATTGGTGAAGCAACTAAAGCAAGTCTTGTATATTACCGAGGTTTTAGTCTTAAACCTGAAGCTATTAGTGCCAAAAACCACTACTTATTAGGTACTCAACTTCAGCAACAACAACAACTAAAACCCGCTATAACCTGTTATCGTCGCGCCATTTCCCAACAACCAGATTTTCTAGATGCTTATTGGCAGTTAGGAATTATTTTAATGGAGATGGGTAATTTACAAGATGCCATAGCTTGTTATCGCCAAGCCTTAAAAGTTAACCCCGCCATAGCGAAGAGTTATTTACTACTGGGTAAAGTCTTCTTTGTGCAAAAACAATGGCTGGCTGCTCAAACCTGTTATGAAAAAGCTTGCCAGATAGAGCCAAAAAATGTAGAAGTGCTACATAATCTAGGGGAAGTATTTAATGAACAACAGCAATGGCCTCAAGCGATCGCCTCCTTTCGCCAGGTGTTGGATCTAGATCCTAACTACACTTGGTCGCATTATCATTTAGCCACAGCTTTGATGGAGTTGCAACAGTGGCAAAAAGCTAAAGAAGCCTTGGAAGCGTTTATTAAATTAAAACCTGATTTTTACTGGTCATATTCTAAATTAGGGGATGTCTGCGTTAAAACTTCTGATACGGATCAAGCAGTAGCAGCTTACCGTCAGGCGTTAAAACTAGATCCTAATACACCTGAAATCTCAGAAAAAATTAATGCTCTTTTGGACAATGGATCTACACCCCAATTGCCACCACAGTCTGAGAAGGAATCCTTGTATTTTAGAACTTTGGAAGTTATGCCCAATAACCCAGAGGTCTATATCCAACTTGCCAATTTCTATCAACAAAAGGGTGAAGTTGAGCAAGCTGTAGCTTTTTACAAAATCGCCTTACAAATTCAACCTGATAATTCCACCGTTGTCGATGCTCTTGCCAAGCTCAAAACACAACGCCAGTTAAAGCACAATTAATTACACTCACTTACCCACCCATCAAAAGACGTGAAAATCTTAAGCGATATCCTCAACGATACCTATCAAACCCCTGCCAAAATAAGTCCATATTTACCCCAAGCTGCACCAGCCACCCCGTTAGTTAGTGTAATCATTCCTGTTTATAACGGTGCTAAATATATTCAGATGGCACTTGATAGTGTTTTGACTCAGACCTATAGTAATTATGAAATCATTGTTATTGATGATGGGTCGAGTGATGACACTCGCATGAAGTTACAGGGTTATAAGGATAAGATTCGCTACATCTATCAGGAAAATCAAGGGTCAGCAGCAGCCCGTAATGTCGGTATTAGCCTGGCGAAAGGGGAATTGATTGCTTTTTTAGATGCCGATGATTATTGGTCAACTCCAGATAAGTTAACTAAGCAGGTAGCAGCCTTTAATGAACATCCTGCTTGGGGTTGTATTAATACAGGTTGGCATCTGGTTGATGGTGAGAATAAACATCTTAAAACCGTGCAACCTTGGCACAACGCCCCAAAACTTGATTTGGAAACTTGGTTAAAGAGAAAATGTGTTCGCACCAGTGCAATGGTATTTCGTAAGCAATGGTTAGAATCAGTTGGGGGTTTTGATGAGCAGTTGCGACAATCCCATGATGTGGATTTGGTTTTACGCCTATCCTTAGCTGGGTGTGAGACTGGGTGGCTAGAGGAATCAACGGTTTGTTATCGACAGCATCAGCATAATACTACTAATAATAGTCTTAAACAGGCTACTTATGTGCAAGCGGTTTTAGATAAGTTTTTTGCTCGTGGTGATTTACCCCACTCGATTAGCTCTCAAGAATCGTCGATTCGCTATTATACTTTGGTCTGGATTGCTTGGTATCAATATCGTGCTGGTAATCTGGAGGCGATGGCGCAGTTTTTGCAGAAGTCTTTAGGTTTTAGTCCTTATTTACGAGTCGAAAATATAGCTCATTGGTTAAGTAGCTTTCGCAGTTTTGCTACTGATCGAGGGGAAGATTTTAATGTTGATCTTCTTACTGATGCTGCTAATTGGCGATCGCTAGTGGCGACTACTTTGGGTATTAAGATAGATCCTCCTTTGAATCCACCTGCGCAACTTAAACCCGCCTCTTTAAGTAATCATCAGCTTAATGATCCACAACTTTATTATCAACTGTTGGAAACTCAACCACGGAATGCTTTTACTTATTTGAAATTAGGGGAATATTGGCAAAAACAAGGAGAAAACGCCAAAGCCCTGGTTTTATATAAAATGGCTCTCCTTTGTCAACCTAAATTTCCCGCAGCTACTGCTAAGTTACAAAGAATTAAACGTAAGCCTGCACAAATTAAGGGATTTCCCGCAGGTTTGGTATTACCACCTTTAAGAGGGGAAGGTAATGATTATTCTTTTGTTGAGGAAAAAGTTAGGGAGTTTGTCGCCAGTAACCAACCTTATACTCTCGCCGTATCTTTAATCATTCCTACCTATAATCGTAAACAAGTTTTGGCTAAAACCTTAGCTGCGATCGCACACCAAACCTATCCTCAAAACCTGATAGAAGTTATAGTTGCTGATGATGGTAGTACTGATGGAGTTGAGGAAGTTATCCGTAAATATGAAAAACATATCGAACTGATTCATGTGCGCCAAGCGGATAGGGGTTACAGATTATCTGCTGTGCGTAACCTAGGGATTAGAGCAGCTAAACACGATTGTTTGATAGTTTTAGATTGCGATATGCTACCCGATCCTAACTTTGTCGAAGCTTATATGAAGTATCTACACGTTAGCGAGGAAGTTGCGTTAATAGGACATCGGCGATTTGTTTGCACAGATGAGATTACGGATGACCAAATTTTAGCCAATATTAATGTAGCGATTGATCTACCTGATATTTCTACTAGTAATGAAATTTGGAGCAATAGCAATCAAGAGCCTACCAAAGATTGGCGACTAAAAATCTACGAACAAACAGACTATCTTAAAGAAGAGAGATATCCTTTTAGAGCCTTTGTGGGGGCTACTGTTGCCTATTCTAGAAAACTAGTAGAGCGAGTAGGTTACTATGATGAGGATTTTCAACATTGGGGTGAGGAAGATAAGGAATATGGTTATCGCATTTATAATGCAGGATATTATTTTATTCCTGTTTTAGAAGCTGTCGGGTTACACCAAGAGCCTCCTGGGGGCGCGAATGAAAATGATCGTCAGGGAGGTAAGGAAATTACCACTAAGATCTTGGAAGATAAATGTCCTGCTGGATGGTATCGCAAGTATGAGGTAAATCGAGTTTATCAAATACCTAAAGTCTCAATTTATATTCCTTCCTACAATAATGGCAAGTTTATTACTGAGTGTGTTGATAGTGTTTTAAATCAAACATTTACGGATTTAGAAGTCTGTATTTGTGATGATGGCTCTACTGATAATACCTTAGAAATTTTAGAACAAAATTATGCTAATCATCCTCGTGTACGATGGGTAGCCCAAAATAATGCTGGAATAGGTAAAGCATCTAATACTGCTGTGAAAATGTGTCGCGGTATGTATATAGGACAAGTGGATTCTGATGATGTGCTAAAACCCCATGCGGTGGAAACTTTGGTTAAGTATTTAGATAGTCATGATGTTGGCTGTGTTTATAGTGGTTGTGAGAGAATTGATACCCACGGTAACTATCTACAAGACGAATTTAATTGGCCAGAATTTTCCCGTGAAAAGTTATTGATGACCATGATTGTCCATCATTTTCGGATGTTTAGAAGAAGAGACTGGATGAGAACATCTGGTTTTGATGAAACTATTGCTAATGCTGTTGACTATGATATGTTTCTCAAGCTAAGTGAGATTTGCGATATCTATCATATTAACGAAATGCTTTATTTACGCAGAATTCACGGCGAAAATACTTCTGTACGCAATGTTGGTAAACAGGATATTAATAATAATGTTGTTGTCACTGCTGCACTTGAGCGTATGAATCTGGCGAAGGAATGGGAAGTTTTTTCTCCTGATCCGCAAAATCCTCGCAAAATTTCTTTTAAACGCAAGATCTAGTTGATTTTCTCTTGTTTTTTCTCAAATTTGTACTCTAAATCATTTTTGCTTTATGACTAATTTCATTACTATCGGTTCTTGTTTAGCCTACAATATCGGTTTCTGTTATCGACAATCAACTGCTGCTGCTTTTATATCTTCTACCAGACATACTAGAATTGATAAGTTAGTTGATACTTATTTGGAAGAGAAATTACCAGAAATTTCCTATGAGTATGTGCTTAATTTGGACTTTGATCGTAGTAATCAAGAATTAGTTCAATTGGTAGATAATCAATTTATTAGTCGAGACTTGGGTAAGACTAGTTTGAATGAGGCAAATCTTACTAATTTGGTTGATACTGTTAGGAATGAGCAGATTGATTTAGTTATCTATGATAATTTTATGGATGTTTTGGGTAAACTGATTTACTCGAAAGCAGATCAATTAGGTTTTTTTATTAATACTCTTGATGTTAGTAATTGGGAGGATTTCTTTACTCTAGAATCGGGTCGCATCACCATTGATCTTTGTCTTGCTTATTATGAAAAGATGACTAGGTTTTTTAAGCAAAAGAATCCTGATGTTAAGATTGTTTTTGCTAATTTTCCTTTGATGCACAAGCATGAGATGGCTAAAACTAGGGTGCTAGAACTGAATGAGAAGTATTTAAGTAATGATTTTCTTAAGGAGAATAGCTTTTTTATTCCAGCTATGCCCGTTGCCCCTGAGTTTTTAGAAAATGCTCATCATTTCAAAGAGTATAAAGGCAGAAATTTGTATAAGAATTATGCTTTGCTGGTGAAACTAATTACGGATAATTATTATTCTCAAGCTCAATGGTATGAATTAATTAATCAGCAGCAAGATTCTCTACTCGATTTTATAGAGAATTCTTCTTTATCAACATCAACTGTGTGACTATACAACTTTAACTATAGAGCTTCAATTATTATGGATGAAAAATCTCAGAAGGAATTGGATTTTTGGCAGAAGAAAATTCAATCGGAAGGTGGAAAACTTAAGAATTCTTGGTATGTGGATTTATTCACTAATCATTTTAAAATTGCTTCTGGTTTCTACACTGATAAGAAAATTCTGGATATCGGTTGTGGCCCTAGGGGAACTTTGGAATGGGCTAATATGGCTAGTGAACGTATAGGCTTGGATCATTATGCGGATTATTATGCTCAATTAGCAATTAATAGTCATCAGATGCAATATGTGTCTGCTAAGGCTCATTCTATACCTTTTGACGATAATTATTTTGATGTTGTATCTGCTTTTAATGTTTTGGAATATATTCATGATATTTCAGCAGTTTTAACGGAGATATTCCGCGTTTTGAAACCTGGGGGGATCTTTTTATTATTATCTGATGTTGGTTTGGATTTTCAGCAGAAAAAATCTATTACTACTACTACATTTGCTCAATTGGTAGGATCAGACTGGGAAATAATTGATGTTGATTATTATGAGAAAAAGGATAACGGCATCTATAAATGTCTCAGTCAAGCTATTAGATATGATCAAGCTGATACTACTAAGCGAGGTTTTATTGCGTCTGTTTTAGCTTATAAACCCAGTTTGGTTACACAGCTAACTTCTCAACCAAAAGTTAGTATTATTATGCCAGTACAACATGAGGTTGCTTATCTTTGGCAAGCAATTGAAAGTGTATTTAAGCAGACTTATACTAGTTATGAAATTATAGTTGTTGATAGTAGTTCGGATTCTATTATTGGGCAGCGTCTTAAACCTTATCAGGATCGGATTGTATATCTTGCTGCGGATAATGCCAATCATGTAGCCCATTTGAATGATGCTATAGGTCAGTGTCGAGGGGAATTAATTACTTTTCTCGATACAAATAACTTTTGGGTAAGTAATGAACAATTAGCAAAACAAGTAGCTGATTTTGAAGCTGATACAAGCTTAGGATTATTATATGGTGGTTGGCAGGTAGTTAAAGGTGAGGAGCAAGCTAGATTAAATGTTGAACCTTGGCAAAAAAACCCACAATTAAATATTGCAACCTGGCTACAACAACAAACTGTAAATTTAAATGCTTTGATGATTCGTCGCCAATGGTTAGAAAAGGTGGGTAATTTCAATCAAGAATTAAAGATTGGTTACGATTTAGATTTAGTTTTACGTTTGTCACTTGTAGGTTGCCCAGCCAATTGGTTACAACAAATTATTAGCAGCGATCGCTCTGAGTTAACTACGGTAGAAGATAAATCTGCTATTTTAAATCAGTTTTTTGCCCGTGCTGATCTACCCAAAGATATTAAGGAGATGGAATCTAAGATTAGATATACAAGCTTAGTAAAGGTTGCATGGGAGCAATATTATCAGGGTAAACCTCAAGGAGCGATCGCTTATTTAGCTCAATCTCTCAAGTTTTCTCCTTATCTGCGTGTAGAAACTATTTGTAATTGGATTGAACAATTTGTTAATTTGTCACGTGTGGATAATGTGGAATTTGATGTGGATGCTTTTAGTGACTTGGAGGAGTGGAAGGGATTAGTTATGTAGCATCGTATTCAAACAGTCTTAAGTATTTTTGGGCTATAGTTTGGAATTTTTGTTGTTCACTTATACTCATTTCGGTTTGCCATCTACCTCTACCGTCAAATAAGGGCTGATTGATTTGCCAATTTCTTAACTGATGGTGATCATTTTGGGTTTCGATGGTGGTAGGTTTGGCGATTTCTGAATGATACCAATGCTTTGGTTGTTGGTGATAGTTGAACACTTCCCCTATATATTCTTCCCCTAAAAAACTTAAGACTTTTTCTAAGGTTTTCTCTGGGTTACTAACTAGATCTTCATATTTTACTACTGTAACGTTGGGATGATCCCAATAGGGTAATCCTGCTAAGTTTTCATATATCCATCTATCTACCCTCGTCTCAAAACTTTTATATTCTGCTCTATGTTTTAGGGAGCAAACTACATCTCTACCATCGCGCAACATAATAATAAATTGGCTTTGGGGACGATGTAATAAAAACTTTTTAATCTGAAAAATATGGGGTGGTGTTTTTTCTATCCAACGTTTTTTTCCTGCTGCTATACATTGCTCATCCCACTGTTGCATAGTAGCTCTAATTTCGGCTTCGCTTTGTTTAAATAAAGCACTTTCATAAGTAATCCCATAGAATTGAGGATGATTACTAAGAATGGCTAACATAATTGAAGTTCCACTATGTCCACAACCTACAATAAAAATAGGATTAGTAACTTTAATTAGTTTAGGATCATCAGGTTCTATGGTTAAAGAGTTATGATATTTTAAAACTTCCTGGGGATTTATTTTTAGAGCTTGACGATAACAAGTAACTGCTTCTAACCACTTATGTAATTGAGCATATATTTCCGCTAAATTCTGATAACACCAAGCACAATTAGGATATAAAGATATAGCTTTCTTGAAGTAATCTAGAGCTTGATTTAATTGACGTTGTTTAAAATATATTTCTCCTAATTTAATATAATGCTGAGGCACGGTGGGATTATATTTTATAGCTTGCTGATAACAATCAATAGCTGCTGATAAATTAGCTTGTGCAATATATATTTCCCCTAAATAATAATAAGCCCAAGCAGAACTAGGATATAAAGATAGAGCTTCTTGATGAGTCGCGATCGCAGTCTTTATTTTTCCTTGTTTTTCTTCTTGCTTTGCTTGTTGAATTATTTGGGAAACGGGTATCATTTTTGTTTTACTCACCATTAGTTTATCTAAGTTATTAAAGGTGTAAATAATACTGTTAATCGCTCGTCCTTAATCTGATCTAATTTAATAGTCAATTTTTTTATCTGGTAATTTTTCCCTTGTTGAGGATTAGGAGAGGAAATTAATGGTTGTGCATCCATTACTGTAAATTGATATTTTGGCTGGGAATTGAGTAGTTGAATAGATAATCTTTTGCCATCTTGCGTAAGTATAGCCGTCTTACCATTACTATCTATTTTTATATCCGCTTGGGTGTGCATAAACCATAACAAATTAACAGGAAGATTGGCTCTTATTTCATCTTCTAGCAATATTTGTTTTTTCTCTCGAAAAAGGGTAATTGCTCGCCTGGCTTTATTTACTTCAGGATAATATGCAGGGGTTAAATCAACAACGGCAGATATTTTTTTTCTTCTCAGGGTAAAACTAGTAATCTTAGATTGAGCATCAATGTTTTGATCTGGATTTAGACTCGGATTAATTACTAAAGTATTTTGTCCTTCCGCTCTATTTCTATAATATATCCAGCGTTGTTTTTGGTTAAAGTATCCAGGTAAATTATAATCATCCTTACCTAATTCTGTTGCCCAACGCACTCCTAAAGCATCGATGACAAATGTACCTATATCTAAATTACTGTGACTTGTCTTGTTATCTCCACCCTTAAAACCAATAAACACCCCTTGGGAATCTTGCCAATCACTACGCATACTTACTACTTCAGTACCACGAAAATAGCGAGCAACTGGCAGTTTTCTTAAGGTTATATTTTTTTTGATGGGTTTATACCAAATTAAATCTAAAGCTCCATGAACAGGAGATTGTTTTTGATAATATGTATAGACTGGTTGTTTATATCTTTGCGACAGCCAAAATAATTCGGGGGCGCGCTGAAATTTTTCATCTCCATCATAGAAATTAAAAGTCTTATTAGTAATGCCATTGATATAGATAGGAAAAAAACCTGTCTGAGCAAAACCAGGTATTTCGGATAATTTAAAATCGGTATTTAAAGCGGTGTTGAGAGCAGCTAAGATTATGGTGTTGTAAAATGTCCCATAATGCCAATAGGATATTCCCTCTTTATACCCACCATCAGGCATATAGTTACCCATCGCTTGTGGTAAACGTTGTAGTGATTGAGCCAGCACTTGACTTGCTATGAGAGGGTATTGATCTATTACGGCTAATGCTCCAATGCCAATTCCACCATTGCAAACTTGATTCCAATTATTATTTAGTTGTGTCCAATTTTCCCCAGTTTGATAAGCTTTGATGGCTGGTTGTAATCCTTTTTCTAGGATAGCCCGACTAATAATATCGCGTTGTTGCTGATTCCAGTCATTGTAAAGCCAATCGTAACCTATGGCGAAAGCATAAGTCATTTCTGCTGTGTCTAAAAAGTGCTCCCGATTCCAATCTGGAAAATTGGCAGCCGTTTCTAATTCTTGCCAAACTCTATTTAGGTAACGTGGATCTTTTTCTATTTGGTATATAAGAGCAAGAGTAGTAATTTGATTATGGATTCTTTTGGCTAATCTTTGGCCATCGGGTAATTTGTAGCTGCTGGGGTGTTGGGTTAGTAATCTATCAGCCTGTCGATGAAGCTTTGCATACCATAGATGAGTGGTTGTATCTGTTTTTATTTGCTCTTTAAGTTCTGTAAATCTTGTTGCTGTAGCTACTAAGCGTGGGTGAGCAGTTGGGGGTATGGTTTGTATTTCTTGCTCCGAAGGCAGGTTAGCAATGATATTTTCTAATATTTTGTTTTGATAGTAATCAGAAGAATAGGCAATGCAGCTGGGAATGATATTGATGAATATAATGATTCCTAGTAGTGTAGCTATGAGGTATTGTATTTTTTTAGTTAGAAATTCCTTATTCATTAAATAGTGAGCCAATAAAAAAGACGAGTGGGTAATACTCGCCTTTAATATAAAGTAAATTTTTCTTTGCTTGTCTATCTTTTAGTTAATCCCTTGACATTCTCAAAAGAATTTGAACAATGTAATAGAATAGTAACGCCACGGAGGCAAACAATTCTAGAGATGCTGCTACGTACTGGTTGGGTGCGTATTTATGGATAATTTTAGATGTACTATAGAGGATGGCAGTTGAGGCAAAAACAACCATTACTACTGAGAATAATAACCCCAAGGTAAAACCAAAAATTACACTACAAATTATTAACCCTAAAGCTATAAAGCCACCAATTCTCAAAATATTTCCTAAGAATGAAAAATCTTTACCAGTGGTAAAAGCAACTGTAGTTATACCTGCAAATAGTAATGCAGTTAAAATTGCAGCAGTCGGCAGTAAACTTGGATCATTAGTATAATTAGTAGCAATATATAGTAATGGTGCAAAAATTAGAGCTTCGGCTACTATATAAATTCCTAAACCTGCATATTGAGTTTTGAGAGAATCTACTTTACTTACTAATGCTTGTGACATCCAACCCAACAGGGAAAAGCCACCTAAAATAGCCAACCAAGCAAATCGACTACCTGCAACGAAACCATAAAGAGTCTCTGCAATACCAAGCTGGAAAAGAAGAAATTCAACTAGAATAAAGGCAGCAACTGCCCCTGCTAAGTGAATATAGGTGTTTTTAATAAATTTAGCACGCTCACTAGGACGCGCTTGAGCAACACTAACCATATAAACAGTGGTAATAGAATTTAGATTTATTTATATATATTTTAACCGAGCTAAAAATATGTTACTGTTTACTTGTTGATGTGCTACAAAGATCTGATCAAAATATATGTTTTTGTAATAGATGATTTGCTTTATCTCAATCTGTCATGTATGTATTGTGAAATATAAAAATATCAAGTTAAGTATTAGCAACTAGGAATCGAATATTTTGAAATTGCCTAGTGTCTTCTCGTCATGCTGTAATTTTACAACTCTTACATACATCAAAGTTGCCAAATAATTATTAATTTAAAATACCTAATCTAATTGCTATCATAGCGATGATCATAACTATAATTGAGACAACGAAAGCATTTTTTGTCTGGGGTGCTACTGTTGCCGAGTCTGCGCTTTCATAGTTATCAGCATTTAATAAACGTTGTCTTTGGATTATAAAGTAGACTACTTGTACGATTAGTAATAAAGTTAAAGGCAATATAACCCATTTGCTAGCGATCGCTAGACCTATTCCACTGATAAAAGTAAGTAGAGAAGTCGCAAATAAGAACCTATTTACTAGTTTATCTTCTTTTTGTATAGTCAAAGATTCAATTGCCGAGTCTATGAGATTAGCTTGAAGATACAACCTTAAGCTAATTACACCACCAATAATCCAAAACATTCCAAACAAACGTAATATCAGTTTTAACATAATTAAGTATTTTGTTTACAGCACCAAAGCAAGTAAATGTTATCTAATGATCTTTAAATTTAAAGTTCAGGGATTAGTCTTTTTATAAAGTAATAAGAAGCAATAAACTTAACTAGTCACTTCTATTTTTAGCTGCTTAAATAATGCGATCAATTTCTCTCTTATTGTATATTCTTTTAATTTAACTTCCGATAATTACACTTCTGGGAACTAAATTCATCTCCCTTCAGACTTTGATTAGGCAAATTAATAGTTAAAATGTACTAAAAATGTTAATTCTGGAACATCTTATAGTAAGGAATCTTATTTTTAACCGCATAATCAGTTTTAGAAGTATAAAAATTACCAGAGCGATCATGAAAAGCCCAGGTAGTAGGAAACTGAATGATTGCACCCATAGTTAAGGGAACTCCAGATTCAGTTAAAAATTTAATGCGTCGATGCAAAGTACTTCTAGATAACCCAGTTTGTTCTATTAGTTGTCGATAACTATATTTTTTACCATCAATTAACATAATAATTATTTCTCTTTCTTTTGTTTGTTTTAGAAATTTAATTTTGACACACAACATTCAAGAAAGCAGATTTATGTATCATTATTTTAATTTTGAAACAAATATGGCACTACCTAGAATCAAAGTAGCTAAAGACAAAGCAGAATTAATTCAACGACTATTAGATACAAAAAGCACAACAGGAACATTCCAAACCTATGCTGATATTATTGCCTTTGCAGCTAGTTTAGGATCAAAATACCAACAGAGAATCGAAATTACCGAAGTATCTGTAACCGAACCTGCACCTATAAGTTTAGAAGTTTTTATCTCTCGTGGATACGAGCCTTTAATCAAATTGATTGCTGTAAGCGAGACTCAAAACATTAAAATACTATCTACAGAAGATCCCGCAGCAGAAGATCATAGGATTCTTATCTTTGAAGAATATGCCAATGGTGGTTTAGCTAGAATCAAAAATGAATTACGCGGTGCTGTTGACTATACCGAAAGACTATTACTGATTTTAAATGCAGAACGATTTGCACCCGAAACTAATGATCAAGAATTCGATCTCAGTAGATTTTTATAGTTGTTGCTTGTTTCATAAATTAAATTTTGACACAATATATCACTTGAGTATAAATCCAAGGATGATTAGCTTTAAAGGCTATGCGATCGCTCGATGATCAACAAATGTATCATTAATTGAACTTTGACACATATTAATACTTAAGAAAAATTTAAAGTTACAAAATCTGTTTACTATAACTTTACAAAAATCTCCGTGTTTTTAAAAGTTTAATAAAGATATTTTCGCCAAATGGAAAATTTGCATAAAGCGAGTGTAAACTTCCTATTAGAGGTATGAAAAGGCAAATAACAAATTTGCAAAAAAAATAAAAGTAACTTGACAACTATAAGCCAAGTCATTTAAAGAGTTAATGTGACAGAAAAGCTAAAAAATCTATTAAATATATTTTTTATATATTTAACCTAAAATAGTTTCTGGTATACTACAAAAATAAAACCCACTCTAAGAAAGACGAAAACAATAGTAACAAGCAAAGAAAAGCCATCAATTTCTATAATTAACAAAAATACAGAAACATAGAAAAAGCAACTTTTTTTTAAATTTTATTGCAAATATAAAAATTGTTTGAGGAAATATCTGCATCATGTATAGCCAAAAAACTCAAGTCAAAGATTCCCAATCCAACTTTTCAGAATCTTTACCACCTTTACAAGAGCGATTACTATCACCCTTCCAACAAAAACTATTACAAGAAAAACTTCAAACAAACCTAAGACCAGAGTACCGTCGTAGAATAGAGATCATGCTATTAGCAGATCGAGGACATTCTCAGACACAAATTTGTGCAACTCTAAATTGCTCTCAAGAAACAGCAAGATATTGGATGTATATTGCTCAGTCAGGAGAAGCGCACAAATGGAAAGAATTACCTATAGGTAGACCAAAAACAGTTAACGAACAATATCTCAATTGTTTGCGAGATTTAGTAAGTCAAAGTCCCAAACAGTATGGTTATGCCTTTCAACGCTGGACAGCCCACTGGCTAAGTAAACACCTTGCTAAAGAATTAGGAATA
Source organism: Chondrocystis sp. NIES-4102 (assembly GCA_002368355.1). NCBI lineage: Bacteria > Bacillati > Cyanobacteriota > Cyanophyceae > Chroococcales > Chroococcaceae > Chondrocystis > Chondrocystis sp. NIES-4102. The sequence continues at coordinate 866,274 of AP018281.1, read as the reverse complement.
GAAGTAACCGAGCGTCATGTAAATCGGCTACTTAAGCAAATGGGTTTATCAACTCGCCCCGACTCAGCTTTAGAGAATAACAAGCAAGGGAGTAAGGAAATAGAACCAACTTATCGATCCAATATTGTGATTGGCAACCTCAAGGGGAATGAAAATAACAAATCCTTGGGGATAAAGTTTAGTCCTTTTCACTTAATTTAATTTTATATCGTAGTTTTGCTCAAACGCTCCCCTGCTTATCTGTAGATATAAAAATAAAGGGTTCTAGTTTTGTGCGCTAAGAAGTCAAACCCAATAAAGCTAACTAATATCAAGCATATATAAGAAAACCATGTATACAGAAGCTGCACTTCAAAAACAGTTAAAACAACAACTAGAACAAACACTTGGCAAACAACTTTCCCCAAGCGAATTACAACAATATCTATCAGAAATAAAGGTAGTACTTCCCCCCACAGGGAAACAATTTTGGCAATCAAGCCAATCAACCCCTGGTATTTGCCTAATATTAGCAGGAAAAGTTCGATTATTTGATACTAATGGACATCTACTTACTTCCCTAGAAGCAGGAACATCCTTTGGAGAATTAACCCTTTTCCCAGAAGAATCTTTTCGTCCTTACATAGCTAGAGCCTCCTTTCAATTACAACTAGGTTTTATTCCTGCAACATTATTACAGCAATTTATTGCTAAAGACTTCAAGCTAAAAGAGCATTTAAAACAACAAGCATTATTTCAAGAATTACTAATACTTTGTCGCCAAACTTCAGAACTTAAAAATATCAACATAGAAAAACTTAAGCCAATTATACCGTTACTACAACCTCATTACCTACAGCCAGGGGATCTAGTAGCGACTTCCTTATCAGAGCAATACCTGTGGTTGGTTAGATCTGGAGAATTAGAAGCTGCCAACCAACAAAAACTTAGTTCAGGAAGTATTTACTATCCATTACAATCACCAACAACACAATTTTGGCAGGTAAATCAACCGACTGAGCTATATAGCTTAAGTTATGAAGATAGCCACATAATACAGACACCTTCGGTGTATACGGCAAAGAAAACAGACAATGCCTTATTGCCAGTTAAGATAGAACCGAAAGCTGTAGATATCCCCCAACCAGCAGTCAAAAAAAAACCAGAAAACTACTTCCCAAACCCGCAGCAAAAAGTTGGGCATTTATGGCAAAGAATTAGTAAACGTTATCCCTATTATGCGCAACAAAGCGTTAGTGATTGCGGTGCTGCTTGCCTAATAATGATTGGACAATATTGGGGAAGAAATTTTAGTTTAAATCGTTTAAGAGACTTAGCAAATGTTAATCGTAATGGTTCAACCCTTAGAGGATTGGCATACGCAGCCGAGACTATTGGTTTTGTAACACGCCCAGTCAAAGCCACATTAGACCGTTTGGGAGAACAACAATTACCAGCGATCGCTCATTGGGATAATAATCACTATATAGTAGTGTACGAAATCAATAAAAAACAGGTAATTGTAGGCGATCCTGCGGAAGGACAAAAAATACTAACTCACCGTGAATTTCAGGCAAAATGGACAGGTTATGCCCTACTATTAGAACCGACAAATTGGCTAGATGAAGGGAAAGGATCTAGTTTTCCTGTATGGCGATTTCTAGAACTCCTAAAGCCTCATTCCATCGCCCTGACGGAAATCATGACTGCTTCGATTGTCATTCAGCTATTTGGTTTAGTAACCCCTCTACTTACCCAACTACTATTAGATAGGGTGGTTGTACAGCGTAGTAGTCTTACCCTGATGGCGGTGGGGATGGGATTACTAATTTTTGGACTGTTTCAAGTGGCAATTACGGGATTACGTCAATATCTCTTAGATCATGTATCCCAAAAAGTTAACGTCTCCTTAATTGTGGGTTTTGTTCGCCATAGTTTTAAATTACCCCTAAGCTTTTTTGAATCGCGTTATGTAGGAGATATCGTTGCACGTCTACAGGAAAACCAGAAAATACAAAACTTTTTAACTGGAGAAGCACTATCCATTTTTCTCGACTTTTTAACCATTTTTGTTTATGTCGGGTTAATGTTTTGGTATAGCTGGAAAATGGCTTTACTAGCATTAGTAATTGTTCCCCCGTTTTTCCTCTTGGCTTTATTTGCGACTCCCTTTCTACAAAAAATCTCACGGGATATCTTTACAGCTTCAGCTAAAGAACAAAGTTATATAATTGAAGCGTTTTCAGGTATTGCTACAGTTAAATCGATGGCAATTGAACATCGAGTACGCTGGCGATGGGAAGAATTCCTTAAAGGTGCAGTAAAAAAAGAATTTAGCGGACAAGTAATAGGGAATGGAGTACAAGTAGCAAGTTCTACAATTCAGGTGCTAGCAAGTACCGCAGTTCTATGGTTTGGAGCTTGGCAAGTAATACAAGAAGAATTAACCATAGGACAATTAATTGCTTTTAATATGCTATTGGGAAATGTGATTAATCCTTTTCAACGTTTAGCTATTCTTTGGAATCAATTACAAGAAGTGATCATTTCCGTAGAACGAATTAATGATGTATTAGAAGCAGAACCAGAAGAAGATTGGCAGACAAATCCTAGAGAGTTATTACCTTCAATACAAGGAGATATTCATTTTCAGTCCGTCAGTTTCCGCTATCATCCAGACGATCAAGCCAATATCTTAGAAAATCTCAATTTTGAAGTTAAAGCAGGACAAACAGTAGCACTCGTTGGACGCAGTGGTTCAGGGAAAAGCACCATTGCTAAATTAATCCTAGGTTTATACTCACCGACAGAAGGGAAAATATCTATTGATGGTAGTGATTTAGCTAATATAGTTTCCGCCTCCTTACGCCAACAGGTGGGAGTGGTAGATCAGGCAAACTTTCTGTTTGGGGGAACAATTCGCGAAAACATCAGTGTCAAACATCCAGATGCCAGTATCGAAGAAATTAGAGAAGCAGCCGAACAAGCAGGTGCAGATGAATTTATCCAAAAACTGCCGTTAAAATACGAAACCCTGGTAGGGGAAAGAGGAGGGACACTTTCAGGTGGTCAATGTCAGAGATTAGCGATCGCTCGCGCCCTTTTAGGTAATCCACGACTGTTAATTCTCGATGAAGCCACCAGTAGTTTAGATGCAGAGTCTGAAAGAATTATTCAAAGAAATTTAAATACTATTATCCGCGATCGCACTACCATTATTATTGCTCATCGTCTATCCACTATTCGCCAAGCCGACCTAATTTTAGTCTTAGATAAAGGGGTTTTAGTGGAAAAAGGTACACACACAGAACTAATGAACAAACAAGGACATTACTTCTATCTCAATCAACAACAGTTGGCAGTATCACAACAAGTTTAAACAAAATTTATATAAATAAAAAATTTATGTCCTATTCAGAATCACCCATCACCATCTCCAACGGCAGAAGTAAAGCAACTCTGCGTATTTTAATTGTTGATAATCAAGGTGATAGCAGTCAACACTTAGGCAGATTACTACTATCTGAGCCTAACATCACAGTTGTTGGCGTTGCTAAAAATATTCTAGAAACATTTGAAATTATTCCGAAAGTTACACCTGATGTGGTAATCATTGATATAGATGTACCAGCAATTAATAGTTACAACCTAATTAGGAGAATTAATAATAATTTTCCCAAAATAAAAATAATTGTTTTAACCGAGGAGAATCAATCAAACCAAATCAATCAAGCCTTAAGTTTAGGTGCAAAGGGATTTATCTTAAAAAATTGCCAAATAGAAGAGATTAGAAATACCCTTTATACCCTAACTTGTGATCATAGCGACGACACTAAGTTACAATTACCCGTCGAGCAAGATCCAGAACCAGTAACCGCCATTTCTAAATATAATTCCAGTGCCTTAGCCGTAGTTCCAGTCACTAATAATAATTTACCTGTTCTGGTTGCCGAACGAGAAGATTGGTCTGGGGCGACTAAAGACTTGCTTGATGCTTTACCCAGACTTTGGACTAGAGGTTTACTATATTTTCTAATTATTAGCACGGGAATTATTGTACCCTGGTCGGTGCTGACTAAGGTAGATGAAACAGGGACAGCACGGGGGAGATTAGAACCAAAAGACCAAGTAATCCGTTTAGATGCTCCTGTAGCAGGAAAAATCGCCGAGATTAATGTCAAAGAAGGGGATGTAGTCAAAAAAGGGGCGATCTTGGCTCAATTAGGGTCGGAAGTAGCTAATACAGAATTAGAACAGTTACAAGCAAAAGTTTCAGGTTTACAAACAAGATTGGGTCAGCTAGAACTGATGAAAAGCCAGTCCCTAACTACTTTAGATACCAAAGAACAAGAAACCCAATCTCGACTACAGGAAAAAGAATCTCAAATCAAACAAGCACAGCAGAATTTCGATACCCTCCAGGCTCTTTATGAATCACAAAAAGGCGAAAAACAAGCCCAAATAGAACAAGCAAAACAAGAAATAAATTCCAGTATTGCAGCACGTAAAGAAGCAGAAGTAGCATTAACAGGAGCGCAAGAAAAAGCTAAACGCTATCAACTGGCTTTTAAACAAGGAGTAATTGCTCAAGATCGTTTTTTAGATGTACAACAAGAAGCCAAACAAAATCAAGAACGTCTAGCTCAAGCCACATCAGCCCTAGAACAAGCTAAATTAAGACTAAAAGAGCAAGAAAATAGCTATCAAAATTTAATTAAAAAATCAGCAGCAGAAATAGAACAAGCAAAACTGAGATTAGAAGAACAACAAAGTAGCGATCAAACCCTAGCAAGTTCTGGGAAGCTAGAACAACTGCAAACCAAGGAAGGAATTCAAGAGATAGAATCCCAAATAACTACTGTAACTTCAGAAATTGCTCAAACAGAAAAAGAGATACAGTCAAGTAAGTTTGAATTAAAGCAGCGAGAATTAATTGCACCTGGGGATGGAACAGTATTTCATATACTAGCAAAAGGAAAAGGTACAGTAGTTCAACCAGGGGAAAGAATGATTGAAATAGCCCCCAAAAACTCCACTCTAATTCTTAAGGCGCAGATTCCCCCTACCGATAGTGGATTTATTAAACAGGGAATGCCAGTTAAAATTAAATTTGATGCTTATCCTTTTCAAGATTATGGGGTGAACGAAGGTACATTAATCTCCATTTCTCCCGACTCTAAAGTGACCGAAACAAGCCAAGGACAAGTAGAAAGTTATGAAATTAAAGTCGCATTAGATCAACCCTACATTATAGATCAGGGTAAACGTATTGCTTTAACTCCAGGTCAAACCGCCACCGCCGAAATAATTATTCGTCAACGACGGGTGATAGACTTCTTCCTCGATCCTTTCCGTAAATTGCAGAAAGATGGCATAAAACTTTAAACTGAAAATTAACCTTAAGTGTTTAAAACTCTTGCATCCATTACAGAAAGATTAAAGATTTTTCTCTGCTGGATGCGAGACATTTATAGTCATATACTTGGCTGATTGCTTAAAATTGTAATTAGGTTGTAACCTGATAAATATCAATTAAATTTGAGGTAACTACTAAATAGGCTCAATCAACCACCTAAAGAACCAATATGAAACGAACTTTAAAAATAAATCAGATAGATATAACTAATTATCTTAAACTTTCAAGTCAGCTAAATCGCGTTCTTGAGGGGGTGGCTACTCGCCAAATCATTGAGTCGCAAGCAAACAAATTAGGAATTAAAGTAAATGATGCAGAGTTACAACAAGGGGCGGATAACTTTCGTTTAACTCACAATTTACAAAATATAGAAGCTACCTGGGAATGGTTAAAGAGTAATTACCTTTCGATGGATGATTTTGAGGCTTTAGTTAAGACTAATACGATTACCGAAAAACTAGTAAACCATTTATTTGGCGATCGCGTTGAAGCTTTTTTTTATCAAAACCACCTAAACTATGTCGGGGCTGCAATTTATGAAGTGGTTTTAGATGATGAGGATCTAGCTATTGAACTATATTGCGCTATTGTTGAAGGAGAAATGAGTTTTCAAGATTTAGCTAGAAAATATGAACAAAATCCCGATCGCCGTCGATCTGGGGGTTATTGTGGAGTGGTACAGAGACAAAACCTTAAACCAGAAATCTCTGCTGCTGTTTTTGCTGCTTCTCCACCTCAGTTATTAAGACCTATAATTACTTCAATGGGTGTTCATCTGATCTTGGTTGAGGAAATTATTCAGCCACAACTAGATGATGAGTTACGCAACTATATCATGACGGCTTTGTTTTCTGAGTGGTTACAACAACAGCTAGAAGAGGTGCAAATTGTCACTGAATTTAAAGGAGATCATCTTCCTCAAGTTAAGCTGATAGAAAAATAAAGGAAAATGGTTAAAGCAAATATCCAGAAATGTTGAATAGCTTTGACCATTGAATAAATCTCGGTAATATAGTTATCGACAATAATGCTAGGTGATCAGCAAACCTTTAACCTTGGGAAGTTCCAGCGTTGTTACCTTGGTTTGTCCAGTTATAATTACTACCACCAAAGGCAATTTGAATATTAATATTATTATTAATTTGGATAATATTAGCAAAACTAAGTTTCTTCGCCCAACCTTTGCCGTAACCACCTACAATATCCCCTGTAGCGCGATCGCTTAATACATTTAATTCGGATGTTGATGTTGCTAATTCTGCAATTTGAATTTTTGACATTTTTTTGCTCACTATTTTTGTTGTGTTAACAAGAAAGATTAGGCAGTTTTTAATTAATTATTAGCTTCATCTTTCTCTTATAAAGTCCTAATTAATCAACCAGAATGTAACTATATTTACTATTTCTCGTAGACTTCTTAGTAAAACTATACTTTTTGCCGTTAAAATCCAGGTTAATCCGATCAATACCTCTTAAGCTACCATTAAACTTAGATGAGATATAAGTATTAAATTTCCAAGAATAATTACGGACAAAACTACGATAACCACCAAGAACTTCGCCTGTTTCAGCTTTATTTAAAGTTTTAAGTTCAGAGATTTGAGAGCGTAACTCGGTAATTTGTATTTTAGACATTTTCAACTCTCCTAAAACCTAGAATTGAGCCAATATATAGGATACAAGGATAGAATATTATGCTCATTTGCTTAATCTGCCCAACCAACTATTAAAAGAATGGCGTGAGCAGATTAAATTTAATTTCTCGCTCTTTTAACTACTGAGAAATAGAACCGTAGTTGCTTTGGTAAGTACTATTGCTATTACCAGTGGAGCTATATTTACCACCACCTAATGCTACTTGAAGATTAGAATTTTGGTTAACTTGAGTTAGGGTAGCAGACTTATAAACTTTTTTATAGCCGTAGCCATAACCGTACCAAAAACCACCTACTACTTCAGTTGTAGCTTCAGCATTTAATACTTCTAACTCGGAATTGTTGAGGTTGTTGATTTGAATTTTAGACATTTCTGTTGCTCCTATAGATATTAGTTAAAACTTACTGATAAATAGAACCAGAGTTGCTTTGAGAAGTACCATTACTATTGCCAGTGGAGCTATATTTACCACCACCTAATGCTACTTGAAGATTAGAATTTTCGTTAACTTGAGTTAGGGTAGCAGACTTATAAACTTTTTTATAGCCGTAGCCATAACCGTACCAAAAACCACCTACTACTTCAGTTGTAGCTTCAGCATTTAATACTTCTAACTCGGAATTGTTGAGGTTGTTGATTTGAATTTTAGACATTTCTGTTGCTCCTATAGATATTAGTTAAAACTTACTGATAAATAGAACCAGAGTTGCTTTGGTAAGTACCATTACTATTGCCAGTGGAGCTATATTTACCACCGCCAACAGCAGCTTGAATATTGGTGTTGTAGTTAACCTGCTCTAGGGTAGCAGACTTATAAACTTTTTTAACACCATAACCGTACCAAAAACCACCTACTACTTCAGTTGTAGCTTCAGCATTTAATACTTCTAATTCGGAATTGTTGAGGTTGTTGATTTGAATTTTAGACATTTCTGTTGCACCTAAATAATAAGAAGAAATTTTCTGTTTTCTGTTTCGAGAAGTTATCTTTGTTCCTCGATGATTTTATTGTGCAACAACAAAAATAAAATAACAACTGTTTTGACTAGGTAAAATAGACACAACTATCAGTGTTTTGTCCGAAACATTTAGATACAATTTTTATATAGGATAGCAATAATAGTAAATAAGTAATAAATAGTTATTAATTAATATATCATTGTATATAGTCAATTAAATACCTTTTTTTCTATTGCATATCTGAATACAAAACAAAATATATTAGATCAAAAGACATAATATATAATTACGAAATAATACATCTCCCAGTTCCTTCCAAGTCAATCGTGTTAATTAAAACCTAATGTTAAGACATATTAAGAGGACTTATGCGTATTAAACTAACCAAAATAGTACAGAAAAACCATAAAAATGCAGGGTAATCAAACAAATCTCCAAGACAAATTACTAAAACTAGATAACGCTAACTACAAAGCCTACAAAGAAATACGAGGTAGTTATCAGTTTGAAAATTTCGTTTTAATCATTGATCATGTACAAGCAGATCCATTTGCAGCCCCAAGTCAACTAAGAATAATCATTCCTCAAACTGTTGGTAATTTTCCCAAGCAACTATATAAATCCATTAGTCGAGAAATAGCTTTACGAGATTATCTAGCCCGTCAATTTGCCCAAGCAGCAGACAGAATAAGTTTTACTCGTGGTATAGGCAAAAGCGGTTTAATTACTATTGCCCCATTAGGACAAGAAATACTAGCTAGAACATCAGTATATATCAATGCCCAACAGTTAGAAGTACGTTTTGTAGTCGGCTTACCTGCCAGAGGTAGAAGCATATTAGGTCGTCAAGCAGCAGAACTATTATGTCAAGATCTACCTAAGATCGTTGCCACCTCACTACTATATAGTTCTTTAAATCCAGTAGATATTCAAAGACAAATAGAAACTAACGAAGATGCCGACTGGTTGCGAGAACAACTACCGAGTAAAAACCTCGTTGCCTTTATCGCCAATGGTGCTATTCTTCCCCGTCGCAGTGGGATTGATGCCCGTCCGTTACTTGATGCTGTACCCTTTAAATCTCCTGTTTCCTTACAAGTCCAGTTTAATTGTCCTAACCGAAGAATAATAGAAGGTATGGGAATTCCTGCGGGTATCAGCTTAATAGTTGGTGGTGGGTATCATGGCAAATCCACCCTACTAAAAGCCATAGAATTAGGAATCTACAATCATTTACCTGGGGATGGGAGAGAATTTGTAGTTACCAATCCTCAAGGAGTAAAAATACGGGCAGAAGATGGACGCAGTATAGCTGGGGTTGATATCTCACCCTTTATCAATCATTTACCCCAAGGACGTTCAACCAGCAACTTTTCCACAACTAACGCCAGTGGTAGTACTTCCCAAGCAGCCAATATCATCGAAGCATTAGAAGCGGGTGCCCAATTACTATTGATAGACGAAGACACATCAGCTACCAACTTTACTATCCGCGATCGCCGAATGCAGGCATTAATCGCCAAAGAAAAAGAACCGATCACTCCTTATATAGATAAAGTGCGTCAGCTTTATACAGATTATCAGGTGTCGAGCATTTTAGTAATGGGTGGTAGTGGGGATTATTTCGAGGTTGCAGATAAAATAATTGCCTTAGAAAACTATGTACCACAGGACGTTACCAAACAAGCAAAAGCGATCGCCCTGGAACATCCAATCCACAGAAACCCAGAAGGCGGTACACACTTTGGTAAAATTACCCCAAGAACCCCTTTGATAGATAACATAAACACCAGTCGGGGCAAAAGGGAGGTTAAACTCAAATCCCGTGGGGTCGAACAAATAACCTTGGGAATGGAGGAAATCGATTTAACTGCTGTCGAACAAATAATAGATCGAGGACAACTAAAAGCGATCGCCCTAGCTATTGTTTATGCCAAAGAAAACTACCATCAGCAACAGTTAACTATGAGGGAAATTCTCCAGCGAATTAAGCAAGATATTACTACCTCTGGATTAAATATCATTGGTAATGCCCATCAAGGAGATTTAGTTATGTTTCGTCCTTTAGAATTAGCATCCGCCTTAAATAGACTAAGAAGCTTACAAATTAAACAACTAAGCGAATAAACTTCTTCTTCCCTACTTGCAAAACCTTACCCGCCAAATCATCAGCATTGTCAAAAGTCAGATCAACATCACTTATGCGATCGCCTTCTAAGCGCACTGCACCCCCTTGTAATTGTCGTCTTCCTTCCCCACTACTTTTACATAAACCAGTTGCCCCTAGAATATAAAACAATTTAGCAGGAAATTCCACCGTCGCCAAAGAATACTCAGGGATATTTTCCCCTCCTGTAGTGTTACCTTGCAAGACAATTTGTTCGGCTGTTTGTTGTGCTTTCTTTGCAGCCTGTTGGCCGTGAAACTGAGAAGTAATAGCGATCGCTAGTAATTTTTGTAATTCCCTAGGGTTATTAGGTAAAGTAGTTAAATCCAAATCAGTTAACAACTCAAAATAATCAGGGAGTAGATTATCAGGAGTTTTCTCTAATTTAGAATACATCGATAAAGCATCTTCCTGTAGCCCGACATAATTATTCAAAGACTTAGACATCTTCTGCACTCCATCTGTACCCAATAAAATAGGCAACAGTAAGCCAAATTGAGTCTGTTTACCAAAATGCCGTTGCAAATCACGCCCTACAGCAATATTAAACTTTTGATCTGTCCCCCCCAACTCCACATCAGCCTCAACAGCGACGGAATCATAACCCTGCATCAAAGGATATAAAAACTCGTGGAGAAAAATCGGTTTTTCCTGGCTGTAACGTTCTGCAAACCCTTCTTTTGCTAGCATTTGTCCTACAGTCATAGTCGCTAGTAATTCCTGAATTTGTGCTAAATCCAATTTACCCAACCATTCAGAGTTGTAGCGAATTTCCAAGCGTCCAGGAGTATCAAAATCCAATATAGGACGTAATTGATCCAAATAACTTTGAGCGTTAGCTTGCACCTCTTGGACACTTAACTGACGACGAACATCGGATTTCCCTGTAGGGTCGCCAATTTGAGCCGTAAAATCGCCAATAATAACCACCGCCGTATGTCCAGCATCTTGAAAAGAACGTAACTTACGAAAGGGTATACTATGACCCAGGTGAATATCAGTACCTGTAGGATCAATCCCTAACTTTACCCTCAAGGGACGCTCACTTTTAATCAAACGTTGAGTTAAATTTTCATCCTGATTATCCGAGTCTGGGCGCGCTGGAAAGATTTCGCTTGTACCACGATTTAACCAATCTAAACTATTACTTGAACCAAAAGAAGACATTGCCCATTACCCATCACATTGCCAATTACCAAGGTATCAAACTATCTACCCTAAATCTAGTGTAGAAATTTAAAAGCTTTATAGCTACTATTAATGCGAGTAGTTGCCCATTCATAATATAGCTTTATGCCTTCTGGTATCACCCATGACCGCATTACCCTTTGGAGTTTACCGATAATAGCTGGAATTAGCTATGGTTTGTGTCGTGATGGAGAATTAACCTTAATACTATGTGGCGGGTTTTTGTTTAGTAGCTTCATGTTCGGTCCCGATCTTGATATTCATTCCATCCAGTATCAACGCTGGGGGTATTTAAGAATTATTTGGTTACCTTATCGTCAATGTCTGCGTCATCGTTCTTGGTTATCTCATGGCATCATTATTGGTACTTGCTTACGGATTTTATATCTTTTGAGCGTGATTGCTTTTATTAGTATTTTTATTATAGCGATCGCTCAATTGTTTTGGGGTTTTGCTTGGAATTGGCACGAGTTTGTTAAATTACAGTGGCAAAGATTAGTTACTTACTATCCTAAAGAAACTATGATCATCCTCTTGGGTTTAGAATTAGGAGCATTGATTCATAGTCTTAGTGATTGGATCACTTCTCGCCGTAAACAGCATCTGAAGAAAAAACAAGCAAAAAGTCAAAGTCTGAGTAAGAAATCCTGACTCTTACCCCACTACAGAAATCCCTTCCACAATTATTGAAGGTGTCAAACACGAACCATTCCAAGTAGCATCATTGCCCAGGGCAACCACTTGTTTTAAAATCTGATAAACATTACCTGCGATCGCTGTATCTTTCACTCGACCAATTACTTTACCATTCTTAACTCGATAACCTAAATCAATATTGACTGAAAAGTCACCGCTAATATCAGCCCCACCTCCCAAAACTTGATCCACAATAATACCGTTATCTAATTGAGTAATTAAATTCTCTATTGAAGCATTACCAGGGGCGATAACCAAATTAATTAAAGAAGGACTAGGATAGCTTTCCAAATCAGGACGAAAACCATTACCCGTAGATTCCAAACCCAATTCCCTAGCAGTCGCGCGATCGCTATAAAATTGATTTAATCTACCCTCAGTAATTAACTCTATTTTCTGGGTAAGCATTCCTTCGTCGTCAAAAGGACAACCATAGGGATGTTCCTCTGGTTGCTGTGTCAGACTAATTAAATCCGAAACCACTAATTGCTGTTGCAAATCACTCCAGGGTGAAGACTTTTCTTTAATCCTTTTGGCATTTAAAGCCGAGGCGACAGTATCCCACAGTAAAATAGCAGCATTGACAGTTAACAATACAGGTACTTTTCCTTGCAGGGGTGCGACATTTGCCTTCGCCCAATCTAGGCGTTGGATTATTTGCTCAATTACTGCATCTATATTTAGTTGATCTGTACTATATTCCCCATCATAAATACCTAAAAAATCTTCCCCACGAACCAATTCTGCACCCAGAGAGTAACTTAAAGCGGATTCACTATAATGACAATGTAACCCTTGAGAATTAACTAAGGTGGTGGTTTCCTGCTCAGATTCCAATTCCGCAGAACAAATAATTTCAGGATATTCTCGTCTTAGTTGTGCAATTGCTTGATTACCTAATTCAATTAACTCAGTAACCGTCGCTTTAGCTCCAACTTCAGGGTAAACTAATTGCCGTGTGGATGCTAAATCTATAGTTTCAGGTAGATTAAGTTTAGAAATAGCGATCGCTTTACTTACCAATAATTCAGGTTCAATCTTACCATAGGCTACCGCTAACCCTGGTTGGTTATTCTGCCACAATCTTAAGGCTGTCCCCAATGATTGCGAACTTTCCAACTGTTTAAGACGATTACCTTCAAAAAATACAGGTTGAGATTGCGAGCTTACCTGAAATACTTCTGCGTGGCTTGCTCCGCTACTAATTGCTAACTTTAGCAATGATTCTAATTTTTCGTTCATTAATGTGATGACAAATACCCCTACTCGCTACGATAAATGTAGGCTTGGGCTATTAAAAGCTAAAAGAGTACAACAATTTAACAAAGCTTGGAATACTCGAGTTTAAAAATAATATACTAGTTTTAGATTCATTACCCGTATATTATATTAAGGTATTTATTCTAAAATAAAATAAGTGAGCGAGAAGGGATTTGAACCCCTGACCTTTTGGTTCGTAGCCAAATGCTCTAATCCACTGAGCTACTCGCCCTTAATAATATTTACTTATCTTGTTGAGCTTGGAAATGTTATCTTAACCCAACAGCTTTTAATAGTAGCAGAACCACGGGGAACAATGCAAGAAAAAAATAAATTTTTATCCCTCTCCCATCTTAACGCTGAGGGGGAGGCTCAAATGGTCGATGTTTCAGCCAAAGAAAGCACCCGTCGAGTTGCAGTGGCAATAGGCAAAGTAAAAATGTCGTCTGAAACTTTAGCAACCATTCAAGCAGGTAATGCGCCTAAAGGAGATGTGTTAGGAATAGCTAAAATAGCAGGAATTATGGCAGCTAAACAAACAGCTAATCTTATTCCCCTGTGTCATCCTTTACCCATTCACAAAATTTCTATAGAAATAAATCCAGATTACAATTTACCTGGATACATCATTAAAGCAGATGTCATTACTAAAGCAGAAACTGGGGTGGAAATGGAAGCATTAACCGCCGTTTCCGTGACTGCCTTAACCCTCTACGATATGGCAAAAGCCATAGAAAAATCCCTACAAATTACCGAAATAAGTCTATTGAGTAAAACAGGGGGCAAATCAGGAGATTATTTTGCTTCTTAAAAGAGGTAGAATAAAGATATGATCTATATATAAAAAATAATAATATATGCCTCCCCGTTGGCCTCGTGAACCTGACCGTAAAACAGACCCTGAATATCGCCGTTTAGACGATATAATGAATTTTGCAATTCATGTTGGAATATATGCAGCTACAAATTCAGGCTTATGGTTTGTTCATAATCTAAAATCAGCACAATGGCCCTGGTTGCTATGGGTTAACGGTATTTGGTTTGGCATTTTAGCCTTACATTTTATCTATATTAAAGCGATCGCAGATTATACATCAGTAAAAACCTAATGGCAAGTACATCAGACATAGAAGCTTTAGCAGCCCAAATTGGCGAAAATATCTATATCGATATCGCTAAGTGGCATCTATACTTAAACGACGCTCATTTACATACCCAATTAGCTGAGAAAGTATATCCTCTTTTAGAAGACGACTCTTTAACTGAAGATGCGGTAAGCAAGATTTTACAAGATATTCCTGTAAAGTTGGGTGGCGGTAAAACGGAATTACCCTTAAACGACTTATTACCTATGCAGTGTAAAGTTAATCTACTTGATTTACTAGAAGAATATCAAAAAGATATGTAACTGGCGGGTGGGCGAGTGACTAACTAGACTTAGATTTAAGCCACGGAAATTGTTTTCAACTGGGTTAAGTTTACTTATGGCGACTGAATATCTCGCTCAACCATTCCTTAAATGGGCTGGCGGAAAACGACAGCTTTTAGCTGCAATTAAGCAGTATATTCCTCAAAGGTTTACTCAATATTATGAACCCTTTGTCGGTGCAGGGGCGGTATTATTTTTCCTACAGCCTAAAAATAGCTTAATTAACGATACCAATAGTGAGCTTATTAATTGTTATCGCGTTATTAAAGATCATCCCCAAGAATTAATAAATCTTTGTCAACAGCATCAGCATAATCATTGCAAAGAGTATTATTACAGCCTACGCCAACAGGATCGCCAAGCAAATTTTAAAGATAAAAATCCTATTGAGCGAGCAGCAAGAATTATTTATCTCAACAAGACTTGTTTTAACGGCTTATATCGCGTTAATAGTCGTGGTGAATTTAATGTACCACTAGGTAATTACTCTAACCCGATAATTGTCGAGCCTGCAGTGATTAAATCAGTTAGTCTTTATCTTAATCAGGGAGATATTACTATTACCAATGGTGATTTCGCTTCGGCTGTGGCTAAAGCTAACCAGGGAGCGTTTATTTATTTTGATCCTCCCTATCATCCTATTTCTGAAACTTCATCTTTTACTGGTTATAGTGTTAACGGGTTTGGAGAAGAAGAGCAAATTAGGTTAAAAGCTGTCTGTGATCAGTTAAATGAGCGTGGTTGTCAGGTGTTAATCAGTAATTCCTGCTCAAGTTTGATTAAAGAACTTTATTGCGATCCTCACTATGAGATGGTAGAAGTAAAAGCCAATAGAGCAATTAATGCAGTAACATCCAAGCGGGCTAGAATCAACGAATTATTAATTTACAATAGGTATGAGCGAGCAGGGTAATATCTTTTATCCTTAGGTAGAAGTTAGGATTAAATTTAAGACATTAAGTTCTTTGGAATTCATCAGATATTTATCGCTAAATTGCCTTTGTCTTATTTCTTTAAGACTATAACTACGAAAGATTAGAAAGGGGATTTTTTCATATTGATACCCGATGGGGGTAACTTGCGCGATTGGTAGGATAGAACTAAGATAAACTTCTAAAAGATCGCGAAATCTTTGGTCTTCTGGTTCTATTTCTTTATTTTTAAAATAATTACTAAAAGTATCATTGACTAAAAATGCGAAGATGGGAATAGCATAGTAACGGTCGATATCTCTATTGTTTTGTTCTAATTTCTGATGGCGATATTTTTGCTCTTCTAATTCTTCAACTAATTGTAGTGTTTCCCCCAGTAAAGCTTGAATATTAGCGCTATTAGTTAAGATTTTGTTGTATTTCTGATAATATTTCCACTAAAGTTATAGTATTGTCATCTATTTTTAAGTGATAAACTTCATCAACTTTTTTGTTGGCTAAAGACACTATGAGTAACCTTCATAAAACGTAACCTGTTTGAATTTTAGAAAAGTTGAGTAATGTATTTAAATTACCATCAATTGAATTGAGAAAAGCTAGACGAAAATCATCTAATAATTTTAAATAGGATAACTTAGTTGTTTTGCTCTCCTGCTCATAAATAGTTATATCTGTTGTCTTCATTAATTCTTCTAATTGTCTAAAAGCTTGTTGAATTCTTAGATCATCATTACCTTGGCGATATTCCTTTTTAAGACTTTTAATTAGTGTTTTTATTTTGTTGCTAAGAGATTCCCCAGCCGAAAAAATAGATTTACCACCTACAGGAATCATCATATAGTTTTCCTCGGCAATATTGCCATAACCATATATTCTCGTTTTAATGGAGACGTGCAGAATGATTAGAAAATTTAACACATTGAGTTTACTTTCTTGTAGGGAATATTTACGATCATCTTCGTCTTCTAAGTAGTAAACCGCTTGTTCGTTGAGATAGAAAATTAGATATTTATCTTCTCTATCTATTTGAGGGTTTCCTCTTCCACGATAGATTACTTGAATTACTTCCATTAGGTTGGCTTCGATCTCAAAACGGGGCAAATCTATTAAAATGTGTTTGACACGAGGAAAAGATAAACCACGACTAGCAGAAGCAGTCATAAAAATTACTTGAACTTGATCTTTATATATTTGGGCTTTTTGTTGATCACAGTCTGCGTGTATTTCTATGTAGTCTTGTTCTGGTATAAATTTTATTCTATTACTTTGCAGGGTTTTAATTAGATTAGTTAAACGGGTTTTATCTTGGATATATACAATTACTTGATCTTGGGGAAAGTTGAGGAGAATTGTTTCTAGATCATTAATTATTTCTGTTTGCGTCTGTTGTTCCAAGTCGAACTTTTTAGTGGCATAAATCTTTTTCTTTTTTTGTTGGAATTTTAATGATTGAATTAAGGTTTTATAGGTAATATGCAGCTTATTTGCTGGATAAGAATTAGTATTAATCGCTATAGCAGGAGTTTGATTAAAGGTGAAGGATTCAGTTGTTAAACAGGCATTTATTGAAGGTGCTTTTCTAAAAAAGATTTTATTCGGTTCGGCGATTTTATCTGATAAGTGCTGTTGAATAATATCTACATTAATAATTGAGGCATCTGCTACAATAATTTTAGTGTTAAAATAATTAGGATCGCTTAATCCGTATCTTTTGAGTAGTTGGCTAATTCCTAATAAAAACTCTACCCCACTGCGATGAGGCGCAGCCTCCGCTACGCGATCGCCTGTAATTTCATCGATCGCAATAAAAATATGTTTAACCTTTTGCGCTAATTGTTCTAACTTGGCTTCAATTGGTTTGTTTTCTATGGTGTTATAAACATCCCTAAAGATCCTTTCAAAGTGTTTTAAGGTGTCTTCCTCTCCAGATAGCTTTCCCCGGGATTGAATTGCTACTGTGGCAATAATATTCCGATTTCCAGCATTAAGTAAATTATAAATTGCTTCGGACATACTATAGAGTACACCTTTTTGATTACTATCACTTTGCTGTAACCGTGTCGCAGTTTTCCTAACCACACTTTGATATTTGCTAGATCTTACCTTGGTAAATTGATTCTGGGGAATAAAATCTACTGTTTGGAGGGTAAAGTGTCCTTGTAATTGATTACTATAATATTGGACTGTGGCTTTACCGTCGTTATGATTAATTAAGGTATAGTTGGTATTAATGGTAATCAAGCGATCGTCACAAAGAGATTGAGATTGCGAGTCGATAAACTTTTCTAAAATATCAAGATTAACTTGAGTGCGAGGGCTAGCATAAATAAATAGAAATCCCTCTGTTAAGATGCTTTCCTGCTGTCATAAAGTTGCTAATGGCTGTTGTCTTACCAATTCCAGGATTACCTGTTAAAAAGATAAATAAGCCTGTTTGCGAGGGGAATAGGGCGCGTTGAATTAATGTTGCATGGGCTTGTTGTAGGGTTACATTAGAGGGGAGATCTAACTGTTTGGCTAAAGCTTGCGGGATAGGATCTAAATAACTATTAAAGTCGCTAAAGGTTTCCTGATGGGATATATTTAAGAGATGATCGATAAATTTATCTCCACCAACAAAACTACGCTTAAGCTTGCGGATGATCAGTTTTAAAACTTGTTGGCGAGTCGCAGAAATTTCTGAAGCTGGAGATTGTTGACGATAGATATGATAGCAAGTCTTTAAAAGTTCAATTTGGTTTTGCTTAAGACAGAGGGAAGCAGCCAGAGCGAGCGCTATACCCGATGATATTAAATGTTACCTCATCCTGCTCAGATATTTGTTGTTGAATTTGCAGCCAATTCCAGAAGCTATAAGCATAACTTCCTGCTTGAATCATTTTGATGGTTTTTTTGTCTTTACGTGCAAAGGCTTTATAGTATTGGGATAGGCTTTGGGAGAAAAGCAAAGAATTACTATTACTATCTAATCCTAAGTTGGCAAACACACTTTTTGATTTAAGATAACTAATGTTACTAAGTAATATTTGGCGCAACACTTCAATATTATTTAAATCCTGTAAGTCTTTGATTGATTGAATGGCAAAGATGGAATAATCGATCGCTATTATTCTTACTTGATGTTGATAACGTAAGTAAATTAGGGTGTCGGCTTTGAGAAATTCCCCTTTTTGTTGATATTTCTGGGTATCTATTGTTTTGTTTTTAAATTGAGATACCCAATCTTGATATACTTGATTTTCCTCTTTGATATAGGTATTAAGAGTATTATCATTAGCTAAATAACTTTGAAAGTAGACAATTTCTAGGCGTTGCCTTATACGTTGTTTATCCCAACCTATAGCAGCGAAATATTCAGCCAGAAAATTCAAACCAGCTAAGCAACTTTTCAGCATAAAAAAGTTAGCCCATTGCTTAACTATCTCTCGATCTTGCGGGCTAATTATTCCCAGGTTATCGCACAATCTGCGAACAATTTTAGCAAAGTTTATCTGTTCTAAATCCTGTTCATATAGATTGCCATAATTACATTTAAATTTTTTTTGCTTAATATAACTAAGCAGACCTATATTAAATCCTACTTCAAATAAACAACCTAATTGCTGTCCTAATTTAGATCTATTCATAATTAAAAGTTTTGCTATTTAATGTTGGCATTCAAAACATCATTCACTTCATTTAAAAATGCCAAAAGATTAAACTGCACCTTTGGCTGCATATGAGGAAATATTGCTAATGCACCCACGCAATGATCACCAATTATATTTTGATAGGGATCTAACTTTAGTTGAATACTTGTACTATCCGCCTCGTAACGGGAAAAATGAAATAAAGTTAAGAGTTGTAGAATTTCTGTTTTGATACCTCGTGCTTGATCATTATTAATTAAATCTGCATAAATTTCGCCAGTATCTATTATGCTGCGATCGTAGACATTTAACAGGGTTGAATAGGAAATTACTCCGTTATAATAGCGATCTTCTGGTTTCCCAATTTGAATACCATTAAATAAATTGAAAAATACCGCTACTTTTTTACTCGGATCTTCTACTATATTACTTAATTCTGCATCTTGAATATAGAGAGATTTACGTCCAATTTTTTGTAAACTCACCACATAATATTTATCAAAGAAAACTGGATATATTTTTAAATCCTCCTTATTACCTTTAAGATTCCTAATAACTGAAGAAGACATAAAATATAAGTTTTCGTCATTTTCGCTTGCTGTTAGATTTAAGGTTTGAGAATAAGGTGATTTGGCGATATATAATATATGTCTGTATCCTTCTTGATAAAGTCTATCTACCTCCTGGGAAAGAATATCAATATCTTGATAAATTAAGCGACTATTATAATTATTAGAGATGGTTTTACTGGTATAAATAGTAATAGAACCATCTTTTTGTGTATCTAGTTTAATTATCTCTCCCATTAAATTAGATATTTTATAGTCTCCCTGCCAACTACGGTCGCATTCTCTCGATGCAACTACTATTATGGCTAACTTATTGATATTTGAAGTTGGAAATTGCTGTGAATAGTTAAACTTTTTAGGTAAAATATTATAAAGAGATGATCAGGCATTTTTTATTTTATAATTATTGATACTTTTAAGGGAAAACCCTTGAGTACTAGCTCGATGATTAGCATTAATTAGATGGCATAAACTAGTAAAGGTAGCTCTCATAAATACTTCTTCCTCCCTAGGTTCGTCTTTTGACCCTAAATGTAACATAAGGATGGGAATGAATAATTTACGTTTGAGGTTATTAGTAGCTACATCTAAAATATTTTTAATAGTTATATAGGTAAGCAAGGAGAAAACAAAGCGGTAAATAAAAGCTGCGTTATGATTATCACTATTAAAAAGTTCTTTTAATCTGTCTGGTTGATAGGAGAATTGAATTATTTTTCTTCCTTTAAAATTATTATTGACTATCTTATTACAAGCCGTTGCTTGAGGATATAAGACTATGGGTATGGTGGGGAATTTTCCCGTTACATATTCCATTGAAAATGCTTGATTATCTTGAGTATTATAGTAGTTGATTTCCTTTATTTTTAGATCACCAGAAAAATGGCAAATTGAGGTATTATCAATACTCGCATCACTAACAGCAATATATTTTAAAGCCTTCTTTTGTTTATCTTTGATATCACTACGAAAAAAAGTATTACGCTCATCTATAATCTTAGCATCCGTTTCCAATACTCCCTTTTTGAGGTTGATTTTTATCGGATATACTCTATAACTCCAAGGTCGGGATGTTTTTAGTTTAGCTGTTAGTAATCTTCTTAATTTATTGATTTTATCCCCTGTCTGACACTGTTTTATACCTTCAATAATTCCTTTAAATAATTGACGCTTTTCTGCTTCGTCATCACTTTTCAATTTAGGTAAAATCTTTTGCTCAAATCTATCAATAACCTGATATTCCAAATCAGAATAAATACTAAAACCAGGACTAGTAGGTTTATTACCAGCAAAAACAAAAAAATATAATACCGCTATCTCTATAGTCCTTCTTGCACAGTTAACTTTTTTTGCATCAATATTCAATTCTTCTTGATGTTTTATTCCATCAGGATTGAGCAAATCTAAATTATAATCCAAAACACTTTTTGCTGCTGCTGTTTGAATTTTTCCATCTAGTTTTAACTTTAATCCAAAAGTAAAATTCAATTCCCCTTTTTGAGTATCTCGACTCTCACCTAAACTACCAATAACCAATGGAATTATCGGCAAACTACAAGATGCTTCCGCGCGCGAAAATATTTCTTTAATATTAAAAGATTCGGAATTATAACTAACCTGATAATCCCCATCTGTTCGATTAGGATCGCTAAGATATTTTTCCAATTCCTTGAGACGATGAATTAAAATCTCTAAATAAATAGCATGATTATCTTCCCCAATATGTTCCAATAAATATTCCAAATACTTAATCTTTGCCGTACGTTGAACCCTCGCTAAAGCCTCAGTATCCATTAAACGCTTTATGGCATACCAGTCTGAATTTAGCTCATTACGATCTGCGTATAAATCTGCTAAAATCTCTTGTAATTCATCTCGATTATTATCAGTGGCAAATTGCGTATTAATATAATTTTTTATACTCTCCTGCAACTGCAAATCAAACTTTTCTTTCGTATCTTTGATGGTGATTGTTAAACGATGATTTAACAGAGGTAGCTGATTATCTTCGTGTTTTAAGGTTAATCTTTGTTTAGATAAGCCTTGATGTTTCTTCTTAAAATCATAATTAAAATTAAGTTATTGTTTTTTATTATTAGCAATCTGAAAATCCAATAAATTACTACACAGAAATTCCAAATAACTCGCTAAACAACTAAAATTATGATCCTGCAATAAACATCCTAAATACTCCTGCAAGCGATCGCGAATTTTACGAATTAAATCTGCAAAATCGTCCCTCGATGATTCAGTTAAATTAGTAGTTGCTATCCTGATCCCTTTCCAGCTACTACAAGGATTCTCTATCATATTAGCTTGAGTGGTAGCTAAACTATAGGCAATCTCATCTATATCTATTGCTAATTGCCCACCATCATCACAAAACCTATAAAGACTACTGGGTGGCGTATTTCCTAAAATTTCTAAAATTGCATTCAATAAACTAGTATAGTTGACTTGCGCTAAATTACGCTCCCCGAACCCAATCCTATTTGCCATCTTAGTAACCTGTCTGAAGTATAACTTATTTTTATAATAACCTCAGAAAAATAGGTTGTGCAAAATCAAGTAAGCTTACTTCAGAATAATTATAATTAACAACAGCTAAATTCGAGCTTAATGAGAATCAATTTAGATAAACACTACTTACTAATTGCAGGTTTAATTATAGGCAGCTTAATTCTATGCTTAACCCTACTTGGAAGCATCTATTGGGGAGTTGTAAAGATACCAATTACAGAAATATATCGATCTTTCACCGCCTTTGATGGATCGACTAATCATCTAATTATTCGTACAGTTCGTTTACCGCGATCGCTAATAGCAATAGTAGTGGGTGCTGCTGCTTCTGTTGCAGGGGCAATTATGCAGGGTTTAACCCTAAATCCCTTAGCATCTCCTGGAATACTAGGAATCAATGCAGGGGCAGCTTTAGCAGTAGTATCGGGAACATTAATTATCGGCGATGTTGCTACCAATACCTCTACTTGGTTAGCTTTGGTAGGGGCAGCCATTACGGCAGTTGCGGTATACTTTTTAGGTTCATTAGGCAGAGGTGGCTTAACGGCGATCAATTTAACTATAGCAGGGGCAGCAATTACCGCTTTTATCTCCTCAATCACCAGTGGTATTCTAATTATTAGCCAACGCACCCTAGAAGAAATTAGATTTTGGTTAGCTGGATCAGTAGCAGGTAGAGACTTAAATCTAGTTTGGCAAGTATTACCCTATATCTGTATCGGCTTAATTTTAGGTATGGCTATCAGTAAACAGCTTACTCTCTTGAGTTTAGGAGAAGATATAGCCAGGGGTTTAGGACAGTCTACACCCTCAATTAAGATTATAGCAGCTATCAGTATTATTTTACTTGCAGGTAGCAGTGTTGCGATCGCAGGGCCGATCAGTTTTATCGGTTTAATCGTACCCCATCTAGTGCGTTTAATAATTGGTTTAGATTATCGCTGGATTTTGCCCTATTGTGCCATTTTGGGGGGAATTATCGTTTTAATTGCCGATACTTGTGGTCGTCTGATTATACCACCCAGTGAGTTACCCGTAGGTCTAGTAATGCCTTTAATTGGCGCACCGTTTTTTATTTATCTAATTAATCGCAAAATTCATTGAGAAAAAATAGCATTAATAACATGATAATCTAGAATTTTTAGCTGTAAACAAAATGACTGCAAGCTCGCCAATCAAGTTAAATAGCGATCGCAGATTTATAAAAGTGTTAGTTGTATTATCTGCCATAACACTAATAGCAATGATTATTAGTATTGCGGATGGAGAATACCCCATTACCCCAATCAATATAATCAAAACCCTGTTAGGATTACCAACAGACAATCAAGATTACGCCTTTATTATCAATAATCTGCGCTTACCAAGGGTGCTGATCGCTTGGATAGTAGGAGTTGGGCTAGCGATCGCAGGAACAATTACCCAAGGCATCACTCATAATCCCCTAGCTGCACCTGAAATCATCGGCATCAATGCAGGAGCTAGTTTAGCTGCGGTGAGTCTAATTGTTTTATTTCCGAATGTACCATTATCTTGGTTGCCTTTTGCTGCTTTTGGGGGTGCGCTGACTATTGCCTTATCAATCTATTGTCTAGCTTGGCAAGGAGGAAGTTCTCCCATGCGCTTAATTCTCATTGGTGTAGGCTTTGAGCTAATTGTGACTGCCTTGACGGATATCATGATTACCTTTGGAGACATAAATAACGTATCTCAAGCATTAGTATGGTTAGCAGGTAGCGTTTATGGACGTACTTGGACGCAAGTATGGGGTTTAATTCCTTGGATAGTTATCTTTGGCGGTTTGGCTTTTTTATTGAGTAGAGAATTAGATATCCTGAGTTTAGGAGATGAAATCGCTTGTAGTTTGGGGGCGCAGATAGAGTGGCAAAGGGGTCTATTACTAATAACCACTGTAGCTTTGGCAGGTGCTTCCATTGCTACTGCGGGGGCGATTAGTTTTGTCGGTTTAATGGCACCTCATCTAGCCAGACAATTAGTTGGTTCATCCCATCAAGAATTAATCCCCATTGCAGCAATTATCGGGGGGATGTTGGTAGTGGTTGCCGACTTATTGGGAAAAGTTATGTTTGCACCTATAGAACTTCCCTGCGGTATTATCACGGCTGGAGTTGGTGCGCCTTATTTTGTCTATCTGTTAATCAAAAAATGAATCACCTAGAAACCCAAAAACTAACCCTGGCATACGAAGGTGCGCCCATAGTAAGAAATCTAAATTTAAGCATTCCTACAGGCAAAATTACTGTGCTGGTAGGGGCAAACGGCTGTGGTAAGTCTACCCTGCTAAGAGGATTAGCGCGACTGTTAAAACCACAATCAGGAACAGTTTATTTAGATGGCAAAGATATATCTCGACTCGATAGTAAAACCGTCGCCCAACGCTTGGCAATGTTAACCCAAAGTCCTACTGCACCATTCGGATTAACTGTAAAAGATTTAGTAGCGATGGGACGTTATCCCTATCAAAATTGGTTACAACCATCTTCCAAAGAAGATCAAGCAAAAATACAAGAAGCCCTATCTATTACTACCCTAACCGAACTTGCCGATCAACCCCTAGATAGCCTTTCAGGTGGACAACGACAACGAGCCTGGATTGCTATGGTCTTAGCTCAGGATACAAATATATTACTATTAGATGAACCGACGACTTATTTAGATTTGGCTCATCAAGT
Source organism: Chondrocystis sp. NIES-4102 (assembly GCA_002368355.1). NCBI lineage: Bacteria > Bacillati > Cyanobacteriota > Cyanophyceae > Chroococcales > Chroococcaceae > Chondrocystis > Chondrocystis sp. NIES-4102. Next base: position 841,180 of record AP018281.1, on the reverse strand, counting down.
AGAGTTATTAGACTTACTACAACTACTGCACCAAACCAAAGGCAAAACCATTGTTATGGTCTTACACGATCTAAATCTTGCCTGTCGTTATGCAGATTATCTTATAGCAGTACAAAAAGGTAAAGTTTATGGGGTGGGAACTCCTCAACAAGTGATGACAGAAGTAATGGTGCAAGAGGTTTTTGGTTTAAAATGTCAAATTATCCCAGACCCCATCGCTGGTACTCCTATGTGCATTCCGATAGGACGCAGGGTAAGGAGAAATTAGTAATGAAGGAACTAAATTCTGTTTAGATACGCTATTTGAAAGTTGAGGTGAGGCACGCTTGTACTAGGGTTTTAGACTAATTAAAATTACAGATTGAAAGTATGTTTTGGTAATCGGATTTCCTATAATACCATTACTCAAGGGGTTCAAACTAATTGGAAAATCATTAATAGTTTATGAATACTGTATACAATTAGAATGATAAAAATTGTATTTCTCACTACGGGGCTACGGTCTATGACAAGACTACAATTATACACACCAAACTTGCTGCAAATACAGAATGTCTACATTACTAATTAAAAACATCCATACTTTAGTCACAATGGACGAACAAAGACGCGAAATACGTCACGGTGCGTTGTTTGTCAGGGACAATGTGATTGAGCAAGTGGGCAAAACAACAGAATTACCCAATAGTGCTGATGAAGTCTTAGATTTAGCAGATCGACACATAGTTTTACCAGGTTTAGTTAATACTCATCATCATTTCTTTCAAACCTTAACTCGTGCTACCCCCGCAGGACAAAACGGTGATTTATTTCAATGGCTAACAGCCCATTATCCTTTGTGGTCTAATCTCACTGCCCAAGGGATGTATTATAGTTCTCAAATGGCAGCAGCAGAATTAATTCTATCTGGTTGTACCACAGCCAGCGATCATCATTATCTTTTTCCTAATGATTGCAGTCTTGATGAACAAATTCGCGCTGTTGAAGATATTGGGTTACGTTTTCATGCTAGTCGAGGCAGTATGAGCGTTGGAGAAAGTAATGGCGGTTTACCTCCAGATTCTCTAGTTGAAAAAGAAGCAGAGATATTAAAAGATTCTCAGAGATTAATTGAGCAATATCACGATAATAACCGCTATTCGATGATCAAGATTGTTCTCGCTCCCTGTTCGCCTTTTTCCGTATCTCAAGATTTAATGAAAGAATCAGCAGCAATGGCGCGGAGTTATCCAGGTGTTAGACTTCATACTCACTTGGCAGAAACAAAAGGAGATGTGGAATATAGTTTAGCTAAATTCAATTTAATCCCAGGAGACTATGCTCAATCTGTAGGTTGGTTAGGTAATGATGTTTGGCACGCCCATTGTGTTAAGTTAAGCGATCGCTCTATTATTAAGTTTGGGGAAACTGGGACTGGTGTAGCCCATTGTCCTTGTAGTAATATGCGTCTTGCAAGTGGCATTGCACCTATCCGTAAAATGCTCAATGCTAATGTACCTGTAGGCTTGGGGGTAGATGGGGCAGCTTCTAATGATGCTAGTAATTTACTCCATGAAGCTCGCCAAGCTTTTTTACTAGCTCGTGTTAAAGATGAAGATGCTGCTGCAATGACTGCTCGTGAGGCGTTAGAAATTGCTACAAGAGGGGGAGCAAAAGTATTAGGTAGGGATGATATTGGTTATCTCGCTCCAGGTATGGCAGCCGATTTTATTGCCATTAATTTAGATAAACCAGGTTTTGTAGGGACGCAAGCTGATCCTGTTGCAGCTTTGATTTATTGTCAAACCGATTATGTAGATTACAGTTTTATTAATGGGAAAAAGGTAGTTGATTGTGGTCACTTAATTACTATTGAATTAGAGAATTTGTTAGAGAAAACGAATCAATTTGCAGCTCAATTAATTAATGGTTAAAGTTTTTTGTTGTTAGTTATTGGTCATTGGCATTGATTATTTTATACGGCAATTAAAGGTACTGATTACATGACAGATTAATTACATACTGTATACACAGTAACTTTTGCTCGCAATTAATAATGATAATTTGGCTAATTATTGGTGTGAGAAGAAAAATGAATGCAGATATAAGTCACAGATTATAGAAATGCCCTTTGGGTACTCCGCGCCCACGGGCGACGAAGACGGCACGTGACCGTTGGTGAGAAACAGTTTAGTTTTTTGCTGAATTATTGGCGATTAACTAATATGAATTTGAATTGACTTATTTCTTTCCTGTTAATGATAATATCGCCCTTATCCCTGCTTTTTATTTAGTTGCTAACCCTAATAATTTTGAAGATAATCCTAATATCTATGTAGGGAATATGCGAATGCAGTTTAATTTTTAAGAGTCGTTTTTTGAGTTTATTTTGTTTAAATATCTTGAATTAGAGACTCTAAACGGAGTCTAGCAAGACGACTAATTTGTTTTAAAGCTTCTTGCTTTTCATCCTCCAGGTTGTGGTTTAAACGGGTGGTAAAGGCTGTTAAAATACTTTCTTTAGTCTCGTATTTAACGGCGATAATAAAAGGAAAACCAAATTTATCTTGATAAGCCAGGTTTAGAGCTTGAAAACGCTGATATTCCGACTCTGATAGACGATCTAAACCAATTCCTGCTTGTTCCTGCACTGAAGCTTCTGCCATTTTAGTTTTACTTGCAAGATCGGGATGCGCCCGAATTAAGGCTAATTGCTCTGCTTGGCTTTACGGGCAATTTCGGGGGTTTGTTCCCATATTTCGCCTAAAGTTGCCGTAAAATCCCCTTGAGACATTTGATTAAACTGGGAAATAGTTAATTCTTGATGGTGCATAAGTAATAAAACTTTCATTGTTCATAGGAAGAAGAAATATAGCAATACAAGATGGTGTTAGGACATTTTTTAATTTTTAGTATCTCCTGTTTGCTGTTTCCAGACTCCCTACCTACTACCTACTACCTACTACCTACTACCCCCTACCCAATAATCACAGTATAGTTAATCGCCAGAAAATAACTATACCTAACTGCCACGATAGGTACTATAAGACCACGGGGAAACTAATAAAGGAACGTGATAGTGAGCTTGAGTATCGCTAATACCGAAACGGAGCGGAATTTGGTCTAAAAAAAGAGGATCGGGATAATCATCATAGCGAGCAAAATAATTACCCACAGAAAAAATTAACTCATATACGCCTACTTGTAATTCTTCATCGGCGAGTAAAGGTTCATTAGTGCGTCCATCTTGGTTAGTTATGGTAATTTTAAGTAAAGTTTTAGAATCAGATTCTAATTTCCAAAGAGCGATCGCAATTCCCGAAGCAGGACAACCATTAGCCGTATCTAAAACATGAGTAGTTAATTTACCTTTAATCATTTGTGATTGCATTTAATATTCAATGCTTAATGTAAAGGGCCACCTAAAATAATTTTGGCGATCGCATCCGTAACATCTTTTTCTTGTTCTTGTTTTAATTGTTCGTACCACTGTTGGGTTAAATCTGGTTCTTTGTTATAGATGGTATCGGTTCGTTTGCGGGCTTTCAATACCAATTGTGCTACTCTTTCTTTACGTTCTCTTCCACGCTGATATTAGTAGTAATTAAATAGCGACAAAAATTGATTCTACAAAAGGCGGACGCGCTTCTAAGCCGTAAATTAAATCTGATTTAATTGAAGCAGGTGCTTCTATGGGTATATTTTCCGTTTCTAAAGTTATTTTAGGATTAGTCATTGTTAAAAGAATAAACTTAGCCAAAACGTAGGGTCATAAAAATAAAGCGGGCAATAAATATAGCAGCTAAAATCCAGGTCACTAGAGGTACATCGCTGGTTTTGCCTTTAAAAGCTTTTAATAGAGGGTAGGCAATTAAACCAATAGATAGCCCCGCAGCAATAGAAAAAGCAAAGGGAATAAAAAAGATGGTGAGAAATGCTGGTATAGCCTCAGTCAAATCTTCCCAATTAATGGTAGTAACACTTGCCATCATTAATACCCCAACAATAGTTAAAGCAGGAGTAGTTGCAAAAGCAGGAATAGCCTCAAAAATAGGAATAAAAATTAAAGAAATAAAGAATAAACCAGCGACAATTACGGAAGTAAAACCAGTGCGCCCACCTTCGGCTACACCAGAAGCAGACTCAACAAAAGTAGTAACACTAGATGTTCCTACAACCGCCCCCGCAGTAGTGGCGATCGCATCGGCGGTTAAAGCTCGATTTGCTCTTGGTAATTCACCATTTTCGTCAATATATCCTGCTTGCATTCCTACCCCAGCTAGCGTGCCGATGGTATCGAACATATCAACGAACAAAAATACTAATAAAGCTGCAATAAAATCAATCCAGTTACTACCATTAATTCCTCCTAAACCAATAAAAGCAGCACCAAATAAATCCACAGGAAAAGCTGGAATGGATGCTATTGCTTGGGGTGAATTGGCTACTCCAAACAGCCAACCTAAAATCGCCGTACCCAGAATTCCCCATAATAAAGCCCCTTTAATCCGTCGCACCATGAAAAAAGCGGTGAGAAAAAGACCAAATATTGCCATTAAGGTTTGAGGTTGAGCCAAACTACCAAAATCTGTTTTTGTGACTTCACTAGCAACAACTAACCCTGCCCCTCCCGTTTCTGTTGCACCCCCTAAACCGATATATGCCAAAAATAAGCCAATACCGACAGTAGTTGCTGATTTAATTGAATGAGGAACAGCAGTAATTAAATGACGACGAATATCGCTAATTGTCAGCAGGATAAACACTAACCCTTCCACAAACACACAAGCTAAAGCTACTCGCCATTCAATCCCTAAATTTAAAACGACAGAATAGGCAAAAAAAGCATTAATCCCCATTCCAGGAGCAAGGGCAAAGGGATATTTTGCTAATAATCCCATAATTAAAGTGCCAATTCCTGCGGAGACGGCTGTAGCGACTACTAATTCAGCAAATAAATCTTTAGGCTCGTTTAAAAAAATAGCATCGGAGAGAATTAACGGATTAACTACCAGAATATAAGCCATCGTCATAAAGGTAGTGACACCAGCTAAAATTTCTGTCCGAAAATTAGTGCGGTAGAAATCAAATTCAAAGTAACGCGCGATCGCATCTTGCCAGCCATTACGAGGTGGTTTTCCCCTAGGTTGCTTGGTTTTTTGCAGATTGGAAATATTTTCGTTAATATTCATGCTATAAAGTACTTTTTACGTTGTTAGTTGCCAAAAGATGGCTCAACTTGCGTCTGATGACAATTCCAGGCTTATCTGTCATCATGTGTTGTTCTAGTTTTATATCTAGAGGCACGTCATAATCTGTAGTTTCTAATACTGCTTTATCTTCTAGTATGACAGCACGATCAAACGCCACAACTTCTTTTGCTGAAATATCTGCTTCTGTATGATTGCGCCAACAAAACTGTACAATTTGAGAACTGGTATCATTAATTGGCGTAGCAGTATTAACAATAATGTGAACCAAACCGTTAGGATAATTAATTCAGGGAAATTTTAGAGTATCTCGCACAAGTTGCAGAAAAAGCTTAAAGATATAGGCAGCAGCCCTTTGTAAATTAGAATCACAGTTTTACACTATTTATGCACAATCAATGCAGATTTATTAGTCGCCGTCAAACATAGTGAAGATCTTGATCAAGTTAGCGATCGCATATATGTTCCAGCAATAAGGGATAAACAAACAATTATTACCAGGGAAAGTGTACGCCAATACTTAAGGCGAGCGATCGCTCTATTATCTATTCCAGCTAATGATATTACATAAGTTTTCACACGACTATTATAATGTGATGATAATCTTACGGTTAAAATGATCGCAGTTTTAATCAATAAAAGTAAGAAATATAACTTTGATGGTTTAACATAACACTTTGCAGATATTTTTAATTATATCAAGTTCCCTCAGCAAAGGATTGAGTTTTAAATACACAAAATATAACCAAATTTATCTTTATTTACTCAACAAATTATTAAAATCTGACTCTCAAAGCAAATCACAATTAAGTAATAGATAAATATTATCTTCTCATGAGTGAACAGGTATTTTCTTCAAATAAACTATTATCTGATTAATTTGATAATTGTATAAAATGAAAGCGTTAGCTAACAAATATATGCAATTGCTCAAGGTAATCAGTGTTACTCAACAGAGAGTGGGTTAAGTATGAAAAGTTTAATTTAATACTTCAATATATAAATTGATTGATCCAGTCTAGCTTAATCTTGACAAGATTAATATAACTAACTCGTTTAATGCCCTAAATTATAGATCGTTTAGCTAAATATTTAGGCAAATTTTCTCAACTAAAGAATGAAAATCACTGATTAAATAACAGTTAATAAAAATCAGCTCACAATTTCTTACTAACTATCTTGACCAAGATAAAATTTTTAACACTTTTGTCCTTTTTGTTGAATAAATATATTCTCGATAAATAATCAATTACAACAATAATCTATTTTAATAAAATGCACGGCAATTATCATTAATTGTAAATTATTATGCTCAGGTTTATCTGAAGATCAAATATTACAATTCCACCGTGAAATTACTGATATCATTCAATATTAATACTGATTCAGTTTATGAAGTTAAAGGATAAAAATGTATAAGACTCATCTACAAAAATACTAGCAAATTAATAACTAGAAATCTTATGCCAACTCCAATTATTAGTATTGTTGGTTCTACTGCTGTTGAAGGTGTTGCCCCCAATAAACTAAATTATACCGTTTCAATATCAGAACCTTTAACTACTGAGTTAAAACTCAACTACTCCACATTTAATGGTTCAGCTATTAGTGCTAAAGATTATACCGCCATTACTAGTAGCATCATTACTTTTGCGCCAGGAGAAACAGTAAAAAATATCACGGTAGACATTCTAAATGATGATCTTAATGAAATAGATAAAGATTTATTTGTTAATGTATTTATACCTAAATTAACTACCTTTAACCCTAGTACCACAGATTTATTAGTAGCAACAGCCAAGGGAACAATTACCGATGTCTTATCAACAAATATCACTACTATTCTGGCAGATAGTACAACTACTAATAGAAATACCATTGAGAGTTTAACCCTAACTGGTACTGCTAATATCAATGCTAAGGGTAATAAATTAAATAATATTCTAACGGGTAATGTTGCTGCCAATCTTCTAGAAGGCGTAGATGGTCAAGATACCCTAGAGGGAAAAGGTGGCGCAGATACCCTCAAAGGTGGATTAGGTAATGATACTTATATTATAGATAACACTGATATAATTACCGAAGATCCTATTGATTCTAATGGCATTGATACAGTTCAAGCAAACTTCAATTACACCCTGGGAGAAAATCTGGAAAATTTAGTCTTAATTGGGACTACTATTTCAGGTGATGGCAATGAATTGGGTAATTTCTTAACTGGTAATGCTGTTAACAATTCCTTAAATGGTAATGATGGCAATGATACTCTAGTTGGTAATCTTGGCACAGATACTCTAAAAGGCGGTTTACACAATGATACCTACATTATCGATGCCAGCGATATCATTATCGAAGATCTCAACGCAGGTATAGATACGGTTAACCCAGCATTTACTTATACCATAGCAAATAGCCCCAATCTAGAGAATATCGAATTACAGGGAATAGGAGACTTCAACGCCACAGGCAATGACATCAATAATAAATTGCTAGGTAATAGCGGAAAAAACATTCTCACAGGTAATGGTAGTAATGATTTTCTCATTGGTAATAGTGGTGACGACACTCTCAATGGTGGAGATGGTAACGATCAATTAGAAGGTGGATTTGGTATTGATATCTTAAACGGTAATTTAGGAGATGATACTTATGTTTTAAGTTACCCTGAAGATGTTAATGATGTTATTAGTGAATTGGCTATTACTGGCATTAGCGATCAAGTTAATAGTGTTTTCAGCTACACCCTGCCAACTAATCTAGAAAATTTAGTTTTAATTGGCACAAATAATATTAATGCTACGGGTAATAGTGTTGCTAATAGTTTAATTGGTAATGCAGGTAATAATATCCTTGATGGTTTAGCTGGTAGCGATATTATGGCTGGCGGAATGGGCAACGATACCTACATCTTAGATCAAACCAATGATACAGTAGTTGAAGAAAAAGTTATAGGGTTTGATACAGTTGAATCCCCTTTTAATTATCAACTGGGTAATAACTTAGAAAATTTATTATTAACTGGCACTGCTATAACAGGTACTGGTAATGAACTAAATAATTATCTTACTGGTAATAATAGCAATAATAGTCTGATTGGCAATGCAGGTCTTGATACCCTCGATGGGGGCTTAGGCAACGATACCATGATTGGAGGGATAGGTAATGATCTTTATATTGTCGATAGTCCGCAAGATACTGTTACCGAAACTTCGATAGTTGCTATAGAAATAGATGCAGTCGAATCTTCTGCTTCTCATACCTTAAGTAATAATGTCGAAAACTTACAATTAGTCGGGACAAATAATATTAACGGCATAGGTAATAGTCTTAACAATAAGATAACTGGTAATAGTGGCAGTAATAATCTTGATGGAGGAGACGGTAATGACAGCCTTCGAGGAGAAAATGATAACGATCGCCTGACAGGCGGTATCGGCAATGATAGTTTGGATGGCGGTAGTGGTGCAGATACCCTCGATGGTGGTATGGGAGATGATATTTATGTAATCGATGATTTTCGTGATGTAATTACTACCCTGGGTGCAACTGATGGTAAGGATCTAGTTCAGTCTTCTATTACCTATCGTCTTGGCAGTAATTTGGAGAATTTAACCCTAACTGGAACAAATAATACTAATGCAGTAGGAAACGAATTAAATAATATCATGCTCGGTAACGGTAGCAATAACGTTATGGACGGCAGAAACGGCGATGATGCGATCGATGGTGGTAGTGGTAATGATGTTTTGAGGGGAGAGGCAGGCAATGATACTCTCAAGGGTAATAGTGGTACTGATTTTGATACTTTAATTGGTAGTATTGGTAATGATGAGTATTATGTTGCAAGCCCTGAAGATGTAATTATTGAAAATCTTAATGAAGGTATTGATCAAGTATTTTCAACTGCTAGTAACTATACCCTTAGTGATCACGTTGAGAATTTAACTCTTATAGGTACAACTAGTATTAACGGTACTGGAAATAATTTAAACAACATTATTACTGGTAATTCTGGTTTTAATATTATTGACGGCAGTACAGGCAATGATACGATGATCGGTGGTACTGGCAATGATAACTATATTGTTAATAATGTATTAGATGTTATTACCGAAACATCGAGTTTGGTTACAGAAATAGATACTGCTTATGCTTCTAGTAACTACACTTTGAGTAGTAATGTTGAAAATTTAATTTTAACTGGAACTGCTAACTTTAATGCTACTGGTAACTCTCAAAATAATCAATTAATCGGCAATAGTGGCAATAACGCTCTTAAAGGTAATGAGGGTAATGATACTCTCAATGGTGGTGTCGGTATTGATACTTTAGAAGGGGGCATGGGTAACGACACTTATGTCATTGATAATACAGGTGATCTGATTACAGAATTAATTGATAGCGGACTCGATACTACCAAATCCTTTATTAGTTATACTTTGGTTAATAATGTTGAGAATTTAGTCTTACTTGGTAGTGAAGATCTTAAAGGTACTGGTAACGCTTTAAATAATCTAATTACGGGCAATATTGGTAATAACGAGATTATTGGTAGTAGTGGGGATGATACATTAATCGGTGGTGCTGGTAATGATATTCTAAGAGGTGGCATTGCTAACGATCGCCTTAGTGGTGGTTTGGGTGCAGATAAGTTTACCTACAATACTGGAGTTGCTTTTTCTGGTACTGATTTTGGTTCTGATCGCATTATTGATTTTAATATAACTGAAGGGGATAAAATTGTCCTGGGTAAAACAACTTTTGGGCTTACAAGTACTGTGGGTACTGGTTTTAGTATAAATAGTGAGTTTGCAGCCGTAGCAACTGATGATCTGGCTAAAGGTAGTATTGCTAAGATTGTTTACAGTAGTGAAACTGGTAATATTTTCTACAATAATAACGGTGTTACCCTAGGAGGGGAATCTGTATTAACTACTGTCTCGACTTCCTTAATTGCTACTGATTTTATAATTGTCTAAATTTTAGGTGTTGGAGTAATTAACTAATTTATATTATTTAAATTTAATTCTCCAACCGCAGCTATTAACTGATGTTAGATCAACTCTTAGATAGATTCGATTTTGTAATAGTTAAACAGTCTATAGCAATCTTGATCTATTTCCTTTGATCACTATTTAGAGTAAAGCTAATCATCAGTTACTAATTAAACAGGCTTACTAAAAACTAAAAAATGCTGTTCGGGTAAAAACTCTTTAGTAGTTTCCCAATGCAAACCTACACTAGATAATTCCTTTTTAACTTGCTTTTGTGACATCTTATGTAAGGGTTTAATCATAATCATCGGATTTTCCTGACGATATTCTAATAAAACCACTTTTCCTCCTGGTTTTAAGGCATTAAAGATCCCATCCATCATTTCTTTAGGATAAGCAAACTCATGATAAGCATCAACCATTAAAGCCAGATCAATACTTTCTGGGGGTAGATTGGGGTTATCTTCCTGTCCTAAAATAGTTTCAACATTAGTAATATGATTTTCCTGCTGAAAAGTTGCGATCGCTTCTAACATTTCTGGTTGAATATCGACAGCATAAACTTTACCTTCTGGTACTTTGGCAGCCATACGGAAGCTAAAATATCCAGATCCTGCCCCAATATCCGCTACAACATCATCAGCTTTAAGATTCAACATCTCTACAGTTGTATCTGGTTTTTCCTCCGTTTCTCTACTATTTCTTTCCAACCAATCTATAGCCTGATGTCCCATCACTTGGGCAATTTCACGATTAAAATAGTATTTACCTATGCCGTCTGGGTTATGAATTGCTTTTTGGCGGTAATAGGGTTGGAGATTATCTTGCGCATTGGCAATGGGTGTATAGGTAAAATTAGTTAAAATTAAAGCGATCGCCAATATACTAAAAAATATACCAGTTAGTTGTTTTTGATTGATTTTCAAGTTCTACTTTCCTAAAATCTTCATAGGTTGTACCACTAGAATAATCTGAATTTTATGACGGATAATTTTATTAAAGTTCGAGTTGCTAATTCTTCACTTAGACTCCCAAACTGAAATAGCCATGAATCATCCCCCCTCAACAATTGCTCAAAAACTCGCTTTAATGCAGCTTGCAGACTCTTTTTTCCCTTCAGGTGCTTATACCCTTTCTCATGGTTTAGAATCTTTGATACAACAGCAGCAAATAAAACAGTCTGAAGATTTAATTTCTTTTATCCAAATACTTTTAAACTACAAAATAGCTACTTGCGATCTGGTTGCCTTACTGCACGCCTATAATGGTAGTGTTGCCGATAATTTAGCAACTATTATCACAGCAGATAATCAATTATTTGCCCAAACCCTAATTGCCACTACTCGCAAAACCCAACAACAAAGTGGACGAGCATTATTAATGGTTGCACAAACTACTTGGCAGCATCAACAATTAACAAAATTAGAACAAGCTCAAGCATCAAATCAATTTTACTGTCTTCACCCGATCGTATTTGGTGTAGTTGGTAATATTATTGGTTTAAGCGCGATCGATACAGCTTTAGGCTTTATACATGGGTTAGTTACAGGAATCTTAGGCGCAGCCATTCGTTTAGGAATTTTAGGTCATCTGCAAGCGCAAAAAATCCTACTTCAGTTAGCACCAGAAATTGAAGCAGTTTATTTAAAAGCAGCATCTTTAAACTTAGATCAAATGTGGTCTTGCACCCCTACAATTGACATCGCTCAAATGCGCCATAGCCAATTAAGTATGCGTTTATTTGCTAGTTAAGACAGGAGACAATAGGTAGAAGGAGTCAGGAGCGGTGCTGTGCTAACTTGTTGGTTTCCATGCCTTGAGCGAATGCACCAAGAAGTCAGGAGTCAGGAGACAGGTAGTAGGTAGCCCTAAAGGATAAGCGGAGCTAATCCCACAAGGGGACAATGTAGGTAGTGGGGAAGGAGTAATCCCACAAGGGGACAATGAGAGTAACGAGTAACGAGAGGGGAGACAGGAGACAGGAAGCTCAAAGCCCAAAGCTAATAGTTAAAAGCTTAATCGATACTTTCAATTCCATTGAGGAAAACTAGCAATTAAAGCCTCAGCTTGTTGTTTATTTAGGGGTTTAGAAAAGAAAAATCCTTGCCCATATTCACATTCTAATAACTTTAGTTGAGCTAATTGGGAAGTAGTCTCAATTCCTTCGGCAATTACATCCATATTTAATAAATGGGCTAAGGTGACAATAGCTTTAACAATTGCAGAATTTTCACCATTAGCTTGCATTTGATTAACAAAAGAGCGGTCTATTTTAATAGTATCGACAGGAAAACGATGTAAATAGCTCAAAGATGAATATCCTGTACCAAAATCATCAATACTAAACTGAATTTGTTTCTTTCTCAAATTTAAAATAATTTCTGTTACAGTTTCCAAATTATCAATGAGAATACTTTCAGTAATTTCTAATTTCAAAAACTTACCTTCTAATCCAGTTTCATCTAAAATTTTAGTGATTTCGTCTACTAACTGTGGATCACGAAATTGTTGCCCAGAAAGATTAACACTCATACGAATAGGTGGATGAGAAGGATATTTAAGTTGCCAATTACGAGTAGCTAAACAAGCTTCTCGCAGTAACCAATTACCTAAAGGCACAATTAAGCCCGTTTCTTCGCAGATAGGAATAAAATCATTAGGTTGAATACAGCCTTTTTGGGGATGATTCCAGCGTGCTAGAGCCTCAAAACCAGATAAAGTACCTAACTTTAAGGAAGTAATAGGCTGATAGTAAACTTCAAATTCGCGTCTTTCTATAGCTCTACGTAAGTCAGTTTCTAATTCTAATCTTTGTAAGGCGCGATCGCGTAGGGAATTGTCAAAAATCTCATAACGCGCCTTCCCCTGCTCTTTAGCACTATACATGGTTAAATCGGCATCTCTTAAGATATCGGCAGGTTTTTCATATCCTTGGGAAGATAAAGCAATACCAATACTAGCTGTGGTAAATAGTTCATAACCGTCAATATTGAAGGGAATACTTAAGGTTTGATAGATACTTTCGGCCACTACAATGGCATCTAATTTACTATTAATATTTTCTAGTAAAATTGTAAATTCATCCCCTCCCAAGCGAGCGACTGTATCTGTTGGCGCGATCAATTTTTCAAGTCGCTGGGCAATTTCAATTAGGAGTTTGTTCCCTATGAGATGTCCTACACTATCATTAACTACTTTGAAGCGATCCAAATCTAGAAACAGCACGGCAAATAAATAATTATTGTTATTGTAACTCTTTTTAAGTTGCTGCTCTAAACGATCCATAAATAAGGCTCGATTAGGTAAACCCGTTAAGTTATCATGTAGTGCGTCATACACCAGTTGTCTTTCCATTTGTTTACGCTCAGTAATGTCGACAATCTGATTATTGAAATGTAAGGGATTGCCGTCGGCATCACACACTAATACTACTTTTAGAATGGTATCAACCACCCGTCCATTTTTAGCAATAAAGCGTGCTTCTATTTGAAAATCTGATTCTTGGGTTGTAATAAGTTTTTGTTCTAAATTGCGATGTTTTTTCCAATCTTCTAAATAGCTAATTTCAGGAAAAGATAAAGGTAATAATTCCGCTTGGGTATAACCTAGAAAATCGCATAAAGCCTGATTAACTCGCTCAAATTTCCCTGTCAAAGTACTAATTGCCATACCGATAGGTGCCATTTCAAAAGTTAAGCGAAATTGTTCTTCACTTTCCCTTAGTGCTGCCTCTGCTTCTTTGCGTTTAGTAATATCTTCTGCAATGCCGACAAAGCGATTAACTTTGCCCATCACATCTCTTACAGGAAAAGCCCTAACTCTCACCCAACAAATAGATTGATCTGGTCTAATAATACGATATTCTTCTTCAAAGTCATCTCCTGTTCTAAATTGAGTTTCAATAGTAGCGATCGCTTTAGAGGAGTCTTCGGGATGAATCGCAAATAGCCAAGATTGGGGATCTTCATATAAACTCTGACAACTTCTGCCCCAGACTTTTTCGTAGGTTGGGCTTATATATAATATCTCGTCTGTCTTAGCAGAAATAACAAAGAAAACTTCGCGCACATTTTCCGCAATTTGACGAAATCGCTCTTCTCTCTCGGATAGTTCTAGTAATTCTGTTCTCAGTTGTTGATTCTCTGTTAATACTAGTTCAACTCTATTTAAGAGAGAATTTTGTTGCTGCAAAATCCCTGTTATTTCTTGGTTAGACATCCAACTGATTACAACTGTGGGTATTACCTTCTTATAATGCCCTTTTTGTTATTAAAACTAACATTTATTATTTTTATGATTGAAAGTATTGTTAGTAGCTATTGGCTTTTTTAATAATTAATCAAAAGCTGCTTTTAATATAACGTTTTACATATTAAGTATTGTTAGTAGCTATTAACTTTTATAATAATTAATCAAAAGCTGCTGGTAAATAGTTTTCTAAAGTAAATTGATAATTCTGAAAAGTAAATGGTTTTTTAATAGTTAATTGTGCTGGATATATACTTTCTCCAGTATTTTTTAAACTCTGATAACTAACTAAAGCCACATCAAAACGGCAAGGTAATTCTGCCAAATGAGGATATTGAGCTAAAAACATAGACGCTGTTTGCCATAATTTATGTTGCTTAACCTCATCAACTGCTAATAAACCGTTTTCATCCCAATTTCGACGACTGCGAGTTTTAACTTCTACAAAAGCTAACATCTGATTAGTTGTTTGTTGAGCAATCAAATCAATTTCTCCCCAACGACAACGCCAGTTTTGTTTTAAAATAATATAATCCTGCCTTTGTAACCACTCTCCTACAATTTGTTCCCCCAAGTTGCCAATTGTTTGCTTCATCGATCATTTACACCTTTAGGGATTAATAGGCTCAATTATCCATTCATCAGCCGTTTGCAGCTTATAAAAACAGCGTTGTTGTTTTTCTCCTCTTAGTTGTAGATGATCTACTTGGTAAGGAATCAGTAGCAAGAGAGCGAAATTAGCCAATGGTGTCTGAGGATCAGGATCTGAAGCTGAAGCAGGATTATCCAGTAGCGGTTTACCTGGATCTAACCAAGTAAATTGATCCCGTGCAGCATCGGAAATATTTTGCCAAGTAGTCTGACGGGCTAATTGAAGATCTCTATCTGTTTCCTCGTTGGTTACTAGTTGTAGCTTGCCTCGAATACGAAATTGTTCTCGGGTTTTAGTAAAATACCAACAAACTTCAGCATTAGGTTGATATTGGAGATCTTGAACTTTTTGACTACGAAGATCGGTAATGATTTTTAAAGTATTGTGTTGCTCGTCTAAAAAACCCCGAAAAACTACAGTACGATTGGCAGGATAACCTTCTGGTGTCACAGTTGCTAATTGAAAATATCGAGCATGAGCGTCAGAACGATTACGGTGTAAAGCAGCAGTCAAGAGCGATCGCCACGGAGCTAATACCATAGTGTTAAAGAGTAATTAATATTGACAGACATTCTCTACAATATCAATCTCTACCGATGTCTGAGGTATTTCCGTCATACATAATTGCTCGATCTTATTACTAATTTTTTCTACTCTTTGATGAAGATCCGCAATTTCTCGATTTACCACCTTGCTTGAGTTGATACTAAATCCTTGATTAATATTATTTAACCCTTCTGCTGAAATATCCAAACATTTACCATCAAAATGCAAATATGTTTCATACGGACAACTATTTTCCGCCTCGGCATAATGTTTAACAAATAAAGGTAGACACAACGCTATTAAAGGCAGGGTAATTTTAATATGATTAATTTTACTATTGCTTTCTTTTGTAGCCATCTCATCAACCTCAGTTAATTACTATCTGTATTGTGCGGTTACTTTCTCCTATACTTTGGTTGATTTTGAGATTTTTAGCGTTGATCGAGATCACAAAAGATAAATAAATATATATTACCTGCGCGATCGCACTGCTGGCTAATTAGGAAATTATTTACCGAAATCACTCCATAATGTAGCTTCGTGAGGAATAACTAAATTAGAGTTATCAGTAGCAAGATTGGTATTTGGCTGATTAAGAAAAGCCCGTGTAGCTGTGTAGCCTACTACAAACATGGAGAAAGCTGCTAAAGAAAACCCAATAACTTTATCTCTAGTAGATAAGGTTTCGTTAGATGTTTGTAATCGCATAGATATTACCTTTAATTGTTTTAGATTATCTCTTTTATTATTTCAGAAATAACTGTAACAAAGGCTACTTTTCACAAAAATTGATCATTAAGATTAAGCAATGACAGTACAATTGCAAGATTATATTTTTAATATACAGTAGTATCGGTTTTAACAGACTCTATAACTTGATCGGCTAAAGACAAAGGCAAATCTTGATAATGAGCAGCAAAACCATGTCCAATTCCTGCTACTAATCCTAATAGTGATGGTAATACAAATGATGCCCAATTATTCATTGTTATAATTATTTCTGTTAGCTTTTCTTAAGATGACATCGCCTTTGAAGAGATTTTGTAGCCAAACTTACTAAAACTAAGCAGTTAGTAACTAATGATGCTATTTATACATCAAATCAATTTAATTATGGGATAAAAACTATACCCGTATATGATTAGTTTGGGACAATTATTGAGTATGGAGCGGGGAGTAGGGGGTAGTAGGTAGGGGAGTAATCCCACAAGGGGACAATGAGAGTAACGAGTAAAAAGTAAAGAGTAACGCGCTACTTATTATTTGTAAGGAGTATGGAGAGGGGAGTAGGGGGTAGTAGGTAGTAGGTAGTAGGTAGTAGGTAGGGGACAATGAGAGTAACGCGCTACTTATTATTTGTATTATTTGTAAGGAGTCAGTAGAAGCTAATAGCTAATAGCTAAAAAACATCCCTTAATTTATTTCGTATTAATATAACAAATTGGCAATACCAGCGCATAAAGAACGCCCCCAGTGGCTACTGCTGCTACTAGAGACGTAGGAAAACAGAAAATGTCAAATTCAAATTATTAGAATTAACATATCACATAATAACTAACAAATCATCACTATTGTAGATAATCCAGATAACTTCTAAAATCCCAAATCTGCTTTAGCAATTTCTGCTGCTGCATAAACTTCCTCATTGGGCATTTCCTCCCAATCTGTTACGCCTATTTCACGGTAAAATTGGGTATCATAGGCACGAGTACGAACTACTACAGGCATTGGTACAGCGTGACCCAAAACTAAAGCCTGTTGTTTAGAATCTAATTTAGCCAATACTGATTTTAAATTAGCCCCACCAGAAACCCCTGTAAAAATTGCTTCAATATCTTTTTCATCGTTAAGTAAACAAGTAACGCGCGTACCTATTTGAGACATAACTTCATTGTCAATTCCAGAAGGACGTTGATCTACTACTAGCAAGGTAACAAAATACTTGCGCATCTCACGAGCAATTGTGCCAAAAATAGTTTGATGTACCACGCTAGAATCTAGGAAGCGGTGCGCCTCTTCAATAGTAATAACTAACTGGCGAGGTTTATCAAGGGGGTTTTTAGTCTGTAGAAAGTGATCTGCTTTTTTAACATAACTGGCGTGGATACGACGGGTAATCATATTAGTCGCCAACATATAAGAGAGCATATTTGATTGAGAACCAAACTCAATAATTACATTTTTCCCAGCATCTAAGGCTTGAATCAACTGGTCAATATAATTATGGGGACAAGCAGAACGAATATATTTAAGGCTCTCAAGACGCAATAATTTACGCTGGAGGGAAGATATAGACCCTTGATGTCCTTGTTTCGATTCACAAAACATTTTAATATCCTCATTGGTCATATTAACCAATTGCAGAATCCAAGATCTACCGTATTCGTTATATAAAATATTGGCATTATCTAAAGCAGCTTCGGATAAACCCAATTCAGAAGCCACCAATCTTAAATCTTCAATTTCAATCTGATCGTAGCTTAAATAAAGCTCTTGAGCATCACGAACACCTCGGCGTTTAGTAGATTCGGGATCGAGGGTATAAATATCTACTTGTCCTGGAAAAAGTTGGCGTAAACCTTTAACGGTACTTACCTGTTTTCCTTCTTTCATGGCTTCCCAACCATATTCCGAGTGCATATCAAACATCAAATTAACCGCAGCACCTTTACGAATTACCCCAGAAAGCAATAGACGGGTTAAAAAAGATTTTCCTGTTCCAGATTTACCAAAAATACCATTACTTCTTTCCACAAAGCGATCGAGATCAATACAGACAGGGACTTCCATATCTAAAGGTTGACCGATGGAAAAATTACGCCGATAGGGATCATCCTCCCAGCCAAAAACACTACGAAAATCCGTTTCAGAAGCTTCGTATACTTGACTAAAATGAGCAGGGATAGTTTTTACAGGTAATAATTCCATATCTGTACTGGTTTGGGGTTGGAGAGAACCTAAACTAGTATTTTTAGGAATATCAATAGGTAAACTGGAAAAATCACTGTTAGTGGCGGTGGGAGTGAACATTAACATGGGAGAGAGATTAACCGTACCATAAGTACCACTACCTGCTAATACTTCACGCAAAAAAGTATCTTCAATAGGGGGGGGATTAGCAATAATGCGATCGCTCGAAGTTCCTAAAGATACATCAGTTAATAAACAAAAGAAACGTGACCTCACCCCTTGTACTACTAAGAATTTACCAACACGCATATCTTCTACAGATACATCAGGGTGCAACCGTACTTCTAAACCTTTGGTTAAAGAACCTTGAATGACAGAACCTAGAGGAATTTCAAAATTCATTGTTTGCGTTGATTAAGGATAGATTTAAGAGCTTGTTTTAGGAGGATCAAAATAACACCCTAACTTTTATATCGATATTTAATGTTTTTCTGCTAACTTACGCTTATTACAATTAGATTTTTAATATCCTATCAAAATAAACCAAAGAGCAATTATGTCAACTAACAACTTGATTTTACCGCGAATGGGTTGTGGGACTTGGGCTTGGGGTAATCGCCTGTTGTGGCGTTACGACCCTAGTATGGATACTCAATTACAAGCAGTATTTAATCTTTGCGTCAGTCAGGGTGTAACTCTTTTTGATAGTGGTGATTCTTATGGTACAGGTAAACTCAATGGTCAGAGCGAAAAATTATTAGGAAAGTTTGAACAGCAATATCAAGGCGCAAATAAAAATGATATCTGTTTGGCAACTAAACTAGCTGCTTATCCTTGGCGGTTGACAAGAAAATCCATGATTAAAGCAGCGCAAGCTTCCGCAACACGTCTAGGAAGGGTGGATTTAGCACAAATGCACTGGTCAACTGCTAATTATTTTCCTTGGCAAGAATGGCAACTTTTGGATGGTTTGGGGGATTTATATGAGCAGGGTTTGATTAAGGGAGTAGGACTATCTAATTATGGGACAAAAAGATTAAAAAAAGTCTACCAGAAATTTAGCGATCGCGGTATCCCTATTGCTACTCTCCAGGTGCAGTATTCTCTACTTTCTACTTATCCTGTTACTGATTTGGGTCTTAAGGATACTTGTGATCAATTGGGTATTAAGTTAATTGCCTATAGTCCTTTATGCTTAGGTATCTTAACAGGGAAATATAATGATCCTCATTCCTATCCCCAAGGTTTACGCAAGCTACTGTTTAAAAGACTTGTTCCCGAAGCCAAACCAATATTAAATACATTACAAGCGATCGCACAACATCGTCATAAAACTATCGCCCAAGTTGCCCTCAATTGGTGTATTGCTAAAGGCACAATTCCTATCCCAGGGGCAAAAAATCTTCAACAGGCACAGGAAAATATTGCTACCCTAGACTGGGCGTTGGATGCTGGGGAAGTGGCGGAATTGGATCAAATGGCAGCAGGTATTGATAAACCAATGGTGCAAAATATTTTTCAAACTAGATAAAATTTTTTCTTCCAAATAAAAACAGGTTTAACTGATAACGATATCGATTATCATTCTATAAAAGAGTTAGAAAATCTAGGCTATGGTTACAACAAGCAATAATACTGTTCCCGTCACCGTACTAACTGGGTATTTAGGCGCAGGTAAAACTACCCTCCTCAATCACATCCTTACCTATGAACACGGTAAAAAAGTAGCAGTGATCGTTAACGAGTTTGGAGAAGTGGGTATTGATAACCAATTGGTAATTGATGCCAATGAAGAAATCTTTGAAATGAATAATGGCTGCATTTGCTGTACAGTCAGGGGTGATTTGATTCGTATTATCGGTAATTTAATGAAGCGTCGCCACAAGTTCGATCATTTAGTTATCGAAACCACTGGTTTAGCCGATCCTGCCCCTGTAATTCAAACCTTTTTTGTAGATGAAGATCTACGGGACAAAATTTCTTTAGATGCAGTTATTACAGTAGTCGATGCCAAACACATCCAGCAACACTGGGGGGCGGATGAAGCACAGGAACAAATTGCTTTTGCCGATGTAATTCTTCTCAATAAAACAGATCTGGTTAGTCCTCAAGAATTGGATGAATTGGAAAGCAAAATCAAAGCCATGAATAGGATGGCAAAAATCTATCGCACTCAAAATTCCGAATTATCGATGGATGCCTTATTAGGAGTACAAGCATTCGATCTAGATCGGGCTTTAGAAATCGACCCCGAATTTTTAAATGAAGATGCCCACGAACACGATGAATCTGTTAAATCCTTTGCCATAGTTGAATCTGGTGCGTTAGACGGACGAAAACTTGATCAGTGGTTAAGTCAATTATTACAGACTAAAGGTGTTGATATCTTCCGCACCAAAGGCATTTTAAATATTGCTGGAGAAGATGAACGCTTCGTCTTCCAAGGAGTACATATGTTGCTAGATGGAAAACCAGATCGACCCTGGTTTCCAGGCGAAACCCGTAAAAATGAATTGGTGTTTATTGGTCGCAATTTGGATGAAGCCCAAATACGAGAGGACTTTCAACAATGTTTGGTATAAACAAAGGGAAAGTATTATTACAGCCCCAGTGGCAGGGTAATCTATCCGAGTATATTACGGTGCTGGCTTGGTCGCCTAGTGGAATTTTAGCTGCAAGTTCGGCTGCTGGAGAAGTTGTTTTATGGCAAGATGGCAATTTGATTAATATCCTCGGTGAGGGATTAGCATCAATAGATTGTCTGGCTTTTTCCTTTGATGGTAAGTTTTTGGCTGCTGGGGGACAAGATGGTAAAGTTAGAATTTGGGAAATATTATCTAGGGAAGAAAATAGGGCTAATCTAGTCTTATCTTTAGATAATGCGCCTTCATGGATAGATAAACTTGCTTATCATCCTACTTGCAACCAATTAGCTTTTAGTTTGGGTCGTTATGTTCAAATTTGGGCTGCTGATACCCAAACAGTTATTACTACCCTACCCTTTGCCAATTCTTCCGTTTTAGATCTAGCTTGGCAACCAAATGGGGAAAATATCGCCCTAGCAGGTGATGGGGGGGTTAAAATTTGGGATGCTAATAATTGGGATGATGATCCTTATGTAATGGAAATGCCTTCGGCTAGTATTGTTACTGCTTGGTCTAGTGATAGTAAATATATTGCTTCTGGTAATTTAGATAATACTATTACCGTCTTAGAATATGGTAGTTCTTATCCTTGGGTGATGCAGGGTTTTCCTGGTAAGATTTCCAATTTAACTTGGTCATCCGTTCCCCGCCTTCCGCGGTCACAACAATTATCAAATCATGCACCTATACTTGCAGCATCTAGTATGGAAAATATTGCTGTGTGGAAAAAAGCAGCCCAGGATGAAGATGGTTGGAATGCTAATGTTTTAAATATACACGAGGGTAAAATTCAAGCCTTAAAGTTTCACCCCCATAGTATGTTACTGGCTTCTGCTGCTGATGATGGGTTGTTAGTTTTGTGGACAAAAGCTAAACAGATAGGGCAAATATTAGAAGGTGCGAAGGGAGGTTTTTCTTGTCTGGCTTGGAGTGGGAATGGTTGCTCTTTAGCTGGAGGGGGGCAAAATGGAGAATTACTTATTTGGTCTGAATCTAAACGGGGTAAAGGATTTGGTTGATTTTAACAAGTAACGCGATCGCTTTTCTCAACAGCTTTTAAAATTTCTGGCGATCGCTAGTTAGTTTATATTTTTAAATAAGTTACGATGCCTATCTCTAGTTATAAGCGTTCAATAAGTTTGTCGTACTCTGCATGAGTTCCAATCCAAAACCATAAGATACCACTCTCCACCTCAACACCTAACGCACGATAATCTAGTCCTGCACGAACTGACCAATATTTTTTACCTATTTTTTTGAAGTGTAATGATGGATGTAAAGGATCGGCTTTAAGTAGTTCATAACAGCGATCTGCAATTTCCTGTACACTGTTGGGTAAAGATTCATAGCATCTCCAAAATCTTTGCGTTGTATAATACATTACAAGACACGAAACTGACCTGCCTGAAATTCAGCGATCGCTTCTTCAGCTAAAACTTCTAACTTACCATCCTCAATGTCTTGTTCTAGTTTCCGATCCCAACGTTGATAATCCAAGTCAAAAAACCACTGTCTAAGTTGCTCAAATTCTTCTGAAGGAAGTGTGAGAATAGCTGCTTCAATTTGCTCTAAGGTCGACATATTAGTTTTAAGATCTTTGCTTTGGTTCAATTATAGCTTTGTTGGCATATTCTTAGATTTTAGTTGTTTATATAAAGAGTGATAGATAAGCGTACCCGAAGGGTAATCACACTTTCTAACTCTTTGACCAACTAAAAAGCGATCGCCTTTGTTGGGAATTCCATGCCCCAGTAATTACACTACATACATGATTAAATAATTTCAGGCGATCGCGCTTATTGCAAGACTTTAACAAATGCCTTGATCTGGGTGCATTTAGTTACATTTTTTGCTTAACAGATCCCTTTAGTGGACGACATCTAATTAGTAGCGTAAACCTTTGTACCAACTTCTATACATTCAGCGATATACATATCTTGCTCTTTTATAGATAATTACTATGAAGCTACAACTCTTCATCATGTTTTATCCTCAAACCCCTTTTTATACAAGTGGTACAGGGTAACATAGCGACCTAAAGCAGAAGTTAATCAGACAATACTTATGTGAAGTTAGACTTACTAGAAAGCCAGTTTTGTTTATTTGCCTTTTGCTAAGATGTAAAAATATAAGGATGCTAATCGCCCGCTTAAGTACCTTATAGAGATCACAAAAGCACCAAAAATTAAATTTAAAAAGTTTATCACAATAAATCTAGCTACAAAGAGAAACAAAATTATTGAAACAGACCAAGGAGCAATAAATAAGAACAACTTATTGGCGGTCTGAGTAAGATTATCGATATCTATATCAAGGGTAAATATTAGATCAATAGGTAAAGTTTCAAATAAGTTTATCCTTGTATGGTAACTGAGCAAAGCCAGAGCATAAGGAGCAAAAGGCATTAAAATATATACTCCAAGCATCAATATCAGTATTTCTTTTTTTAAATCTAAACTAATAAAAAAGTAGGCTGTTAACGTTAGTAAAAAAATAGTAGTTGATTTCGGGCTTGTTAATAAAACAGGATAATGATTGAAAATTATTACAGACATTAAAATAAAACCTAATCCAGTAGATTTGCCAGAAATTTACCTATTAGTTCTGGGTTATATTTATTAATTAATTTTGCTCGCGTTTTAAGATATTTCTTGAATTTAAAGTATCTAAATTTATTTATAAACAACACCATTGAGCAGTTTATTCTTATTCTTAAAATAAATATACCTATGCAAGCTACACCCAGAAGTAGACAAACATACAAAGAAGAAATGTTATTGAAATAGTTATAAATCTCTAGTCTAAAAAACCAGAAACTAGCTAATAAAAAAAATAAGAATCGCATAATACAAATTACTCCATTTATATTTTGAAATTAATATGTCTATGACTGCCGACACCATAAAGCCACTGCTAAAAAGCCAGACAATTGAACCAAAACAATACTTGGGCCACTAGGAAGATCCAGCCCTCCAGAAATAATCATTCCCATTATTCCACTCAACGCACCTATACTTGCAGCAGTAATTAAAAAAGGAACAAATTGCTGACAAATTAGCCTGGCGCAAGCAGCAGGAATAACTAAAAAACCATTAACCAGCAAAATACCAACTGCACGAATAGTTAAAGCAATAGTAGTTGCTAAAAGCACGATAAAAAAATAACGGTGACGACGAACAGCTACCCCTTTTACTATGGCTAAATCACTATTAACAGTAAGTAATATCTGCTGAGGTAAACTAATAATTATCCAGACTAAAGTTATGCCTAAAAGTAACAATAATAAAATTATATCCGTCTTACTTATGGCTAAAATATCTCCAAATAAAATTGATAATAAATTGCCTTGATATCCCTTTAAATAACTAAAGCCAATTGTTCCCAACGCAATAGAACCTGATAGGGAAATACATAAAACTGTATCACTACCTAAATCAGTTCTGTCGATTAAATAAATAACGGACAAACCGAAAGCAACAGTAAAACCCATTAACGTCCAAGTAGCAGGAAGTTCTAATAATGCAGCTAACACCACTCCCAACATCGCCGAATGTCCCACTGTATCCCCAAATAAGGATAAACGACGCAGAATCAAAAAACTGCCTAAAATTCCCCCCAAAATTCCTAACAGCACACCCCCCAATACCGCCCGTTGCATAAAAGGTAAACTAAAAAGGCTTAGTAAATCTGCTAGGTTCATGATGATGACAGGTAGGAGTAATTAAAGAACCGTATACGTGCAATAGGTTTTCTGGGGTAAGAGTAGTCTTCGGCGAACCTTGATAAAGTAAACGACGGTTTAAACAGATAACCGAGTCGCAATATCTACTAACTAAGTCTAAATCGTGGGAAACTTCTAAAATCGTCCAGTTATGCTCTTTTTTGAGGGTATTAAGTAAAGCTGCAAATTCTATTTCTCCCGTCGCGTCTACCCCTCCTAAGGCTTCATCGAGAACTAAAAGCCGACGAGGTACAACTAAACAATAAGCGAGTAAAACTCGTTTTAATTCCCCTCCACTTAGAGTACCGATTTTTTGTTTTGCTTGTTTGGTTAAATGGACTTTTTCTAGGGCTTGGTAAATTTTCTCTTTTTTATCTTTACTGGAATACCACCATTGTTTATTGTTTAACCCCAAACCTACTAACTCTAATACCGTTAACGGAAAAGTGGGTTCAAAGGGAAATTTTTGAGGTATGTAGCCGATTTCTTGTTTTGATCCTAATAACTTAATCTCTCCAGAATGCTTTTTCATCAAGCCTAAAATAGATTTAATTAAGGTACTTTTCCCTGCACCATTAGATCCTATAATTGCGGTGTGAGTACCTGGCAATAATCCAAAAGAAACATTATCTACCGCTAGATATTCCCCCTGCATCACTGATAGATTTTTTACTGAAACGATAGATTGATTAGTAGCTAAATTGTGGTGCATTGAATTTATTAAGAGGAAAAACTGATAAGTTGATTTATTGGCACGCTCTTGTTAAAGCCTCCAAATTGCCCCGCATTACTTGAAAATAGTATTGTGGATCTGTTTGTCCCGACTCTATAGGATCGATCGCTCCTAATGGTAGATTTAAGTCCTTAGATATTTGTTGGATGCGTTTATCTACTATTCCAGGTTCGCTGAGTAAGGCTTTAACTTGATATTGGTTAGCTGCTTGCTGTACCCGTTGAACATCTTGAGGAGTCATGCTATCTTCAGGAATTTCGACCATCGCTTCTTGTTTTAATCCATAACGTTGTGCTAAATAAGGAAAAGCATCATGAAAGGTAATAAAGTTGCAACCTTTGATTGGTGCTAGTTTTTGCTGGAATTCATTATCTAGTTGTTGCAGTTGTTTAATATAAGCATCTGCATTAGTGTGATAAGTGTCTGCGTTATTAGGGTAAATAGCAATTAAAGCATCTCTAATATTTGCTACTTGTTGTTGGGCTAATACTGGATCTAACCAAACGTGAGGATTTCCTTCTTCATGGTGATGTCCCTGTTCTTCCTCTTTTATTGCCGTTATCCCTTTACTAGAATTAATTTGCTGAAGTTTTGCATTACCAACATTTGCTATTAACCCCGATAAAAACTCTTCCATCCCCAACCCGTTTTCTACTAACACATCTGCTGTAGCTAGAATTTTGGCATCCTCTGGAGTGGCTTGGTATTCATGAACTTCTGTCCCAGGAGAAATTAAAATCTTTACTTCTCCTGTATCCCCTACCACCGCCTGAGTAAACAGATGAATGGGTAAAAAAGTTGTCACAATTTTCAGCTTGGAATTATTTTGCGCTGTGGCTATGCTGTTGAAAACCAGAACGCTTAGATAAGCTATGGCAATTGAACAAGAATACTTTGATATTGAACCTAGATTAAAAGGCATCTTATTGATTATCGATTAACATTTACCTAATTTTAACAGTAATGATAATCATTATCTAAAATTAATCATAAAAAAGACCCATGACACTCTACTAAT
Organism: Chondrocystis sp. NIES-4102; assembly: GCA_002368355.1. Classification (NCBI taxonomy): domain Bacteria; kingdom Bacillati; phylum Cyanobacteriota; class Cyanophyceae; order Chroococcales; family Chroococcaceae; genus Chondrocystis; species Chondrocystis sp. NIES-4102. The sequence goes on along the minus strand of AP018281.1, from coordinate 814,524 downwards.
TATTACTCAGCAGTCGCTATGGGTTTTCCCAATGCAAATACAATAAAAATAAATAGGTTAATTAAAATTAATTCACCAGCAGATTCTGATACGCAAACAAACTTTCAGTTTCGCCTTTATGCTTAATTAATCACTACTACTTTGAATAGATAATCTCCAAAATCAACTGGACTTTTCTTTATTACGGGAAGCTCTCCAAGCATCTTTAGTGCGCTCTAAATTTACCTTAAACTCGTCAAACCCCATAAGACTACCCTCACGATCTTCATCCCAACAGGCTGAAAAAAGACCATAACTCAAGCCAATTACCCCCAAGCCTAAAAAGCCAAAGGAAACAGCTAAAGCCAAATAAGGAGGTAGCTCAATTACTTCCTTGATTTTTAGCCAATAAAAAATAAATAAAGATGACATTCCCAACACAGAAGGAATACCACAAAATACAGCCATTCTTCTACCCATACGTTTACTAACAACATCGGGAATGGCTGAAAGATTGGATTTGGAACGAGAACTTCTAGACGTTGCTTGATATTTCTTCTTAATTGGTGCTTGAGAAGTAGCAGCAGCAGGCTTTTGAGTCTGTTTTTTATTATTATTACGGGGTTCAAATGGTAAACGACCCCGTTTAGAATCTGATGGCATGAATTTATAGGGTTTTAACGACGAATGCCAAGACGAGCAATTAATTGTTGATAACGCTGGTAGTCTTCTTTTTGCAAATAAGCTAAAAGTCCTTTACGACGACCAATCATTTTAAGTAAGCCACGGCGAGAAGAATGGTCTTTCTTATTGGCTTTCAAATGAGTTGTTAACTGGTTAATTCTTTCAGTTAGAACGGCAATTTGTAAATCAGCAGAACCTGTGTCGGTTTCATGGATTTGATATTCTGCCATTAATTCTTGCTTACGCTGCTGAGTCAAAGTCATGTTGATTTAGTTTAATTTGTCTAGATAAAATGAAACTGCAAACTATTATATTATCATCGTTTTTTTAGATTTTTCATCCTCTAAAAAACTGAATCTATAATTTAGCTAAACAGTTTTCTGGGGCTTTAGGATTTAAACCTTTAAATTGAATGTTCAAAGCTTGACTTTCTACGGGTTAATAGCTTCTAATGTTTAGTACCTATGTTCTGAATGGACATATCAAGTTTTTGTATGATTACAAAATGCTTGTCCTCGCAAAGATACCCTAGAAAAAAGTTATGGAAAGTTTAACTCCAGCCCAAAAAGAACTGTATGACTGGCTTATTGAGTATATCAAATCAACCCAGTATGCACCATCAATCAGACAGATGATGAAAGCCATGAATTTGCGATCGCCCGCTCCTGTGCAAAGTCGTTTAGAAAGATTAAGAAATAAAGGTTATATAGATTGGACGGATGGCAAAGCTCGCACTATTAGAATTTTACACCAACCAGAAAAAGGATTATCAATAGAAGGAGAAATTGCTGCGGGGGGATTAGTTGAACCATTTAGCGACGAAAAAAACCGACTAGATTTAGCAGAATTATTTTCCCAACCAGACTGCTATGTATTAAGGGTAGTAGGGGATAGCATGATTGAGGATTTGATCGATGAAGGAGATTATGTAATTATGCGATCGCTTTCTTCTACCGCAGAAATTAAAAATGGTGATATCGTAGCAGCTAGAGTTACTGGACATGGTACAACTCTCAAACGTTTTTATCAAAACCAAGAACAAGTCACATTAAAACCTTCCAATCAAAAATACGAACCAATTAAAGTTAAAGCGGAAAATGTAGAGATTCAGGGGGTTTTAGTGGGTGTATGGCGAGAATTTACCAATAACTAACTGTTGAAAGCAAAAAGACTACGTTTATTTCTAAGCTATTAGTTATGATTTGTATGCTAGAAAACAGCGTTGACCAACGGTCACGTGCCGTCTTCGTCGTTTTACCCCCATCTCTTGGCAAGCGGCGGAGTACCCAAAGGGCATTTCTATAATCTGTGACTATAAAGCTTTTAATAAAATATTTTAGAGCGAATTAGAGGGAGAGAGGTAATAACTAACTATTTTTGATTAATCAAAAGCTCCCTCATCCTTAATTAAAATTCTCACAGTATTATTATTACCAACTGGCTTTTTTTAAAGGTTAAGGGGAAACAGTATAAGCCTATATAGTTAAAAAGTCTGCGTCCGCGAGTTAATTAGGAAAGATTTTTGTAAATCAATACATATTTATATTAGAACAATATAGCAATTTTTGAATATTGGTTATTGATAACCCTGGGGGCAGGATAATCTAACATACTACTTTTTAGCTTTAAAATGGGTACTGATAACTAATACCCTACTAGAAGTAAATACAGTTATTTTAAATTAATGTTCAAGGGCAAGATCAGTTGTCTAGGGGTGTAAAAATTGTGACCATTACAAAGGAATTAAAAACAAAATTACAAACACCACTAAATATAGGATCTGTAGTATTAAACAGTCGTGTTTTCCAGTCTCCATTATCAGGAGTAACAGATTTAGTATTTCGGCGATTAGTTCGACGCTATGCCCCAGATTCGATGCTGTATACAGAGATGGTGAGTGCTAAAGAAATACATCACCTAAAATCAATACCAGCAATTATGGCAATAGCACCCGATGAAGATCCCATCAGTATTCAATTATTCGATTGTCGTCCAGATTTCATGGCGCAAGCAGCCCAAAAAGCCGTTGCAGAGGGAGCAAATACCATTGATATTAATATGGGTTGTCCTGTTAATAAAATTACCAAAAAAGGCGGTGGATCTTCTCTATTGCGTCAACCAGAAGTAGCCCAAGCAATAGTTAAAACCGTTGTAGAAGCGGTTAATGTGCCTGTGACGGTAAAAACTCGTCTTGGTTGGGATGATACAGAAATAAACATTATTGACTTTGCTCGGAGAATGGAAGATCAGGGGGCGAAAATGTTAACTCTGCACGCCCGTACTCGCGCCCAAGGTTACAATGGTGCTGCTAGGTGGGAATGGATTGCTAAAGTTAAACAAGCTTTATCTATTCCTGTAATTGCTAATGGTGATATCTTTTCCGTCGATGCTGCTATTGATTGTTTAAAGATGACTAATGCAGATGGGGTAATGTGTTCTAGAGGTAGTCTTGGTTATCCTTCTTTAGTGGGGGAAATTGATCACTATTTGAAAACAGGAGAAAAATTACCATCTCCATCTAAAGTTAGCCAACTCCAATGTGCCAAAGAACATCTTCAAGCCTTATGGGAATATAAAGGACAACGAGGTATTTATCAATCTCGTAAACATTTAGCTTGGTATTGTCAGGATTTTCCTGGCGCAGCCCGATTAAGAGAAGAGGTATCTCAAATCACCAGTGTCGAACAAGGCTGGGCAATTTTAGATCGAGCAATTGAGAATTTAGGATATTGATAGTGTTTCGTGTTTAGCTTTTAGCTCTTAGCCTTTAGCTTTTAGTTTTATTCATTACCTCCTACCCAAACCCCCACTACCTACTATCTGACTCCCCCTTCCTGACTCCCCCTTCCTGACTCCTGAGTCCTGACTTCTGACTCCCCCTTCCTGACTCCTGGTTTAAAATAAGCTTCCATAACTTGTCTTACTAATGGTGCAGCGATCGAACCGCCACCGCCTCCAGAGTGTTCGGCAAAAGCCACCACGATAATTTCAGGTTTGTTATAGGGGGTATAAGCTCCAAACCAAGTATGAGGCTTACCTGGTGGAGCTTCAGCAGTACCACTTTTACCTGCTCCTGGCGGAGTATCTGGAGAGTTTAACTTTGTTCCTGTACCACTATCAACTACAGCGCGTAATCCTTTTTGAATAGTTGAGATAGTAGTAGGTTTAAGCTGCATATCAACCCGTGGGAATTGATCGGCGTGATTATGTAATAAATGAGGTTGGACTTTATACCCATTATTGGCGATCGCACTAAACATCACAGCTATTTGTAAAGGAGTGGCGGTGGTAAATCCTTGACCGATGGACATATTAACTGTATCTCCTACAGTCCAACCCCAATCATCAAAGTTACGTCGTTTCCAAGCATCATCAGCAATTAATCCTGCTGTTTCTCCTTCTAATTCTATTCCTGTTAATTTACCAAATCCGAATTTTCGCGCCCATTCTATTAAGGTTTCTCCCCCAACTCCCTGACCTATTTGACCATGAAATGTATTACTACTCCAAGCCATAGCAGTTACATAGCCAATTCGACCAAAACCTGCTTTATTCCATTCTCCAAAGTTTGTACCGCCAACGGATAAATAAGGGTATGTGCCTAAAATGGTATTGGGAGGGAATTTTCCTGATTCTAATCCTGCCGTAGCAGTCACAATTTTAAAAGTTGAAGCAGGGGGAAAGGCGCGCAGGTTCATATTTAAAAAAGGATTTCCCTGGGACTGTAATTCTTGCCAAATTTGGGGAGTAACAGAAGAGGAAAAGATATTAGGATCAAAACTGGGATAACTAGCCATAGCTAATACTTCGCCATTATTGGGATTGAGGGCGACAATTCCACCTTTTATTGTACCTAAAGCCTTTTCCGCAGCCCTTTGGACATCGGCATCAATGGTTAAGGTGATATCTTTGCCTGTTTTGGGTGGTTGTTCACCTAAGAAAGACATGATCTTTCCTGCACCATTAACTTCTAGTTTTAATCCGCCCCATTCTCCTCTTAATTGGGGTTCATAGGCTAATTCAACTCCCATTTTGCCCATGACATCTCCCAAGCGATAACCTTGAGACTTTCTTTCTTTTAGTTGTTCTGGATTTAGTTCTCCTGTATACCCTAAAATATGAGCAGCTAATTTTCCTTGGGGATAATATCTTATTTTGCCGATATCAATGGCAACTTCTTTTAGCTGAGATTGGTATTCTTGAAAGACTGTAATTTGTTCGGGTGTCAGATTACGGGCAATAGGAATCAAACTGTTATAATCATATCCAGCTTCTTCAACCCGTTTTTGCAGGTCTTGAGGAGCAATTTCTAAGATTTGGGCGATAAGATTACGCGTTTGTATCCAATTTTTTTGTTTTTGGGCTTTAGGCCATAAGTAGGCGGAGTAGGATAGACGATTAGTTGCTAATATTCTGCCTTTGCGGTCTAAAATGCTACCCCGTACAGGTGGTTTGGGTATGATGCGAGTTCGGTTGTCTTCTGCTTTTAATCTATTAATATCCCCCTGTTGTAGTTGTAAATAAGCTAAACGCCAACCCACTCCCCCAAACAGGATAAAACTAATACCTATAATTAATGGCATTGCTTGTAGTTTACTGCCTACAGTACGCTCTACTGTATTTTTTTTTGTATTAAATCTAGAACCAACAGAGGTCATAAACGGTATGGTTAAGTATGTAACTTAGGTTTTTAGCTATTAGTTTTTAGGATGTGTTAGGAGATAATTAAGTGTATTGCTATATCCTCAAATAGCAGTGTTAAATTGCTCACACTTTTATTATTCCCAATCAAGGTGAGAACTAGATCATGGGGATTGAGATTAGGGTGTATAAACTATTAAAAGTTGGGGCTTAAGATAACTTTACTTTTACTACTCAATGTACCTAGTTATTAGTTTACCGTTAGCTCTATCCTGATTACTTAGGGATTTTAGAAAAATTTTCAAACCAGCCCCGTCGCCAAAAAAAGTAAACTAAGCCTGCTGCGACTAGAATCATGATCAGCCAACACAGGGGATAACCCCAATACCAGTTCAACTCTGGCATATTGAATGGGGATATGTCTGTATTAAAATTCATTCCATAGATACCGACGATAAAAGTTAGGGGAATAAATATACTAGAGATAACTGTTAGTAATTTCATGACTTCATTCATTTTATTACTAATAGCAGAAAGATAAATATCCGTTAGACTGGTGGCTAATTCGCGGTAGGTTTCGATAATATCGATAATTTGGACTGTGTGATCGTAACAATCTCTTAAAAAAACTCCTATTTCTGGATCTATCACACTACTACCATCTCTAATTAATGTATTAAGAGCATTTCTTTGTGGCCAAATGGCTCGCCGTAGTGCTAATAATTCTCTTTTGATTTGATATACTTTGGCTAAACTTTGATTGTCTGGATTAAATATTACTTCATCTTCTAAATCTTCGATCTTTTCGCCATATATTTCTAAAATCGGGAAAAATCCATCAATAATTGAATCCCAAAGCGCATAAGCTAAGTAATCTGCGCCCATGTTTCTAATTTTGCCTTTATTGAATTTGATTCGTCGGCGCACTGGTCGAAAACAGTCTTTTTCGGGCTTTTCTTGCACTGTTAAAAGATAGTTTTTCCCAACCACTAAACTTACTTGTTCTAACCAAAAGCCTTCCCCTGATGGTTTAGGAACTACCATTTGAGTAATAATTACTAGTTGTTGGGCATAGTCTTCTATTTTTGGTCTTTGGGGAACATTAACTACATCTTCTAGTACTAGGGGATGAAGATTAAATACTTTTCCTAGTCTGAATAGGATGTTTTCGCTACCTAATCCTTTGACATCAACCCAGGATACAGACTCGGTATCTAGATGTGCTGCACAGGCTTCTGGGGTTAAATTATTGTAACGATCCACGCGATCATGATTATAGTCAATTAGAACAATTTCTGGGATCTCTGCATCTGCTTCTATATTTAACGTCCCAGGTATACTACCTGGTTGCTCATAAGCGTAATCGAATAAATCTGCATCGTCCTCTGATGGGGATACTGTTGACGGATGGTCTAGCTGCTGCTCGTAGCTCATGAAAAATACCAGCCTAATAATACTATTTCATATTTTCATATTATTACCTAAAAAAAAATGCCAACGAGGCGATCGCTGGCCCTGGAAAATGTTGTTGTTTAAGCCTGGAAAAATCTTTAGTTGCGCGTTCCTAAAAGAGACAACTATTAATCTTTGACCAACGGTCAGAGCAGGCTTCGTCGTTTTACGGCGGAGTAATCTCTGACTCACTAAGAATTGTAACAGAAGATACGATAATTTTGTAAAAAAACAATAAATATATTATCCTCTAGACAAATTTTACGATAAAGAATTTTGATGTTCTGTGATCTTAGCCACTACACTGATTAATTTAGTAATATTAAATTAGCAACACCTTTTTATGTCTTTTCTTCTGCAAGATCCGCAACTTACCTCAATTGGCAATCAAATTTTACAAAATACTAGAAAGGAATTTCCTACTTTAGCTAGGGATAATATTGCTATGACCTGGTTAGTATATCAAGATCCTGTGATAGTTAATACAGGAGGGGCGTTATCGGCACTTGAATTTTGGCAATATTCGGTTAAGGGTTTTAGTTATCGAGGGGTTGAAAGGATTTATCCTGCTAGTATTGTCAAACTTTTTTACTTGGTTGCAATTCAAGAATGGTTACAGGGTGGGATGGTTGCGGAGTCTCGAGAATTAAATCGCGCCATTGAGGATATGATTGTTGAATCTAGTAATGATGCTACTAGTTTAATTGTAGATGTTTTAACTGGAACTACTAGTGGCCCCGAATTACCACTCAAACCTTTTGAAACTTGGCAGCAGCAACGTAATATAGTCAACCGTTATTTTAAGTCTTTGGGTTGGGAAGAGTTTGAAAGTATCAATGTTAATCAGAAAACTTGGTGCGATGGTGCTTATGGTCGTGAAAAAGCTTTCTTGGGTGAATTAGCAGAAAATCGTAATGTATTAACTACTGAGGCTGTGGCTCGATTGTTACACAGTATTATTGGTGGTGTGGCTGTATCAAGTGAGCGATCGCAAAAGATGATGCAATTGCTCAAGCGTAGTTTATCTGTTGCTGATTTAACTAGCAGTGATCAGGAAAATCAAATTACAGGTTTTTTGGGTGCAGGGTTGCCTAATAATGCTCAAATTTGGTCGAAAGCTGGTTGGATGAGCCTAGTACGTCATGATGCAGCTTATATTGAAATTCCTAATTTACCACCCTACTTGTTATGCGTCTTTACTCAAGGCAAGGATAACGCCCAGAATAAAAATATTTTACCCTTTATTTCCCAATCTATTGTGGAAGCTTTAATTAATTTATCAGTTAGATAAAATTAAATTACTTTTTGCCAAATATCTTCGTTAAATTCTTTGAGGGATTTTAAAATTACATCGGCGATCGCGAATTTGGGATTATTATATTCTAATGTTTCAGGTACAGCTATACATTTCATTTGGGCTGCTTTGGCTGCTAAGACACCGTTTAAGGAATCTTCTAAAGCTAAACATTCTTGGGGAGAAACGTTTAATTGTCTGGCGGTGGTTAGATATACTCCTGGGTGGGGTTTTCCTAAAGCCTCTGATTCTGCTGAATATATTTGTGTGAATTTATCTATTAATTCTAGTTTTTGTAGGGCAGCTTGAATAATAATTGTTGCCGAAGAAGAAGCCAAAGCAATTTTTACTGGTTTTTCTTCTATAAAAGCAATGGTATCTTCTACCCCTGCTAATGGTTCACCCTTTAGATGTATTAATTCAATTACTTTTTTAACTATTAACTCGGCAATTTCTGTTTGAGAATAATTTCTCCAGGGATATCTTTGATACCAGTAATCTACTACCTGATCGATCCTTAAGCCTTTGGTTTTTAGGCATAATTGAGGCGTTAGCATTATATTAACTTGTTGAAAAACTAATATTTCTGCTTCCTGCCATAATGGTTCTGAATCGATTATTAAGCCATCTAAATCAAAAATTACTGCTTTGATCACTATGATTATTTATATGTTACTAGATTTAATTATTTTCAAGACACAAATATAATATTAAACGTTTCCAAATTAATATTACTCAACTCAAGGCAGAACTTTGCTGCTTATTTTAAAAATAAAAGGGTTTAAAGCCCAATTAGTAAGTTAGTAATTATCCATGAGTAAGATATTCTTTTTTCGTCTCTGTAACTTGATATTTTTGGATAAACACTATAAATACATAAAACTAATTTAAAATATTAGCGAGCAATATTAGAATGTTTTTGTATAAAAATATAGGTGCTTTATCTTAATAAATTAAACTTGTCAAATATATTAAAACATAGATAAATTTACGATACACCTAGTTTATCCTTAATTTCTGCTTCCATTGCTCTAAAGCCAACCAATACCGCTTGATTATCTTTCACAAATAATGGTCTTTTTATTAACATTGCATCTTCGCTAAAGGCTGTAATCCATTGTTGATCTGTCCAAGTTTTCTTATCATCTCCTAAAGCCCGATAGGATTTACCTGAAGTATTTCGCATTGCTTTACTACCGAGAGTCTTAACCCATTCTTCAATCATGGTTTGACTGGGGGGACTATCTTTAGTATTAATAAATTGATAAGCAATATCATGATCTTCCAACCATTTAATTGCTTTTTTACAAGTACCACAATTAGGTATTCCGTATATTAGGATGGACATAAATAAATATTAAAAGAATAATTTACACATTATAGTGTTAAGGTCTTAGCTTAGTAGCCATACTACCTACTACCAAACTCCTGTCTTCTGTCTTCTGACTCCCACTACCTACTACCTACTCCCCACTACCTACTACCCTTTAAGCATCCCTGTCACAGCCATTAAATATATAATTATTCTGATCTTTGTGCCAAATTCTGCAAAGCTTCGCCAGTTACTCGACAGATGCGCCAGTCAGGTAATACATTTGCGCCCATAGTCTGGTAAAAAGCGATCGCGCTTTGATTCCAATCTAAAACACTCCATTCTAATCGCCCCGCACCCCGTTTTACTGCCAATTTACCCAGATATATTAACATTGCCTTACCAATACCTTGACGGCGATATTCAGGTAAAACAAACAAATCCTCAAGATAAATACCTGGTTTGGTTAAAAAGGTTGAATAATTTGGGAAAAAGAGCGCAAATCCCACTAATTTTTCTTCACACTCCGCTACAATAGCCTCAACACTCACTTGATTACCAAATAAATGGTTTTGTAAATCATCGACTGTACCAGTAACTTGATGGCTTAACTTTGCATATTCGGCTAAAGCTTTAATTAAATCAAAGATTGCTGGAACATCACGGGCGATCGCTCTTCTAATTTGAAATGAGGAATTCATAGCTTCAAAGAGTTTAGGCGAAAATTCGGACTTAATGATTTAAAATACTTATTACTGATTATGGTTGAAAATTCATAAGATAAAGAGCTAAAAGCTTTTATTCAAATTTAGATCATCATAGAAATAAAAATCTAACAATAAAACAGGAGTAATCAACATGAGCGCAGAAAGTATGCTGTTTAATGGCGCAATTTTATGTATAACTTTAATCTTGGGCGGACTTAGTTTAGGTTTCCTCATTCTTAAAATACAAGGGGGAGAACCTGAGTAATTACTAAATAAATAGTAATTTTAGTATAGATGAGGCGATCGATCCCATTGAAGACTCAAAATATAGGGATTCGCGATCGCCTTAATTGTAAACTCAGTAAATGATCATGTTTTACTACCACTATTTTAAATCCTCTGTAGTAATCTAGATTAACCCAGTAGCAACAGCTAAAAGCTTTTTGATTGTAGAGAATTATTGTCTTGGTGATCCCTTAAACATAGTATTCTAGTTATATAAAAAACAAGTTATTCATTTATCTTTACTTTGATAATGTCTTCTCAAGTTCCTGTAATAGAATTCTTTAAAGATGTTGCTGAAGAATTAAGCGGTGTTAGTTTAAGACGCAACAAAAACACAGGAGTCCGCAATATTTTGCTGATTTTTGAGAAATTAAAGGCATTAGATCGTTTTAATAGTTTTACCAAAGGTTCAGTTAAAAACCTCAGTTTAATAGATTCAGAAGGAAAAATCCTAGTTACCCCCCATTCACTAAAAATGATTTTTGGTGGCGATGAAGGAGACGAACTAAAAAGAGTAGAATGTATCTTTGAAATTGACTCAGATGCTGGCTGGGAAAGATTTAGTCGTTTTATGGATCGCTATGCCGAAGCTAATGAAATGGAATTTGGAAGCAAATAAAATATGAAAATCGCAATTACAGGTGCAACAGGATTAGTCGGTAGTCGTTTAGTTACAAAGTTGCAACAAGCAGGACATCAAATCTTAGTTTTTACGCGCAATCCTAAGACGGTTTCAACCGTGTTTCCAGCCTCAGCTTTGGATCAAATAGAAGTGGTGCAATATACCCCTCTAGAGTCGGGAGACTGGCAAAAAAAAGTATCTGGATGTGATGCGGTGATTAATCTGGCTGGGGAAGCGATCGCCGAGCGTTGGACACCTGAGCAAAAACAAGCAATTATGGAAAGTCGCCAATTAGGAACAAGAAAACTAGTTGAAGCGATCGCCCTTGCGGAGCAAAAACCTCAAGTATTTATTAGTAGTTCAGCGATCGGTTATTATGGCACTAGTGAAACTATCAGCTTTGATGAAGATAGTCCCCCAGGTAATGATTTTCTAGCACAAGTTTGTCAGAATTGGGAAGCAGAAGCAACGAAAGTTAAAGAAAGTGGTGTACGTTTAGTTATCCTACGTTTAGGTATTGTCTTAGCTAACGGTGGTGCGCTGGGCAAAATGATTGGGCCGTTTAAAATGTTTGCAGGCGGGCCCATTGGTAGTGGGAAACAATGGTTTTCTTGGATACATCGAGACGACTTAGTAAATCTAATCATTGAGGCATTACAAAATACAGAGATGTCGGGAGTATATAATGCCACCTCTCCTAATCCTGTGCGAATGAGTCAACTGTGTAAAACCTTGGGGGAAGTAATGAATCGACCTTCCTGGCTACCTGTTCCTGATTTTGTTTTAGAACTATTATTAGGAGACGGCGCGATCGTAGTTTTACAAGGACAACAGGTATTACCTAAAAAAACCCAAGCAACAGGTTTTAATTATCAGTATCAAGATTTAAAGCCTGCATTAGCTGAAATAGTTAAATAGTATGTAGTGGGGAGGGGAGACAGGAGAGGGGAGACAGGAGACAGGAGACAGGAGACAGGAGCGATGCAGCACGCAGAAAAGGGGGTTTCCCCCGTATTGGACTGCATCAAGAAGACAGGAGACAGTAGTTTTGTAGTAGGTAATATTAACTAATTGATAATTAAGAATGGATTCGGGCGGTCAACAAGAGAGAAGTTTCTTCATTCTTTAGCCCTCAGATAATTAATAGTTACCCCTGCCTTTCGCTCCAGAGGTAAAGCGACCAAATTAATTGTCAATTGTCAATTATCCATGTTTGAGCGTATTGCTAATAGCTAAGAGCTAAAAGTTAACAGCTAGCAGACCATAACATCCATTGTAGATTATGGGGTTGAGCGACAAATCCTAATCGATGATAAAAATCAACTAAGTGGGGACTAGCAAACAGGGCAATGTCTCTAATTCCTGCAAGCTTAAGTTGTTGGAGTAAATTATTAACCAAGGTTGTCCCCAAACCGCAGCCTTGAAAATTAGGATCTACAACAATATCAAGTAAAATAGCTTGAAAAATACCATCGGATACTGCTCTGGCAAAACCCACTAACTTTTCTTGGTCTGGCTGAATATACCAAGCAGATACATAAGCAAAACTATTACCTAAAGCCTGTTCTACCTGTTCAAGGGGGCGACGCTGCCAACCTACAGCATTACATAAATCTTCCAACTGACTGGGTAGAATCTGACAGTTAAGGTGATGCTTAATTTTAATGGAATCAAGATCAACAGCCTGTTGGGTTGAAACTTGATCCAAATTACCAGAGGTGGTTAGTTGTGCAATTAATAGACTAGACTGCTGGCTAACTAAGATTTCCTCTCCCTCAGTTATAGTCTTTTGTAATTGTTGGTGTTTTTGTAGCAGGTGGGTAAGTTTGGGTAAAACATCAAGGCGACTAGGATCAATTTCTAATACCAAATAATAAAAAATAATTGCTCCAACTGTTTGATGCTCATTTGCCAAAGTGTCGGCAATCTTAAGTAAAAATTCCAACTTAGTTACCAGTGTGGCAAAAATCGAATTAGCTGGTGGAGACTGAATAAGCCGACGATAATCTTGAATGGAAACTACTAAATCACCTCGTTGTTTAAAAGCTAGTCCCAATTTTTGATAAACAGGTTGATGATCTGGTTTCAACTGTATGGCTGCGAGTAAAACAGCGATCGCCTGATCCCAAGCTTGTAGTTTTAATAAAGCATCAGCTAAATTATGCCACGACCAAAAAAAATCAGGATCAATATCCACTGCACGACGATAGGCTAATACCGCTTGCTGCCAATGTTGTAGTTTTAGTAAGGCATCAGCCAAATTATGCCACGACCAAAAAAAATCAGGATCAATATCCACTGCACGACGATAGGCTAATACCGCTTGCTGCCAATGTTGCAGTTTCAGTAAAACATCAGCCAAATTATGCCACGACCAAAAAAAATCAGGTTGTAATTCAATAGATCGCTGATAAGCAATAGCTGCTGCTTGCCACTGTTGCTGCTGACGGTAAGTATCGGCAAGATGATAAACCTTAGACCAATTAGATTCAACTGCGATCGCCCTAACTAATTCTGCTGTCATACAACTTCAATCAAATAATAGCCAAGTGAATAATCCCATCACCCTGATTAACCAAGGGATTTTGGGTGTGACTGATTACCACCCCATCAACATTAGTACGCACTGTGGCGCGCTTTTCCCCAAAAGCATTGGTAATATAGCCCAATTCTTGACGTTTATAAACTTTTTGCCCCAAATTCACTCTTAAATGAAAAATTCCCCCTCGATATGCCCTAATCCATTGACTTGTTTTAGCTTCTAAAGAATCAGTAAACTTAGGTACAAGCTGATCATCATACATATCCAAACAATTCATTACTCGTAAAATCCCCTCTACCCCTACTCTGATAGCTTCAGGATTAAACCTCAAAGCCTCTCCTGCTTCATAAAGTAAGACAGGAATTCCCTTTTTAGTTGCTGCATGACGTAAAGAACCATCCCTAGTAGTAGAGTGCATGATCATAGGTGCGCCGAAAGCTTTAGCACAACGATAGGTAATTTCATCTTCTAGATTGGCACGAATTTGAGGTAAATTAATCCGATGTATTGCTGCCGTATGTAGATCAATACCGTGGGTGCTATGGGCAACAATTTCGCGCATAAATAAACTGGCTAACTGGGAGGCTAAAGATCCATTTTCCGAACCTGGGAAAAAACGATTTAAATCCCTGCGATCGGGAAGATAACGGGATTGTTCAATAAAGCCAAAGACGTTAACAATAGAAACAGTGATAATTGTTCCTTTTAATTTTTCAGGATCAATTCTGCCTAAAATTTGAGCAATAATTTCCACCCCATTTAATTCATCACCGTGAATTGCTGCACTAAGCCACATTCGAGGGCCAGGTTCAATTCCATTAATCACAGTCACAGGTAAAGAAACAAGGGTTTGAGTCGCAAGACGACTTACAGGCAACTCAAAACGACGTAATTGTCCTGGGGGAATTATTTCTTTAGCAATTTCAATCGTATTATCTAACACCAGACTCCAAATTGATAGTTAATCAATATTTAATGCGAGAGTAAAACTTACCAGAAACATCACTGGCGTTGTTAGTTTCAGTCGCATTTTGAACAACAAAATCAATAATTTTAGCTGCAACATTTACTCCCGTAGCTTTTTCAATTCCTTCTAAACCAGGGGAAGAATTAACTTCCATCACCACTGGCCCATGATTAGATCGTAGTAAATCTACTCCTGCAATTTTTAACCCCATAGCAGAGGCTGCTCTCAAGGCGGTTTCAAGCTCTTCTGGGGATAAGGCTACTTTTTTGGCATTACCACCCCGATGTAGATTTGAGCGAAATTCACCCTCTGCACCTTGTCTTTTCATAGCTGCAATTACTTGCTCCCCCACCACGAAACAACGTATGTCTGCACCTTTGGCTTCTTTTATATATTCTTGTACCAAAATATTGACATCTAAGCCACGAAAAGCCTCAATTACTGATTTGGCTGCTTGATAGGTTTCTGCTAAAACTACACCAATTCCCTGTGTTCCTTCTAGTAATTTGATCACTAGAGGCGCACCTCCAACTGTTTCGATTAAACCATCTATATCTTGAGTCGCATGGGCAAAACCTGTAATAGGTAAGCCTACTCCCTCTCTCGCCAAAATTTGCATAGATCGTAGTTTATCTCGACTGCGAGAAATTGCTTGAGACTCATTAGGGCTAAATACATCCATTAATTCAAATTGTCTTACAACCGCAGTACCATAAAAAGTTTTGGAAGCTCCTATGCGCGGAATAATAGCATCAAAGTTTTCTAACGGTTGCCCTCTATATACTATGGCAGGTTTTTTGGAGGTAATATTCATATAGCAACGCAAGTAATCAATAACTCGCATATCATGCCCTAGTTCTTTTCCTGCTTCTTTTAAACGCCTAGTGGAATATAAAGTAGGGTTTTGCGAAAGAATTGCTATTTTCATTCTGGGGATAAATAATATGTTTATTTAATAAGCTATTAAAATTCACGCCTGAGCTTCAAAGAATAATTATGGATATTAATCAGCAGTAACAGCGAGATCATCCAAAATCTACTCACAAAAAGTGAGAGTGAGTAATCTACTTTCAAGGCGGATACCAATTAGAAATTATATTTTAGATTATCAAGCCTACTGTATCCCCGCTACAGAATAATATAACTATTTTATTTACGAGCAATACCTATGTACTGATTTATTTACGTTACTTGGGTAGGGTTAGGATTATAAACGTTGATATATTAATGGCAACACTTTATTTAGGGGTGAATAGAGCCATCGGGTAAAATTGCACCAGTTAACTTAACTGCGGTTATTTTCACCATAATTTTATTATTAAAACCAACCTTAGCACCAGTTAAATCTGCGCCACTTAGATCTGAGCCGCTTAAATCTGCGCCAATGAGATTCGCTTCTTTTAGATTGGCATTCCTTAGATTTGCTTGTAGTAAATTAGCTCCTTTAAGATTTGCCCCTTGAAGGTTGGCTTCTTCCAAAATAATTTTATGCAAAAAAGTATCACTAAGATCGGCATAGGATAGATTTGCCCCAGATAGATCGCGACCTGAAAAGTCCCTTTCTTTAAAATTAGATCTGCTTAAATCCGCTCCTCTTAAATCCTTATGGTAGGGTTTTTTAGGAGTGCTGCTAACAGATTGTTGTACGGGGGTGTAACTTTTTTCCGCCTCACGGAAATCCTTATACCCATCAGTACCATTAACATTACTTCTATTGCTGTTATTACCAGTAGTGTAGTAGTCACGATAATTCCAAGCTTGACTTGGCTGCTTGCTTCTGGGTGGCTGATAACCTGGATTAGTATAGGATTGTTGGCGGTTGGTGGTGTAATAGCGTTCTTTTTGATAATTGCCCGCAGGGGGTGTATCACGATAATATGTGGTAGGAGCAGGACGAGGTTGAGGCTCAGTCTTAGCTTTAGGAGTGGTAGTTTTATTCTTAAATTGACGGTGATAGGAGCGCAAAGAATCACGCGCCTCGTTAATTTGCTGTAACTTCTCAACAGACTTTTTAATGAGTCTTTCGTCCTCTTGAGGAAGGCGATCGGGATGCCAAATAAATACTAAATCTTTATAGGCTTGATTGACCTCTTCCAAAGACGCGCCTGGCTCTAATCCCAATACCTTATAGTGTTGTTCTAAGTTTTGAATCACTATTAATCCTTCCTTAACTGCTACTTAAGTTGTACTCAAACAGTCTGGCTCGCGGTAGTGCCGAAATTTACTAAATAACTTTAACTTTAGAATAGTTAGTTTCTCAATGGAGCATTTGCCTAATTATTATTATAAGTATGAACTAATTTTATGTAAGCTGCTAATTCCATTTGTTAAACTATTATATAGTTGTCTTTCCTCATCCAGACCCATTAATTGCCAATTTCTAAAAATATTTCCCTTGTTCTAATTTGCCTGACGCGTCACAATAAAGAAAGTATATATACTCATCATTATTTATTTTTTTTATTCATACAAAAATGTTAGCAGCACAGCAACCAGATATTATTCCTTCATCTTTAAATTTTGATTGCGACTTGGCAATAGTGGGTGGTGGTATTGTGGGTGCAACCCTAGCAGCAGCCCTAAAAAATTCTGGTTTAAAGATTATTTTAATTGAAGCTCAACCCCAGGAAGTAGCAGCAGCTAGAACCCAAGCTTACGCTTTTTCACCCTTATCTAGTTATATTTATCAAGGAATTGGTGTTTGGCAGGATATATTCCCTCATATTGGTAAATATCACCATATTAATCTATCTGATGCTAATTATCCCCATCGGGTACAGTTTGAAAGTCAAGACTTATCTGGAGAATATTTAGGTTATGTTGCTCAACATAATGTGGTTTTAACTACTTTACAAAAATATCTAAATAACTGTGCTAATGTAACTTGGCTTTGTCCTGGAGAAGTTATCAAGGTGGTAAATAGTAAAGATAACTCAACCGTGGTTGTGAAAGTTGCAGAGAGCGAGCGTCAAATCAAGACTAAATTAGTTATTGGTGCTGATGGGGCGCGTTCAAAATTGCGTACCTTAGCAGGAATTAAAACCCGTGGTTGGAAATATTGGCAGTCTTGCGTGGCTTTTACAATTAAACATACTGCTCCAGAAAATAATACCGCTTTTGAACGTTTTTCGTCGAGTGGCCCTATGGGGGTTTTACCCTTACCTGGAAATCGTTGTCAGATTGTTTGGACACATCCCCACGCAGAGGCTAAAGCATTGGCAGAAGTTGAAGAGGCGATTTTTATAGAGAAGCTGCAAAGTTATTTAGGCGGAGTATTGGGGGAGATTGAGCTTGAGAGCGATCGCTTGGTATTCCCTGTACAATTGATGCAGTGCGATCGCTATATTAAACATCGTTTGGCTTTAATTGGTGATGCTGCTCATTGTTGCCATCCCGTTGGGGGACAGGGTTTAAATTTAGGTATCCGCGATGCTGCTTCTTTAGCACAGATATTACAGACTGCCCATCAACAAGGAATTGACATTGGCACAATTAAAGTTTTAAAACGTTATGAAGGTTGGCGCAAACTAGAAAATTTGGCGATTTTGGGCTTTACTGATTTACTTGATCGGATGTTTTCTAATAATTGGTTGCCTGTAGTTGTCTTGCGTCGTGTTGGATTACGCTTAATGAATCGCGTTAAACCGCTAAAAATACTGGCTTTAAAACTAATGACAGGATTATTAGGTAGAACCCCAAAACTAGCTCAACGTTAAAATATATCAGTGATTATCTGTAAACTTATAGAAGTGCGTTAAATGTTATTATCGTAGACTGTAAGCAAAGCAAAATTACAGCTAATTGAATTTTTTACAATAACTGCAAGTTAGTTAATTATAAGGAAAAGATCGCATACCATGATTCACGATATATTTATGCCCGCCCTCAGTTCTACTATGACCGAAGGTAAAATAGTCGAATGGACAAAATCGCCTGGGGACAAAATTACCAAAGGAGAAACGGTTTTAGTGGTAGAGTCGGATAAAGCCGATATGGATGTAGAATCTTTTAATGAAGGTTATCTAGCTGTAATTTTAGTAGAAGCAGGACAAGAAGCACCTGTAGGTAGTGCGATCGCTCTTATTGCAGAAACCGAAGCGGAAATTGCTGAAGCTAAAAAGCAAGCAGCCTCCCTTAAGTCTGATAATGGTGCTAGCACTACAGCAGCTAAACCAGAAACAGTTAAGGCAAATGCTCAGGTAGATGTTACTTCTACTACTGCTAATAATACTGCTTCTAGCAATGGTAGTCGTGCAGAAGGTAGAATTGTTGCCTCTCCAAGAGCCAAAAAACTAGCTAAACAATTAAATATAGATTTAAAAACACTTGAGGGTAGTGGGCCTTATGGGCGAATTACCACAGGTGATGTGGAAAAAGCTTCGGGTAAAACCTCCACTCCCACACCTGCAACTGCTGTAGCACCAGCACCAGCACCAGCACCAGCACCAGCACCAGCACCAGTACCTGTTGTTAGTTCTACCCCTGGAGAAACTGTACCCCTCAATACATTACAAAAAGCGGTAGTACAGAACATGATGGCAAGTTTGCAAGTGCCTACTTTCCACGTTTCCTATACTATTACTACCGATGCTTTAGATGCACTTTATCAACAGATAAAATCTAAGGGTGTAACTATGACTGCCCTATTAGCTAAAGCGATCGCGGTTACTTTAAAACAACATCCTGTGGTTAATGCTGGGTATCGTCAAGATGCTATTAGTTATAATTCCGAAATAAATATTGCTGTGGCGGTGGCAATGCCTGATGGCGGTTTGATTACCCCTGTGCTACGTAATGCCGATCAAATGGATATTTATTCTCTTTCTCGTACTTGGAAAGACTTAGTTGATCGCTCCAGAGCTAAACAATTAAAACCAGAGGAATATAGCACTGGTACATTTACCCTTTCTAACTTAGGGATGTTTGGGGTAGATAGTTTCGATGCTATTTTACCTCCAGGGCAAGGTTCAATCTTAGCTGTAGGTGGTTCTAAGCCTCAATTAGTGGCTGATAACTCAGGGATGATGGGTGTAAAACGTCAGATGAAGGTTAATATCACATCCGACCACCGTATTATCTATGGCGCGCAAGCAGCAGCCTTTTTGAAAGATTTGGCAACTTTGATTGAAACAAATCCTCAGTCTTTGACGCTATAAGGAGATAGGAGGAACGGTAGTAGGTAGTAGGTAGGAGGTAGGAGGCACGCTTGTACGCTTGTACGCTTGTAATAATAATTAGTGATTACTTGGCAATTAGAAGCTGAAAGCTGAAAGCTAAAAGCTATCAAACACGGATAAACGGATCGTCAAAGCTAAAAGCTAATAATTAATTAGTTTCCTCCCAAGAAATTGGGGGGTTTTTTATTGGCAAAATTACCCTGGTCAGAATTGAATCAAAAATGTATTGCAATTCAAATTAAAGTAAAGTAAGATTGAACCTAACTTGAAAGAAGAAAGAATCGCATCAAAAATGAAAAAAAATTTAATCGCTTGGATACTGACGGGGGGACTACTTAGTACGGGAATAGTGGGTTGTACTACTGCCCAAAGTCAAGACCAAGCAAAAAAATCCGCAGAATCTGAGGTAAAACTAACTCTGGTTTCCTATGCTGTTACCCAAAGTGCTTATGAAAAAATCATTCCGCAATTTGTTCAAGAGTGGAAAGATAAAACAGGGCAAGATGTAGTGATAGAACAGAGTTACGGCGGATCTGGTTCACAAACTCGCGCTGTGATCGATGGTTTAGAAGCGGATGTGGTTGCTTTAGCTTTAGCTTTAGATACTAAAAAAATTGAGGAAGCAGGTTTAATTGAGCCTGGGTGGGAACAAGAATTGCCCAATGAATCAATTGTGGCTAGATCTGTGGCTGCGATAGTTAAGCGAGATGACACGGTTAAGGTAAATCAATGGTCAGATTTAGCCCAACCAGGAATAGAAGTTATTACGGCTAACCCTAAAACTTCGGGGGGAGCAAGATGGAATTTCCTTGCTTTATGGGGTGCAGGACTGAAAGATGGTAATGAAGCAGAAGCAGCAAGTTTTACCGAAAAAGTTTATAGTCAAGTGCCAATTATGCCAAAGGATGCTCGCGAAGCCAGTGATGTTTTTTATCAGCAAGGACAGGGTAATGTACTAATTAACTACGAAAATGAAGTGCTTTTAGCCCAAGACAAAGGAACTGCTTATCCTTATTTTGTTCCAACTGACTACAATATTTCTATTGATAGTCCTGTAGCCTTGGTTGATGCCAATGTTGATCAACATGGGACAAGGGAAGTGGCTCAAGCTTTTGCAGAATATTTATATACTCCCTCTGCTCAAAAAGAATTTGCACAGGCTGGTTTTCGTCCTGTAGATACGACTGTGGCGCAGGAGTTTGCTAGTAAGTTTCCTCAAGTGCAAAAACTCAACACAGTTAAAGATTTTGGTGGTTGGGAAAAAATCCAAACTCAATTTTTTGATGACGGGACAATATTTGACAAAATGATCGCTAAAAACGGTCAAAAGTAATTAAAAACATTCCTAATTTATTTGCAATAAAACTGATGTTGGATTCCTCTACTTTAATTTGCCAAAAAAATTTTATAACCTCAACTATTAATGTCAAGCTGATCTTGAAATTACCTAAAAGTCGTGTAGTAGGAGAGGTTTTAGTTTGCCTGATGATGTTAACAAAAATTAGCTTAACTCCGATAGGTAAATTAACAGGTTTCGGGCGCGATTGCTATAACTGGTGCTACATCGATATAACTGGTACAGTTGAAGAGATTATTCAGGCTGCGGTATATCTTCAAGCTTTAGCCGTCAAAGTTAAGGTTACGGCAATTAATTTAGATTTGGTTCAATAGTCGCTCTCCTCAAGTATCGTAATGCAGTTTTATAATTATTTTACACCATTAAAAATTCCCAAAATATTGCAATATCAAGGTAAATTTCCTGTTATTTGGCTAATTACTTTAAGTTATTTATGTTTAATCCTACTCTTACCAATTACAGCCCTCATAACCAAATCCTTAACGATTGGTGTTGATAACTTTTGGCAAACTGCAATTAACCCCGTGGCTTTATCTGCCTACGAAGTTACTTTTATAACTGCCCTAGTTGCAGGTTTAATTAATGGGGTGATGGGAACTTTAATTGCTTGGATTTTAGTGCGTTATCAGTTTCCAGGGAAAAAAATTATTAATGGAGCGATCGATATTCCCTTTGCTTTACCGACTTCGGTAGCTGGTTTGGTTTTAGCAACTATCTATAGTAACAATGGTTGGATAGGGCAATTCTTCGCGCCTTTGGGGATAAAAATAGCCTTTACTCGTTTGGGAGTATTACTAGCGATGCTATTTATCTCTCTACCTTTTGTTGTTAGAACTTTACAACCAGTACTATTAGAACTCGAACCAGAAATAGAACAAGCTGCTCACTCTTTGGGTGCAACCGATGCTCAAACCTTTTGGCGAGTCATTTTACCCCCTTTGATACCTCCAATTTTAACAGGAATGGCTTTAGGATTTTCTAGGGCGGTAGGAGAATACGGATCAGTGGTGATGGTAGCTGCCAATATGCCTTTTAAAGATTTAATTGCCCCTGTGTTGGTGTTTCAAAAATTAGAACAATACGACTATGTAGGTGCTACCACGATTGGGACAGTTTTACTATTAGTCTCCTTGGTTTTACTAATACTGATAAATCTGTTGCAAAAGTGGAGTGCGCGCTATGCTGACTAAAAAAGATAACCGACTGCAATACATTTTAATTGCGATCGCCCTAAGTTATTTAGCTTTACTTTTAGTTGTTCCTGCTATTGCCATCTTTTACGAAGCTTTCCACCAGGGTATTCAAGTATTTATCACAGAAATTAATAAACGAGAATTTTGGCAAGCAGTTAAACTAACCCTAATCGCCACAGCGATCGCCGTCCCCATTAATACAGTATTTGGTTTATGTGCTGCGTGGTTAATCGCCCGTAATCGTTTTCGTGGTAGAACCTTACTTTTAAGTATTATCGATCTTCCCTTTTCAATTTCTCCTGTGGTGGCAGGTTTAATGTTGATTTTACTTTACGGTGATAATGGGTGGCTGGGTGGCTTATTTAAAACTTTAGATATTAAAATTATTTTTGCCCTTCCAGGAATTGTTTTAGCCACAGCATTTGTAACTTTACCCTTTGTGGCGCGAGAAGTTATTCCCATCCTCGAAGAAATAGGATCAGAACAGGAAACCGCAGCCCGTACCCTAGGGGCGAATGACTGGCAAGTTTTTACTCGTATTACCTTACCTAGTATTCGCTGGGGCTTACTTTACGGCATCTTATTAACCAATGCTAGGGCGATGGGGGAATTTGGGGCAGTTTCAGTGGTTTCGGGTAGTATCCTGGGAAAAACCGCCACTTTACCTATATTTGTAGAACAGGCATATAAAAACTATCAAGCAGAAGCAGCCTTTGGCGCAGCAGCTATTTTGGCTTTACTTGGGATATTTACGTTAATTTTGCAGGAATTGTTGCAGAAAAAAAGTTATTAATTATAAGTTGTTATTTATTATGAGTATTACAGTCAGACAAGTATCAAAAAAATTCGGTGATTTCCAAGCTTTAAAAGAAATCGATCTTCATGTTGAACCTGGAACTTTAGTAGCGTTACTGGGCCCTTCAGGTTCGGGTAAATCCACCTTACTTAGAACCATAGCAGGTTTAGAAACCCCAGACACAGGTACTGTTCATATTAGCGATCGCGATACTACCCATCTAGATATTAGAAAACGCAACATTGGTTTTGTATTCCAACACTACGCCCTGTTTAAACATCTTACCGTTAGAAAAAATATTGCCTTTGGTTTAGATATCCGCAATAAACCCCCAAAAGTTATTAAACAAAGGGTGGAGGAATTACTAGAACTAATCCAACTACAAGGATTTGGCGATCGCTATCCCCATCAACTCTCAGGAGGACAAAGACAAAGGGTAGCTTTAGCCCGTGCTTTAGCAGTGCAACCAGAAGTATTACTATTAGATGAACCTTTTGGGGCATTAGATGCCAAAGTGAGACAGGAATTACGTAATTGGTTACGCCGTCTGCATGAGGAAGTACATTTAACCAGTATTTTTGTTACCCATGATCGCGAAGAAGCAATGGCGGTAGCTGATAAAATTGTAGTGATGAATCAGGGTAAAATCGAACAAATAGGAACACCCGCAGAAATCTATGATCGTCCTGTTAATCCTTTTGTAATGAGCTTTGTTGGGGAGGTTAATGTTTTTCCCCGTACTAGTTTTGGGGCTATTAATCACAGTAGCGATCGCTTTGAGCAAGTTTTTATTCGTCCTCACGACTTTAATATTAGCAAAACCCCACAAGCCAAAGATTTACCCGCCGTAATCAAAAGAGTAGTTCATTTAGGGTGGGAAATTCAATTAGAATTAGAACTCATCGCCGAAACTTCATCTTCAAAGAGTGAGCGATCGATATTTATGGCTCATTTAAGTCGCGAAGAATTCCAGCATCTCAATTTATCCGCAGGAAATAAAGTTTATCTTCAACCACGTCAAGTTAAACAGTTTGGCGTTAATGATTTAAGCAATGTTACTGTTCATAGTTATTAACTTTTATTGCGTTGCCTGATATTTATTGGCTATTAGCTTTGATGGGCAGCTAACCCGTACGAGGGATGCCTTTCTCTCATTGTCCCCTTGTGGGATTACTCAACCCTTACTACCTACTATCGTCACGTTCGCGCTTTGGTCGCCAAAGCAAGCTTGCGCTCAGGGACGCTTTCCGCGCCTACTACCCACTACCCCCTACCTTAAAGCCAATGAATAAAATGGGAATTAGTAATTTAAATTTATTAGACTCTACTTTAAAATTAGCAACCCAAGAAAACGCAAGCGCAACTTTACCCGAAGCGTGGGTAATAATGGGTTATTCGGAATTTGGCAACAATTTAGAAATTTACAGTAACCTATAAGTTACGCAATGTTTCTGGTTCTAGTTATGATCTTTTAACTGGTAATAATAACTAGTCACTTAATAGAGTATCGCGCTCAAATCTAAATTCTTTATTACTTCTTGACAGGGTTTTTACCAGCCAATTTTATACTTCCTTTGAGTGTGATCAATTTACACTTTTGATACAGAGCAAACATAGATTAAGAGGATACAATTATGGGTTTTCTATCCAGATTATTTGGCAAAAAGGAAGAGGATAAAGCAGCACAAGCAGGTAATGTATCTGTAAGAGCAGCAGCCAAAGATAACGGTATTGCTCCTGAAAAAGTTGGTTTGGATGGTCAGTTTGATGAAAGTGGTTTGGCTAAACGTGTTGCTAAAGCCTTAGATGATGCTGGAATCTCTGATAACGTAGGTCTTTGGGTTGCTCAAACTGGTAGCACTGTTGTATTAAAATATAACCCTGATGCAGAAGGAGTATTAGCTGAAGCTGAACAAGTTGCACAAGGGGTAGATGGTGCTACTGACGTTCAAACTGTACCAAATAGCTAGATAATTGGCGTTGCAGCCGTTCTCAAGTAATTAGCTCGTAGCTTATAGCCATCAGCTTTTATTTGTGATCTACACGTAACAAAATAGCAGTAACTTTAATAGAGGACTAGAATGCTGGAATGTATCTAGTCCTTTTTTCAAGTTTATTGATAACTTTTCTGTTGTTGATAGAGTGCCTTAAATTTCCTTTGTTGTATTTTATGATCTACCAAAGGCGGAGGATAATCATAACCTGCTCGCTCCTGGGGTGGAATTTTCCCTGTTACCAAATATTCAGTTTCCATAGAACTTATTTCGGGTAACCATTGACGAATATATTCCCCATCTTGATCAAATTTAGCAGCTTGGGTAGCAGGATTAAAAATACGTAAAGGTTTAGGATCCATACCACTAGAAGCACTCCATTGCCAACCACCATTATTAGCAGAGAGATCGCCGTCGTAGAGTCGCTGCATGAAATATTTTTCTCCCCAACGCCAATCAATTATTAAATCTTTGGTTAAAAAACTAGCAACAATCATCCGACAACGGTTGTGCATCCATCCTGTTTCATTCAACTGTCGCATTGCTGCATCAACTATAGGGTATCCTGTTCTTCCCTCACACCATGCTTGAAATTTTTCTTCGTTATTTTCCCAAGGAAAATCTTTAAATTCTTGACGATATGCACCTTCGGCTAATTCTGGAAAGAAGAACATACAGTGTTGATAGAATTCACGCCAAGCCAATTCTTTACGCCAGGTTACTATACTAGTTTTCGCCTCATCACTACGACATTGGGCTAAAATATCCTCGGTGGTTTGCCAGACTGTACGAATACCTATTGCACCAAATTTTAAAGCAGCACTTAATTGAGATGTGCCGTCTAGATAGGGAAAATTTCGTTCTTCATCATAAGAGTGGATAGAGCGATCGCTAAATTCTTCTAATCTTTCCTTAGCTGGGGTTTCTCCAGGTTCTAAAACTAGAGGATTATCCCAGCCATAGCCTAGATCTTTAGCCGTGGGTAAAGGGATTATTCCAGCACTAGTTGCACTTTGTAGTTCACTTTCACTTAAACCTTGTAGCTGTTTAGGCTGGGGTACGATCGCAGATTTGGGTTTTTCACTCCAACTACGCCAGAAGGGAGTATAAACCTTATAAGGTTCATTGGATAATTTGGTGACAATTTCGCCTGGGTGGTGCAATAACTGATCCCAAAAGTTACTTGTCCCTATTCCCTTGATTGTTAAAGCTTCAGTTACCGAGCGATCGCGTTTTTGTGCGTAGGGTTCTACATCTAAATTCCAATATACTGCTTTGGCTGCTAAGGCTGCTGCTAATTGTGGAATAGCGGTAACGGGTTCACCCTTAATAATTAATAATTGACTACCAAGATCTCGATAACTTTGCTCTAATGCTTGTAGACAGCCTATCATATAGGTTACTCTAGCTGGTGCTACATCATCCCTTTCTAGAATATTTCCATCGAGGCAAAATAAGCCAACTACCTTATTTGTCTGTGCAGCAGCAGCACTCAAACCGACATTATCAAAGATGCGTAAATCGCGACGATGCCAAAAGATGATTAAATCGGACATAAACTAATTGATAATTGATAATGAATAATTGATAATTATTTTTTTTATCAATAAAGAAAATTACAACAAGAGAATACTTATTTAGTTTTTGTGTTTTTTAAGGATATATTGCTTTCCCAAATTGATTTTCAATTATTTATAAAATAGAATTTCTCTGAAATAATTTATATGTAAATCCTATATTTAAGATCTTATATTTAATTTAACCTACTAAACAAAGACATTTAAAAGGGCAAGAAAGTAAAGTCTCATAATCTTACTTTACAATCATTGCCCCTTTATTATAGTAATTATGCTTTAACTACTATTATTTGAAATTATGCTAACAGTTGCTCGCTTGTTCTAAACATGAGCCAATAACTGATCGGCTTGTTTGGCTGTTTCAAAGAAATAACGTACATTGTCTTCAGGAGTACCAACTAGTACACCATGACCTAAATTAAGGATATGTCCTTGATTACCTGCTTTACGAATTGTATCTAAAATGCGATCGCGGATGAATTCTTGAGAACCAAACAACACCCCAGGATCGAGATTTCCTTGTACTTTTATCTCTTTACCTAGTCTCCCTCTTGCTTCTGCCATGTCCACTGTCCAGTCTACAGTTACAATATCTGCTCCAGATAAAGCCATTTTTTCTAGTACTCCTGCACTACCACTGACCAAAAGAATTAATGGTGTATCAGGATGAGTTTCTTTAACTTGGCGAAATACTTGCTGTTGATAGGGTAGAGCGAAGGTTTCATAATCTTGAGGAGACAATTGTCCAGCCCAAGAATCAAACATTTGTACAGCTTGTGCGCCACAGTCTATTTGATAACAAACATAGGTAGCGATCGCATCAGCTAATTTACTCAATAGTTGATGAAGAATTGTAGGATCGGAAAATGCCATCCCTTTGATATTAGAGTAAGTTTTCGATCCTTTACCCTCAACAGCATAAGCAGCCAAAGTCCAAGGTGCGCCGACAAAGCCTAAAACAGTAGATTTGTTACCAACTTCCTCACGCAAACTCTGCAAAATAGTTTTAATAAAAGGTAATGATGCTTCAGGATCTAAAGCTCGTAATTCATCTACTTGTTGTTGAGTACGAATAGGAGAACTAATGATCGGCCCTTTACCTTCAGCAATATCCATTTCAATACCTAAACCAGGTAGGGGAGTAACAATATCTGAAAACATAATTACCCCATCAGGTTGGAAAGCTTTCCAAGGTTGTAAGGAGATTTCAATGGCGACTTCAGGAATTTCTGAACGCTCACGGAAGCTGGGATACTTATCTCTAATATCACGATATGCTTTCATATATCGACCTGCTTGGCGCATCATCCATACAGGCGGACGTTCTAATATTTCGCCACGGGCTGCTCTTAACAACAATGGCGTTTCTTTGCGATCGCTCATTTTATCAATTTCTCTCTAATATTTTTTTTCTGAAAATTTTGCACTATTGCGTAGAATACCATTCCAATAGCAGCCAAGAAAATATACAGCAACGCATCTTTACCTTTGGTAGGTAGGAGACAGGAGACAGGAGTGGCTGAGTCAGGAGTCAGGAGGGGAGTAATCCCACAAGGGGACAATGAGAGTAACGCGCTACTTATTACTTGTAAGGAGTCGGTAGTTAGAAGGTAATGTTAATTGAAAGCGCATTGCGTATTGCGTATTGCCCAAAGCTAATAATTATCAGTTGCATCGGTTAATAGACTACAATTGTTAGGCTGATTGAATGAAGTTGTTTGAGAAGGAGCATAAAAAACTATGACCAATACGCAAACCCGAAAAGCTGATCACCTGCGTATTTGTCTTGAAGATGATGTACAGTTTCAGCATTTAACTAACGGCTTAGAGAAATATCGTTTTACCCATACTTGTTTACCAGAATTAAACTTAAGTGAGGTAGATATCAATACTGCATTTCTTGGCAAAAAACTAAATGCGCCTATTCTAATTTCTTCTATGACGGGGGGAACAGAACAGGCAAAAATGATTAATTGTCGTCTGGCGATCGCAGCCCAAAAGTATGGTTTGGCTATGGGGGTGGGTTCTCAACGTATTGCTGTGGAAAATCCTGATGTTGCTCATACTTTTGCAGTACGTTCTTTTGCTCCCGATGCTCTCTTGTTTGCTAACTTAGGAGCAGTACAATTAAACTATACCTACGGTGTTGATCAGTGTTTAAGAGTAGTAGAGATTTTAGAAGCAGACGCATTAATTTTACATTTAAATCCCTTACAAGAATGTATTCAACCCAACGGCGATACACAGTTTAAAGGTTTATTGGGTAAGATTAAGCAGCTTTGTCAGCAAATTGATATTCCTGTAATTGCCAAAGAGGTAGGTAATGGTATTTCTGCTGTGATGGCTGAGAAATTAATTGAAGCTGGGGTTGAAGTGATAGATGTGGCTGGTGCTGGCGGAACATCTTGGGCGATGGTAGAAAGTGAAAGAGCGCAAACTAATTTACAGCGTCGTTTGGGTAGAACTTTTGCAGACTGGGGTATTTCTACAGCAGATTGTTTGGTTGAAATTCGTAAGCACTATCCAAATATTCCTTTGATAGCTTCTGGTGGTTTACGCAATGGTTTAGAAGTAGCAAAAGCGATCGCTCTTGGTGCAGATTTGGCAGGTTTGGCTTTTCCTTTTCTCCAAGCAGCATCAATTTCTGAAGCAGCCATAGATGAGCTTGTAGAGTTATTGATGGCAGAACTTAAAACTGTTTTGTTTTGTACTGGAAATGGTGATTTAAATCAACTCAAGCGATCGTCTTGTTTAATTAAAGCTGTTTAAGCAACGAAAGATATAACTTATCCAAGTAACATTAAATAGTATTAGCTGTTAGCTTTTAACTTTTCATTGAACACTACTATCTAATACAGTTAGCTCCTACCTCAACCCCCACTATCGTCACGTTCGCGCTTTGGCGACCAAAGCAAGCGTGCGCTCAGGGACGCTTTCCGCGCCTACTACCTACTACAAATCTACCTACTACAAATCTACCTACTACAAATCTACCTACTACCCCATACCTAACTCCTAACTCCCACCTACTAACAAAAAACCCAGTCACATTAGTTGCAACTGGGTAAACTATTAATCTTTTAGAATATGACCACGTTCGTTATCCTGCAAATGGCTACTGAGCAGATTCTTGTAAAAGGTTAACTTTGACTACTTTGTTTTTTTCTTCTTCTGCTTTAGGTAAGGTTAAATTCAGGATACCGTCTTTATAGTTAGCAGTAACGTTAGTATTTTGGATTCTTGTGGGTAGAGGGATTACTCTTGAGAATTTGCCATAACGGAATTCAGAATGGGTTCTACCGTCTTCTTCTGTTTTAGTTTCCGATTTTCTTTCACCAGCAATTGCTACTCGATCTACCATTACTTGAACATCTAAATCTTTTGCTTCCATTCCAGGAACTTCTAGTTTTAGATGTAATGCTTCTTCGGTTTCAGTCAATTCCGCAGCAGGCACTTTTGAGAAATTACCCAAATTATCCCAATTATTAGAGGTTAAAGCATCATCAAACAAACGATTTAATTGGCGTTGTAAAGAATTCATTTCTTGCCAAGGGTTATAACGTATTAAAGCCATAATTATATTTCCTTTGATCAACAGTTTATTCGGTAACTAATTCAGAGTTTTTTATCTGTTTCGTTTCCTTATTTTTATATTAATCAGACCTGCAAAAAATCATAAGTGCGGTTTGTATCCCATATCTAGTAGGGTTTTCTGCCCGTACTAAAACTATTAGGGTTAGCTATAAATAATTAAGTTCGGTTTTGGTAAAAATAAGAGTGATAAATACAGGAAAAATAACTATGAAAATTGAGGATATAACTATTATTAATGGAGCAACTTTGATGGTTTATGCTATTAATATCTCAAGTTACAAATATACTATTTTGGCAGGGGATAGTTCAATTTATGCACCCAACGAGTTATATTACACAGCAGCTAAAGCTCAAGTAGCAGCAAGGGAGAGTATTAGAATTATGACTGGTTGTTAATATATCTGAATTCTTTGTAGATAATTGCGATGCGCTACAGGCTGGTAAGCCCCATCGCTTTCTACTAAAATATTTAAATATCAGCATGATCTAAGTATAATCAGTCTTTCTTTTGTTAAAAATTTCCGAACAAGTTATTATCCCCAGTAGTGAAATTGAAATAAGTGCTATTCGCTCCCAAGGGGCTGGTGGTCAAAATGTCAATAAAGTTGCTTCCGCTATACATTTACGTTTTGATGTTTTAGCGTCCTCACTACCTCATTTTTATCAGGAAAAGTTATTAAAATTGAGTGATTCTAGAATTTCTAGTGATGGCATTATTGTTATTAAGGCTCAACAGTTTCGCACTCAACACCAGAATAAGGAAGATGCTTTAAAACGGTTACAAAAATTGATTAAAAGTGTTGCTATTCCTGAGAAAAAACGATTAGTAACTAAGCCAAATAAAACGGCTACGCGCAAGCGGTTGGATATTAAGGCTAAACGTAGTCAATTGAAAGCATCAAGGAAAAAAGTTGATTATGATTGATTTTTTGGTTAGGTTAATTGGGAATTAGAGGTTTAAGCTGTTACGCATTTAAGTTACTGGTTGAGAAAGGAGAGGGAAGACAGGAGACAGGAGACAGGAGCGATGCAGCACGGTCTTGGGGGTTTCCCCCATGAGTGACTGCATCAAGAAGACAGGAGTCAGGAGTCAGGAATAGGGAATAGGAAGGTAGTGAGGGTTTGGGTAGTAGGTAGATTTGTAGTAGGAGTCAGTAAGAGAAAAATGCTTTTTTTAGTTAAAGAATAGGTATAAAAGCAAATTAATTAATAAGAGATATTTTTTTATAGCTTGTTACTTATTACTAGTTATATCTTTAGTAGAAATTAAATTTACCTTTTTCTTGTAGTTTCCACTGGTTGGTTGAGTGCTTAGTTACTATTGCAGGTTTGATTAAATCGAAGCTCGTGTATTGAGGATAATATCCAACTAGATCAAATAAGATTTTGGCAACAGTTAATGATGTTTCTTTGGCTTCGGTTATGTGTTTTATGTCACTGGGAATTAATAAGTAGACACCTAAATAATCGATAATCCAATATTTATTATCTAAGCTTTTTTCTAAAATAACTATATCTATTTTACCAAAGGTGATTTTGAATAGGGTGTCTAAACTGATAGAGACTTTAGCGACTATTTTATCTATTATTAATTGTTGATCTTGACTATATACTTGTCTGAATTGAGAGATTATATTTTTTAAATCAACTGTATTATTAGATTGGTTTTGATTGTTTTGATTAGACTCAGATTTGGTAGTATAATTTTGAGTGAATGGGGCATCAGCAGAACTTATTTGATCCGCAGCCTTACTGTTTTCATTAATTGAATTATTTGGTGGAGATTGAGCAAGAGTAATTTGTTGTATTTGCTCTTGAAGTATTTGTTTTTCTCCTAACCATTGTTGTCGATCGCGTTGATAGGTTTTTTGTGATATTTCAACCTGGGCTTGAAGTTCCTTAATGTTACTTGTTAGTTGAACTATAGCTTGCTCATTATTTAAATTATCTGGTGGAGATTGAGTGAGCGTAATTTGTTGTATTTGCTCTTGAAGTATTTGTTTTTCTCCTAACCATTGTTGTCGATCGCGTTGATAGGTTTTTTGTGATATTTCAACCTGGGCTTGAAGTTCCTTAATGTTACTTGTTAGTTGAACTATAGCTTGCTCATTATTTAAATTATTTGGTGGAGATTGAGCCATAGTAATTTGGCGCATTTCATTTTGAAGTATATATTTTTCTCCTAACCATTGTTGTCGATCGCGTTGATATGTTTTTTGTGATATTTCTGTTTGGGCTTGAAGTTGTGTAATATTACTTGTTAATTGAGCTATGGTTTTTTCTAGTGTAGTTAAACTAGATAACATTTGTTTATTTATTTTATCTTGTTGTTCATCAATTCTATTTTCAGGTTGTGATGTTGGGGGTGAAATAGATTGTAATTTATTGCCAAAAAAGAGAATTCCAGGCTGAAGTAATTGCCATTGTTGATTATTAGGTAATAAAGAAAGAATTGCAGGCTCTTGTAAGATAAAATCAGCAGTTTTTGAATTAGGGTTGCCTCTTAACTCGAATAAACTTTCAATAGTTTTTAATTTATAGATATTGAAATTAATATTACTATTAGGTACAAGCCAATACTTATATTGTTGCTCTTCCACAGTAGCGATCGCCCAATAATTTCCTTTAATAGTTGTTTCTAAAACTAGATTTTCTGGATTGGAATTGCGATAGCTATCTGGTGTTATTGTTACAGGAATTATATAACCTGAGAGTAAGGCTGATATTTCATTATATGTAGTAATTAATTGGGATTTACTAATAGGAATAGGTACAATTTTTGGGGTAATAGTTGATTCTGCTACTTTAATTGAGCGTGCCAATTTTAGAGGATAACTACCCAAAGCCAAGGATTTAGTTAATTCCTCAAAATTATATTCAAGACTTGTTAACTTTTCTAACAAAGATTCTATAACTTCCGTTTGTTCGCGATCGCTTTCTTGTAGTGCGTGTTGTTCTTTTAAGATATTCCCAATTTTATCAATCAGTTTATCTATAAATACCTGTGTCACAACTGTATTGTTTTTATTTGCTTGAGTCATAAAATATTTAATAAAATTCTAGTTTTCCTTTTTTCTCTAATTGCCATAAGTCGGAATTTACTTTAAGTACTTTGGCTGCTTGAATTAATTTAAAACTATAATCCTCTGAGTTGCATTCATTACATTCAAAGAGATTTGCTAGAGTATATCGTTTAGTATGCTCATTGATGCTTATCTTTGCATGAGGAACTAAATAATAATTTTCAGATTCTTTAACTATCCAATACTTACCTTTATTTGTATTTGAGAAAAAAATCAATTCTCCACGACCTGCTAAACGATTGTCTACACTTTCTTGTGTTTCTAAAACTGTAGATATTACATTTTCACAAAATATATTTTTATCCATATTGTATTGTTGGACAAATTGAGGAAGTTGAATCTCATTATTTTGCAAGACTGAAATGTCATTTTTAATAAAAGAATTATTATCCTGAAGGTTATCTACTTGATTAATTAAAGTTTGAGCAGCCAAAGTAACTGTATTATCTTGATCTTGGCTATATAAACTATCTTCATCAGTAGAGTCAGTTAAATCATTTGAATGTAATTTTACTGATTCAGCATCTATATAAAAATCAGATTTTTTTTGTATATCTATATTATTAGAATTATCTTTGCTGGGATTTTCAATTTTATCTTGCAAATTCAAAACGATATTTTCCAATTTTCCAATTGTTTCTACAACTTGCCCATAATTAGTTGTCATTTGTTCCAGTTTTATTTCTATTTCTGGAATTTTAGATAATATTTGATTATGATAATTATTTTCTTTAAGTCGCTTTATAGTATTTATAAGAAATGGAATACAAGTTGTTAGGACTGGATTATTAGGATTTATTTGAGCGATATATTTAATATCATTCTCTGATAAATTACATCTTTTACAAGTATGTACCTCTTCTTTGTATGTGGTTTTGCAAGCTGGACACTTCAACATAATTGTTCTTAACAATAAATATGGATATAAGTAAAATAAGTAGACTTATGAAGTGGTTTGCATCAAATAAATTGCCTCTCACTTCATAATTCTTAAACAGAATGATTAGACGTATAAAGGATCACTATTTATCAGCCCATTCCATAGCTAATACCTTTAAAAGAGCTTTTAGACTTAAAATAAACGGTGCATCTAGGCGAATATCTTCCGCATCACCTTTTTTAAATTCTTTAAGCAGCATTGCATCTAACTCTCTTTTGGTATCTCGATAAAGTTTTGCTTTATATTCTGCATTTAAACCTTTTCCTCGCTGGTGTTGAGGCATAGGTTTAATATCTTCTAACTCTAATTCTTGGATACCTAAATTAAATTCATCGACAAAGGTAAATAACTGACTAAGTTCGGGTATTTTAAAATCTTTAATGGTGTCTTCCCACTCCAGGCGACTGTCATACTCAATTGTCTCGCCGTTAATTTGGCATACTTCCCCTGCAATTAAAGGATCTCTTTGTTTTTTTGTTAGTCCTTTGAGGCGTGTATCATTGAGAACTAAACCACAAGCTACTTCATCCTTGGGTTTTTGGCTGAGGCGAGTTAATTCTTCCGTGTCTTCAAAGCCTGAACCCCTACTTAACATATAACTAAATAGTTCGTTAATTCCAGAATTGCGATCAAAAGTACCACTATTATCTAGCCAATTTAGTAAACGAGAACCATTACCACCAACATAAGTAGGTGTTATTTCGTCTGCGCTATATTTACCCTCAGCATGAAGTACTTTTAGGAGAATACCCACATAGTAATATAGCCCTGCTGTCCCCAAAGCAATTAAACGGACTAAGCCTTGAAACTCTGAGTCCTTATCAAAGTTTTTAATTTTATCTCTCAACCATTCTTCACTTCTTGATCGCAATAAATTGTCGAATTGAGCGTAAAAACGTTCTTGTTTTAAACCTTTCCAAGATCCAGGATCTACTTGAAAGCTTTTACAGAGAAAATCAATATTAACCTCAAACAATTGCGAAATTAATTGACGACCTGCTAACCTAACTGAACACTGGTGTATTAATTCATTGTTTTCCCAGATAGAAATATCAGAAGTTCCACCACCAATATCAATACAAGTACTGCGAACCAGATTATATTCTTCTCGGTCGGCGAAATATTGCGCAAAAGCTAAACTTTCTGTGCGGAAATAGTTTAAATTATCTTGTTCTGGACATATATGTTTTATCCCAGTAGAGGCGTTCAATTTATCTGTTATATCTTGCCAGGTTCTAGCATATCTACGGAGGTCACCCTTAGAAAAAGCCGAAGGATAGGATAAACACCATTGGATCTCTTGAATCCCTTTACTGATGGCAATTGCAGAGATATGTAAGGCTAAATGTTCCAAAAATAGACGGTTAGGGACAAAATTATCCCATTTAAGATCTATTTCTATCCAATCAACATTATTTTTAAAACTGTCAGAACCGACATTAAAAATACGTCCATCGAATAAAACCCGTTCCTTACCTTCAGCGCAATTAGTTCTCCCCCTGGTAGTCAAAATACTAGATAGGGGTAAGGGTTTTTCTGAGGGAAGAAAGTTTTCGGGAATAAAATATTCAAATAGTACTGGTGTACGAGTTTCGATATCCGCCTCTGTTACTTTATGGTGTAGGGTTTCCAAAGATAAAGGCTCAATTGTCCCTCTACGGTTAACATAAATATTGGTAAAAGAAGTCCCGAAATCTATCCCCACACGCCAAGAACCAGTTAAATCAATCCTCGGTGGGGTTTTGAGTAGAATTAAACCATAGGGCTGACGAGTCTGACTTTGACACAAAATATGGTTCGGATATTGATCGAGTCTAGTTAGTTGATAATTCCCCCTACCCTGTTGAAAGACATGAGGTTCTTTTGCTTGTGGGAAACTGACTTGAAATGTTTCTTCCCCTAAAGCTGCATCGTAATAGAAACCATAGTATTCTTGCCAACCTTGCGCCTGGAAATGGGGCCAAACTTCTAAAATTGGTACACCATCACTTAGGGCGTTTTCTTCTTTTAAAAGATAGTCGCGATAGATACGATAATTTTGAGGCTGGTTATTACTACCTGAGAGGGGTAAATCTAATTCAATTCTAATAAATGCACCCTCGCTACTATTGAGAGGAGTCACATTGAGGCGACGAATGAGATCTTCTGGGGTGAAATATTCCAGCAGGATATTATTGAGGGGAAGTAGGGGAGTAATTCTTTTTTTATTGAAGATTAGGGGTTGGTTTTCGGGGGGTAAATAACCACCAGGTAGGGCATCTTCTGTATCTATAAAAGTTAATTCTGGTAAAAATAAATCCTTAGATTCGATCCAGCGCACATTTTGCCAGATGGTTTTACCTGTTTTTAAATCTTCTAAGCGTAGGGATGCTAAGGTTTGATCTTGATGTATCCAGATATTTTGCGGTGATTTCCCCCAGGCTTCTGCTAGATCTGGATCTAAAATTAGTAAGTCTGGGACTTTACCTACTAAACTCGAACTAGCAATCAATTTAACATTAGATGGTTGGGCTTCTGCTTTGGCAGGATAATTAATACCATTTAATACCCCGCGATTGAGAGATACACCAAAAAACTGGGGGTTAGTACTCAAACTTAGGGCTTGATTGGGATATGAACCCAATTTATCGCGAAATTCGTTGATTAACCCGCTAATTTCATCGATCGCCCTGGGTTTTCCTTGATAGCTGGATTGATGCAGAGATGTACTTAGGTTTTCTAACCACCGCCACAATAAGGCTTTTTCGTTTTCGTTGAGGTGATTACCACCCAGGGGTGATTCTAAACACTTGGTTTCCTGATTCCACCAGGGTAAACCTGCCCAATTTCCTTCTTCTGAAGAGGCAACTATCGTACTAGGGGAAGTCATGCCTACGGGTTTATTATTCCATAAGAAAACATATACTTCCTGCCAAGGATTATTACCATCAAGAGTGTAGAGAACATTAACAGGGTTGGGTAACAGTTCGTATAATGCCCGACTGAAAGGATTTTGTTGACGTAGTTTATTTAAATCTACTAATTGGGCGGTTAAAGGAAATCTTCTAACTTCGGCTAAGGCAACAGCAGCTAACATTCCCTGCCATTGTGCCACCATTTCTCTACGAATGGGATAGCTTTTATTATGTAATGCCATCTCTATTGATAGGGGGCGCGCCCACATAGTGGGGACAGAACTTACACTTTTGGTTTCTCCCGAAGCCTGGTAATCTAAACTGCTTGCTACATTTTGAAATGCCGACTTTGATTCTAAGCTTGTCCAAATTCCTTCTTTTTCTGGGGGTCGAACATCTGTACCCGTTTTTAGTTTTGGTAATATTAGATTAGCCATAGGTCATGTTTAAGGTTTTAATTTGTAGAGATATTTGTAATAGCTATTAATAACAACTAAAGCTGACAAGCTTGATATAGGGCTTGGGCTAATCCTACTGTGCCGTTATTGCTACCTAGTACGTTTTTGGTATTGAGACTATTTTTGATTCTGGTGGGTTCATCGTTGCGTTGTCTGGTTTTGGCATCCCGATGATCTCCTAAAAGTAAATCTTGTAGTTTTGTTCCCTCAAGTTTATCTATTTGGGCAAAAACATTTTGTTTGAATAGTTGAACTTGATCGCTTTGGCATTGATGAATTTCTTGCAACCAACGTAAATAATCTTTACACCAATTATTGATAATGGCGATCGCATTTTGTTGTTTTTCACTATCAAATTGAAGCGGTTTTTTAGGATCGGTATCGTAAAATCTTGTTAGCCAGGGCGCACATCTGATATAAGTTCTAAAGCCTTCCTGTTTGGCATTAACTAATTCTGGTGCAATACTAGCAAGCCAAGTATAGGCGAATCTTGTTGTACTGCCTAAAATTTTCTGCACATTTCCACCATCAGGGATATCATCCCAGTTTATATATTGCGATCGCGATCGTGATAATAGGACTATGGTTTCTTGTTGTGGATGGTTTTCGGTTAAGAAATGTCTGGCTGCTAGGGCTGCATATAATTCGATAAAATGCGGTTGATTACGTTGTTCGTTTTTACCAATACTAAAGTTTACCCTAGCGAGGTTTTCATTGCCTAATAAATAGACGGTATCAAAAATACCTTGGGCTTGGGTAACGTAATAACGTAGTGCTGCTTCTGTATTGAGTAAAAATTTATCTGACTGGGCATAAATGCCGTTCTCACTTTCCCCCGTAGGCGCAGTAAAACCAAAATAAGGTAATATAAACACCGACCCGATTTTAACTCTTTCTCTAATATTTAGATCGTTGAGTTTGTTAGCAATTAAACGGGCAATTGTTGGTAATCCTGATGCACCTGTGCCACCAAAAATTGAACCACATAACAATACTTTTGGTTGTCTACCTTCGTTGACATCCGCTTTAATTTGTTCGATAAAAGTTCCCCAAGGTTCTTCATCTAAACGGTTCAAATCTACCTGACTCATTACCGCAGCCCCAATAGCGGGTCTACCACGAAAGCCAACATCTAAGTTTTCTTGTTTTTCGCGATCGGTATATAAAACATCAAAAAGATTGGCTAAAGCTGGTTCACTTTGCTTAAGATTATTATAGTTGAAAAAAGCACTTAATTCTTTATTTAAACTATTTTTAGCAAAGGGCGACCACAGATCAAAGGATTTGATTTGAGTTTGCATCCAAGGACAATCTTGTCGCTCAATTCCCGATAATATTTTCTGACATTCTGTTTGAATCTTAAGGCTATTTCTAGCTCTTTCTACATTACCATTACTTTCATCTGCATCAACAAATAAAACCTTGATTGGTGATTGAGAAAATAAACCTACTGATGCCAAATGTACCACGGATTCTACACATTTTGCACCACTACCACCAATGCCAACTAAATAAATTGTCATAAATTTAATCTCCAAAAACTCGGCGAATTGTTCCAGATCCTGGGGGTAAATACATAAATAGATTAGGTGAACTTAAGGCTGTTCCTAACCAAAAAATCCAGAGGACATCAAATAGTAAGAAAAATATCGAGGATAGAATCGCATCATCACTAACTTTATTGAGAAAAACCGCAATAAAAATACTTAAAACGTTAAAGAATAAAAGGGCGTACCAAATACCTTGCCAAGTTTTTAATTCATGACCATTAGCTTTTGCTCTTAAGCCTGAAATACACCAAAAGATTAAAGATATTAAGGATATTGCAAAAACAATACTGGCTTGTTTCATATAAGAACTACCAATCCATTCTTGAATATTTTCTATATCAGTTAACCTGACAATTCTTAAATCATAAATTTTTGGTTGAATCAGATAAATTATCAAGACTCCTATAATTAAGCAAATGATTAGCCTAGTTATTTCTCCCGATTTCATATGTTTTAGTTATTGCCATAATAAATAATAGTTAATTACAATGTAACTTATAAAGTTTTGATTGAAAATATTGTATTTTTTAGGTATTTTCTCTGAGAGAATCCTCAGTCAATAAACTTATTTTTAACAACTTATATGTTTTTTACTCCAAGAAATATTATTTATTTTGCTATAGCAGCTTTGTTATCTGGTTGCGTTACTGTTGCTCAAGGACAAATAGAAGGAACAGAAGTTAAGGAAGATAAAATTAATTTATATTGTCAATTACAGCCAAAGCCACAGCCAGAAATATTTAGCAATCCCTTAAGTATCAGTATAAATATTGATGGTTCTGGGTCGATGTTAGGGTATGTTAATCAAGATAATAGTTCCTATATCCAAGCATTAGAATTGTTGGATAATACTTTAGGTTCAATTAATAATCGTTCACAATCAACTATTAAATATTATCGTTCTGGTGATTATCAACATCAAGCAAAAGAACTAACTCGCTCAGAATTTATAAAAGCTAAAAAACCTGAATTTTATAACGGTAGCAACGCAAAATTACCTGCTGTTTCTAGTGATTTGAGTTCTTTGATAACCAAGCCAAAAAATAGTGACGCTTTAAGCATAATAGTTACTGATTTAGCCCAAAATGATGGAGATGTTAATTTAATTGCTAATAAAATTAGAGAAAACTATTTTAATAATAAAGATGAAAACTATGCTGTTGGTATTTGGGGAGTAAAAAGTGAGTTTGATGGCACTGTTTATTCTGCAACTAATGCCAATAGAAAATTTAGTTATAGCACCCAAGGCAAAAGTAGTAAGCAGTATCGCCCATTTTATATATTATTTTTAGGTAACTATCAAGATATAGCTAATTCCTTCGATAAATTATCCAAAGAACAAGGTAGTTTAAGCGAGCGCAGTAATTTTGTAATTTTTTCCCCAAACCATTTATTAGCAGATGTTTCCTATCTTACTGAACCTGATAATATTTCACCAGATTTGTTTACACCCAACCAACTACACAATGGCAATGTATCAGTAGAAAAAAATAATCAACCCATAGAGTTGTTAAAAATTAAAAATAATCATACTGAGGTTTTGGATTTAAAATATGAAGTTCCCATTAAACAACTAAATTATACATTGGCAGTAGATTCTAATGATTTAAAACTTACAGTCGATGCTAGTGCTTTTAATAAGATTAATAAGCAAGAATTTAAACAAGTACCTACTGCTACTAAAGCTTTAAATTTAAGCGAGTGGGAAATTGCCGAAAATAAACTAAAATTTTTCACAACTATTAATCCTGATGTGATTTCTGAAGCTAATATTTACTACTTTAAAGTAGATGTGGTTGCTAAAGATTTACAAAAGCCTAACTGGTGGAGTGAATGGAATACAAATAGTGGAGATGATGGCGGAAAAACCGCTAACTTATCTAACTTTATGAATAGTCTTAGAAATATGACATTTAATTCTATGGATGAGGCGACAAAAACTATTGGGCGTTTCTGTTATGCAGTTCAAAAAGATCAATAATTTAAATGATGTTCCTAGATAAGAAAATTGTTTATTGAATAAGCTTATAGCGTATTTAAATTGCATACTATTCTTTTAGAAAATCAGATTGAAACCCTTATCTAGACTCCTGACTCAGCCACTCCTTTCTCAACCAGTAATTTAAATGCGTAACAGCTTATGTCAGTATCAAAAATACAACGAGACATTGAATTATTAGAAAAACAACTAAGTGAATTACCAAGCAAGATTAGCGATCCTATCGAAAGACTTGAACAAAAAAAGCTATTAGAAAAGAAAATAAAAAAACTAACACAATATAAAAGTCAGCAAGAGTTAGAAGATTTAAAATCTGAGTTTTTTCAGGATAATAGTTACTCAGTTATTTCAAAACAAAAAAGCGCGCCGATCGCAAGTAAGCGTATTAATACTCCCCCACAACCCAATTTTAATCAACAATTAGATTATGTTGCTTCACCTAATCCTAAAATTAAACGCAAGTATTCGATTATTATAGGGATTATCGTTAGTTATGCGATCGCAACTGCTTTAATTATTAATTTTAATTTGACTCCACAAACAATAAATGAAGGGGAAATAAAAGAAACTCAACAAGTTAAATAGGAAACCCAAATAGCTATTAAAGTTTAAATAATGTTGTTCCCAAATAATTATTTTTCTTAATAAGGAAAGTAACCTCAGTATATTTAATCAGTCAAACACCTTGGTAATTAGAGATTATTATAAATTAAATATATACACCTCAAAAAACCAAATCGTTATCAATTGAAAAGTACAATAATACTGTTATTTAAAACTGCTAAGAGTAACATATTATAATTAGGAGCAAATGAACAAGCGATCGCTATCTTATTTCCTTGTGATTTATCTTCTTGGAAACTAATTAGTAAATACAGATAATAAAATTATATATATAACACGGCTTATATTTTATGTCAGTATTGAAAATCGCCAAAGAGCTTAAACTATTGGAAAAACAACTAAGGGAAATAGAAACTCAAGTTAGCGATCCTATTGAAAGACTAGAACATAAAAAGCTATTAGAAAAGAAAATAAAAAAGCTGGAGCGATTAAAAAGTCAGCAAGAAGAATATGAACGACAACAGCAAGAATTAGAAGAATTAAAATCTGAGTTTTCTCCTGATAACAGTAACTCAGTTGAGCATCTACAAGAAATATCGACGAGCGTAAATAACAAGATTAACAGTCAACCGCAACATAACTTAAATCAACAATTCAATTCTACTGTTAATAGCGATAATAAAATTACAAGTAAGCATCTATTTATTATAGGGATTATCTTTAGTTGTGTGAGTGCTACTGCATTAATTATTAATTATAGTTTGAGCAAACAAGCAGAAGAAATAAGACTAAAAAATTTAGCTCAACAGCAAGCACAACAAGCTATTAAAGTACAACCAGAAGCACAAGCACAAATTCAAGGCTTGAATTTAGATATAGATAATACTGTTCCAAAGTACCTATTTCTTTCAGAAAGAAAAGTTACCCCAGCAGATTTAATTAATCAAACACCTTGGGAATTGGACATTATGAGAAATGAAATATATGCACGTCATGGAAGAAAATTTAATTTAATTGGGTTGCAGCAATATTTTAATAAACAACCTTGGTATCATCCAATTTATACACCTGAACAATTTGATAATAACCTATTATCATCACTTGAAAAACACAATGCTACTGTTATTTTAAATTACCAAAAGCAGCATAATTTACTGTATTTTTAGAAAAAGTACAAAGCGATCGCTATCTTATTAGCTTGTGATTTATCTTCTTGGAAACTAATTAATAAATACAGATAATAAAATTATATATCTAACACGACTTATATTTTATGTCAGTATTGAAAATTGCCAGAGATATTAAACTATTGGAAAAACAACTAAAAGAAATAGAAACTCAAGTTAGCGATCCTATTGAAAGACTAGAACATAAAAAGCTATTAGAAAAGAAAATAAAAAAGCTGGAGCGATTAAAAAGTCAGCAAGAAGAATATGAACGACAACAGCAAGAATTAGAAGAATTAAAATCTGAGTTTTCTCCTGATAACAGTAACTCAGTTGAGCATCTACAAGAAATATCGACGAGCGTAAATAACAAGATTAACAGTCAACCGCAACATAACTTAAATCAACAATTCAATTCTACTGTTAATAGCGATAATAAAATTACAAGTAAGCATCTATTTATTATAGGGATTATCTTTAGTTGTGTGAGTGCTACTGCATTAATTATTAATTATAGTTTGAGCAAACAAGCAGAAGAAATAAGACTAAAAAATTTAGCTCAACAGCAAGCACAACAAATTAAACAGGAAGCGCAACAAGCAAGATTACAAGAATTAGCAAGACAAGCAGCCTATCAAGCTCAAGAGGAGATAGAAAAAGCTAGACAAGAACAAATTAAAGCCCAAAGAGA
Source organism: Chondrocystis sp. NIES-4102 (assembly GCA_002368355.1). Classification (NCBI taxonomy): domain Bacteria; kingdom Bacillati; phylum Cyanobacteriota; class Cyanophyceae; order Chroococcales; family Chroococcaceae; genus Chondrocystis; species Chondrocystis sp. NIES-4102. Next base: position 771,006 of record AP018281.1, on the reverse strand, counting down.
AAAAGAAGAAGCAGAAAAAGTTAGACAAGCAGCTATTATAGCCACAAAAAAAGCCCAACAGCAATTGGAAGATTCAATTAGAATGGAAACAAATATTAGTATTCCATCTTCTCATAAGCAAGAAACCATTAATATAAATAATCCGCAAGCTCAAATAGATAAATTAGCCGACAGAACTTTTTATAGCCGATATCCTGAGTTGAGAGGAAGAAAGATTAGTGCTGACGAAACTTTTTTAAAACAAGAATGGCTAAAAATTAGAAATTGTGAAGCTATAGTTGATTATCTTTTTTATCAAAGACATCCTGAATTAAGAGAAAGAAAAATATTTCCAGGAGAGACAAATTTAGCTCAAGAATGGCTAAAAATAAATAGAAATACCAGTGGTTGTAATTATTAGATCAATGAAAATTGCTGTCTTGATTTAAGTGATTAGATCTTGGATCTATTACTCTAGCCACTACAATACCTGTAGAATTTAGGACTTTTTCAACATAATCTTGTAGATCAGGTGCAATTGTAACTTTACCAATAGGAGAAGCATGGATCAGTCCAATTGTACCATTAGGAGTATAATAGACTAAACCTGTATGAGTAACATCAAGACCAGTAATATTAGTAGTAACACCAATTATATCTCCTGGTTGTAACTGCTTATAAATATTTTTAATATGTTGTTTAGAAATATAGTAGGTTGGAATATTTTCTTTTGTTAAATTTGATTCCATTTCAACAATACATTGATAGTTAGCATTATTAGTAATTAAACGTGGATATAAATTACGATGCTTACTCATAAAGTCAAGCTTTTTAGACTGCAATACGCCACCAAGAGAAGCAGAAATATCTTTAATATTTTGTCTTTTTTGATTATCATAAATCCATTCAGAAAAATAATGTAAACGACTGCAATACCCATTTAGAGTGCCATTCCAATATCTTTGATCAATGATATGCTGTTCAAAATTTTGATAGCTATAGTCTTGTAAAGCAATGTTACGAGAAAGTGCTAATACAGTTTCAACGAACAATAAACAATCAAATTGTTCAAGAGAGATTATTAAAGTTTCTTGCTCATGCTGATCTAATAAGCCAGCAGTATACTTAGCACCAAGAAAACTTTCAGCAACAGCTTGCATAATTTCTCCCATAGACTTATTGGCAATATTACGATTAATTATTTTTTCAAGAATTTGATGAAATATTTGCTGTTCCTCTGATTCTTGAGGTGCTATTGGTATATTTTGGATCTTAACCATCTTTTTTAGTCTTGTCTCATTTTTAAAATCTTTTACTAAAGTTTCTGGTTTAACTTGTTGCGTTTGTTTTTTGTTGATTAAATGACTATCAATGTTAGATTGGTTGTAGTTAAAATTTTCAATTTCTCTTGTTGAATTACTCAAATTTGCTATAAAAAAAATAAAAAGCGATGTTGTTATAGAGAAAATAAATTTTGCCTTCATTAGTAATTTAGAGAACGACTATAATTTTTATAATTCCCTCATTTTTTTAATAATTAGCAATATCTACATATACTAATTATTTTTTTCTTAGCGATCGCTATCTTATTTTTTTGTGATTTGTATCTTTAAATGTGATTTTTATAATGGCAATAATAAGGTATCAAATTATAATATTTTAAATAAATATAAGCTCGTGTCGATTTTAAAACTAGAAAACAAACTAAAATTACTCACAGCAGAATTAGAAACGATAGATACTGCAATCAGCGATCCAATTGAACGTAACGAACATAAAAAGTTATTACAAAAGCAGATTAAAAAGTTAAACCAAACGAAAGATAATTTAGTAAAACTTCAACAAGAGGAGGCGGAACTAGAATCTTTAAGAACTGATTTTATAGTCGCTCAACAACCAGATATTATTCCAGAATCACCCCAACAGATTCAATCAGAACAAGTTAGTTATACAACAAATGATGAATATTGGGACGAGCAATCTTGCCCAACAATTGCCGATGATTCTGATTCCTTGCTTGCTGCAGAAGAAGCACCTGAAAAGATAATCAAGCCACAGCAAAATCACTTTGTTTATCTATCTAAAAGGGAAATTTGGATATCCTGCGTTTTTGCTATATTTAGTTTTATATTTCCTTATATATATACAAGAAGGTGGAAACCATTGTTTATTTTATTAATGGTAATGATATCTATTAGTATTTTAACTAGCAAATCCAGTAGTTTAATAGCTGCTCCTTGGTTATCGGCTATTGATAATGGAACTGCTATCGCGCAAGCGAAGAAGAAAATTAAATTAAAATTATTATAAGTAATTATGTCAAAATTTAAAATTCAACAAGATATCGAATTATTAGAAAAACAATTAAATGAAATAGAAACTAATTTCGCAGATCCTATTGAACGTAGCGAACAGAAAAAACAACTAGAAAAAAAATTAAAAACTTAAAAATATCTCAAAGTCATTTACAAACACTAATACAAGAACAACAAGAACTTGAAAATTTAAAAAGGGAATATAATTTAAATAAAACTGAAGCTAACTATGATAATCAGGAACAACAAACCAATATCATAAGTCCTAATCAAACAATATCCCACAACTTACAAGAGCTTAAAAAAGTTTGGCTCATTAGCAGTACGATTGGATTCTTTATCTTTATAGGCATAATAATTAATGGTAATAGAAACCATCAAGTAATTATTAATGCAGAAAAACCAACTTCTGAGATGATTGCACAGGATGATTTACCAGTAACCCAAGAAATAATACCAGCACAGCCAGATAATATAGATAATCCACTTATAGAACGAGTAGAAATAATAGGCAATAATTATAATTTTCCCTTAAACACTTGTGGCGATCGCGATCCTGGTGGTGAGAATACTTGGTATCCAGTTTATATTCATGATACACCAGAAAACCTTAATTTAGTTCGTAGTAATTATTGTAAAGATGCTTTCCGCAAGTATCGCACAATAGAACAAATCAAATCGATTCAAGTCGCTTCCTTTACTAACGAATTCAAAGCTAGGGAATTTGCTCAATTAATGGAATTGTATCTAGGTAGCGGTGAAGTTGGCAAATCAGCAAGATATAATTTCGACAATTCTCACTGATAATCCATCACATATAGAATACCTTGCCCCTATTAATAGTAAATTAAGTAACTAACGTCTAAACACTCTGTACCCACTCATAAAACTCCAATTCCTCAGACTCACACTTTTGACAAGTCAGACATTTTTCATCTGTTGGGGACTTTTGCACTGTACCATTTTGAAGCAACATATTAAGCATGGGTTTAAGAGTTTCCGCGTCAATTTGAAGATACAATTGCATTTCGGCAAAAGAAACACGTTGAAAATCCGCTACAAAGTCTTGTAATTCTTTTAAATTCATTCCTCGAAACTCAAATGATGATTATTAAGAGTGAAACGATTTCTATTTTAAATCTTCTTTTAGCAATTAGTATTTTTATTTTTTATACATATAAATAAACTTATGGATCTTGCAATCCTAATAAATGAATATCTATGCCTTAATCACTTGTAGCTGAGTGATCAAATCATTAAAAGGTTGCCAATTATTATCTTCACTAATAGCTTGCCAAACAGATTCAATTAAAGGTTTCAACAGGGCAGTGGAAGGATTATTTAAAACCAAGCGATCGCTAATTTCTGACATGGCTACTGGGGGTAAACTATTGAGGCATTGATAATATAACTCACACCAACTATTTGGTATTTGCTGTCTAAAACTAGCATTTTCCAAAACCAAACTACTATCTATTCGCCACCCATCATTAAAGCCGTCAGATAGTTCCGAGAAAAACCCCGAATAACTAATGTCAGTATCTCGTAAAACCTCTATAGTTTGAGTCAATAACTGTTCGCGATACAAAGTTAGAGAATCATCAAAACCAAGTTTTTGCAACATCAACTTTTGATAGTGTTCCTGATAACTAGCATCAAATTCTGCTAACCCAAACTCCAAATTCTCCGACTCAGTAATCATTGCTAAAGGCAATTGCAACTTCTCCAAATTAAACTTACAAATATAGGGTTGATTACCATAACTATAACGTCCACCATAATCAAAACTAGCAGCCGTAAATCGACTATTATAAGTAGGGATAAAAGCATAAGGGCCATAATCAAAACTTTCCCCTGTAATAGACATATTGTCAGTATTTAGTACCCCATGACAAAAACCTGCTGCCATCCACTGGGCTACTAAATGAGCTACTCTAACTACCAAGGCTGCATAAAACAAGCTATATTTATCCTCTGTATCAGGAATTTCAGGATAATAAACAGCAATAACACTATCTACTAACTTACTCAAAAGATCTCGACGTTTGAGATAATGTAGCCTCTCCAATGTACCAAAGCGAATATGAGAACTACTTAACCTCACCATAACAGAAGCACGAGTGGGAGAAGGTTCATCACTGCGCCATAAAGATTCGCCTGTCTCAATTAAACTCAAACAGCGTGAAGTTTTAACCCCTAATTGATGTAAAGCTTCTGATGCTAAAGCCTCCCTAACCCCTCCTTTTAAGGTTAATCTACCATCAGCACTACGAGAATAAGGTGTAGTTCCAGATCCCTTTGTTCCCAAGTCATAAAGATTACCATCTATCCCCCTAACCTGTGCATATAAAAACCCTCTACCGTCACCTAAAAAGGGATTATAAGCACCAAATTGATAACCATGATAGCGCAACGCCAAAAAAGGCTGTATTCCTTGAAATTTACCAAAACTTTCAATAAAATCAGCATCGCTAACTGAGCTAGGTTCTAAACCAAGTAGGGGCAATAATAAATCGTTGCGGAAACGTAAAAAATGCGTAGGAAACTCGGCAGCAGTTACCATATCATAATAATCATCCCCCAAGTTCTCCATGATCGGTTCATACTTGAGATTTAGGAGGGGATTAGGTGTGATGGTCATAGGAATAATAGTAAATTGGTTTTAAAATTAATGTATAAGAAATTACTGTAAATTGCTTGCTGGGAATATTTATGCCAGATCCTATTATGTATCAAGAGGACGCTTATGTTGTTCTAGAATCAGATCAAGCTGAACAATTCATGAGTGCGGAAGAATTAAAAGCCAAATTAATCAATCTTTTATTATTAGAAGAAGTATTAATCCCAAGGGAATTAGAACAATTTGAAACAGTAGAAGATAGGGCGCAACATCTAGTTGATAATTATTTTGAATTAGATATTGGTGCAGACAAATATTTACAGTGGTATGTTGTACGTTTGGAAAAATAAATTGTGCTTATATAAAACTAATTAAACTTAAGTTATTAGAAATAAATAAGATCTTAAGATGATCCTTTGAGTAATTATACTCAGAGTGTCATGTTTAAGAATTAATTTCATTGAAGGTTTGTTAAGGAAAAGTAGATTAGTATTTAAAAAAAATCAGGCTTTTGTTAACCTGTGAAGACAGCAATAAATGAACTAATAATTTAACTTTTTTTAGCAACAGCGATACTCAAAAATATATGCAACACTTTCATGACGAATGGATTCAAGAATGGTGCGATCTTAATGGTTGGACAGATTTATTTAGAGAACGTTATAACCATTATTGGGCGTTTCCTCCTAATTGCGTCATGCCAGAACCTATTCCTCAAAAAGTTATGAGGATTATTAAAAGTGAAAAAGGTTTAAGTAATTGTGAGCAAAAATGGTTAATGTTGGCAGGGGTTGTGAGTATGGCAGCATTAGTTTCAACCGTTTTTTTCATCTCACCTATGCCTTTAATGTTGGCATTTGGATTTGATGCAATTGTTTTTGGGCGTATGGATTGTGAAATTTAAGGATCTATAGAATTGAGTTTTCTAATTAGATCTTGAGTTTTAGTGGTAATCTCCCACCAATTTCGATTGGCGATCGCAGTATGGGGAAACAAATTACTAGAAATACCCACAGCGATCGCTCCTGCTTTAATCATTGCCTGAGCATTATCAATAGTAATACCCCCAGTGGGAATAAAATTAATCTGATTGAGAGGGGATTTAAGACACTGTAGATATTCTGCCCCACCTAAAGACTTAATTGGGAAAATTTTAACGACTTTTGCCCCTTGCTGCCAAGCATTAACTATTTCTGTGGGTGATAAAACCCCAGGTACATAGGGAATATGATAATCATTAATCGATGCAGCTAATAATTGTGGATCAAAATGAGGAGAAAAAGCAAATTGCGCTCCAGCAGAACAAGCCAATTGTAGCTGATCTAAAGTTAAAATAGTTCCCGCACCAATAATACAGTCAGGTAATTCCGATCTCAATTGAGTAACCAAATCCCCAGGGCGATCGCTATTCCAAGTAACTTCAATTAAATTAATCCCTCCTGCTGCTACCGCCTTAGCCATCTGATAAGCTAACTCAATTTCAGCACTACGAATTACTGCGATCGCTTTATGTTCCTGTAAAAGTTCTACCCAAGCATCTAAAATCATCAAACTGTTACATAAGTTAAAGGGGATAAAAATCAATTATAAATAACCAATACGACTACGATAAGCTTGGTTGTCCAAACCCTCACCGACATTAGCAGTTGCAGGATCAACAAGTTGTTGTAAAACCTTAATACGATCCGAAGTTGCAGGGTGAGTACTTAAAAATCCAGGAGTCGAACCACCAGCTTTGAGTAATTTTTGCATAAACCCTAACATTCCCGCAGGAGCATAACCAGCCCCCTTAAGATTTTCCAAACCAAAGCGATCGGCTTCTAATTCATCAGAACGACTATTAGGACGATTAATAGCTAACTCTACACCAATTTTGACTGCATCACTACGATTTAAGCCTGCTGCGGACATTAAACCTTGGGAAATAGCACGCTCGCGCATTTGTTTAACTGCATGACGGGCAGCAATATGACCTATTTCGTGTCCAATGACACTAGCCAATTCCGCCTCATTATCGGCTGTAGCAATTAAACCTTTGTTGACATATACATACCCACCCATAGTAGCAAAAGCATTGATCCCATCATCATCAACTACTTGGAAGGTGTAGGGAATATTAGCCCGCTTACTAGTTTGTGCTAGTCGTTGTCCTATTTGATTAATATAGTCATTAATTGGTTGATTATTATAGATTTTAGCTTGACCAGATCTAATTATCTGCTGATTAATTTCTTTACCTAAAGCTACTTCTTGGGCATTAGAAATATTAGAAAGCTGAACTACTTGTATTCCCTGAATTACCAAATCCAACCAAGAGATTCCATAGCTTGGGGAGGCATGAGTTAGGGTAATAGTAAGAGCAACCATCACAGCCATCAAACCATATACCCAACGGCGATAATAACTACGGAACAAGTTTAATAGTTTTAAAAACATATAAATAATAATTAAAATGATACAAAGTCAAAGACGAGCAAGACTTAAAATTAGTTGCTAGTTGTTTTTTTAATTTTTAGTTGATAAATAAAGGTATATTTGAATTTTTTTAAGATTTTGCCCCAAACTTAAGGTCAAGAAAAATGCTCGATCAATACTCCATGTTTTAGATAATCAACTGATCTTTAATTTTACTTGCTAGTTTACTAAAGTAGCCTGAATTACTTATTTACCTGCAATTAAACCTCTACGCCCATCACTCAAAGAAAGTTGTATAAACTGTAACAAATGTTGAATATGGTGATTATCAGTCCATAAAGATAATTGAGCGATCGCTTGAGTTAAAGGTAGATTTTGAAGATATAAACAACTAAAAGCCTTTTTCAACTCACGAATTTCGGCACTGGTAAAACCTCGACGTTTCAACCCTGTCAGATTAAGAGAACGTACCCTAGCAGGATTACCTTCAACCATCATATAAGGAGGCACATCACGGCTAATACGACTCATACCACCAATCATAGCCATAGAGCCAATGTGGACAAACTGGTGAATACCTAAAACCCCACTAATAACAGCCATCGATTCAATATGAACATGACCTGCGATCGCCACATTATTAGCAATAATCACTTGATTACCAATGATACAATTGTGACCCACATGAGTATATGCCATCAAAAGATTATCATTACCGAGTTGGGTGGCGGATCCTTCCTCGGTAGCACGATTAATAGTGACATATTCACGGATGCGATTGCGATCGCCAATAATAACTTTACTGTTTGCCCCTTTATATTTTAAATCCTGCGGTTCTAGACCAATAACTGCACCAGGAAAAATAGAATTATCAGCCCCAATTTCTGTCAGTCCTTCAATAATGGCATGACTACCCACCACCGTATTCGCACCTATAGTAACCTGGCTACCGATAACCGCGTAGGGTTCTACTTTTACCGTTGGATGTAGTTGGGCGTGTTTCGAGATAACAGCAGTCGGATGAATCAAGACGCTCAAGGTTATTTCTCCATACGTAAGAAGTTAGAAATCAATTTGGGCGATCAAAGTTTACAGTTACTCCTTCATTACGCCCTCAACAAGTTAGAAGTAAGAAGAAATTTTACTTTTCGATTAAAGAAAATAGCATTTCCCCCTTAACGGCAAGTTCGCCATCCACTTCGCCTTGACCCTGCATTTTAGCAATACGATTTTGTTTTAATGATAAAAGTTCCACCGTCAAAGTCAAGCGATCGCCTGGAATTACAGGACGACGAAAGCGCAATTTATCAATACCTGCAAAGGCGAAAAACTTACCACTCATACCAGGGATCTGCATCAAGATAATACCTCCCACTTGTGCCATTGCTTCGACCATTAATACTCCAGGCATCAAGGGAAAATCAGGAATATGTCCAGGAAAGAATGGCTCATTAAAAGTCACACATTTAATACCTACAGCCTTTTTTCCTGGAACATAATCAATAATGCGATCTACCAAAGCAAAGGGATAGCGATGAGGTAGTAATTGATGGATTTCTTGAATGCTAAAAGTTGTCTTAAGATCTTGATCGGGAGTTTCGAGGATGGAATTACTAGGAGTTGACATTAGAAATTTAGATTAATAAACTTACGGAAATTAATTAGCAGACAGACTAGCTAGTTTATGGGCTAATTGAATATGTAGCTTATGGCTAGCCTTATAAGCAATTAGATGGGCTATCGGTAATTGACCTAATAAACTTATGTCTCCTACTAAGTCTAATAGTTTATGACGGGCTGGTTCATTCGTAAATCTTAGGGGAGGATTTACCCAATCCAAATGACTACAAACTAAAGCATTTGAAAGATTTCCACCTTTAATTAAACCCGCTTGTCTTAACTGCTCGATTTGTTCTGCAAACCCAAAAGTTCGGGCAGGGGCAATTTCCGTAGTAAAAGCTTCTGTCTGAGGATTCCAACTGTGCCATTGCTTGCCGATAGGTTGATAATCCACAAAATCTATCCCATAGGTAAAGCGAGTTTCCATAGCAGGTAAAGCAGCTACAAAAGCATCATTTTCCTGAATCCAAACAGGTTCTTTAACCATTATGGGGGCTGGGGGAGGCTGAGTATGATCCCGAACTCCAGATAGGGCGATCGCTTCACACCAGTTTTTAGCCGAACCATCTAATAAAGGAACTTCTTCCCCATCAATTTCAATCCGTGCATCATCTACACCACTTGCTACCAAAGCAGCCAGCAAATGCTCTACTGTTCGGACTTTAGCCTCTTTGACCCCTAATTCTGTAGATAGGGTTGTTTGCCCCACCGCTTGAATTTGAGCAGGAATTATCGGCTTTTGGGGTAGATCTACCCGTACAAAATAGCGTCCGTCCCAAGGACTAGCAGGTATTACTTTGACGGTGGTATGTACCCCCAAATGTAAACCCACTCCCGATAATTCAAATTCTTGTTTAACTGTGCCTCCCATATTAGTAATTCATATATAAACACTAAAATTTCTCGCCAATACCAAACTGAATCTCATTACCACCTTCATCATTAAAGGCATAATCTACACGAATTGGGCCTAAAGGTGACTGAATTCTCACCCCCAAACCGTAACCATAACCACTATTGGGTAAATCTCTGACTACCGAAGGTTGCCCAGGTACATCACCTTCTGATCCTAAAGTTGTACCATAGTCGAAAAATAGCGCGCCCCCAACAATTCTAAAAATCGGAAACCGATATTCTGCCGTTGCTTGAAGATAACTTTTACCACTACCAACTTCGCCATCACCATAACCACGGATCGAATTACTACCACCCAAAATAAATGCTTCATAAGGCGGAACATCTCCTAATATTGTCCCAGCTTGCACATTAAAAGCTAAAGATTCGGGGCCATCACTAAAACGAATTAAATTTACAGGAACATATTGACTATAATTAGCTCGAAGCCGATTAAATAAAATATTACCAGAACCTAGTGGTATAGTTTGTTCTGTTCCCAATCTCAGAATTGAACCTTTAGTCGGTTGCAGGGCATTATTACGGCGATCGCGTGTTGCCCCAAAACGTACAGTAAACAGATCATCTTTACCACTATCACTAAACGCTAAATTCTGGCGGTTATCTATACCATCATCTGGAGTGGGATCTTGTGACAAGGGTGCAATATCACCATCACTATCTTTAACTTCTACTCGTTGATATTGTAAACCAGTCGATAAAGTCCATTCACGACGTTTGAAAGGATCGCTAGGTATAGGACGAGAAAAGTTAACCCCTCCCCCTGTACGTACTATACGAGGTGCATCACCCTTATTATCTGTGTTGATATCTTCATCCCCATTAAAAACAAGGGAGGTTGAACGACGACGAAAAGCATTAACAGTATAGGAAGTACGACTTTCACTAGTTCCAATCCAAGGATCTGTAAAATTTACATCAAATAGTAAACTATCATCCCCTATTTGTACTTCTGTCCCCAGGGTTTGATTATTCCCCCCAAAGTTCTTTTGTTGATAGCTTACTGTACCAAATAAACCACTCGCCGAACTATACCCTGCACCAGCAGCCACAGAACCAGTGCTACCTTCAACTACATCAATATTAACTATAACTTTACTAGGATCTGTACCAGGACTAAAAGAAAAACGAGCATCCTCAAAAATTCCCAAACCAAACACCCGTTGCAAATCTTTCTGGGCGGTATCTCGTTTAAAAACGTCCCCAGGCTGTAATTCTACTTCTCGTTTAACGATAAACTCACGGGTTTTACCTTTGGTTGGTTCGTCATTTTCATCAAAATATCTAACTTTAATATCTTCAACAATTCCTTCAGCAATTACTAAGGTAACTTTGCCATCAGGGCTTACTTGAGGAGAGCCAACTACTTGGGCTAATTCATAACCATTTTTACTATACCAATCGTTAATCTTAATAATTCCCTGTTGTAATTGTCGAAGATTAAGAATCTGTCCGTAGTTTTTGCCAAAAATTTCTGTAACTTTGTCGGGGGGTAGAACTTCACTCGCACCTCCTTGAGGAATTGTCTCAATTGTGACTTCTTTTAAGATGGGGTTAGCTTCCACCAAAAAAGTAACTCTAACTCCTAAAGGGGTATCTCCTGGAGAAACTTCTACATTTTGAAAATAGCCTGTAGCATAAATAGCATTTACATCTTCCTGTAACTGAGATCTAGTGGTGGTTCTACCTGGTTCTGTACCTATAGTTGCATAAACAATATCTTTTAGTTCCTCGCTTGCTCCTTCTACAACCACCTCTGCGACCAAAACCCTTGGTTCTGCCTCTTTTGGAGGGGTTGAATTTTCCGCTCCCTTTGGTTGCTCTTCTTTTGGCGGGGAGTTTGAGGGAGGGGTATCAGGATTTTGGGCTATTTGATTTGGCTTGATGTTTTTGAGTATAGCTGCACCGTTAGCTATTAACACTTTATCTGTTGCCACTAAATTCGGATTTTCGGCTCTAGTTGGCAAAGATACCCCTAGAGTTAGCACAGTCGCTAAAATTGTTATAAAAGTAGGAGATAGACGCACGTTTTTTGATTCGATTAACACTTACACACACCAAATAGAGCATTCTACAAGTCGATAATTCTAACCTGTGTTTTCCCAATAGCCTTTGAATTTAATTTCAATAAATCAATATATTGATTAAAGAGGATCTCGGCAGACAAGTTAAGCATTCTCTGCCTTTGGATGACAGAGTAATCTTTGACTATTTAAATATTGCGATGTTCCCAATTTTTAGGAATTACCTGTTTTAGGTTGCATTATTAAAGTGAAATAGTAGATAAATTTAATTAGTAAGTTTATTTTTTTAAACGGGTTAAAATTCGCTGTTGCACTTGTTGATAAGCAGACTCTACTTGTCCTAAATCCTTCCGAAAACGGTCTTTATCCATTACTCTGGCTTGAGGATCAGTTTGATTGTTATCCCAAAGACGACAAGTATCAGGACTGATTTCATCGGCTAAAAGTAGATTTTGATCGCCATCTAGTCCAAATTCTAGTTTAAAGTCTACTAAGGTGATATCACACTGAGTAAAGAAAATTCGCAGATTCTGATTGATTTTACGCGCCATTGTGGCTATTTCCTCTAGCCTGTCGGACGTAACTAGATCTAATAAGAAAATGCGATCGCTCGTTAATAACGGATCTCCTAATTCATCGCTTTTGTAGTAATACTCAACTAAAGGTGTGGGTAAAACTGTTCCCTCTGCTAAACCTGTTTGCCGACACAAACTTCCTGCTGCAATGTTTCTTACTACTACTTCAATTGGTATAATTGTTACAGCCTTAACTCGCATTTGATTAGGCTGGGGACAATCTATATAGTGGTTGGGAATTCCCTGCTGGGCTAGCCATTCAAATAAAGCTGCTGTGATTTGGCAATTCATTTCTCCCTTACCTTTAATTTGCCCTCTTTTTTGCGCATTAAACGCCGTTGCATCATCTTTATACACAGCAAGTAAGACTTCGGGATCTTCTGTCGAATATAGAATTTTGGCTTTGCCTTCGTATAGTTTTTCTACCTGTGACATTGGGAAATATTTATTTACAATTAATTAGTAATGCTGGGTTTAAAAATTAGGTTAAGGTTAGGTTAATATAACCCTAATCTCTTGTTAATATTTAAAATAAAACCCTGTTTATAGTATCGTCATCAGGGGACTTTTGTGTTTATAGTATCGTAAAAACAATACAACTATTGAAAATTGTTAAATTAGAGAGAGCTTTAATACAAACTTGTTACAACAGCGTCTAGAAAATAAATAAAACTATGGCAACTAATAAAAAAACTGAAGATTATCTGTATCCTCGTCACCCTTACCACGGTCAAATAAAACCTGAAAATTTAGTTTTCAATTCTAATTTACAGGAGTTTGCCCAGAAAATAAGCTATATTTGCAATTTAGAAACAGGCGGAAAACTTCCCCCAGAATTAGCTTATAAGCAGATTAAGAGTTTATGGAAACAATTAAAGCGTAGCAAGAAGGAGTTGGGTATTGGGCGCGATGGCTTTAATAATGAAGAAATTTAACTAGTAAGTAATAGTTAAGTAATTTTCCAATCAAGAGACGGACTGTTATAACTAAGACAATTGTTAACTATAGTTCAAGAATGTCTCGCTCGAAAGCACTGCAATCATATATCTTGGTGCGTTTACTCCTCGCTCCATTAATGTTGTTGACGATCGCTACTATCGTATTTCTACTGTTGAGGGCGACTCCTGGAGATCCTGCCGATGCAATTTTAGGTACACGCGCTCCAGAAGCAGCCAAAGCAGCCTTGCGATCGCAACTTGGTTTAACTAATCCTCTTTGGCAACAATATCTTGATTATCTTAAAGATCTGCTGAGTTTCGATTTAGGTAGTTCACTTAGCAGTCGCGGTTTGCCAGTTTGGTCGGTAATTAAAGAATATTTTCCTGCTACCGTAGAATTATCCTTTTGTAGTATGATAGTAGCTGTATTTGTCGGCGTACTGGTGGGGATGATTTCTGCTGCAAGCTCTAATAAATTTATAGACATTGGAGGCAGACTATTTGGGATTATTACCTATTCCCTACCTCTATTTTGGGTAGGTATGCTGCTACAACTAATTTTTGCTGTCAATCTTGGCTGGTTTCCTTTAGGTACACGTTTTCCTGTAAGTGCTAATACTCCACCTTCGGTAACAGGGTTATATCTTATTGATAGTTTACTTGCTGGTGATTTGGGGATGTTTTGGCACAGTATCCATTATCTAGCACTACCGAGTTTAACGTTAGGCTTACTCTTAAGTGGTATATTTGAACGTATCGTACGAGTTAACCTTAAGCAAACCCTCAAAGCAGATTATGTAGAAGCAGCTAGAGCCAGAGGAATTCCCGAAAATACTATTTTAGTCTCCCATGCGTTAAAAAATGCCCTAATTCCGCTAATTACTGTATTGGGTTTAACCTTTGCAGCCCTACTTGGCGGTGCTGTGTTGACGGAAGTAACCTTTTCTTGGCCAGGATTAGGTAATAGACTGTATGAAGCTATTTCCTTGCGAGACTACCCAACTGTACAGGGAATTATGGTTTTCTTTGGGATAATTGTAGTTATTGCTAGTATAGCGATCGATCTAATTAATGCTTACATCGATCCTAGGATTAGATATTAGCTTTTAGCTCAGGAGTGCATTCGCTCTTTGATGGAGACCACGCCATTTGCTCTATTTGGGGAGACCCCAAGACCGCAATGGCTTAACAAGTTAGCACAGCACCGCTTTTAGCTTTTAGCTTAGTACCCACACTACCTACTACCAAACTACTGTCTCCCCCTTCCTGACTCCTGTCTCCCCCTACCCCCTCCCCTACTACCTAAACAATGGATGCCAGACAATACGCTCCTGCTACACAACGTAATCGCGAACCAATTTTAGAAATACTCAGCAGTATATTATTGCCTAGGAGTAATGTTTTAGAAATTGCTAGTGGTACAGGTGAACACGCTGTTTTTTTTACGCAGCAAATTAAATCATGCCGTTGGATTCCTTCGGATAGTAATCCTGCTGCTAGGGAGAGTATTAGAGCTTGGAAGAATGCTTGTAATGTGGGTAATTTAGAAATGCCGCTCGCCCTGGATGTGATGCAGTCAAATTGGCAAAAGCAAGTAGCAGGCAAAAATATTAATGCGATCGTCAATATTAATATGATTCACATTGCCCCCTGGGATGCTTGTTTAGGCTTGATGGCAGGGGCAGGGGAAATTTTACCTATAGGTGGAATTCTCTATCTTTATGGCCCATTTAAACGTGATGGACAACACACTGCACCAAGTAATGCGAGTTTTGATCTTTCCCTACGAGAGCGTAATCCTTTATGGGGTGTCAGAGATTTGGAAGCAGTTATTGAGACAGCAGCAGCAGCTAATTTAAGGCTACAAGAAATTATCGAGATGCCAGCTAATAATTTATCGGTTATTTTTAGTCGTTGAAGGTAATTATTGATTGTGATTATCCCATTCGGCAGCAGCATCAGATAAAGCTTGATCTACGGTTTTCTCATTTAACATGGCTGCTTGTAGATTTTCGTAGATTGCTTTTTGTAGAATATTAATATCTTCACGTACAGGTATTAATACTTGGGCATCTTGAAGTTGAGTTGCGCTAACTTTTTTTGCCTGATCTGCTAAAGTGATTTGTTTTTGCTGTTCAATGTTTTTAATATATTGTTCTACTGCTTCTGTTGTTGACGGTAAGACTTTAGATGTTTGGGCAAAATTGAGTTGATTTTCCGTATTGGTTACATAGAGAGCGTATTTAACGGCTTCTTGGGGGCGATCGCTATCACGGGGGATAACTAAATTCATAACTGCAACACTTTTTTTGCCAGTTTTACCTGTAATTTGTGGTGCAACCCCAGAAACTTCCGCGATGGTGGGGGCATTATTAGTAATACCGTCAATAAATTCTGCCCCTGAAGATAATAGGGCTGTTTCTCCAGATTGATATAATTCAATTCCGTAACGATGTCCTTGAGTTAATACCTCTGGGGGTAATAGTTTTTGTTGATATAAATCTACCCAATATTGAAATGCTGCTTTACCTTCAGGTGTATTAAAGGCTGCCTTAGAAGATTCGTCAACTAAATCCACACCCATTTTAACTAAAGATTCTAAAACATCTCCCGAATCTGTGGCGACAAAAGTAATAAAGAAAGCATATTTACCCGTTTTCTCTTTAATAGTTTTAGCAGCTTGGGCTAATTCCTCGTAAGTTTCGGGCGATCGCTCGATCCCTGCTTGCTTTAATAATTGTTGATTATAGATGGTGATGCTGGTGGTAAGATACCAGGGTAAACCAAATACTTGTTCTTGACAGTTAGTATTATTGTCTTGGCAAACCTCAATAGTGCTAGCTTGCCAAATCTTCGGTAGATATCTGGCTTGAGACTGTGGATCAACTACTTTACTCAAATCTAACCAGGCATTACGTGTTGCTAATTGTGAAGCAAACTTAGGATTTAAATTAACCACATCGGGTGCTGTTTTAGCTGAAATGGCAGTAATTATTTTATTTTCCATCGCCTCCCAAGGGACATCGACCCAACGTAATTTTACGCCTTGATTTTGAGTTTCAAAAGTAGCATTTAAATTAGCAAAATATTGATCGAAATTAGGTTTTAGCTGCATTGTCCAAAACTCAAGTTGATCGGCGTTGTTGTTGGCTTTAGGATTACAGCTTGATAAACAACCTAAAATAATTCCTGTTAATAACCCTATACCGATTTTCTTAGTTAAATTAATTTTAATCATGACGCAGTTGTCAGCTAAACCATCAAACAAACCATATTACTAATCAGTGGAAATGGCAATGATTCTGCGTAATTTTAACTATTTTATTATTTATAGTTATGTTCTTTTTCGGTGCAACTACTTATCTTAAAATCGATTTATAGCAGCTACAATGTCCAATGTAACCAGCTTATTATCTAGTTTAATCGGAATATTTCTTAACTTATAAATGGCTTTTTGACAAGCTGTTTGTAACAATTAAATTTAGAATAATAACTTGATTTTATTGCTTAAGGATTCCCCTTAAAGATATTTTAGCTGGCTAATAACCAAAATCCTACCGTTATATTTAAATTATAAGGTGCGATTGGGAAATACTACTCAGGATAGGGGTATGCTGAATAATTTAACGAATATTTTTGCTAAGAAAAGCGACAATATTGGCATTGAAATTAATCCTCAAAAGGTTAATATTGCTCAAATCGGTAAACAGGGTCAGCAATATAAATTAATTAAAAATGTTTCGGCTGATATTCCTGAAGGGGTATATGAAGATGGTCATATTGTTGATTCCCTTACTTTATCAGAATTAATTAAAGATACTCTTAAGGCGAATAAAATTAATGCCAAAAAAGTAGTAAGTGCAGTCCCAATGAGGGAAGCTATTATCCGTGTAATTCCTGTTCCAGCAGAATTGGATGAAGCGGAATTAAAGGAGATGGTTTTAGTACATGAAGCAGGAATGTATCTTCCTTATCCTAGAGAAGAAGTGGATCTAGATTATGTAAAACTAGGTTATTTCATGGATGAAGATGGAATTGAAAAAGTTAATGTTTTATTAGTAGCTACTAAGAAAGAGGTAACGGATCTTTATTGTGAGATTTTTCAACAGGCGGATCTACAAATAGGAGTATTAGAAATTAATAGTTTTGCTTTAATTAGAACTATTAGAGAACAGTTAAGACAGTTTGGTTCTAAAGAAGCCGTAGTTTTAGTTGATTTAGAATTTGATAGTACAGAAATAGCCATTGTGGTGGAAGGAGTGCCACAATTTTCTAGAACTGTACCAATTGGTACTTATCAGATGCGTACAGCATTTTCACAAGCGGTAGGGTTGCCGATGACTGGGGCAACGGAATTACTGTTAGATGTGGATGTATTACAAGGACTACCCGATACGATGAATCTTGATCCGAATCAGATGGAAGCAGGACAAACAGCATTAATTAGAGTTTTAGGAGAATTAACCGAAGAATTAAGTCGTTCTATTAACTTTTATATTAACCAAAGTGAAGATTTAGAAATAGCCCAATTACTCTTAGCGGGCCCAGGGGCAGGTATTAATCAAGTGGATGAATTTTTTACTCAGAAATTAAATCTACCAACTATGAAAATTGATCCTATTACTACTTTAGGGTTGCAGATTAACCAAGATATTGCACCCGATCGCCGTCCTGGTTTGGGTATTGTTTTGGGTTTGGGTATGCGAGATATTTAGTAATACTAATTATTAGTTTATTTGCATTATAACCTAATACTATTAAGGGTAAAAACTATTCAAACTTTATGTATAATTTAGATATTAATTTTCTGAGGGATAGGGGAATTGAACAGACAGTTGATCTTAACAACTTGGTTCTCAATAAAGATAATTTATTCAACAGTAAAAAGCCCATCCTCATAGGTGCAATTGTAGCTTTGATTGCCCCTGCTCTGACTTTTGGTTACTTACAAAGTATTAAGTCTAAAACAGCCAAATTAGAAACAGAAATCAAACAGTTGGAAACTGAAATAGCTGCCCTAGGAGTTCAGAATCAAAAACTAGAAGCAGTTAATCAAGAAATCAAACAATTAGAAACAGAAACCACTGCTTTTATTCAAGTATTTGAGAATGTTAAATCTTGGGCTGCAATTATGCAGGAAGTGAGCGATCGCACTCCTCCTGGGGTTTTGGTAGATTCGATCCAACAAAGTGCTGGTGCTACTCCAACTCCAACTCCTGCTACTACTGCTAAGAATGCTCCTGCTGCTACTCCTGCTCCTCCCCCTGCTACAGGAATAAATATTGCTGGGGTGGCACGTTCTTATAATGATATTAATGATTTCGTTTTATTTCTATCGCGATCGCCTTTTTTTGATGGCAAACAAATTAAATTAAATGGTGCAAGTTTAACTAGTTTTCCTGTTGAAGTCGCCAACCAAGAGGACTTACCAGAAAATGTGTCTTTAGAGATTCCTCAAGGAGTTAAATATACTATTTCCGCACCACTAAATAATATCCCTTCATCACAATTAATTAAAGAAATTAGTGAGAAAGGTTCTATAGGTTTAGTAACCAGACTAAAAACATTGCAGAGTACAGGAGAAAGTATAAAATGACTTTTGCAGATGATTTTGCGACAGAAGATAAGAGTTTGGCAGAGGATTATCCTTCTGCTTTTGGTATTACTTTTACCCCTCAAGTTTCGGGAATTGCGATCGCTGTTGCAGGGATAGCTTTAGCAGTTTATGGGTTTATTAATTTTGTCAATCCTGCTCAAAAGAAATATGAAGAAACGGCAGCCAAAAAAACAGAACTACAAGCTCAAGTAGCCAAATTAAAAACAGGAGATGTAGAGTTACAAATTGCTCAATTAGAAGCGGATCTAGCTAATAAAAGAGTGTTAAGAGGTCAAGTAATGTCTATGTTTACTAAAGAACAAGATTTAGAAACATTACTGTTTGATTTAAATAACTTTGTAGCAGCCAACCAAGGGGTTTTAATGGACTATCAACCAGACCCAACTACAACTGTTATTGACGATGCTTCTTTGGGTGAAGGAGTCAAAGGTAAATTAAAAAGACAAGGGGTATCCTTAACTTTAAAAGGAACTTTTGAGGAGACAAAAAAGATTTTACAGTCCTTAGAAAGATTACAACCACTATTAATGGTAAAAACTCTTAATTCAACTGTAGAAGAAAAACCAACAGCAATTCTAACTAGTAATAGAACAGCAATAATTCCCCAAAGACAAGCTGAAATAAAAACCCAAATAAAGTTAGACGCAATAATAGCTTTAAGTGAGGCTGAATTAGAAAGTGCTAAAAAAGCAGCAGAAGAAGCCGAAAAAGCAGCAAAAGCTAAAGATGCTAAAGCACCAGCACCAGCAAAACCAGCCGAAGCTAAAAAATAAAACGTTGGTGATTTGATGTATTAAATGGCTAAAAGCTAAAAGCTAAAACATTATATTCTGATTCATTAACGCACCGAAAAAGCTAAAAAGCAAAAATATATTTACTAATAGTATTAGGTTGAGGATTAAAAGAGTGAAAAACTATTGCGATCGCTTGGGATTTTTAACTACATTAACTGTTATTTTAATGGCAGCCCCTTCTATTGCTGCTGAAAATCAGATTACAGATATTGAGCTTGATCAAAGCAACCATCAACTAGAATTAAAATTAGCAAGAACATCTAAAACTGATACCGAGGCTTCTTTCTTTACAGTACGTCATGGTAATACTATTGAGGCAAATTTACTCAATACTAATTTAGATCTAGCTCAAGGTAATTCCTATCAACAAGATAACCCCCTACCTGGAATAAAAGCAGTTGCCATTAAACAAGTAGATCCAGAACATACACAAATTCTTATTGATACTGAACCAGATATCGCGATCGAACATCTCCTACAACAACAGGGAGATAATTTAATTCTAAGTTTAAATCGTGTTACCAAAGCTCAATCATTGCAAAGAGGAATCAAAGAATTTAGTCAGCAAGCAGTTACTAATATCAAGCAAACCTATAAATCTGCTTTAGGGGAGAAGAAAACCAAAGATGATGCCAAAGGAATAGAAACTTTTAATAAAAACGAGCAACAAAACTCTGATGTTCTAATTCCCAACCCCGAAGTAGTAATTACCAATAAACGCCCCAATAATACCAAAGAACAAATATTTACTGCTCAAGACGCTCCTAATTCCCCCCCAGCCACCATACCCAGGGCGGTAGCCCCACCTGTTGGAGATATGGCAATTTCCAATATCAGTACCATGCCAGATATGGTAGATTTAGGCGCACAGGCTTCGATTCCTACTACTTTAGTGATGAAAGATGCTTCAGTGCGAGAAGTTTTATCTCTCTTAGCTAGGACAGCCAATTTAAGTGTAGTGTATTCCGATGGTGAGGTGGCACAAGGGCAAGAAGAATCTCAAGAAACCACTATTTCCATAGACTTAGAAAACCAACCTTTACAGGAAGCATTTAATTCAGTTTTATTAGTTTCTGGTTTAGATGCCAACCGCCAGGGTAATATCATCTATGTCGGTAAACAACTACCACCCCAAGCCCGTAACCTCATTAGCCGTACGATACGTTTAAATCAGGTGGGGGCAGAAAACGCAGCCTTATATCTAGCTAGCCAAGGGGCGCAAGGAAAAAGATTAACAACTGTAGTCCAAGAAATAACCGATCCTGAAACGGGGAGAGTGGTGCAAAAAAACGAAGGCAGCCCCCAACTACAGGATTTAGATGCTATCAGCCAGGAAGACGCACAAACTCAGACTTTAGTCTTAAAAGGTTTACAGGTTTCCACTGACAGTAGGTTAAATGCCATTATGTTAGTCGGCGAACCTCGTAAGGTGGAAGTTGCCACAGCCATGTTAACTCAATTAGATGCCCGTCGTCGTCAGGTATCGGTAAATGTTAAGGTAATTGATGTTAATTTACTTAATCAGGATGTCTTTAACAGCAGTTTTTCCTTTGGCATAAATGACAGTTTCTTTGTTAATGATAACGGTTCAGCTAGTCTAAGATTTGGGGATAGTACACCACCGAACACTGCCGAATTGAATAGCCCTACAGGAAGAGCCTCTAATCCTCCAATTGTTAATAATCCTTTTGCCAGTGGTAATACATTTATTGATTTCAATGATTCTTTTACAATTCCTGGAGCAGCAGGCGGTATTTTTGACGCACAGTTAGGACGTTATGTAGTATTACCTGGAGATGCCTCCTTTTTCAGACGCTTTGCGGGTGTAAGTAGTAATCCCTTTGCCACAGGTGCTACCGAGTTTACACCAGGTACGGATGGTAGTAGAACTTCAACACCAGGTACAAATGGCACTCCTCCCACTTATACATTTACAAACCCCACTCCTGCAACAGCTACCACTGCATTACCTAGCTTTTTCCAATATCCTGATAGATTTCTTTCTCTATTAGAAGCTAAAATTACCAGTGGTAATGCCAAAATTCTCACCGATCCTACTTTAATGGTACAGGAAGGACAGCAGGCTACAGTTAAGCTTGTCCAAAATATTGTTGAAAGTGTTAAGACAGAGATTGAAGGTGATTCTGGGACAAGAACTATCACCCCTGTAATAGCTGAAGCTGGGGTTGTTCTGACTGTAAACGTAGAAAGAATTGATGATAATGGTTTTGTATCCATGTCTGTTAGCCCTTCTGTAAGCTCTATTGGAGCAACTCAAAGCTTTGATAGTGGCGGTGGTGCGGAGAATTTCCTTAACCTTTTGAGCAAACGTGAACTTAGTTCTGGTTTAGTGCGCCTGCGAGATGGTCAAACCCTAATCTTATCGGGAATCATTCAAGACTCAGAACGGACTACTGTTTCCAAAGTACCTATCTTAGGCGATCTTCCTATACTCGGTGCTTTATTTAGAAGTACAGATAAAACGAACGAAAGGGCGGAAGTAATAGTTTTGTTAACTCCTGAAATTGTGGAAGAGGATGCAGGCTTGGCTAGTAACTTTTCACCCAGTAAGGAAAGCCGTGAAGTCCTTAATAGAGAAGGGGTTGAGGTGCTTCCAGCATCAGGTAATTAGGGTTAATTGTGGGCTAGTTTTGATGATTGAAATTGGAAAAATTGTTGAAATCTATATAAAATCGTGGTTTCAACGTTCCATATTAGTCAAAGAGAGCTTAGAATAAGGCAGTCACAAATTACTCTACTCCTGTGGTGTGATGCTATTGTGACTACTGATCTGAAAATAGTCTATTAATACTGTGGGTTTTAAAACTCAAATGCTATAAATTAGGCTGATTAAATTACTTTGAGATCAGTTCTTAATACTGAAGAACACAATTACAACATATTACTTAGAATTACAAGAAGGAGACCATGACCATGAATAAAGGTGAATTAGTCGATCGCATTTCTCAAAAAGCAACTGTAACTAAAAAACAAGCTGATGCTGTGCTTTCGGCTGCAATTGAAACAATTATGGAAGCCGTATCTGAGGGAGATAAAGTTACCCTAGTAGGATTTGGCTCTTTTGAAAGACGTGAGCGCAAGGAAAGAGAAGGACGTAATCCTAAAACAGGAGAAAAAATGTCTATTCCTGCTACCAAAGTACCTGCTTTCTCGGCTGGAAAACTATTCAAAGATAAAGTAGCTCCCAAATAGTAGAAAGAATACTTTTTTGAGCTTGATCAGACCACAACACGGTGGAAATTTGAATTGGGCAGCCACAAAGGCTGGTTGTCCAGTTTCTGCGTTGCTAGATTTTTCAGCTAGCATCAATCCTTTAGGCACACCACAAAGCGCGATCGCTGCAATTGTTGAGAATACTTTACAATTGAAAGCATATCCTGATCCAGAATATCGGGAGTTGCGATCGCATTTGGCAACCTATCATCAAATTGAACCTGAATTTATTCTCCCAGGAAATGGTTCAGCAGAGTTATTAACCTGGGCTGGTAGGGAGTTGGCGCAACGGGATTTTACTTATCTAATTACTCCTGCCTTTAGCGACTATCAGAGGGCTTTAAAGGCTTTTAACGCTAAGATATACCCCTGCCTCCTAGATTCATCTCTAGATCTTCCTATACCTTCTCCCCAGCCTAATTGCGCCCTTTTGCTCAATAATCCCCACAACCCAACAGGCAAATTATGGACGAGAGAGGAGATATTACCCTATTTAGAACAATTTGAGCTTGTGGTGATTGATGAGGCGTTTATGGACTTTCTAACCCCCACACAGTGCCAAAGTTTAATACCTTTAATTACCCAATATCCCAATTTAGTAATTCTACGATCCCTAACAAAATTCTACTGCTTACCTGGACTAAGAATTGGCTACGCGATCGCTCATCCCAGCAGACTACAGCAATGGCAACAATGGCGTGATCCTTGGTCGGTAAATACCTTAGCAGCAGCAGCAACTATTGCAGTCATACAAGATAAAGAATTTCAACAACAGACATGGAATTGGTTAGAGGTAGCGCGATCGCAACTATTCGAGCAACTATCCCAAATATCAGGCTTACAACCCCTAAATAGTGCAGCCAACTATCTTCTAGTCAAAACCCAATTCTCCGCCACCGAGTTACAAGAACAACTATTAATCCATAATCAAATAATAATTAGAGATTGTCTTAGCTTTCCCGAATTAGGCGATCGCTATTTCCGCACTGCTGTCCGACTCCCCGTTGAAAATGATCGTTTAGTTAAAGCTATTGGTGCGATCTTTTAGGAGTCAGGAGATAAGAGAGAGGAGTCAGGAGTCAGGAGTCAGGAGAGAGGAGAGAGGAGAGAGGAGAGAGGAGAGAGGAGAGAGGAGTCAGTAGATAGAAAAGGAGAATGGAGACAGGAGAATGGAGATAGAAATAGAAATAGAAAAGGAGAATGGAGACAGGATAAAAAATGTTAAATCAACCAGCTAAAAGCTTTCAAGACTTGATTGTTTGGCAAAAAGCCCATCAACTTGTTTTGTCAATTTATCGCTTTAGCCAGAATTTTCCTACCTCAGAAACTTACGGGTTAACCTCTCAATTGAGAAGAGCTTCTGTTTCTATACCTGCAAATATAGCAGAAGGCTTTAAAAGAAAGACATTAACTGACAAGCTTCGATTTCTAAATATAGCCCAAAGTTCATTAGAAGAAGGCCGATATTACTTAATTTTGTCAGCAGACCTAAACTACGGTGATCCTGGTAAACTAATGTTACATCTAGAAGAAGTAAGTAAACTACTAGATTCCTATTCAAATAAAATCAATCAACGTCGATATTCCGACTCCTGACTCCTGACTCCTGTCTCCTTTCTTAACCCGTAATTTAAATGCGTGACAGCTTAGAATATGACTTAATAATTATTGGTAGCAGTTGGGAAGGTATCTATGCTGCAAAGGTGGCGGTGCAACTTCAAGCCCGTGTTGCTTTAGTAACTCAATGCAATCATGGTAATTATTTGATTAATGAGGCGTTAATTAATCGTAGTTTGGGTGAATTTGCTGCTTGGAATTATCAATTAGTAAATAGTCCCTTGGCTGCTATAGCTGAGAATAAAATACCTAATATTTCTATTTCGCAGGCTAATAATTGGACAATTAACATCAATTCAATTATCCAAACTCAAAATTCCTTAGCTGGTTTGGCTGCTTTGGGGGTGGATGTAATTGTGGGGATGGGAGAGTTTTATAGATTACCGAAATTAGGGTTACAGGTTAATAAAAGAAAGTTGCGATCGCGTAATTTTTTATTGGCTACTGGCTCTGTTTTTAATCCACAATTTTTATCTGAAGATCTATCTAATAGTTATTTAACTCTTAAAGATTGGGATAATAATAAATTAACCCAGTTACCTGATAATATTATTGTCGTTGGTAGTGACCCAATTGCTTTAGAATTTGCCCAAACATTAACCAGATTTGGTAAGAAAATAACCCTAGTTGTTAAACATTCTAGAATATTACCCCAAGAAGATTTAGAAATTGCTACCCTCATTCAAGCCCAATTGGAAGCAGAGGGGATAAATATTGTTACTAATTCAGAAGTTAGTCAAATAAAAATAATTAATAACCAAAAATGGTTACAAGCAAGCGATCGCGCTTTATCCGCCGATGAGATTATAATCGCTGATTATCGACAACCGAATATTGAAGGTTTAAATTTGGCTGGTGTTGAGGTTAAATACAATCAGCAACGGGTTTATGTTAATCAAAAATTGCAAACTACTAACCCTAATATATATGCTTGTGGTGATCTAATTGGGGGTTATTGTTTACCTAGCATTGCTCAATATGAAGTTGGTTTAATACTTAAAAATACTTTATTTTTCCCTTGGTATAAAACTAATTATTACCCTCAACCTTGGGCAATTTTAACCCAACCAAACTTAGCAAGAGTCGGTTTAAACGAAAGACAAGCCAGACAAAAATATGGTGAAATTTATATCCTCAAGCAATATTATAATCAAGTTGCTCAAGCTCAAATATCAGATCAAACCACAGGTTTATGTAAGTTAATTGTTTTAGAAGATGGCACAATAATTGGGTGTAGTTTAATAGGCGATCGCGCTGCGGATTTAATTACAGTTATTTCCTTAATGATGCAACATCAAATAAAATTAGATTCTAACCCCATGCGAGGCTTAACCTCTGTTTCCATTCCTACTATTTACCCCACCATGACAGAAATCTTACATCACGTTAGTAATGATTTTTATCAACAAAAGTTACAACGCCACCCCAATTTATTAAAACGTCTACAAACTTGGTTTGCTTGGCGCAAATAAGTGAGTTGTGTTTATTAAGTCAGGAGACAGGAGACAGGAGCGATGCAGCACGCAGAAAAGGGGGTTTCCCCCGTATTGGACTGCATCAAGAAGACAGGAGACAGGAGGGTGATATTATTTGAAGGCTAAAAGCTAAGAAGCTCAAATATAAAACCCAATTGATCAATGTCAAAACTTTTTATTGTCTTTGAAGGAATAGATAGTAGTGGTAAATCTACCCAAGCGGAATTACTAAAAGAATACCTAATTGCTACAGGAGACAAAGCCATAATTAGTTCTGAGCCTTCTAATGGTGTCATTGGTAATTTAATTCGTCAAGCTTTAAAAAGGAGAATTCTTTTTAGTAAGGATAAAGACTTATTTGATGAACAAATGGCTTATTTATTTGCCAGCGATCGCCATGATCATTTATACAATGATTTTGATGGAGTATTTAAATTAATTGAAAAGGATTACCATGTTATAAGTACGAGGTATTATTTTTCTTCCCTGGCTTATAACTGTGAGAGTGAAGAGAAACTAAGATTTATTCAACAATTAAATGCGCGCTTTCCTAATCCAGATATAACTATTTATATAGATATTCCTGTAGAAGTAGCTTTAACCAGGTTACAAAAACGCTCCTCCCAAGAAATTTACGAAACTCAGACAAAATTAACTAAAGTGCGGGAACAATATCAAAAAATATTTACTCAATATCAAGGTAAATATATCCATGTTGATGGTACACAAAGCCAAGAGCAAATTCATCAACAGATAGTTGAATATATTTCCCAACTTTGAGTTAATTAATCTCAATTAATTTATTTCTACTACTCAAACCAGCTTTAATGTTAACCTGAGCCTGAGAGACTTGATATTTTTTTGCCAAAATTTTAATCAACTCTTGATTTGCTTTATTTTTAACTGGGGAAGATTTTAGAAAAACAATTAAGCTACCATCTGCTAATTCTTCGATTTTTTGTTGACTAGAATTTGGTTTAACTTTAAGGTGTAGTTTGATCATTAGCTTTATTTTAAGACACAACACTTGTTAGTTCTTGTTCCTAAAGGATTAAGAATATTTCAAGCTTGAGTTTTTCATATTAAATTAAATATCCATAATCCATTTTGCGCCGTCATGTCCTACTATAAACAACTACTTGAACTTAGAAATTGTTGATAGCGATAGCACTAAAGATTAGCTATACTTGGTTTTATTTAAAAAAATTAACATTGTGCTAATAATTGGTAAACTTTATCTGTCCAATTTATAGAATTTAGAGCCAATTAAACCTAGTCATATTGGTAAGGATTATAGCTTTTGTAATTGGCATCCCCAGCCAGAGATATCAATCATTAAGATGAATCACAATGCTGATCGTAATTCAGATAAAGCAATCAATACCGACAGTCACATAGAAAGTGAGTCGAAAAAAAATAAGATTGCTACTCATAATTGGTGGCGCAAACTAACTCTCACCATCACTATTCTACTTTTGGCTGGTACAGGTAGCAGTTTAGTTTATGGTTGGTATTTTTTACAGCGTAAATTAGTACCTCTAATTGAAAAGGAAGCAAGTAACTATCTTCATCGTCCTTTAAAATTAGGAGAACTTAAAACTATTACCCCTACAGGTGCAAGTTTTGGGGAAAGTTCACTACCAGCGACTCCAGATAACCCTGATTATTTAGCAGCCCCCACAGTTAAAGTTAGTTTAGCACCACTGTATTTTTTGCGGACAAGGCAATTAAAGTTAGACATTATTATTGTTGAACCTAATATTTATATAGAACAAGATGAGTCGAAACTTTGGACTCCTACTAAATTTGGCACAGGGGAAGATCCCAAAGGGGGTATTAAAGTTGAAGTTACTTCTATTCAATTTCGGGGGGGAAAACTTAATTTAGTTGCTTATAATTCTGAAACATCCGCTTTAAATCCTCCTGTGGCTGCGGATATAGATAATGTTGTTATTCGTCCTTTGGGGAAAATTACTACTTTTGAAGCACTAGCCGAATTAACTAAGGGTGGAAAATTTACTGTTAAGGGTGAAGGTAATAATCAAACATCAGTGATCGATTTAACTGTAAAAGCTAAAGAGTTGAATGCTAAAGAGATTAGTAATTTGATTGTTTTGCCGATTAAACTAAGTCAGGGAGATCTTAACGGTAAAATTGACGTTAAGCTAACGGATGCACCCATTCCAGAATTAAATGGTAGCTTGACTCTCGATGATGTGAGTATGGAAATTCCCAACTTAGTCAAACCTTTTAGTGGTAGTGATGGTCAAATAAATTTTAATAAGTCGCAAGTGGAATTAGAAGCCATAACCACCAATTTCGGGGAAGTATCAGGGGTGGTTTTAGGATCTTTAGATTTGGCGGGAGAGGGAGACTATCAAATTAATGCCAAAGTAAAACCCATAGCAGCAAGTAAAGTAATAAAAGCTTTAGAATTAGAAAGTCCTGTTGCGATCGCCCTTAATATTAAAGGGGATGTTGCAGTCAGAGGCACATTAGCACAACCAGTTATTAAGTTTGCTATAGCTAGTACTACCCCCAGTAAAATTGATAAGCTTGATTTTAGTAGTCTTGAGGCTGATTTAGAATTAATCGACTCAACTCTCGCTGTGAGACAGTTTACCGCCATCCCTCAAACAGGTGGTAAGTTTTTTGGCAATGGCAAATTACAATTAGATAGTACACAAGAACTGGCTTTTAATCTTTCAGCCGATAACGTTTCAGGTAAAGCGATCGCTCGTAGTTATAATAATCAACTACCTGTAGATATAGGTCGTATATCGGGTCAAACTAAACTATATGCCCAAGCAGGAGATATAGCCACTCTACGTTTGCGTGGGGGAGAAAGTACTTTTAGTTTGGGTAATGGGATAGTTAAGGTTAAGGATTTAAATTATGCTAAGGGGGTATGGCGATCGCAGTTAACTACTTCGGGGGTGGAATTTGGTAGTTTACCCTTTGGTAAGGGTAGCGCGCCGACTATTGCTAAGGGTTTGCTTGATGGGGTGTTTGATGTTTCGGGGACAAGCAATGTTGCAGATTTAAATCTATTAAAAGTCCAGGGTAGAGGAGAATTAAAAACTGTGGGGGGACAAATTGCTTTACCCCAAATTACAGTAGCTAATGGTAACTGGAAAGCGGATACTAAAACTCAAGATTTAAAATTACGTCGTTTATTTACAGATTTACCAAGGGAATTTAACGATAATCTCAGTGGCACATTTTATCTTACAGGTAATATTCCTGACACTGCCCAACCTCAGACTTTAATTAATGGTTTTGGTGATTTAATTTTAGCCCAAGGTACGGTTAAGGTAACGGATCTCAAAATTGTTGATCAAAATTGGACGGCTAACACTCAAGGAATAAATCTAAAACTGAAAGAATTAAGCGCAACTACCCCAGATCAGTTTGCAGGTTTGGTAAACGGTAAGTTAAAACTAGCTGGGACGACGGATAATATCACCCCTCAAACAATTACAGCCTCGGGAAATGGTAGCCTCACTCTACCAGAAGGGGTATTTACTGCCCAAAATATAGCGATCGCCAGTGGAAGTTTTCGATCCTTAGTAATTCCTCAAGCAGTTGATTTAAGTCTTTTTAGCGATCCTAATTCCGATGAAATACAGCTAAATGGGCAATTGGGAGGACAACTAAGCGTTACAGGTAAGGTAGATAACCTCAGCCCCACCGCCGTTGCAGCCACAGGGAATTTAACTTTTAGTCAAGGAATTGACCTACTCGAACAACCTTTAGGGGCAGCTATTGCTTGGGATGGTCAACGTTTGGATGTTTTACAAGCTACAGGGGACGGTTTGGATGCTAGGGGGCAAATACAGCTTGATCCGTCGTTTTTTGGCGATATTCCCGATAAACTGGCAGCAGTAGAATACTTTGAGTTTGATGTAGCCAAAGCACAATGGATAGATATTAAAAAGTTACGTGTACCCTTACCTAGTTGGGCAATAAATTTAGATTATTCAGGTAGAAGCGACTTTTCAGGCAAAATTAGTGGTATTCCCTCCGCCATTACTATTAACGGTAATCTAACTGTGAGGGATTTTAAAGTAGAAGATACCAATTTTGCACCATTACTCGCAGGAAATGTTGATATATCTCCCCAAACAGGCGTAAAACTACAAATACAAGAAACCCCTGAGATTTCCCAAGACTCAGCCAGTAATAATCTTAATACCCTAGATAGGATCGAACTGGTTTTAGATAGCAATTTTTCCCCTAAAAAAGTAGCGATCGCTCAAGATTATACGGTGATCGAGGCTACGGGTGAACAAGAAATCTTAGCTTTTAGTATCCAAGATGTCCCTATTAATTTGCTAAAAACCGTTGCCCTTAAAAATCAAGACTTTAAACTCCCTGAAAATATAGCCCTGCAACCAATGAGTGGAAAAATATCAGGGGATTTTACTTTTAATCTTAATACCCTGGCTACTTCAGGAGAAAACGTGATCATAGATGCCCCTGCGATCGCTAGTATCCGAGGAGATCGGCTTGTGGGAGATTTTCAATATGCCGATGGTTATTTCGCGATGCAAAACGTGGAATTTAAACAGCGCAATAGTATTTATAAGTTAACGGGTAGTGTTGCCCAAAAACCCGATGATTTGGCTGTTGATGGTCAGATTTCCATTCAAGGAGGACAAATTCAGGATATCCTAATTGCCCTACAAATCTTTGAACTAACCGATTTTAGTAAAATATTAAGCGATCGCCTTTATGCTAAGGCAGCCGATCTCTACCAACCCCCAAAATCACCCCCAGAAGATCCTTTATTTGAGGTAGGACTTAAAGATTCTCCCATCTTAGACCAATTACAATTATTATCCGCCATCCAAGCTGATTTAAAAGCTATCCAAAAACGGCGACAAGATGCCCTAATACCCGACATCAAAAAATTAACTGGAACTTTTGACGGAAAAGTAAATGTGTCTGGATCTCTGGATACGGGTTTAAATTCCGAATTTGAATTTCTTGGGGATAAGTGGCAATGGGGTAATTTAACTAGTAAAAAAATTATCGCCAAAGGTAATCTTAAAGATGGTATTCTCACCCTATTACCCATCTCCCTACAACTAGAACCCCCCGCAACTCCCAACGCTAAGGAAAAAAACAAGACTACCCCCACCCTACTATTTACAGGTATTTTCGGCGGAGAAACACAATCAGGACAATTACGACTATTAGAAGTTCCCATCAAATTAATTGAACAAATTTTCTCTCTCCCTCCAGAATTGGGGTTAGATGGGTTACTCAACGCCTCAGCAACCATTGCAGGTACACAGGATGATCCGCAGGCTAGGGGGGAAATTAGTATTGATAATGCCTCTCTCAATCAAACTTCGATCCAATCTACCAAGGGAAGTTTTAATTATAATAATGCCCGTTTAGACTTTTCTGCCAGTAGTGTTGTCGCCCAAGATGCCGAACCTCTAACCGTTACAGGTAATCTTCCCTATCAACTGCCCTTTAGCAAAACTAAACCCACAAGCGATCGCTTGCAATTACAATTAAATGTGAAAAATAAAGGGTTGGCTTTATTAGATATTTTTTCCCGTGGTGAACTTAAATGGATCGATGGTCAAGGAGAAATTATGCTAGATATTTCTGGTATCCTCGATCCTGATCAAATTTTACCTCGTCAGTTGGTCGCCCAAGGAATAGCTACTATTGAAAATGCCACCGTTGCAGCTAAGAATTTGCCTAAAAATTTAATTACTAATATTAACAGTCAGATCTTTTTTGATCTCGATAATGTTCGGGTTAATAGTTTTCAGGGGAATTTTGGCGGTGGTACAATTTTGGCTGCTGGCACTGTACCATTACGAGGTGATAACGCCCCCAACCCTCTAACTATTGATTTTGATCAGATTAAAATTGAATTACCCAAGCTTTATGACGGTGGTGTTCAAGGTAGACTACAAGTATTGGGCAAGGCTACAGAACCTATACTTACAGGCAACGTTACCCTCTATGACGGCACAATCTTTTTAGCTAGTAGCACCGAAGATCCAGAAGTTACAGCAGCCAATAATAATAATAGGAAAATTCCCACAGCAATTAAGCAGCAAAATAATCAAGGACTCCAAGCCATTACACAGTATAAAAATTTTAAGTTGCAATTAGGGAAAGATATTCAGATAAGTCAGCCACCTATATTTACTTTTGTGGCTACAGGGGATTTAAATGTCAACGGCACTTTTTTAGAACCAAGCCCCGAAGGTACAATTACTTTACAACGAGGTCAGGTTAATCTTTTTACAACTCAACTTAATCTTTCCAGAGATTATCGTAATACCGCCCGTTTTTCCAGCAATAATGTTTTAGATCCTTTCCTCGATGTATTACTAATAGGTTCAGCCTTAGAAACCAAAGATCGAACTATTCCTAGTGAAGCACTACCGTCAGAAATACCTGCTTCTAGTTTGGGTACTTTGGAAACCGTGAGAATTTCCGCCAAAGTTAAAGGACACGCCAGTCAAATTACTAATAAAATCGAACTTACTAGTAGTCCTCCCCGTAGCCAAGCAGAAATTATCGCCCTATTAGGGGGTGGATTTGTGGAAACTTTAGCTAATAGTAACGGTACTCTAGGATTGGCTACCCTGGCAGGTTCTGCCCTCTTTGGTAGTCTTAATGCAGAATTTAATAATACTTTTCCCATTGGCGAATTACGTCTGTTTCCTACACAAATTATTGACGAAAAACGTGATGGCGATCGCAATGATGGGATAGCAGGAGAGATTGCTTTTGATTTGATTGATAATTTCTCTTTCTCTATCCTCAAAATTCTTAATACTGATATTCCTGCCCAGTTTGGTTTTCGCTATCGCTTAAATAATAACTTTGTACTACGAGGATCGAGTAATTTTGAACGGGATGGCAGTAGAACTTTAATTGAATTTGAATCAAGATTTTAATCTTTATAAAAGTTGATAGTTCATGTATCTGGGGGAAAAAATTAATTTTTCTTTACCAATAAATATTTTACTGGGGATATTTTTTTATTCAACCCTTAGTATGTAAGGCTACTTTTTAGATGTCGGTTGCCACAAAGCCTCGGATAAAAGGGCTAAAAGGTCTGCTATATATGCTTTAGAGCGGTATAACTCTTAATCAAATTTCCAGTGTGTCGCTTAAATCACCAGAGTATTTATAGCTGATGCTGGATTATTTTGTCTATTGTCCACAATTATTATAAATAAGTACATAAAAAACCTAGAAGTAAGTATTTAGAGCTTGAATAGCCTTTTAAAGTCTTTAACAAAAGCAGATTAACAAATAAAACTAAAAGCTGTAAAAAACATAGATTTATAGATACAAGCCACCTTTATTTTTCCCAATTATTAGCTGATAATGCAGACATAGACGTAAAACCGAAACACACATAACAGCAGAGGAGATAATCTAAAGTGGGACAAATAAGATTAGCAGTTTACGGCAAAGGCGGAATAGGCAAATCCACAACTAGCTGCAACATATCCGCAGCCTTAGCAAAAAGAGGCAAAAAAGTCTTACAAATTGGCTGCGATCCTAAACACGACAGTACCTTTACTCTGACAGGATTTCTTATTCCCACCATTATTGATACCTTGCAAGAAAAAGACTTTCATTACGAAGACATTTGGCCAGAAGATGTTATCTATCAAGGGTATGGTGGCGTTAGTTGTGTAGAAGCAGGGGGCCCACCTGCGGGTGCTGGTTGCGGTGGTTATGTAGTGGGAGAAACCGTAAAACTACTCAAAGAATTAAATGCTTTTGACGAATACGATGTAATTTTATTTGATGTCTTGGGTGACGTGGTATGTGGTGGTTTTGCTGCACCCTTAAACTATGCAGACTACTGCATGATTGTTACTGATAATGGTTTTGATGCCTTGTTTGCTGCTAACCGTATCGCTGCTTCAGTTAGAGAAAAAGCTCGTACTCACTCCTTGCGCCTAGCTGGTTTAATTGGTAATCGTACTTCTAAACGTGACTTAATAGATAAATATATTGAACACGTACCCATGCCAGTTTTAGAAATCCTACCATTAATCGAAGATATTCGCGTATCTCGTGTTAAAGGTAAAACCTTATTTGAAATGGCAGAAAGTGATCCTTCCCTAGCTTTCGTCTGTGACTACTATCTAAACATTGCCGATCAGATTTTAGCAGCACCTGAAGGAGTTGTACCCAACGAAGCACAAGACAGAGATTTATTCTCCCTATTATCAGACTACTACCTCAATCCTCCAGCAGGGAAAGAAGAAGTGAAAGAAGATGAGTTAGATATGATGATGGTTTAATTTAATGGACAATTGATAATTGATAATTGATTACTAATTGTCCTTTAAGCCTGCTTGAAGAATTAAAACACTTTTATAAATCAACTTTGATGTTATTTCTGGGAAAAATAGATTCAAATAGTAATTTATTTATACTAGAAAAATGGCTGATATTCTTACACACCCAGAACAATTTAAAGCTGAATTAAAGGATAAGTGGCTCGATTATTATCAAGCAAATCGTAATTGGCTACAACGTTATATGGAAATAAATCACAGTTGGCGTAATTGGGTGACTATCTATTCCGAAGAAGAATTATTAAGTCTTGAAGTAGAAGATGATTATAAACCATGCCGTCCTCAAAGCTATTTTATTATAGGTGTTGTAAGTACTTTAGAGCCATCACTTCAAGGTTTATTCCCATTTATGGAATATTCGACAGGTAATTCAGAACAAATTGTTAAAGCATTAGGATTAGATTTTGACCCCGAAATAGAATTAAAAAAGCGATCGCAACAGCAATCATTTAAACAAACACAAACAGATTTACAATATCTTGATCAAATTAGAGAGGAGATCAAAACATGACCGTTGCACAAGAACCTTCAGCACTAAATTTTGAGTGTGAAACTGGGAATTATCATACCTTCTGTCCTATAAGTTGTGTAGCTTGGCTATATCAAAAAATAGAAGATAGTTTCTTCTTAGTTATTGGTACAAAAACCTGTGGATACTTCCTACAAAATGCGATGGGAGTAATGATTTTTGCCGAACCCCGTTACGCGATGGCAGAACTAGAAGAAGGAGATATATCTGCACAACTAAATGATTATGAAGAACTAAAAAGATTGTGTTTACAAATAAAGCGCGATCGCAATCCTTCTGTTATCGTTTGGATTGGTACTTGTACCACCGAAATTATTAAAATGGACTTGGAAGGTCTAGCACCAAGATTAGAAGCAGAAATTGGTATTCCTATTGTAACCGCCCGTGCTAACGGTCTAGATTATGCCTTTACTCAAGGTGAAGATACCGTACTCGCTGCAATGGCGCATAAGTGTCCTACCCAAGCACCCAAACTAGAGGCGGAAAAAGAAGAACGTAATGCCATCTCTAAATTAATGAACTTCGGACGTAAAAAAGAAGAAGTTAAACAAGCAGAGTCTGAATATAAAGATCATCCTCCCCTAGTATTATTTGGTTCATTACCAGATCCTGTAGTAACTAACCTAACTCTAGAACTTAAAAAACAAGGTGTTAAAGTATCAGGTTGGCTACCTTCCAAACGCTTCACAGAATTACCCGTAATTGAAGAAGGCTACTACACCGCAGGAGTAAATCCTTTCTTATCTCGCACCGCCACTACTTTAATGCGTCGCCGTAAAACTAAATTAATTGGCGCACCCTTCCCCATTGGACCCGATGGTACTCGTGCTTGGATCGAGAAAATTTGTTCCGTCTTTAATATTGAACCCCAAGGACTAGAAGAAAGAGAAGCTAAAATTTGGGAAAGCCTCGAAGACTATATACAATTAATTCGTGGTAAATCTGTTTTCTTTATGGGTGATAACCTTTTAGAGGTTTCCTTAGCCCGCTTCCTCATCCGTTGTGGCATGACTTGTCAAGAAATCGGTATTCCTTATATGGATAAACGCTATCAAAAAGCGGAATTAGATTTACTTGAAAAAACCTGTAAAGATATGGGTGTACCTGTCCCCACTATCGTCGAAAAACCCGACAATTATAATCAAATTCAACGCATCTACGCTCAAAAACCAGATCTTGTGATAACTGGTATGGCACACGCCAACCCCTTAGAAGCTAGAGGAATTAATACCAAGTGGTCAGTAGAGTTTACCTTTGCCCAAATTCACGGCTTTACTAATGCACGGGATATTTTAGAATTGGCTACTCGCCCCATGCGTCGCAATAATAATCTTAAAGAGTTAGGCTGGGAGAAATTAGTAAAAGAAGAAGCTAAAATTTAACTTATAAATGATAGATTAATAATCTAACTGTAAAGGCAATGATTAAATTGTCTTTATTTTTTATTTAGCAATACTTTCCTTGTTAAATGTCAATTTCAATCCTGGTAAGTCAGCCTCATAGAGCCTATTTTTAATTTCTTGAGAAAACAAAAGGGCTAATGCGACTTCCCATGAATACTCGCCCTTTTCTCTTACCAGGTATCAATACTTTCAGCTACTTGTGTCAGGCAATCAGGATCTGAAGTATATCTCCGTGAAGAAATCATGAAGTTGATTTGAGCCTGGTTGATTCTATTTAATAGTAAGTGTTAGCATAACTCAGTAAATTGCAATAGAACTTAAATAAACTTTAAAGCATCCAAATTTTTGGCTTAAAAAGTAACAATATGAAAGATGTTGAGACAAGTAGGCTAGCTATTTCCCATGGGGACTCATTACAGTTGCCAGAAGGTATCGCCCAAAATCTAACTGAAATCTTATTAAAAACTGCGGAACAAAATTCTACGGAAGGAATAAGCTATATTCAGTTTGATGGAAGCAAAAATTTCCAAAGTTATTTAGAGTTAAGAGAAACAGCCACCAAAATCCTCACAGGATTGAAACAGCTTGGGCTAAAACCAAAAGATCAAATAATTCTGCAACTAGATCAAAATCAAGATTTTCTTACGGCTTTTTGGGCGTGTATTTTAGGAGGTTTCGTTCCAGTCCCCCTTGCCATAGCACCCATTTATGAGCCTGATAACAGTGCTGCAAAAAAACTACACACTGCTTGGCGAATTTTAGATCAACCTTTAGTACTGACTAATGAAAAACTAGCTGCCCCCATTATAAATTTAGCCGCTCAACTCAAGATCGAAAATTTAAAATTAGCAACCTTGAATCAGTTGCCTTCGTCTACATCAACAACTGATTATCATTTAGCCAAGCCTGACGATGTAGCATTGATGCTGCTAACATCTGGTAGTACTGGTACACATAAAACCGTCAAGTTAAGCCATCAAAATATCATCAACAGCATCGCTGCCACATCTCAAATGGCAGGGTTTACCAGTCAAGATATCTCGTTAAATTGGCTTCCTTTAGACCATCCTGGTCCCTTGATTCGATGTGTCATCAGAATGGTCTATTTAGGTTGCAAGCAAATTCACGCTCCTACGGCAATGGTTTTACAAGAGCCTTTGCAATGGCTGGATTGGCTGGAACGCTATCGAGTCACCACTACCTGGGCACCAAATTTTGCTTTCGCTTTACTCAATGACCGCGCCGAGGAAATAAAAAAGCGGCATTGGAATTTAACTTCCCTCAAATCTTTTCTCAATACAGCTGAACCAATCGTACCCCAGACAGCAATTAAATTATGGGAATTACTTAATCCTCATGGACTGAGCAAGACTGCAATGCATTCTTCTTGGGGAATGGCAGAGACTTCATCAGGAGTGACTCATTCAGAGCAGTATTTGTCCGACTTGGCAATAGCTGAAAATAATTCTTTTGCCGAATTGGGTTTGCCAGTGCCTGGTATTAGCCTACGCATAGTTGACGAACAAGATCAAATAGTTACAGAATCAACTACTGGTTATCTGCAAGTTAAAGGAGCTACAGTTACCTCTGGTTATGAGCAAAACTTAGAGGCTAATCAAGAAGCTTTTACTGCCGATGGTTGGTTTAAAACTGGAGACTTAGGTTTTTTAGCTCAAGGACGTTTGACGATTACTGGTAGAATTAAAGATGTAGTTATTATCAATGGTAGTAATTATTACAGTCACGAAATTGAAGGTGTCGTGGAAGAAATTGCGGGTGTCGAGGTCTCTTACACTGCTGCCTGTGGAATCCGACAACCACATAGTAACACCGATCGCTTAGCGATCTTTTTCCATACGACTATCTCTGAGGATGTAGCTTTATTAGAATTACTCAAAAAAATTCAGCAACAGATCGTTCGTAAGATTGGTATCAATCCCTCTTATTTAATTCCTGTCGAGCCAGAAGCAATTCCCAAAACTTCGATTGGCAAAATTCAGCGATCGCAACTGAAACAAAGTTTTGAAGCGGGTGAATTTGAGGCAATTGTCCAAAGAATAGAAACTTTGCTAGGTGCTGCCAGAAGCAAAACCGTCGAGAGAGTGGCACCGCGAACTGAGTTAGAACAACAATTAGCTTATATATGGCAGAAAGTGTTAAATGTGCCAGAAATTGGCATTCATGATGACTTTTTTGAGTTGGGGGGACATTCCATACTGGTGTTCCAGATTGTCTCTCGCCTAAGAGAAGAGCTAAAGATCGAATTACCAATTCTAGATCTTTTTCAAGCCCCCACAATAGGTCAATTAAGTAAGTTGATTGAGCGCAATCTTCAAAAAACCACCGATACACCATTAACTACAATTCCTGCTAGGGGAGAAGCACAAGCACCTCTTTCCTATATGCAACAAGGATTATGGTTTTTAGATCAACTTGAAGGGCAAAATGCCACCTATAATCAGAGGCAGATTATACGCCTGACAGGTAGTTTAAACCGTGACTGTTTACAAAAAGCGATCGCAGCGACTATAGAACGCCATCAAGCTCTTCGCACCAGGTTTATTACAGTTGAGGGGATTGGGCAACAAGAAATTGTACCCGCACCCGCAGTAGCGATCGAGCTTAAGCTCATTGATCTCAGGGAATTTGCTCCAGATGAACGCGACTTGCGCGTTATTCAGTTAGCAAAAGAAGAAGCGCAACTATCTTTTGATCTGACTCAAGCTCCTCTAATTCGAGCTAAATTGCTTTATTTAGAAGACAACAGCCACGTACTTCTGTTAACAGTTCATCACATTGTCGCCGATGGCTGGTCGATGAATATGCTCGTTGACGAACTTTGGACGTTCTATCGAGCTTTGATGGCTCAAACCAAAGCAGAATTAAAACCTTTACCAATTCAATATGCCGATTTTGCCCTTTGGCAACGGGAGCATTTTAATGATGTGACTTTAGTTCCCCAAATAGAATATTGGCAAAATCAGTTGGCAGGAATTCCTCCCACTTTAGAACTTCCCCTAGACCGTCCCCGTTCAGCCAAACAAACCTTTGACGGTAATAGTCACTCGTTCCAATTTTCTCAAGAGTTGACCAACCAACTGCAAACTCTCTCTCAGCGATCAGGTACAACTTTGTACATGACCGTATTGGCAGCATTTGGGGTGTTGATGCACCGCTATAGTCGTCAGGAAGATATTGTCATTGGTTCTCCCATTGCTAATCGTAATTACCAAGAAGTTGAATCTTTAATTGGCTTCTTTGTCAATACCCTAGCTTTGCGCCTTAATTTAGCTAACCAACCCAGTTTTGCGGCTTTACTACAGCAAGTTCGACAAGTCACATTAGATGCCTACGCCCATCAAGATCTACCCTTTAGTAAAGTAGTCGAACAGCTAGAGCTAGACAGAAATGTAAGTCACCATCCCGTATTTCAAGTGATGTTTACCTGGCAAAACGTCCCCGATTACGATGAAGAGTTAGAAGATTTGTCAGTCAAACTGCTCAAGGTGGCAAACGTAGCTGCAAAATTTGACTTAGATGTGTCGCTCGTCAAGTCAGAATCTGGGCTACAGGGTACTTTTACTTACAACACGGATTTATTTGATGCTGCCACGATTGAACGGATGACGGCACATTTCCAGACTTTGCTCGAAGGCATTGTCGACAATCCCCAACAAACCATTGACCAATTACCCCTGCTGACAACAGATGAGAGACAGCAATTGTTGGTCAAATGGAATGATACTGCCACAGAGTATCCTCAAAAATGTATTCATCAGTTATTTGAGTCGCAGGTAGAGCGTACACCAGATGCAGTAGCGGTAGAGTTTGAAGGACAGCAACTCACCTACCGAGAACTAAATCAGCGATCAAACCAACTAGCCCATCACTTGCAGAAATTGGGTGTCCAACCAGATGTGCTGGTGGGTATTTGTATCGAACGTTCTCTAGAAATGGTTGTAGCTCTGTTGGGCGTTCTCAAGGCTGGTGGTGCTTACGTTCCTCTCGATCCAGCTTATCCGACCGAGAGAATTTCCTTGATTCTGCAAGATGCACAAGTCAGAGTTTTGGTTACGCAAAAATCTTTAGCATCCCGACTGCCAGAGTCTACTGCAACAGTTGTTTGCCTAGATGGCGATCGCGAAACTATTGCTAATGACCAAGTAGCTATTTCTGTTGAGGTTAAACCCGATAATTTAGCTTACGTTATTTATACTTCTGGTTCCACAGGCAAACCCAAAGGAGTTTTAGTTTCTCACAAAAATGCAGTTAATCTTTTAAGCAGCATTAAACAAAAACCAGGTTTGACAGCAGATGATGTATTCTTGGCAATTACTACTATTTCGTTTGATATTTCTGTACTAGAAATTTTTACTCCTTTAATTGTGGGAGCGCAGTTAGTAGTGGTTAGCAGAGAAGTTGCTGTTGATCGCACAAAGCTTAAACAGGCGATTGAGCGCTATGGAACTACCTTTATGCAAGCAACGCCCGTCACTTGGCAATTATTAGCTGCGGAGCAAAGTTCTTTTAAAAACAAGCTAAAAATAATTTCTGGAGGCGAGGCTTTACCTCAAGATTTAGCCCAAAAGCTGCTATCAATGGGTGTCGAACTGTGGAATTTTTATGGCCCTACAGAAACTACTATATGGTCAACTGGTTGTCAAGTGCAAACAGGCGATCAAGCAATAACTATCGGACATCCAATTGCCAATACTCAAATATACATCTTAGATCCAAATTTACAGCCCGTTCCGATTGGCGTGTTAGGGGAACTACATATAGCTGGAGCAGGGGTAGCACGGGGATATCTCAATCGCCCCGAACTTACTGAGCAAAAATTCATCCCGAATCCTTTCAGTGCAGTACCCGAAAGCAAATTGTATAAAACTGGCGACTTAGCCAGATTCTTACCCAATGGTCAGATTGAATGCTTGGGACGGATTGACTACCAAGTGAAAGTTCGAGGCTTTCGCATTGAACTTGGCGAAATTGAACAGACAATGACCAACTGTCCTGGAGTCAAACAAGCGATAGCGATTGTCCGAGAAGATAGAGGGATCAACAAAACTTTAGTTGGTTACTTTGTTCGAGATCTAGAAAATGGTCAGGTTGCTCACCATCAAATATCAGTATTACGCAAATTTCTCCAAGCAAGATTGCCAAACTACATGATACCGACGCAATTTATGGTTTTGGATGCCCTGCCATTAACCCCGAACGGCAAAGTAGACCGTCGCGCTTTACCTGCACCAGATGCCTCTAATCTTCAATTAGATACTGAATTTGTTCCACCCAGTAATCCTACAGAAGAGATCTTAGCCACTATCTGGGCTGATGTTCTGGGTGTCGATCAAGTTGGTATTAACGACGATTTCTTTAAGTTAGGTGGACATTCCCTACTGGCAACTCAAGTAATTTCACGGATACGACAAGCCTTCAACTTAGAAATACCATTGCAATCGCTGTTTGAAAACCCGACAATTATCACATTAGCTCAAACAATTGCTCAGCATCAGAACCAAGCAGCTGAATTATCCAAATACCAAATAATATCTCTTAGGGAAAAACGCGACAGTGTCCCATTGTCCTTTGCCCAGCAAAGATTGTGGTTTTTAGCCCAACTAGAACCTAATAATCCCTTCTACACCATACCCTGGTCAGTAAGATTAAGTGGCGACCTCAACATTACAGTACTACAGCAAGCACTAGATGCCATAGTTGCTCACCACGAGGTACTCCACACCAATTATATTTCCGAAAACGGCAACCCCATACAAGTCATTACTGCACCTAAATTAGTAGAACTGCCTATTATTGAACTACAGCAGTATGAGCAAGCAGAACAGGAAACCCAGATACAAAAACTACTGCAACAAGAAAGTCAACAACCATTCGATCTATCATCAGACATGATGCTACGGGGTTGTTTGCTAAAATTAGCACCACAGGAGCATATCTTGTTGTTAGTCATGCATCATATTGCTGCCGATGGTTGGTCAATGGGCATCCTCTCGAAGCAATTAACACAACTTTATCAAGCTTTCTTAGATGGTCAACCCAATCCATTAGAAAAACTGCCCATTCAATACGCTGACTATGCGGTTTGGCAGAGAGAATGGCTGTCAGGTGAAATATTAGACCAGCAACTGAGCTATTGGCAACAGCAACTAGCAGGTGCAAAACCACTACTAGAATTACCTACAGACCGTCCCCGTCCAGCAGTTCAAACTTATCGTGGTGCAAGCCAATCTTTCATCCTCTCCCAAGGCTTGAGGGATGGACTAAAACATCTTTGTCGTCAGGAAGGGGTCACTCTTTATATGACCTTGTTAGCAGCTTTTCAAATCCTACTATATCGCTACAGCAGACAAAATGATGTTGTGGTAGGCTCTCCCATTGCAGGGCGTAATCGGGTTGAGATAGAAGGTTTAATTGGCTGTTTTGTTAATACTTTAGTGCTACGCACGGATTTATCGGGGAATCCCAGTTTTCAGGAATTACTAGGAGGAGTGCGTTCAATCACACTAGATGCCTATGCTCATCAAGATTTGCCCTTCGAGAAACTAGTTGAGGAACTAAACCCAGAACGATCCTTGAGTTATAGTCCCTTGTTCCAAGTAATGTTTGTGTTACAGAATGCTCCAGGACGCTCGAAACAACTGCTAGGCTTAAAGGAAAATCCCTTAGAATTGCAAGCAGAAACGTCGAAATTTGACTTACTTCTGTCAGTTACCGAGAAGGACGGGATACTCGCAGGATCATGGAACTACAACACGGATTTATTTGATGCTGCCACGATTGAACGGATGACGGCACATTTCCAGACTTTGCTCGAAGGCATTATCGACAATCCCCAACAAACCATTGACCAATTACCCCTGCTGACAACAGATGAGAAACACCAATTGTTGGTCAAATGGAATGATACTGCCACAGAGTATCCTCAAAAATGTATTC
This sequence comes from Chondrocystis sp. NIES-4102, assembly GCA_002368355.1. Taxonomy (NCBI): domain Bacteria; kingdom Bacillati; phylum Cyanobacteriota; class Cyanophyceae; order Chroococcales; family Chroococcaceae; genus Chondrocystis; species Chondrocystis sp. NIES-4102. Next base: position 727,619 of record AP018281.1, on the reverse strand, counting down.
ATCAGTTATTTGAGTCGCAGGTAGAGCGTACACCAGATGCAGTAGCGGTAGAGTTTGAAGGACAGCAACTCACCTACCGAGAACTAAATCAGCGAGCCAACCAACTAGCCCATCACTTGCAGAAATTGGGTGTCCAACCAGATGTGCTGGTGGGTATTTGTATCGAACGTTCTATTGAAATGCTAGTGGGACTATTAGGAATTCTCAAGGCAGGTGGTGCTTATGTGCCTTTAGATTCTAAGTATCCTAAAGAACGCCTAAATCTGATGTTGTCAGACTCCCAAGTATACGTGCTGTTGACACAAAAACACCTGATCCATCAACTACCCGAACTTGGGATCAAACAAGTTGTTCTGGATTTAGATTGGGAAAATATTAAACATAATAGCCAAGATAACCTGGTAACAACTACTACTCCAGAAAATATTGCTTATGTGATCTATACATCAGGCTCTACGGGCAAACCCAAGGGGACAATCATTCCTCACAAAGGTATCAATCGTTTAGTGCTTAACACTGACTACGTACAAATCAATTCTACTGATGTCATTGCTCAAGTATCTAATTGCTCCTTCGATGCTGCCACCTTTGAAATTTGGGGGGCATTACTAAATGGAGCCTGCCTAGTGATAATTAGTCAGGATATTGTTCTTTCGCCTCAAAAATTTGCTACCTCTATCCAAGAGCAGGGTTTGACAGTCATGTTTTTGACCACAGCACTTTTTAACCAAATTACCAAGGAAGTGCCTACAGCTTTCCAGACTATGCGATACGTACTGTTTGGCGGTGAAGCTGCTGACCCCCGTTCTGCGGAGAAAGTATTACTACATGGTGCACCAGAAAATTTACTGAATGTATACGGACCTACGGAAAATACCACTTTTTCTACCTGGTATCGGGTAGAAGATATATCAGAAGGGGCAGTAACAATTCCCATCGGCAGAGCGATCGCTAACACTAATGTTTATATTTTAGATACATATCTACAACTCTTGCCAATCGGGGTTCCTGGAGAACTATATCTTGGTGGCGATGGTTTAGCCGAAGGTTATCTCAACCGTCTGGAACTCACGGCTGAGAAATTTATACCCAATCCTTTTAGTGATGACCCTCAAGCCCGCCTCTACAAGACGGGAGATTTAGCTTGCTATCTTCCTGATGGCAACATTAAATTTCTCGGTCGTCAAGATTACCAAGTGAAAATACGCGGTTTTCGGATTGAGCTTGGCGAAATAGAATCTGTACTTGCCCAACACCCCGGTATTCGGGAAAAAGTCGTCATTGTCAGAGAAGATATTCCTGGTGATAAACGCCTTGTTGCCTATGTTGTTCCCCAACAAGAACAATTGAACAGTAGTGATTTGCGCTCTTTTGTGCAAGAACGCCTACCCAATTACATGGTGCCTAATGCCTTTGTGTTCTTGGACACTTTGCCTCTGACTCCCAATGGCAAAATCGACCGTCATGTCCTACCTGCAGCAGATGCCTCCAATATTCAATTAGATTCTGAATTTGTTCCACCTAGTAATCGTACGGAAGAGATATTAGCAACTATCTGGGCTAATGTTCTGGGTATCGACCAAGTAGGTATTCACGACAATTTCTTTGAGTTGGGTGGGCACTCTTTATTAGCATTGCGCCTATTTGCCAAAATCGAGCAAGTATTTGGTAGAGTTTTTCCCCTAGCCACTCTTTTTGAAGCTCCTACTGTTAAAGATTTATCTAATATTATTGACCAAAAACAATCTTTAGCTGCTGGATCTTGTTTAGTTCCCATTCAACCTAAAGGTTCTAAACTACCTTTGTTCTTATTGCACGCTAAAGGAACTAGCGTATTAGTCTATCGTAATTTAGCTAACTACCTTGGAACGGAGCGACCTGTTTATGGGATACAACCACAAGGATTAAACGGAGAAGCAGAAATACTGACTACAGTTGAAGAGATGGCAGCTTATTATATTCAGGAGATAAAAAAAATTCAGCCCATTGGTCCTTACTTGTTGGGAGGTTATTCTTTCGGCGGTCAATTAGCTTTTGAAATGTCACGACAACTCAATCAACAAGGAGAAAAAGTAGACAAGTTAATATTGCTTGATTCTAACGCACCAACTTCCAGCAAACGATTACCATTCTCCCAACGAATTATAATTCATTTTAATAATCTATTGGAAAGAAAACATAACTACGTTATAGAAAGAGTTCTAGATTGGAAAAGATGGCTTCAAGACGATTTAGAATACAATTTCCAGAAGCTATCTGTTAAAGTGTTCCAATATTTCGATCTTCCTTTATCTCTAAGACTGCATAACATATTCATCGAAGCTAGAAACGACACAGCAAGAAAAAATCACCAGCTCAAGTTTTATCCAGGTAAGGTTATTCTGATGCGAACAAAGGACTCCTTTGGTGGAGTTGGTCGTGAAAGAGATGAATATTTAGGTTGGAAAAATTTAGTCGGACAAGAGATAGATATTTATCCTGTTCCTGGTCATCACTTTTCCATGCTTGAAGAACCTAATGTAGAGCACTTAGCAGAAGTGCTTAAAAATTGTCTTAACAAAAATATCTGTAAGGGCGACACAAGAGAGGTAAAAGCGATCTTGGAAACAGATTGAGCAAAGTAATCTCTCAAAAAATGAAAGACTATTATCAATAATCCTGACTGCCTGACACATCTCCAAAAAGCTAAACAATAGAACTTTTAATCTCATCAATCCCACTAAACCGAATAGCACCATAGTATTGTCTTTTGGCTTTCTTGGAAGCGAAACAAGGTTAAAGATCTGTACTAATTAAAGCCGTGGGTTTGAATAAATGGCGATCTTTATGTAATACCCCTCTTAGCCACCGTCAGCCAATCTTGAGATAGCTAATACCACGTTTTCAATGCGGATCGACTCTTTGTCTGAGTTCTTTCCTTTAATTTGAATTGTCATACCATCAACGGTAGAAAACAAAAGGGCTAATGCGACTTCCCATGAATACTCCCCCTTTTCTTTTCTCTTACCAGGTATCAATACTTTTAGCTACTTGTGTCAGGCAATCAGCTATCCAAATATTTACGTAGTTAAATTCAGTAATATAGCCATCAACACGCAAGCGAAATATGTAAGGATATTTTTTGGGTAAACTTTCCCATTTACTAATGGTAAGCTTTACGAGTAATAAATACAGCTTTGATTAATGCTTCTTGTTCATTTGTAGACTGAGGCTCGAATATAGCTTGGAAATCTAAAAAGTTGAAAGATAAATGAATAATTGGTAAATCTAACCATTGTTCTTTAATTACCCATGCTATATTAATTTGCTCTTTTATTTCTCTTCGAGGTGGTTCTATACCTAAAATAAAAGCAAAATTTTATACTTTAACAATTGTCTCTCGCAATAAAGTTTCTGTAGGATAAACTTTTTTACTTTTAACAGGACTATTATTAAGATGTGGAATATATTTGGCTATTTGTTGTTTTTCTCTTATATCTAACTGAAATAAATCAATATATTCATAGAAGATATCGAAATATTTATGTTTTAAGAGTTTTAATTGATAAATGCGATGATGAGATTTACCTTGCCAACGTTTACGAATATTTTTAGCCTTGCCGATATACCAGACTATTTTATTTTCATCAACGACATAATATATACCAGAAAATTCAGGGAGCAACTCCTTAGTTTCCAGGCTTACTTTTGGCAAAGATAATATTTCATAATCAGCTAACAATATATTAATCTCCCTTTAAACTTTAATTAGCGATCGCCTGATCTACCTATCAATATTTTTATCTAATTTTAAAAAATAAAAAGCAGATGCCTTAACACCTGCTCAATTATTGACTTAATCTTGATTTCTCGTAGCTTTAATCAATTAGAAAGCGTTGCTAATATCACTAGCTAAACCTAACTCTAATTCTTCATGTAAAATACTTTCCAAATCGATTTCAAGGGCAAATTGAGCTAAAATATCAAGAGTATCATCAACAGATTTGATTATAGTAGCGGTTGCAGTATTCATGTTAATTCTCCTAATTTGTATTGACGGCAATAGATAATATTAAAAATTGTTTGTTTATTCTTAAATTATTGATTCAGCTAATGAAATTAACTAAACTTTAAAGGTTGTAAAATATCCTGAAGTTGTTGATCTAAAATATAATTTTCAGGTGGTGGACTAAAACACATCAGCGCAGTTTCATAACAAGCTCTAGCTACACGGGTTCGTTCAGTAGGAGTTAGAGAAGCTACCATTGCAACTGTTTCATCTACGTGATCTGCATCTGCTCCCACAGAGCTATGTACCCGTAAACAGCGAGTCGCATTAATATCGGCTGGTAATAATGCCTCAATTTTTTCGATGTAATCATCCCCAATACCTAAAGATAAACGCTCCATCGTATAGGAATAGCCTACACAATCAATGGGATCGTCATCTTGTGTACTACGACGCAAGTAATCGACCAATAAAACTGCTGCGGAAGGAACTAATGCCTTAACGACTGCTTCAGCTTCATATCCTAAAGATTGAATATCAAGTAAAGCGAGGCGATCATGACCTTGTTCTTCTTGAGCCTTTTCTAAAGCCCATGCTGCTAAATGATTACGGTTGCTGGCGGAAAAACCTTTAGCTGCATCTGTCATTAATTTGGATACAGGGAAAGTCAAATGATAAGCACTTGCTAATCGCCATATCCAACGAGTGGGTGTTAAAGTAGGTGGTCTAAGGTTAGACTGTATAGTATATTTAGCCACTGCGATCGCTGTATCTAATAGTTTGTAAGATGTAGCAATATTGCCAACACCTTGCATTGGTAGAGAAAAGCGATCTTCTGCTGAACGAGGTTGATATAACCAGCCACGCTCTCGGTTTGCAACTATAACTTTACCTGGCGCAATTTGCACCCATTCCACATCACTTAAAGCAGATGGTTCAGTATTGTCATTAGCCATAAGAATTACAAAACAATTCATCAAACAGTTGCGATCGATTACCTTAGTATTAAAAGCTAAAGGCTTCTAGACCGCATTTTCGTTATTACTTACAAAAGAAATTCCGCTTTAAGTTTTCAATCTTAAAATTTATTAATATTAAATATTAGTTGGAAATTCTTTGACCCGTACAAGGGTGACGGAAGCTACGGGATGTCAAATCCCGTAGTCGCATCACTTGTTTGTCAGTTTGTAAGCTTATATGACAATTATTTAAAAATATTTAGGGATCGCCATCCGCGACCTTACGGAAGTTTATCTTTTTTTTACATTGCTTAACATATTATTGGTTAAACAAGCCACATTCTATGACTAAAGCGGATCACAACGGATTTCCACAATAAAACCATCTGGATCATAAATATAAAAACCTTTACCCGTAGGACGAGTTACAACATCGGAGGCGATAGGGATCTCAAGATCTTTAAGTATATTTACCGCCTGTTCAAAATGACTAGGATCGATATCAAAAGCTAAATGATTAGCGCGAGTAAATTCTTTTTTGGGATCTGCATCAGGAGGAAACAAATTAGGTTCACTAAATAAATCAATAATTATGCCGTCGGGAGTTTGAAAATTCGCCACCTTACCTGCTGCTACCAATTCAATTAGTGTAGAAGGAATTTCTACCCCTGTAAGTTCATGTAACCCTAAAACTTGTCCATAAAAATAACGCGAGGCTGCAAGATCTTTAACGTTGAGAGCGATATGATGTATACGTCTTAAACTACCAACAGCAATAGCAGGAGATGTTAATTTACTTGGCAACATGATGATTATGACTAATATTTTTTTTAAACTTAAGACAGTTCGACGCGGTGAGTAATTCCAGCCACAGTAACGCGATCGCCTGTTACTAATTTTCTACCTCGTCTAATTTCTTCTTCGCCATTAACTTCTACTATCCCTTGTTTAATGATAATTTTGGCTTCCCCTCCCGTTTGGGCAATTCCTTGCCACTTAAGAAACTGATCGAGTTTGATATAAGGCTGAGTTACGGGATCATTCATGGTTTAAGACGATAAAAATATTGATAAACTTCAGTAAAACCTAATTTATTGTACAAATTAATTGCTGCTTGATTCTCGGTTTCTACTTGTAAATAAGCCTGAGTTGCACCATTGTTTTTACCCCAATGCAACATGGCAGAGATTAATTGTGCTGCATAACCTTTACGACGCTGTTGTTTAGCTGTAGCGATAAAATATAAACCTAAATATTGATTTTGCAACACTCCCAAACCACAACAACAAAAGCGATGGGCATCTTTTAACCAAGCATAGCAAGTAGGATGGGGAATAATTGATAAAATTGTCCCTAGGGTATCCCAATGTTGGATGGGTAAATTAACCGCATGGACATAATGATCTAACCATTCTTCGGAAACTGCATCATTTAGCGTGATCAAAGATTGATTGAAGGATGTTTGTTTGGCTACTATGGTTTTGAGTTGCAGGCTAATATTTTCTTCCTGTTGATATCCTAATTGGGTTAGGGTTTGGTTTAAAGTTGCTGTTTGATTGGTATTAGTTAAACGAAAGATGGGCTTTTGGGCAAACCTAGAATAAACTTGCTCGCAATATTGAATTTTGGTGTTTAAAGGTAATGTACCAGGATATAAAGGTGTGATGGAATTGGCACGCTTGGTATATCCTTGAGCAAAGCGCAAAATCCAACCATCATAAATAATCTGCTGTAAGCTGGGGAAAGCGTTAAGTGATAATTCTTCTAAGGTTTGTATTTGAATCACTGATAAGTAATAAATTTTTAGTAATAAACGTTATTTAATTTGTGTATTACGAATGCAACCGCTCGTAACTGATAACTGGTCACTCTTAGTGGTACTCTTTTATTAAGTATTTAAATAAAACACACCAAACAACGACAATCTTAATTGTATTGTTACAACAGCTTACGGCAATTTAATAGTAGTTGTAAGACTTTGAAAAATAATTATAATTTAGGTCGTTTAATTATTTGTGATATTCGAGTTGTTGATTTTACATTAAATTATGGCTATTCTTTCTCTAGACAATAGTTTGACAATCGTAATTATTATTTTTACGGTCAAACCTGAACAACAACAGGAACTAATTGATATACTTCAAGAGTTTTTAAACGTTTTAAAGACTTATCCTGGTTTTGTTTCAGCTAATTTGCATAAAAGTTTAGACGGGGTTAAGGTTGCTAATTATGCTCAGTGGGAGAGTGTAGAAGCTTTTGAGACGTTTATTAACGATGCAGTAATTTTTGAGAAATTTATTCAAAATGCCTCAGATAAAGTAGAAGCTACAAAACTATTTGAATTTGATCCTCCAGACTCCCATGTGTATGAAATTGTGGCATCAGAATCTAAAGTCGGCACACCTGAGATTAAAGTAGGGGAATATATAGTTCATTTTGCAGAATTTAGTATGCAGCCAGAAAATCAGCCTCGGATGGTTGAATTGGCTATTGAACATCTTAAACCTGCAATGGAGCAAGCTGGTTTAATTTCCGCTACCTTCCATCGTAGTTTGGATGGTACAAGGGTAATTAACTATGGTCAATGGACAGATTCTCAGGCTATTGAAGAACTAGTAAAAGAACCTGGTTTTGGGAAGGATGAACCCTATTGGCAAGGTGTTGCAGATAATGAATATCATCTTTATCAAGTAGTATATACTGTCGAATCGGAACTTAAAAAGCAAGTAATCTAGTTTGAATTGGCTCTTTACTTCATTTTTATACCTAATACTTGAGTATGCGCGCCTCTTGCTTGAGTTACACCGATAGTTCTTTCGGAAGCTTCAATCATGGGACGACGTAGACTTACAACTATAAATTGGGCTGATTGTGCTTGTTTTTTAACCATACGAGATAGTTTTTCCACGTTTGCACCATCGAGAAACATATCTACTTCATCAAAGGCATAGAAAGGGGAAGGACGATATTTCTGGAGTGAGAAGATAAAACCTAATGCGGTTAAGGATTTTTCTCCTCCAGACATTGAACTCAATTTTTGTACTGCTTTACCTTTAGGATGGGCAACTAAATTTAAACCTCCGTTAAAGGGATCTGTTTCGTCTTCTAGTTGTAGATGTCCATCACCATCGGAAAGTTCGGCATATATTTTTTGAAAGTTTTCATTAACCGCATCGTAGGATTCTTTAAAAGCCCGTAAACGTAAGGTGGTAAATTTTTCTACTCGCGATAAGAGTTCAGTTCTTTCTGCTTCGATGGTGTCTAATTTTTGAGATAATTGTTCTAACCTGGCTGCGGTTTTTTCATATTCTTCTAATGCCAACATATTGACAGGTTCCATTGCTTCTAAGCGTTTTTCTCCTTGACGAATTTGCTTTTGTAGTTGTTCTAATTGCTCTTGGAGATTGGCAAAGGTGATTTTGTCTCCTGGTTCTAGATCAGATTCATCGATTAGTTGTGGAATGTCGGGAAGTGGATTAGGAAGTTCTTGTTCTTGCTCAATTATTTGTTGTTGTATGGTGTTGAGGCTGGTTTGTCTTTCTTGTTGATTCTGTTGCAGTTTTTCTAATTGCCAAGTTTGTTTGTGCAGGCGATCGCGCAATTTGTTTAGATTGTTTTCTAGGTTATCGCGTAGTTGTTTGGTTACACCTAATTTTTCTGTTAGTTGTTGTAGTTGTGTTTCTAACTCGTTAATTTTATCTTTAATTTCTATTAGTTGCGATTCTATAGTTGTTTGTTGTTCTTTAATCGTTTCCTGTTCGTTATTTATGCCGATAATATGTTCTTCTGCTGCCGTTATTTTTTCACCTAGACGTTGATATTGATTATTTGTAGCTAATAGTTTGGTTTCTGCTTGTCTTAAATTTTCTGACTGTTGCTGTAGTTGGTTTTCTTGCTCTTTAATAATTGTTTGTACCTGTTGCCACTCGCTCTGGGAATGGGATGATTCTAATACTTGTAATTGTTCTTGTAGGGCGTTTAACTGACTTTCTAAACTGGGAATTTCGCTATTTAAAATTGCCATTCTAGTTTCAATTTCATCCCGTTGAGAGCGATTATTATGTAGCTGATTAATTAATAACTCCCGTTGGGCAGTTAAACGTTTTATTTCCTTTTCTAACTGCGTTGCCAAAATTTGATTATCTCTGCCTAATTGTCTTGCTTCATTTAATTGTGCTGATAAATTCTTGATTTGGATCAAATGTTCTGCTATTATTTGAGAATAGTTAGTTATGATGGGCGCAATCTCTGCCAAACGAGCCTTTAATTTAATTCCCTGTTGCGACTCAGCGTTAGCAATACCCCCAAAATGCAACCCAGAACGACTAGAAATACTTCCCCCACTCATCGCCCCACTAACTTCTAAAATTTCCCCTTCTAGGGTAACAATACGATGTTTACCTAACTGAGAACGAGCATTATCTAGAGAATCAAAGATAACCGTGTTACCAAAAACATAGGCAAAGATATCCTGGTAACGAGGGTCACATTTAACCAAATTAACCGCCAAATCAATAAATCCTCGTCCCAAACGCATAGTTGCAATGTTAGGAATTTGGGGGACTTGAATCTTATTTAAAGGTAAGAAGGTAGCTCTACCAGCCCGTTCTCGTTTTAAAAGTTCGATGCCAACTGCTGCAACCGTATCATTTTCCACCACAATATAGCCTAATCTAGTTCCTGCTGCGGTTTCTAATGCCAAACGATAAGGCTGTTCAACTTGTCCTAACTGCACTACCAACCCTTCCACTCCTGCAAGCTGAGAATTGAGGATAACTTTGCTGGCATAAGTTCCCTGTATCTCTTGTTGGGCTTGGCTTTTAGCCTCCAACTTATCCAATTCCCTTTGCTTATCTCGCTGTTCGGTAAGTAAACGCTGCTGGGTTTCCTCCACCACAGAGCGATCGCTTTCTATTGCTGCGAGTTGTTGAGCAATATCTTGTACCTGGGCTTGTTCTTGCTCTACTTGGGTAGCCAAGGCATCATATTCAGTTTGTTTAGCTTCAAGTTCATCTGAGACAGTAGCTAAAGACTGGGTTTGTTCAGTAATATTTTGCTGTAGCTGATTATACTTCTCGTTAATTCTAGCCTGTTCAGTACGCTGGGGGCTAAGAATATCTAAGATAGCAGATACCTGACGAGAAAGATTAGCTTGCTCTTGTACCCAAGCCTCAGAGGCAATAGCGATCGCATCCGCATCAGCTTTACTATGATTAAGAGTTTCCCTGGCTGTTTGTGTCTGTTGTTCCAAGACGGGAATAATTTCTGTCTCTAACTGCTGTTTTTGTTGCTCAAGTTCTCGAATTTCCTGCTGATACTCGGCTAAATTCTGCTGTGTTTGCACTAAAGCTAATTGTTTTTTCTGCCTAGTGCTATTTAACTCTTCCTGCTTCTGCTGTAATTGATTTTGCTTGGCTTTTTGGGTAGCTAAATCCGAGGCGACAGCTAATTGTTCATCTTCCCCCAGGGCTTTTACTTGAGCGTTAAGTGAATCTAACCCTTGGCGATGGGCTGTAACTTCCCCATCCAATTGCCCAATACTAACAACTAATTCTGCTGCTTGGGTTTCCCCTGCACTAATCAATGCCTGTAACTCTTCCTGCTGAGTTGTAAGCGATCGCCAAACTAAAACCTTTTCCAGATGCTTCTTATTTTGTACCTTTTCCTTTAACTGACGATACTTTTCCGCCTTAACCCGATCTGCTGCCAAGCGATCGCGATTAGCAACTAATTCAACAGCAATAATCTGACATTTTTCGGCTCTTTCCTGTACCTTATCAAGAGTTTTGCGGGTTTGCTCAATTTTACGGTCAAATGCTGCTACTCCTGCCAATTCATCAATGATCTCGCGTCTTTGACGGGAATTCATCGTAATAATACTGGTAACATCCCCTTGCAACACCACATTATAACCTTCGGGGTAAATCCTCAACTTTTCTAAATATCCATGAACTTCGCTAACGCTAGCCACCTGTCCATTAATATAAAAAGTCGAAGTATAATTACCATTTTTGCCCACCCGCAACCTTCTAGTTACTTGCCACTCCAAACTATTACCATTGGCGATCGCAATAATTTTTTTATCCTCGTGATTTACTGTTGTAACTTCCTCCTCCAGATCTTCGGGCGTTTCCACAGCTTGTTGAGTATCTTCCGTAGCAACCAGATCAGATTCTTGAGTAACCGTTGTCACCACATCCGACAAATCACCCAAATCAGTCAAGTCGAAAGTAACAGAAACCACCGCCTCGGCTACTTTCCCACTACCAGTTTGCCTATTATTAACCAAGTCAGGTAAGCGATCAGCGCGCATTCCCTTAGAACTTGCCAAACCTAAACAGAATAACAGTGCATCTAAAATATTCGATTTTCCTGAACCATTGGGCCCTGAAACCACTGTAAAGCCAGGTAAGATGGGAACTTTAGTTGTTCCCCCAAAGGATTTAAAATGAGATAGTTCGATGCGCTTTATATGAACCATTAACGATTTACAGCAGTTTTCAATTGAATGGACTACGCTTATAATTACCAGGTTTAATCTGTATGGTCTATTCAACCAAAAAGCGCAGTAAAAATCACGGTTTTTAATAGTATTCTTATACTAATTGACAACTATACTATTAGGAACACTAATGGTTGTATCTATAATTTGGCAAGATAGGTCAAAAAAAGCATTTTTTTTAACACTTAGTAATATTTCTAATTAACTAGAGATTTTATCTAAGCTTTGTTGCAGACGAGTTTTATCTACTCCCAACTGATTCAAGAGTAACCAAGTTTGAGTAAGATCGGGACCATGTAACTCACCTGTCAAACTAGCCCGTAGCGATCGCATTACCAAACCCTTTTTAACCTTTTGATTTTTAGTTACCTGTTTAATCAAAGCCTGGGCTGATTCTGGGTTCATTTCAGGAGTATCATTAATACCTGCGAGAATTTCTGTAACAACGGCTGCCACACCTTCTTGTTGGAGTAACTCAGTAGCTTCAGAACCATATTCTAAATCATTAAAGAAAAAACTAGTTTCCTTAATCACATCAGTCAAACGAGTTAAAGTAGGTGCAGTTAAAGCGGTTAAATCCTCCAACCAGGATCGATCCATTTGATCTACAGGATAACCAGCCTCCTGCCAATAAGGAATTAACAAATCAGTCAATTGAGGAATGGGCATAGAGTGGAGATACTGACTATTAATCCAATCAAGTTTATCCCAATCAAATTTAGCCCCAGCCTTATTAACCCTTTCCAAGTCAAATTCAGTTGCAGCTTCATCTAGGGTAAAAATTTCCTTAGTCGAGTCGGGAAAAGTCCAACCCAACAGAGTCATATAATTAACTAAAGCGGAAGGTACAAACCCCATTTTGCGGAAATCATCAATAGAAGTTACCCCATCGCGTTTAGATAACTTACGTCCTTCCTGATTAAGAATTAAAGGAGTATGGGCAAAACTGGGAATTGTTGCCCCCAAAGCCTCGTAAAGTAAAATTTGTTTAGCTGTATTAGCAATATGATCTTCACCACGAATAACATGGGAAATTTGCATATCAATATCGTCTACTACCACAGCCAAATTATATAAAGCCTGTCCGTAAGGTTCTTCATCGCTTTCTGCTGTCCTAGCAATTACCATGTCGCCACCAAGATCACTACCTTTCCAAGTGACAGTATCACGAATCTGATCTTGCCAAACAATAGAGCGATCGCTATCAATTTTAAAGCGAATTACGGGCTTGCGTCCTTGGGCTTCATAAGCTTGTCTTTCCTCAGTGGTAAGATGACGATGACGATTATCATAACCTGGGGCTTGTCCTTTCGCCTTTTGCTCTTCTCGCATTGCTTCCAATTCTTCAGGGCTACAATAACAAGGATAAGCAAGATCTTTATCTATTAAAGTTTGTACCGCTTGCTGATATTTATCCAACCTCTGAGTTTGAAAAAAGGGCCCTTCATCCCAATTTAAACCTAACCAAGTTAATCCAGAAGTAATATTCTCCGTATATTCAGGGCGCGATCGCGCTGCGTCTGTATCTTCCACCCTCAGAATAAATGTACCTTGATGATGCCGTGCAAATAGCCAATTAAATACGGCGGTGCGTGCTGTACCAATATGTAAATTTCCTGTTGGTGAAGGAGCGATCCTGACTCTTACACTCACAAAATACCTCTTATTTCCAATTAAATTATTTCTCTGCAGTTTTTTATTCTAACGAGATCTGTACAAATTAATTTAATTCAATTTGATTAAGATACTGCGCCAAGGTAGTTGCATCCACTCCAAGCTCACTACGTTGTTGGGCTGCCATAATTCCTGCTTGAGCGTGCCACCAGGCAGCAGTTGCTACAGTATTTAATAGATCAGTATCTGCCTTTTGAATGGCTTGGGCAACTAATCCACCAGTTAAACCTGTTAAGACATCGCCACTACCACCCCTAGCTAGGGCAGGAGTACTATCAGGAACTACCCAGGTAAGACCATCGGGATTAGCGATCGCTGTTCTTGCACCTTTTAAGAGGATGATACTGTTACTTGTCTGTGCTGCCTGTTGCACTAAACTTAGACGATCTGCTTTTAAGTTAATGGTGGGAAATAAACGTTTAAATTCTCCCCAGTGAGGGGTTAAAATAGTCGAGGCTGTCCTTAAAGATAGAGATTCAAGCGTGCCTAGATCTGCAAGAATATTTAAACCATCAGCATCTAAAATTAGAGGACAATCAGATTTTAATACTTGGGCAACGACAGGGTTAGCATCGATAGTTAAACCAGATCCCATAGCAATAACATCAAATTGAGTTAAATCTGCTAAAGAAAAAGGAATTTCAGCGATCGCCCCAGATTGAGTTTCAGGACAAGCAATAACCAAGGCTTCGGGTAAATGGCTAATTAAAAGAGTTTTGAGGGATTGAGGCACAGCGATCGATAACATACCTACACCACTTGCCCTAGCACCCAAAGCGGTTAAAATAGCAGCCCCTGCATAGCGATGAGAACCACAAATGAGTAATAGATGTCCCTGACGGTATTTATAGGTAACAAGAGGACGGGGTAGGGGGAGAAATTTCTGAGCGATCGCCGTAGTTATTTGTTTAATGGGTGCAACTTGCGGTAAAACCGACCAAATCTGATGAGGAGTAATGCCAAAGTCAATTCTTTCACTTGTGCCTAAATATTCTAAAGCAGAATCTTGGAAAAAAGCGCGTTTCCATAAACCCAGACAAAAAGTATGGTTCGCTTTAATTGCACCACCTAAGACGTTTCCTGTATCTGTATGAATTCCTGAAGGGAGATCGATACTAATTATTGGTTGCCACCAACTATTAACTAAATTAACTACAGTAATCAATTCTTCAGTTAAATCGCGAGTTAACCCAAAACCAAATAAACCATCAACTATCAATTGGCATTCTTGTAGAGGTTGAATTTCATCATAGATAGTAATTCCCAAACTACTGGCATAACTGGCATGATCGGCGGTTAGAGGTTTTAACTGTGTAAAAGGACGATAAATCATCACCTCATATCCAGCCAAATACAGTTCACGGGCAATTACTAAAGCATCTCCCCCATTATGCCCAGGCCCAACTAAAATACCTATATTAGTTACTTGGGATAAAGGATATAAAGCTTGCAGGCGATCGCTACATAATCTGGCTGCTTTCTCCATTAGGGCTGCAACAGGCATTCCATCGGCAAACATTTTTGCTTCTATCTGCTGCATCTGTTGTGCAGAAACAATAATACTTTCTATTTGTTCTTTAATTGGTATTTGGTAGCCTTTACCCATAACTTAGATTTTTATAACTTTCTATTTCAATTTCATACTAGTATTGAGTTATTCCCCCCACCACGCACCACAAAGAAAAATTACATTAAAACAAAATATATAAGATCTTTACCCTCCGACTACACCTCAATTAGTGTTGTAACTACACTTACGTTAAATAAAATATGTTCACTTATATTCCTGCCAAATATATAAATATCGATCGCCAACGTCGCTTGAGTTTTAATGGTCAAACCTATCCCTCCGTTAGTACCATTCTTAACGCTACTAAACCCGAACAAGATCGTATAGCCCTACAAAAGTGGCGACAAAGAGTAGGAGTACAACAGGCACAAAAAATTAGCACTCAAGCTTGTAACCGTGGGACTTCTCTACATCAAGCAATTAATTATTTTCTCACGGGTAGTAGTTTACCTGATGATCTTGAAGAAAATCTTTATTGGCATTCAATTCAACCAGTCTTAGAATCAATTGAGCAAGTACACTTAGTTGAGTCGGCTGTATATCATGATCAACAGCAATATGCTGGACGTTTCGACTGTTTGGGAGAGTGGGAAGGAAATTTATGTGTGTTTGATTGGAAAACCGCCTCAAAACCTAAAAAGCAAGAATGGATAACTGATTATTGTTTACAAGTGGCTGCCTATACGGCTGCTATTAATCATCTTTATCAGGTTCAAATAACCCAGGGAATAATTGCGATCGCTCTCGAATCTCAGCCAGCCCAAATATTTCATCTCAATAGTGAAGATTTAAGTAATTATTGGCAGCAGTTTTTAGTTAGGCTGCGTTTATGGCAACAGCAATATGCTTTAAGGAACGAGGCACGCTTACACTAGGCTCTAGGGACGACCGACGCGCTCCGCGAAGCTTGTTTTTAGGAGGGTTTAAATCCCCTGTCTTTAAACCATGCCTTCGGCGTGCCTATGATTTTGCTTTGATAGGGCGTTTATCCCCCTCTACTTTTTCTTGTGCCTAAAATATAACTAATCACCGACAAATCAACACTGAAATAAAAATCTACATGGATTTATTTACTAGCCTTCTCAACACTATAGGTTCAGGTGCAACAGCTTATATTTTAGCCAGTCGAGTCCGAGATCCCAAAACTCGCCCCAATACTTTAGCAGGGTTTCAATTAGCAGAATCTGGATCAGTACCTTTTCTGACTAAATTAGCTCAAAGGGCAGCAACAGAAGGCGATACATGGCTTGCAGAAAAATTAACTATCCACGCAGAAGATGAAAAACGTCACGGTCAAATATTTGCCCACGGATTAAAACAATTAGGTAAGCAGGTAAAAACCCCAGAGGAGTTTAAACAACAACAATCACAACAAAAGCAAAACCCTAGCGGATTTTTTACGCAATATTTTCGTAATTATGATTCGGAATCTCTTAAAGCAGAAAATATCAATTGGCTAGTCTTTATGGCTAGTACATATATCCTAGAATTAGATGCTAGTAAGGATTTTGTGCGCATGGCAAGAGCTTTACCCGATGATGAACCAAAAAGTCGCAATCTCAAACACAGTATTATGACTGTAGCTCAAGACGAAACTCGTCACGCAGCCTATCTTTATGAGTCGATGCAACGTCAATTACCTCAAGCACAAATAAATAATTTAGTAGATGAGTGGAGAAAACGTAAAATAGATGCCATGTTTGCTGTGGTGGGAGAAATGATCACCAGTGGCGATCGCGGAACATCTTTAATTAAAGAAGGACAAACAGCCTAAACAGACTATTGTTGTTTTTGTTTAAAGTAGTGTAAAATCTCACATCCACTGTGGGAAAATTAAATATAGGGCAAAATTAAAGCCCAAGTGTAGAATAAGATTTTCTCTCCCCCAGGAAATAATGAAAATTGGTAATCCTAAACTACAACGTTCTTTATACCGAATTTTCTTAGCTATTGGGGGAACTACCTTACTCATTGCAATAATATTAGCCATAGAGACAATGTTCGGGGGAGCAAAAGCCTGTCATCCTCAAGAAGCGTGGCTATTTTGCCAGATAAGGGAGTCGGTACTGCTAAATATTCTCGAAGGTTTTAGTATTCTCGTAGCAGTGTGGTTATTTTTTTTAGAAGCCCCCGAAAGAGACAAACACGCCCACTACGAAGCATGGAAAACAATAGATTCAGCCCACGGGTTAAGAAATAGTTATGCACGCCTACAGGCTCTTCAAGACTTAAATGACGATCGCGTGCCATTGAGAGGTTTTACTGCACCAGAAGCAGATTTGAGAGGAATTAATCTAGCTTATGCAGATTTGAGTTATGCTTACTTATCAGGAGCAGATTTGAGTAATGCAAATTTAAGTCATGCAAATCTCAGTCATGCCAATTTAGCAGAAACTAAACTCAGTAACGCCAATCTTAGTAATACTCAACTCACAGGAGCAAATCTTACCTACACAGACTTTATTGAAGCAGAATTACAAAATGTAGACTTTGTCAGTGCCAATATAGTAGGGGCAAATTTTATTAGGGCGAACTTAACCCAGGCTTATTTTGGGGATGTTAACTTTAATGAGTGTCTGCTCAATGATGCCAACTTGAGAAAAACTAAGTTTTTTGGTGTAGAAAATCTTAGCGTAGAACAGATTAAAACAGCAAAAAATTGGTCTGAAGGAATTTATGATGCAAAAATGCTTTTGAAGCTTAATTCTGTTAGATAATAGAAGTATGAAGACTAAGTATTGTAAATAATACTTCTGCCATCAAATTGATTAGGCATTGTTGAGCTTATAAAAAACAACAAGGTTATGACTAGTAGTAAATCTCTTGATAAGGCAATCAATCTCGCTGATCCACAACACTATTTCAACCGAGAATTAAGCTGGCTGGAATTTAACCGCCGAGTGTTAGCAGAAGCATTAGATAAAAGAACTCCCTTGCTAGAGCGTCTCAAATTTATGGCAATCTTTAGTTCTAACCTAGATGAATTCTTTATGGTTAGGATCGCAGCCCTCAAGCAACAGGTATCAGCAGGGGTAACTAAGCTATCTGCCGATGGACGCAATCCTCAACAACAATTAGAAGCGATCGCCAAAGTCCTAACACCGATGATTCAAGAGCAGCATCAGCATTTTGAAAAAGCTCTGAAAAAGGAATTGGTAAAATCAGGAATTCATATTCTTAACTATGTAGATCTAAGTCAAGAACAAAGAAATTATATCAATCAATTTTTTGAAGCTCATATCTTTCCTGTACTTACTCCCTTAGCCGTAGATCCTTCCCATCCTTTTCCCTATATTTCTAACCTCAGTCTCAATTTGGCAGTAGGACTTAAAGATCCTACCCTCGATGATGAACTGTTTGCTAGGGTGAAAATTCCCAATGTCCTTGATCGTTTTGTCACCTTACCAGAAGGACTAAGACAACGACACAAAGGTCAGACTAGTGTTTGGACTGGTGTACCCATCGAACAGGTAGTTACCCATAATTTAGAATATTTATTTCCAGGAATGAATATTTTAGAGTCTTATGTTTTCCGCGTTACTCGTAATGCAGACTTGTCGGTGGAAGAAGATGAAGCAGATGATTTATTACTGGCGATCGAAAAAGAACTGCAAAAACGTCGCATTGGCGGATCTTCTGTAAGATTGGAAATTGAAGCCTCTGTCCCCCCAGATTTACGTTCTACTATCATTGAAGAATTGGATTTGGAAGAAAATGACGTTTACGATATCGACGGTTTACTCAGTTTGGGGAGTTTGATGTCTTTTATGAGTTTACCCCTACCTGAATTAAAAGATAAACCTTGGCATTCCGTTTTACCTAGTCGTCTGCGCCAATTACAAGCACAAGTAGAAGAAGAAGATAAAAGTAGTGAGGGGCAAAACTTTTTTGATGTCATTCGTCAAGGAGATATTTTAGTTCATCATCCCTATCATTCCTTTAGCAATACCGTCTTGCGCTTTGTGACTGAAGCTGCTTACGATCCTCATGTCTTGGCAATTAAGATGACTTTGTATCGTACTTCTGGCGACTCTCCTATCCTCAAAGCCCTAATTGCAGCAGCCCAAAATAATAAACAGGTAGTTGTTTTAGTCGAACTCAAGGCTCGTTTTGATGAGGAAAATAATATCATCTGGGCGAAAAAATTAGAAAAATCTGGGGTACACGTGGTTTATGGGGTGGCTGGGTTAAAAACTCACACTAAAATCACTCTCGTAGTACGTCAGGAACACGAAAAAATACGTCGTTATGTACATATTGGCACAGGTAACTATAATCCGAAAACAGCTAAAATATATACCGATTTGGGTCTTTTAAGCTGTCGTGAGGAATTAGGGGCGGATTTAACGGATTTATTCAATTATTTAACAGGTTATTCCCGACAAAAATCCTATCACAAGTTATTAGTTTCCCCTGTAAGTCTGCGTGAACGCATGATTGAAATGATTAATCGTGAGGCAGAAAATTGTCGTCAAGGCAAAACTGGACGCATTATTGCCAAGATGAATTCTTTAGTAGATCAACAAGTAATACAAGCTCTTTACCAAGCTTCCCAAGCAGGAGTTGAAATAGATTTAATAATTAGAGGTATTTGTTGTTTACGTCCTGGATTACCCGATATTAGTGAAAAAATCCGTGTAGTTAGCATTATTGGACGTTTTCTTGAACACGCTCGTATTTTCTACTTTCATAATGACGGTAAGGAGGAAATATATATAGGTAGTGCCGACTGGATGACTCGTAATTTAAGTCGCCGAGTTGAAGCAGTGACACCCATTGAATCTCCCGAATTGTTTAAGGACTTACAGGAGATTTTAGGTGTGATGTTGGCAGATAACCGTCAGGCTTGGGATCTACAATCTGATGGTAAATTTGTTCAGAGAAAACCACCCACAGATGCTGAAACTCGTAGTAGTCAAGATATCTTTATGGAAATGGCATTATCTAGTTAGATAAGCTGTTACGCATTTAAATTACTGGTTGAGTCAGGAGTCAGGAGTCAGGAGTCAGGAGCGATGCAGCACGGTCTTCGGTCACACGGATGCAAGCTCCGAGTGCTGCGAAGACTTCGTCTTGGGGGTTTCCCCCATGAGTGACTGCATCAAGAAGTCAGGAGTCAGGAGTCAGGAGTCAGTAGTCAGTAGTCTAGATAAGGGTTTCAATCTGATTTTCTAAAAGAATAGTATGCAATTTAAATACGTTATAAGCTTACCGTCTACTTTTGGTAGCTATTAGCTATTAGCTTTTAGCCTTTAGCTTTTAGCTTTTAGCTTTCAAATAACATTACCTTCTAACTACTGACTCCTTACAAGTAATAAGTAGCGCGTTACTCTCATTGTCCCCTTGTGGGATTACTCCCCTACCTACTACCTACTACCTATTACCCCCTACCTATTTGCGAAGCTTATCCTTTAGGGCTACCCCCTACCCCCTACCTACCCTTCGGGAGCGGAGCATTCCCTTGCGAAAAAGTGCGGTCTTGGGGGTTTCCCTCATGAGCAACTTTTTCAAGACGCGCCTTACGTCGATATTATGCCCTTGTGGTACGCGGGGTCTCCGCTCTACCTACTACCCCCTACCTCCCCTCTCCCGTACATTAAATATCCACAATGCCTGCCACTTGACTAATTAAATCTAAAGTAGCCTGTCTGATGGTTGTTTGGTTAGATTCCGATTCACCGTACAAATGGGGATACATAATTGCCCGTGAACTACTGACGATCGCCCCTAAGCCATCAGGGTTAAAACAGGCTTTAATGCCAGCCTCACCGCCTCCCTGCGCCCCGACTCCAGGAACAAGAAATAGACTATTTGGTAGTTGTTGACGTAAGCGTTGGGCTGCTTCGGGATAGGTAGCACCAACTACCGCCCCAATTCCACTATATCCATACTTACCAATACTATTAGTGGCAGCAGGTTTTATTAAATCGGCAACAATTTCATATAAATAACGGTCATTGATCTGCTGTTGTTGAATTATGGAAGCCCCAGGATTAGATGTTTTCACACAGACGAAAATTCCCTTTCCCCATTTAATGGCTTCTGCGAAAAAAGGATCAAGACAATCTTTACCTAAATAGGGAACAATTGTTATGGCATCAGCTTCAAAATTTCGGGCTGGTTGCGACGGTAGATAGCTTTGGGCGTAGGCGGTAGCAGTAGAGGCGATATCGCCCCGTTTAACATCTAATACTACTAAAAGATCGCGATCGCGTGCAGCCATGATGGTTTTTTCTAAGGCGAGAAATCCTGCCGATCCATATAATTCGTAATAAGCAGCTTGAGGTTTAACCGCAGGTACAAGCTCGGCGATCGCATCTAAGATCATCAAGTTATATTGATAAATTGCTGCTGCACAGTCGCTTAAACTACTTTCTTGGTTTATTCCTTGTGCTTGCAGCCAACTAGTAGGCATTCGATCTAAAGCTGGATCTAACCCCACTATACAAGGGGTCTTTTTAAGCTTAATTTGTTCGATTAACTGATCGATAAATAGTTGAGTCATTATTGATTATCTTGGTTGATTTTCCTCGCTTGTAGTCTAATGCGAATATTGGCGTGGACTTGTTTGGTAATTGGGTAAAAATAGGTTAAAACCAAACCAATAATTAAAAATACGGTTGGTAAAGGAGCGATCGCAATTCTAATTGCTAGTAAAGCACTATCTGGCTGTATGGGAATCGGCTTACCTGGAATTTCTTGTATAAAACCTGAAAACTCTAAGGCTTGACCGACTACTAGTAAAGCGATCGCTAACCCAAATTTTTGCAACAACACCATAAAGCTATAAAATATTCCTTCTCTTCTTTCGCCTGTTTCTAATTCATCAGAATCAACTACATCGGGAATCATTGACCAAGGAATTAGATAAGCAACCGATACACCCACCCCAGCCATAATTGCAGCAATATATAATAGCGTGATTTGACCTGGTTTTATTAAAAATAATGCTGCTTGTGCCATAATCCAGATAATCATACCCAGATAGTAAACGGCTTTTTTACCAAGTTTTTCGCTGACATATTGCCAGAAAAATAACATTAGTAAAGATGTTCCCTGGACAGCGATCGCCACTAAGGGAAAGTCTGATTCTTTC
Source organism: Chondrocystis sp. NIES-4102 (assembly GCA_002368355.1). Taxonomy (NCBI): domain Bacteria; kingdom Bacillati; phylum Cyanobacteriota; class Cyanophyceae; order Chroococcales; family Chroococcaceae; genus Chondrocystis; species Chondrocystis sp. NIES-4102. The sequence continues at coordinate 705,830 of AP018281.1, read as the reverse complement.
ATCCCCATCCAACTGACGACAAAGTAAATTAAAATCGACGCTGTTAGTTGAACTGCAAGCCAAGAACATAAATATATGCCAATTACATACAGGAAGGCTTTATTAGCAAAAGCTATTTTTAGCTGTTCTTTAATAGGGGTTATCGGTAGATTATTTGCTTCATTTCTAGCAGCAATTGCTTGAGAATTATTTAGATGTGCTTCGGTTTTGGCAAAGATCAGAGTAAGCCCAAAAGCAATAAATTCTATACCCAATAAAATACCTGAAACACCGTATAAACTAGCGTTGGATTTATTACTACTAAATTGCGCAATGCCATAGACCACACCTATTGTGCCTACCGCAGCTAAAATAAAACCCAGAACTTTTTTGGCTTGTTGGTTTAAAACTGGCGATGTCCCCCTTTCTTGAATACGGAAGCTACACCAAAAGATCGCTATGGTTGAAAGCAGACTGGTAACTATTCCCAAGGCTATATATTGCTGTCGTGGATCATCGGGGTAAGCTTGAAAAATAAAAGTTGCCAAAACTAGAGATAAAATACTACCCCCAATGGAAAAGGCAAAGCGGAAACTATTAAGATTGGTTCTTTCGTTATAGTCTTGAGTTAAATCTGGGGTTAAGGCTGTATAGGGTAAATTGACAACGGTATAAGCAATATTAAAAAGAATTCCAATAATTACGTAATAGACAAATAAACACCAATTATTAACACTGAGGTTACTACTAAATCGCGGTACTATCCACTGGAGAAAATATAGAATTCCAAAGGGAATCGCCCCAAACAGCATCCAAGGTATACGCCTTCCCCAACGATTCCTTGTGCGATCGCTCATTATCCCCACAATTGGATCGTTAATCGCATCCCCAACTTTACCTATTGCTAAAATGCTTCCTGATAATCCCGCAGGTAAACCAGCCACATTAGTAAAGAAATATAACAAGAAAAATATTAAAATATTAGCCGTAATCGCAGGACCCATATCTCCAGATCCATAGGCAAGTTTGGTAGTAAAATTAAGCCTTTCTCGCTCTATATTATCCAATTTTTTCTTATCCCTTATTTTTATGACAGATTTATATATATCTTGGTCAGAATATCATCATAAAATTGAAACCCTAGCTGTCAAGATCTATCAATCTAATTGGCAATTTGATCATATTGTTTGTTTGGCAAAGGGAGGATTAAGAGTTGGTGATCTTCTCTGTCGTTTGTATAATAAACCCCTGGCTATTTTGTCCACTGCTTCCTACGGGGGGAAAGATAATCGCGATCGCGGTAAAATTAGGTTTTCTGAACATCTTACCTCCATTGAACCTTTAGCAGGTCGTCTTCTTCTCGTCGATGATTTGGTTGATTCTGGGGTGAGTTTAGCAGAATCTATTAATTGGCTTCAATCTCAATATGGTGAGATTACAGAAATACGTACTGCCGTTATTTGGTACAAAAGTACATCCGTAAAAATACCTGATTACTATGCTGAGTATTTAGCTGATAATCCTTGGATACACCAGCCTTTTGAAATCTATGAAAAAACTCACATTGCTCAATTTGCTTCCCAGTTTTATGAAGATTTGATGAAGTAGATTGATGTTCATCTACAAAAAATCATCAAAACTTTAATTTATGATGGTTAAAAGGATTAAAAAAACGAGTATATTTACGGAAGACATTAGATAAGATTTCAAATTAACCTATAGCTTAGTTAAAAAAACGTAAAAAAAAACAGGAGCGTTGTCAGCCAAACAACACCCCTGAATACCAACCATATAGAACCGTTAAGCAATATCTTAATTGAGTCGTAAAATCCTTTAAAGTAGCTTAGTTGCCATCTATCTACTTCTGGGAAGCGATTCCATTAAACTAACTATTGTAAACAGAGACCAGTTAAAAGTCACAGTCGAGAGTATAATTTCTTTAGCTTAAAATGCCTAAATTACTTTAGTAGATTTAATTTCAGCTATTGTTAATTTTTGTAAACTTTTTAGCCAATCTCACTCAAAAAAAATATAGAGGCAAAGTCAGCCAAACAATGCCCCTACTACTATTTCTATAGAACTGTTAAGCAATATCTTGATTGAGTCGTAAATCGAGATTGAGCTAGCCCAACTTTTTAGAGTCAACTATCTTTCTCTATCTAAATATTATTATACGCTTAACGAAAACTTTATATTTCAATCGTGGGGATCAAGTTTACATTTTTTAATAAACGTCCGTTATGGTCTTTAAAACAAGTTTAGTTGGGTTGGCGGAAGATCTATTTCATTCCAGGGTAGATTAGGGATAGTATTATTTTGCTGTTGTAGTAAGGAAAAAAAGTATTTAGCAGTATTGGGGGAATATACCTCTTGGGGGCAATGAACAAAAAAGTAGATAGTTTTGCCTTGGTTTAACCAATGGTGGCAAGTTGTAACCCATTGTTGCAGATAAAGTAGGTTATATTGTTGCTGAGGGTGAGAGATAAAACGGATAAAACCAGTGTCGTCTGTAAGATTGACTTGTAGAGGGACTTGAGGCTTACGACGTTCGATGTTTAACTGGGGATCATCAGGACAATTATAAATTGGGCGAGTATCGAGTAGAACTGTAGAAATGTTAAGCCGAGTGAGTAAAGATTGCAAGCGATCGCGGTAAGGATCACAAAACCAATTCTGATGACGTACTTCTAAAGCCAAAGCCAAACCAGACTGACTACAAGGGGTTAAAAATTGAGTCAAATCCTCAAAATATTCTGGGGTATAGCTTGGGGGTAATTGAATAAAAATAGTGCCTAAGCGATCGCCTAGATTTGCCATGATCTGCAAAAAATCTAAGGTTTTAGCAATATGGGGAGATAATAAACCTTGATGGGTGTACTGACGATATAATTTTGGACAAAACTTAAAGCCCACGGGGGTTTGGGCGATCCATTTGGCAATTGTCGCTAAACTTGGAATAGCATAAAAAGTTGTATTCCCTTCGACTGTTGTAAAACGGCGACTATATAAACTCAAAAAATCAGCAGCTTTAGTTTTAGGAGGATATAAATTACCTACCCACTCTTTATATGACCAAACTGCACACCCTAAATAAAAATTCACCTTTTTAAGATCATTATTTTGCTCACTATTAGAAGTTTAGTATTAGGAGGCGTAATAGCTAAGAGCTTTTTATCAAAATGATAATTTAAAATCAATTAACAACTAACAATCAATAATCAAAGAAAAGCGCAGATGCAGTTGGGTCAAGTTTATTTAGTTGGTGCGGGTATAGGTAGCCAAGAATACTTAACCATTAAGGGGAAACAAAGATTATCCGTAGCAGATATCGTAATATATGACGCTTTAATAGACCAATCTCTCTTAGATTTAGCCCCATCAGACTCCTTAAAAATCTGCGTAGGTAAGCGAGGAGGACAACCTAGTACCCCCCAAGCAAGAATTAATCAACTATTAGTGGCATACTGTCTTGAGGGAAAACAGGTAATTAGATTAAAAAGTGGCGATCCCTTGATTTTTGGACGTGCGAATGAAGAAATAGCAGCCCTGCAACAAGCAAAATGCAACTTTGAACTAATTCCTGGGATCTCCTCCGCCCTAGCTGCACCTTTACTTGCAGGAATTCCTTTAACCGATAAACATTTAAGTAGTTGTTTTGCAGTAGTCAGTGGACATCAACCAGAACAACTAAATTGGTCAGCTTTAGCTAAAATAGACACTGTGGTAATTTTGATGGGAGGACGTTGTCTTGCCGAAATAATTCAAAATTTACTGGTTAACGGGCGATCGCCTTGTGAACCAATTGCCATAATTCATAACTGTGGACGACCACAACAACAATTTTTTTGGGGTACTTTAACCGATATAGTAGAAAAAACGATTAAAGTATCCCTTTCTCCCGCAGTTATTATTATTGGTAAAGTTGTGAAACTGAGTAAACAAGACTTTTATACAGCCAAATCTGCTTATCCTTTAAGTGATCAGACTATTTTAGTGACTAGGGCTTTAGATCAAGCAAGTAAATTTACTAACTTATTGGAGGCAAAAGGGGCAAAAGTAATTGAGATGCCAGCCTTAGCTATTACACCTCCTTCTAGTTGGGCAGATTTAGATCAAGCGATCGCTAATATAAGGCAATTTCAGTGGTTAATTCTGACTTCAGCCAATGCTGTAGATTACTTTTTTGAGCGTCTGTATAATTTAGGTTATGATCTGCGAATTTTAGGTAACATAAAAATTGCGGTTGTTGGGCGAAAAACTGCCGAAGTTTTAAAACAAAGAGGTCTTAATTGCGATTTTTATCCCCCAGACTATATAGCAGATTCTTTAGTTGCTAATTTTCCCGAAAATTTGAGTGGCAAAAATATTTTATTTCCCCGTGTGGAAACTGGTGGCAGAGAATTGTTAGTAGCCGAATTAACTAAGGGTGGGGCTAAAGTAGTAGAAGTGGCAGCCTATCAATCTCGATGCCCTGACGCAATTGAACCCACCGCCTGGCAAGCTTTACAGCAACAGCAAGTTAACATCATTACCTTTGCCAGTTCTAAAACCGTACGCAACTTTTATCAGTTATTAAAACAGCAATTATCGTCGGATAATGCCATCAAATCTTTGTTAGCTAATGTTAATATAGCTTCCATTGGGCCCCAAACATCCCAAACTTGTTGTGAATTACTAGGTAGAATTGATATAGAAGCAAAAGAATATACTTTAGAAGGTCTAACTCAAGCTATTGCCCTTGAATAATCAAAATAACTAATGATTGATATCATATATTAGATTGTTTAGATCTGCTCTAGCTTTAAGACAATCAGCTAAACTATAACTGACGCTATAATTCATTTTTCTGACTACACTGAATACAAGAAACTAAATACTTACTCAGCGTGGCATATTTGTAGAGGAAAGAAATATTTAATGTCTAATTTAGAATATAGAGGCACACCACTAGGCAGAGTCAGCAAGCACCGTCAACAACCAAAAAGCTATGTTGGCGAACATCCTTTCAAAGACAGCGCGCTAGGTTTAGTATCGACTAAAAGTTTTCCTGCAATTGTGGGTACGGCGGACATGATGCTAAAGTCATCGGAAGTAACTATGGTGGGTTACGAAAAGATTGGCAGTGGACATTGTACCGCAGTTATTCGAGGTAATATTGCGGATGTGAGATTAGCAGTAGAAGAAGGGGCAAAAACGGCAGAAAAGTTTGGACAACTAATTTCTAAACTAGTAATACCACGCCCAATGCCAAATTTAGAGGCAATATTTCCTATTGGTAGTCATTTGGTGGAATTAACCCAAAAAAGAAGGGGTTATAGTCGTTTAAGTAATCATTCTATTGGTTTATTAGAGACTAGAGGCTTTCCTGCTATGGTGGGTGGTGCAGATGCCATGTTAAAATCAGCCGATGTTCAATTGGCTTCCTACGAAAAAATTGGGGATGGTTTATGTACAGCAATCATTCGGGGTTCGGTAGCTAATGTTGCGATCGCTATTGAAGCAGGAATGCAGGAAGCAGAACGTATTGGCGAACTACACGCAGTCATGGTTATTCCTCGACTCTTAGAAGACTTAGAACATACCTTACCTGTAGCTAGTTACTGGCTAGAAGATGAACAAGAACCTCTACCTATTATGCTACCTAAACAAGTCAGACAGAAAGAGAAAGAATTGATTGAATTACCTCAAGCTGACGCTCAACCAATGTCTGTACCCCTTAGAAGAACTGTAGAAATAGAAGAATTATAAGAGCTTTAGGCAGGTCTGATATCAATAATCATTCCTAGTAAGAATGTATCACCATTGAGATCTTGGAAACAGGATTTTTGAGTGACGATGATTTGTTCATAACCTTCGGGATTTGTATAGGGTTCTTCGTCGGTTTCACTATTACCTGAGAGCATTACCAGTTCATCTTTTGCCCAGTAGATATCTGCATCTTGGGGAGAAAAAAAGTCACGTTCGGATTTACCGATCATTTCCGCTTTAGGATACCCCAAAAACTCACAATAAGCATTATTGAGTAGTACCCATTGATGTTGAGTATTTTTAATAAAGATTGGCTGCTTAATGCTATCGATCGCTTGTTCTAAAAAGAATCTAGTGTTTTCAACTTGTTGTTTTTGGCGACTGATATCACTAATATCTTCATAACAGCCAAATACACCAATGATATTACCATTTTTATCCTTCAAAGGCAGTTTACTAGTTCTGAGGGTAATTCTGGCTCTATTTTCTCGAATTTGCGATTCTTCATAATTAATTTTAGGTCTGCCCCCTGCTAAAATAACCCGATCATCAGCACGATATAAATGAGCAGATTGTCTCCAAGTTAGATCAAAGTCGGTTTTACCAACAATTTCTGCTGGGGATTTTAAACCTGCATCTTGGGCAAATAATTGATTACAACCTAAATATTTAGAGTTACAATCTTTCCAAAAGACTCTTTGAGGCAAAGTATCAAAAACCAGATGTAACAACTGTTGAGATTCCCTTAATGCTTGTTCTGCTCGCTTGCGATCGCTAATATCGCTCATCAGTCCATCCCAGATAATCGAACCGTCGGGCTGTCTTTCGGGTTTAGAAGCGGTTTGTATCCATTTAGTTTTACCTGAAGGGTTAATAATCCTACCTTCCCAATGTTTTGGGTTCAAGGTTTGGGCTGATCTTTGGACTACTTTTTCAAAATTAGATATGTCACCAGGATGTATTTGAGACATAACTAGTTCTGGATTTTTCATCACTTGATCAGAGGTATATTCACATATTTCTTCACAGTCAGAACTAATGTAGGGGAAAGAATAAGTTCCATCAGTCGCAATTTTAAATTTATAAATAGCCCCTGGTACATTAAGTACTAGTTTTTCAAACTCAGCTTTGCTAGAAATTAATTCCTGAGTTCTTTGTGTCACCAAATTTTCTAATTCTTGAGTTTGTTGTTTAAGTTGCTTTTCTAAATCAACCCTGGCGGTGATATCTTCTAGGGTAACTAAAATACCCAGAATATCATTACTAGCATCCCGTAAAAGCATACTATTAAGCTTGAGCCATTTAGGGGTGGTATCCGACTGTGGTTGCGCCTTAATAATATTTTGTTGAGCAATTTCTGATTCTAAAATAGTGCGATCGCATTCTTGTAACCAATTGGCTTTTTTTTGCCAGGCTAAATCATGATCTGTTTTACCCACAATTTCTTGAGGATTTGTTAAACCTAAGATATCAGCAAATACCTGATTACATCCTAAATATACAGAATTACTATCCTTCCATGAAATCCCCAAAGGTAGGTCATTTAAAATTAATTGTAGAGCATCGGGATGAAAACATAGGGTGGGTAAGGAATTGACAATTTCAATAGTTAAGAGAAATAAATTATTATCTTCCAGTTTTATTTTAACCGTTGATAATTTAACCAATAAGAGTTGATTATTTAGCTTTATATAGACTCTTTCTATGGTTAACTTGTTATCTTCTTGCGAACCAAACCTTTGAATTTGTGTTTGAATATCATCGAGTGGAATAATAGACCAGATGTTCCTTCCCACTGTCTCAATGAGCTTGCAACCAATTAAATTAGCAAAAGCTGGGTTAGCATCTATAATTATGCCGTCTAACTGATATACGGCTTGAGGAATAGGAGAGTTTACCCACAAGACTTGATGATCTTCTCGATTTAGATTTGAGGTGGCTAACTGCTTAGATGATTGCTGTGCCATTGATAGCTGTAATGAATGGAACTATTATTGCTAGAGTTCCCGAAAACGCTGGAAAAATTAACAATTATAGAGTGTAGTCAATCGCAATGACACTTTTAAATAATTGGTTTGGGGTAATGATTGGTAATTCTCGACTACATTGGGCGTGGTTTAAAGATGATACTGTAGTTGAGACTTGGGATACACCACATTTATCATCTCTAGTTGAACCTGAGCAATTGCCAGAGGCTTTTTTAGCTCAAAGTTACATAAGACAAGGTTTAACCCCAATTCCTGTTTATTTGGCTTCTGTTGTCCCAGGGCAAAGTAAATTGTGGCAAAACTATCAGCAATTATATTTAATTAGTTTACAAGATATACAATTAAAAAATATCTATCCTACTTTAGGACTCGATCGCGCTTTGGCGGTTTGGGGCGCAGTTGCAACTTATAAACGGGCTTGTTTAGTAATTGACGGTGGTACTGCTCTAACTTTTACAGGAGTTGACGAGCTTGAGCAATTACAAGGAGGTGCAATTTTACCTGGTTTAAACTCCCAATTACTTACCCTAGATCAAAAAGGCGCGCAATTACCCACAATAAATCTACCCAAGACTTTACCCCCACGTTGGGGACTAAACACTCAAGACGCGATCGCTAGTGGTATTATTTATACGGCGATCGCTGGGATAATTAGTTATATTATTGATTGGCAACGACAATTCCCTAATAGTCAAATAATCTTAACTGGCGGTGATGCTCAATTACTCTCTCTATATTTAAAATTACAATCACCACTTATAGCTAGAAGCATTCTTGTTGAGCAAAATTTGATCTTTTGGGGGATTAAAAAGATTTATCAAAACAGAATTGTTATTTAATTTGTTAACTCGATATTAAACTGGTAGCTTTTAGCTCTTATCTTTTAGCTCTTAGCTTTTAGCTTTTAGCTTTTAGCTTTACTCTCATTGTCCCCTTGTGGGATTACTCGTTACTCAACTCCTACCTACTACCCCCTTCCTGTCTCCTGACTACTTAATCAAATTAGGTATTTATACACCTTACGATTTCAAACTTAACTGAACAATAATAAGTAGCAAGAATTTACAATGAGTTATTTAATAATGCTAGAAAATCTAACTAGTTGGTATTGGACAATTGTACTAATGGTTTTAATTTATTGGTCAATGCTGTTTTTCCAAGACAATACTACACCTAAAAATCATGCAATCTCATGGATAATTCTATTAATAGCCCCTTTATTTTGGCCCATTGTTTTGCCAATTTCTAGTTGGGAGTTAAGTATTAAGGCACTCAAAAATGTTTTACTATAATTGTGGCTCAATTCTATTTTGAGGAATTTCTGGAGCAACATTACCTCTGTTAGTTTTAGGTAATAATTTTGGATCTATTTGTACTTGGTAACCCATACTTTCAAATTGTTTGACAAACTGAGTTTGATCATATTTTCGCTCTAGTTTATCAAGGGGTTGTTGCTGTTTTCGCTCTTTTTTTATTTTGGCTTTTTTACCCATAACTGACTATTAAATTTATTATAATGGCGATGACCAAACTAGTTTCTTTTGATCATATAAAGAAATTTTAGTAACTTCTAAAGGTTTAGTAAACAAATTACTTAATCTATTTAACCAACCCAAATTATTATTATCTAAATTATTCAACTTAAGCTTTAAATTAATCTGTTTACGATAATTCGTATCTCCACCTGGGTAAATAACTGTATCTTCGCACCCCACCTCAGTATAGTAAACTGATTCAATTTCAACTAATTTAGATGTAATATGGGAACAAGTTTGAGATATTGCCGAGATTGACATATTTTCTTGGGCATATCTAGTATCATAAGCTAGGCGCACCACAGGATTTTCTATACCTTTAGCAGGAGCAGCAGATTTATTAATAATATTTATATTAAGTTCAGTCGCAGAATCATTAGCAGCCACTACCTGAGTTTCTACATAAATTTCAGGCTCATCTAATTGAGGAAAAACTATTGCTTTATTAGCTTCACCACCAAATTCAGCATACATTTTGGCTAAAGCACCTGTAAATCCAGCGTTATAACCCACTCCCACTTCATTACGTATCCAGTCAGTGCGATCGTCTTCCCATTTTTCAAGATCATCAGGACCCCCTACTAATGCACCTATCAAAAGATTACGGTTGTCTGTCGGCTCTTCCATCGAGTTGCTCCAGCTTCCATGAGCCGTGCGGTGATGAGGGTTACGAGGATAATTTTTACCGTATCCAATTAGATAACTGCGTTGGGCGGGATTTTCACCCAAAATATAGTTTATTTGTCCTACTGCAAAATCATAAATTAGTTGTGCTTTAGTATAATTTCCTTGGCTTTTTAACCAATCACTATAAACAAAAGCTATAAAGCTAGTATTAGCTGCTAAAGGTAGTGAACCCCATTTAACCAAGAAAGCTAACCCACCTGGAGTATATTTTATTCTTTTGCCTTCATGTCCGATTGTCCAATAATCTAACCAAGCTTCAGTACGCTGTTGATATTCAATATTGCCTGTTGCTTGAGCTAATAATACATATATACCATAGGATTTATCATCAAATTGATAGGTATAGTCAAAAGGTTTTGACATCTGCTGATATTCAGTTTCAGCGATCGCTAGATACTTGTCTGTATAGTTCTGATCTTGAGCTTGTTTAGCCTTATGTAGCCAAATTGCACTCCAAACCAATTCATCTTGATAACCATTATTGGAAGTATAAAAAGGTACTGCTGCCTTTAAGCAATCGGAATATTTACCTCGATAAGTATTAGCAAAATCAAACAATTTCTCAGCTTTATCTACTAGTAAATCTGCATATTCAATATCACCAGACTGACGAAACAATATAGAACTAGATGCCAAGGCTGCGGAGGTTTCACCAGCTAAATCTGTCCCAGGACAACTAGTATCAATCTTATATGCAGGTCTTGCCATTTGGTAGTGAACCACCTCTGCCGCTCCCCACCATTGATGATCTTTTTCCCCATCCCCCACTTGCCCATAAAGAATGTATTCACCTGGTTGATCATTGACGAAGGAATTTAGTAAATAATCCGTTGCCCATTTAATATTTTGTACCAAATGAATTAATTGTCCTGATTTTTGATAAGCATCATAATATTCAATTCCTCCCCACGCTAAGGTCGTGACGCTATATGCCATAGGAAAGTTGAATTTAACATTATCTCCTGCATCCAACCAACCACCACTAAGATCTACCCCTACATCTGCCCCATCTTGAAGGGTGGCATCATCTCGCCAAGGTACTCTATTCCACTGGGGTAATTTCCCTGCTTGTTGAGCTTCATAGAATAAAATTGATTTTTGTAAGGCTTCGCCATAATTATGGGTAGTTTTACTGGTTGTGGGAGTCCAATTTAGTACAATTATTAGTAAAGTTAGCATTCCTACTATAATTTGCCTCACTTTACGTAATTTATAAGTTGTTTTAAATAACTTAGATTTTAAATACATATATTAGATAGTAAGTTAAGTGTTAAATTTATTATTTTAACTCTCCGCTTGTTAGGATCTAGTTTTGCCTATTCGTTACCAGGTAAATTGTGAAAACACGCAATGTTATTCATTTTTAATATTGGTGAAGGTGAGCAGGTTTTTTTCTGTATCTCTATAACAGTTATGGGAAAGCTAATATAGCAATACTAGATAACTCACGGGATATTTTTTAGTTTTTAGCTTTGGGCTTTCTAGCCTCTCCCCCTTCCTGACTTGACTACTCCTCACTACTACCACTGACTCATAATTGTTATTGAAATGCGTAGCTAGTTATTTAGTAAGCAATGAAACAGTATTATTTATTAAGATTTATTTGCAATAATGTTATACTATTTTAGGTTATCTAATCAGTAACTTATTAACTAAGGGTGAAAAACTAGTTATAGAGTAAAGGATAAATGAGTATCATCAAGAATAATCCGAAAAACGGTATTCCTCAGTGGCAATCAGATAAAATGAAAACCATGATTTCCGAAAGATGGCAGGAAATTTGGCAGATAGTAGAAGCTAGGGATAAACGTAGTAATCGTAGTTAATTTGTCTTCTCGCCTCCACAGGAACAAAGGAATTAGTACATAGTCAAATAATCATAGATATCTGACTGCAAAAACAGCTTTAGATAATAGTTTCTGTAGCCAAGACATTAGGAATACCTATTTAGCTAGTAAAGTCGCTCATCTGGGGAATTAGCACAGCACTTGCTAAAGTAGTTATATAGTAAGCGTGCTGGGGATTTAATAAGATAGCAAGACGAGATAATTAAGAGACATTTTGTAGCCGTTAGATTCTTAGCTGTTGACTGATTATTACTATCGTCACACTTCCCCACTACCTATTTGCTTTATCTTATCCTTACTTGACTACCTAACTTGACTAAGACCCGATAATCACCCGAATTATCAAGCAATTAATCTATGACTGGTATAGATACTTGTTATGCTAAATGCAAGTAAATAGACTGTTATATAAACCTGTAGCCACAGTTGCAGCCTCAAATTCCCGTAGCTTCAGTTTTAAATAACGAGTCGCATTATTTTATCTTTCTAATTAAGGATAAAACCGAAATCCTCCAGATCTTTTGAGTGGAAACTGTTGATTTAGCTTGCTTGTCGCCAATGATAGTTATATGATAGATAACCCTCACCCTATCAAATTAGGTGAACATCCTATATAAATATAGTAAGAATACATTGGATGGGGAATATCGGCGTTTGATTGATAGGTCTTCTCGTAAATCTCCAAAATTACTGAGAGAAAATTCAAGTTGTCTTAATTATCTTTATTTTGATGAAGAGCGATCGCACTTTCGCTCTTGATAATTTAACTATCAATATTACGCCAAAAAAATAATCTTTCTTTAATGTCTTAATAGGAGAGCGATCGCTTTTTTATATCCCCTTCAAGCTACTGTTTATATTCTGATTGAATAAATTTATCTCCACTCAAGATCAAAAAATTTACTTTTTTTTACCTAGAATACCCGCAATAGATGTAAAAAAATCTTACTGAACTAAATTAAATTGTTATCAGGGTTTTTTTTGTTTTAAACTGGGATGTATATGAAATAGACCTAAATTAAATCTTATTCGGGTAATTCCCTTGATAAATTGATGCTTATCTTCCAATCTTCATCATAAATATTTGGTCGTAGTTAATGGTGCTTGGCAAAGGCATCATGGTTATTACTACGAATCTATTCGTTTAATTGTTATGACTAATCTTAGTGATAGCAGTCAATTGTGCTGTGTATTTGATCAATAAATATATTTAATTTTATAGGTAAAATTATATGGAATCTCATAACAAGTACGTGAGAGATCGGCTATCAATATTTGTTGACGGCAACAATATGTTTTATGCTCAACAGAAAAATGGCTGGTTTTTTGATCCAAGAAGAGTACTAGAGTACTTTACAAAAGATCCGACAGTAGTTTTAATTAATGCTTTTTGGTATACAGGCTTAAAGGATGCACAAGATCAAAGAGGTTTTAGGGATGCTTTAATTAGCTTGGGTTATACAGTCAGAACGAAAATATTAAAGGAATATTATGACGATGCTTCAGGTCGCTATTCCCAAAAAGCCAATTTAGATATCGAGATTGTGGTAGATATGTTTAACACAGTTGAGCAATATGATCGGGTGATTCTATTTAGTGGAGATGGGGATTTTGAACGGGCGATCGAACTATTACGTTCTAAAAGTACTCATATCACCGTTGTTTCAACCGAAGGTATGATTGCTCGTGAATTACGCAATGCCACAGATCGCTATATAGATCTAAATGATGTTCGCAATTATATAGAAAAGAATGACTTTTAAAATATAGATAATTTACTATATTAAAGATAGCAAACATTACTAATAAATAATAGAAGTTTAAAGTGATGATTTGGCAATTCCTCCTACTGGACAAATAACTTATAATTCTTAATATTATAAATTCCCTTTAAAGTAAATTTCGGGTTATGGACAATTCAAAAGACCGCATCATTATTTTCGACACCACATTAAGAGATGGAGAACAATCCCCTGGCGCAACATTAAACGTTGAGGAGAAACTAGAAATTGCCCATGCTTTATCTCGACTGGGAGTTGATGTAATAGAAGCTGGGTTTGCCTTTGCGAGTCCTGGGGATTTTGAAGCTGTGCAGAAAATTGCAGCAGAGGTTGGCACAGAGAAAGGCCCTGTAATCTGTAGTTTAGCCAGAGCGATAAAAGCGGATATTAAGGCTGCTGCGGAGGCACTAAAACCTGCTGCTAAAGGGCGAATTCATACATTTATTTCCACCTCAGATATTCATTTAGAATATCAACTTAAAAAATCCCGTGCAGAAGTATTAGATATTGCCCAAGAAATGGTTGCTTATGCCAAGTCATTTATGGATGATGTTGAGTTTTCACCCATGGATGCAGTGCGGACAGACTCAGAATATCTATATCAAGTGTTAGAAGCAGCGATCGCAGCAGGGGCAACTACAATTAATATTCCTGATACGGTTGGTTATACGACTCCTAGTGAATTTGGAGCTTTGATCAAAGGGATTTGTGAGAATGTACCAAATATCAACCAAGCTGTAGTTTCAGTACACGGTCATAATGATTTAGGTTTGGCGGTGGCTAACTTCCTAGAGGCGGTTAAAAACGGTGCAAGACAGTTAGAATGTACCATCAATGGGATTGGGGAAAGGGCAGGTAATGCAGCCTTAGAAGAATTAGTCATGGCTCTTCATGTACGTCGGCAGTATTTTAATCCCTTTTTAGGTAGACCTGCAGAATCTACTGAACCTTTAACTAATATTGACACCAAACAAATATATAAAACTTCTCGTTTAGTTTCCAATCGTACAGGGGTAATTGTCCAGCCCAATAAAGCCATTGTAGGGGCTAATGCTTTTGCCCATGAATCTGGAATTCATCAAGATGGGGTACTTAAGAACAAGCTTACCTATGAAATCATGGATGCCCAGTCAATTGGTTTAAATGATAATCAAATTATCTTAGGTAAACATTCTGGTCGTAATGCTTTTCGTACTCGCTTGAGCGAATTAGGTTACGAACTTTCAGAAACAGATCTCAATAAAGCCTTTGTACGTTTTAAAGATGTTGCCGATAAGAAAAAAGAAATTAGCGACTGGGATATCGAGGCAATTGTTAGTGATGAAATCAGACAACCCCCCGAATTATTCCGTTTAGAACTAGTACAAATTTCCTGTGGCGATCGCTCTCGTCCGACAGCAACAGTTACTATTCGCACCCCAGAGGGAGAAGAATTAACAGATGCTGCCATTGGTACAGGCCCAGTGGATGCTATTTATAAAGCGATCAATCGAGTCACTAATATTCCTAATGAGCTTATTGAGTTTTCCGTCCAGTCAGTCACCGCAGGTATTGATGCTATAGGCGAAGTTACTATTCGTTTACGTCATCAGGATCGGGTATATTCTGGTCGTGCTGCCAACACTGATATTATTGTGGCTTCTGCTAGAGCTTATATTAAAGCCCTTAACCGTCTTTATGCTGCTTTGCAAGATGAGCAGAAAATAGCCTCACAAGTAGGGGTATAACCTAGGGTACATAGAGATCTCAAAGAGATTAAATTTCCTCCACTTCGTTCGTTTTGAATGGAGAGGGGGATTTATCATAAACCAAATATCTGGCTACACTCCTCAAATTAAAGGTTTAAAACCTATATCAATACAAGATAATTAAGGGGCATTTTTTAGATCACGATTGCATTTGCCATGCACGGCTATTAAGTATTAGCTCTTAGCTTTTAGCTTTTAGCTTTTAGTGGCTAACTCATTCCCCACTATCTATTACCTACATTGTCCCCTTGTGGGATTACCACACTCCTGACTCCTGACTCCTGACTTCTTGATGCAGTCGCTTATGAGGGAAACCCCCAAGACCGCGCTGCATCGCTCCTGACTCCTGTCTCCTTTTTTTAGCTTTTAGTCGCTAACCAATCTCCCAGTACCCAATTTGGCTACTCCAGACTCGTTACTCTTTATTTACTACTTGGCACAATAATTTATAAAAATGATTTAGCTTTTAGCTGTCTCCTACTAACTACGACCCGATAATCGCCCGAATTGTCTTAAACTAATCATGTACGCCTATAAAAATATAATATTCGCCACAGTTCAAAGAAATCAGTAAGACTTTAGTTTATGCCCATCCTCAATAATAATAAATATGCGATCGCCCTTCACACTAGTACAGCAGAACTGGGTATAGCTATCAATAATTATCAAGGTGATTATCGTAGTCAAGTTTGGGATCTCGGTAGAGATTTAGCCTCAGTTTTACATTCATCTCTTGCAAAAATTATTTATCCCCAAACCTGGCAAGATCTTGCTTGGCTAGCTGTTGCCAAAGGACCAGGAGGTTTTACGGGGACTAGGGTAGGGGTTGTGACCGCTCGAACTATCGCCCAACAGTTAGATATCCCTTTATTTGGTATTTCTAATTTAGCAGCAGTGGCAGCAGCCCAAAATTATCAGGGTGAGGAGTTATTAGCTGTTGAGATGGATGCAAGACGGGAGCAATTATATGTCGCTATTTATCAAGTAGATAAGCTTAATCATCTGCAAATATATTTAGAAGATACCTTAATGACTCAGCAGGGGTGGCAGGCAACATTAAATAAATTAGATCTGCCATACCGCTTGATTAAAGCTGAAGGTAGTATTGCTAGCACCGTTACCAATGTCTTAGATCTTGCTTATGTTAGTTGGCGTAGCGGTAAATCGCCTCATTGGTCTGAAATTGTGCCTTTTTACGGTCAACATCCAGTTAACCAATAATAGTTTGATATGAATGGAAATATTTTATCTATTTCTTTAGAGATTACGTAACTGTGATATAAAGATTAAGGATTGTAAAATAAATAGCCATATTCAATGATATTTCTAGCTTATTGCCAATTAGCTGCTTGAGCTTTACCTAAATTACCGATCAACTCCTGCCACTGATATTTTTGTTTGGTGGTATAAATACAACCTGAGTCATCGGTACTCCGCCTTTTCACGGCGAAGCCTGCGATGACCGCTTTGCGGTGAAGGATAAGCAAAAGAATTGGAAAAGTATTATTTTTTGATTTTTCCATCGGCAATACCTTAAAAAGCTGATAGCGGGACTTAAACAAAAATCAAGTTCTAAGGCAAAAACCAAGGCTAGATTATCTCTGCATATCCAGATGCGTTCTTAGACAACAACTGGTTCGATGAGATCGTTGACAAGCTAGCAAAATATCATCATTAAAGTCGAATAAATTTTATGACAGCAATATCGCCACAAGCTATTGAATCTCCGTCGCCTGCACAACTAGATGAAAATATTAAGATTAGGGACATTATTAATACCTTACCAAAAGAAGTATTTATAAAAAATCCCCGTAAAGCCTGGTCAAAATTAGTGATTAACGTTTTATGTGTTGCGTTAGGTTATTGGGTAGTAGCAATTTCTCCTTGGTACTTATTACCTGTTGCTTGGATATTTTTGGGAACAAGTTTACAAGGTTTTTTTGTAATTGCTCATGATTGTGGTCATCGCTCTTTTTCTAATCGTATGTGGGTGAATGACTTGGTAGGACATATAGTAACGCTACCGATCATTTATCCGTTTCATGCTTGGCGAATCTTACATAATCATCACCACAAGCATACTAATAAGTTGGGTGTAGATAATGCCTGGGACCCTTTTACCACTGAAATTTTTGATAATTCCTCACCAACTCTCAAGTGGTTATATCGTCAAATGCGAGGTAAATTCTGGTGGTTAGGGTCAATTGCTCATTGGGCAAAATTACACTTTAATTGGGGACAATTTGAAGGCACTCAAAGAGAACAAGTTCGTTTGTCGGTATTAGTAGTTTTAATTGGTGCAGCAATTGGGTTTCCTATTTTATTTATTACCACAGGTGTTACTGGTGTAATTAAGTTTTGGTTGATGCCTTGGCTGGTTTATCATTTTTGGATGAGTACCTTTACAATGTTCCACCACACAATGCCTGAAATCCCCTTTAAACCAGAAGAACAATGGAATGAGGCACGCGCTCAATTATCGGGTACTGTTAATTGTAAGTATCCTTGGTGGGTGGAATTTCTTTGCCATGATATCAATGTTCATATTCCCCATCACCTTACTACTGCTATTCCTTGGTATAACCTACGTCAAGCACATCAGAGTTTAGTTGAGAATTGGGGTGATTATCTTTATCCTGACTGTAGTTTTAACTGGGAATTAATCCAGAAGGTAACTAAAACCTGCCATCTGTACGAAGAACAAGATAATTATCAAAGTATTGAAAAGTACCGTTTAGCAAAATTAAATTCCTAATTTAATCCTGGTGGGCAAAATATTTGCATCACATTAGTTAAAAAAAATAGAAATAACATTTTGGCGATCGCTCTTTGGGGATCGCTTTTTATTTTAGATATACAAAAGTAAATAATTATTGCCAGAATATAAATATAGTTCTGAGATTTTTATGAATTTATCAAAACAGCCTCACGAATCTAAACCTGTAGTTATCCGCTTAGAAGAAGTGGAGAAAATCTATGGTAGTGGTAATACAATAGTTCACGCCCTAGATAAAATCGACCTATTAATCCATCAAGGGGATTATTGCTCAATTATGGGGGCATCTGGTTCGGGTAAATCGACCGCCATGAATATTATTGGTTGCTTAGATAGACCTACAGCAGGTAGATATTATTTAGATAATGTTGCCGTAGCAGGATTAGCAGATGAACAACTAGCAGAAATTCGTAACCGTAAAATTGGTTTTGTATTCCAGCAATTTCATTTACTACCACAGATTAGTGCGCTAGAAAATGTGATGTTACCAATGGTTTATGCAGGAGTACCCAGTAACGAAAGACGCGATCGCGCTACTGAAGCCCTAAAAAAAGTCGGCTTGGGTAATAGAATTAATAATCGCCCTAATCAACTTTCTGGTGGACAACAACAACGAGTAGCGATCGCCAGAGCTATTGTTAATGAACCATTATTATTACTGGCGGATGAGCCGACAGGTGCGTTAGACTCTCAAACGACTAAAGAAGTTTTGGATATTTTTGGTCAGTTAAACAGTAGTGGTATTACCGTGGTTATGGTTACTCACGAACCTGAAGTTGCTAAATTAACCCAAAGAATTGTTTGGTTTAAAGATGGCAAAATAATTCATGATCGTCTTTCCCCTGAAGAAATGTTAAGCGTGGCGATCGCTTCCTACTAAATTACAGTTATTGGTTAGATCTACTGAAAATTAGAAGAATCGTAACTTAAAAGATAATATAATACTAAGTAAAATGTAGTTTTGTATACTAGTATAATTATTAATCACCATTAATCGTCTTTTTAACGAGAAGGGTAAAATTAATCTCTTAAGCTAGACCAAAAAAGACCAAGTTTAAGAGCGAAACGCATTTATTGTACGCCCTGGTGTCAACAAATAAAGATGAATAATTCGCAGTTAGAACTTAGTCATTCCTATCGTTATAATGCTGAGGCGATCGCGTCTCGCTATCGTTTCCAACCCTGGCGAATAATTTGGCGGATGCTTGCCATTATCTGGTTGTTTGGTAATTTCATTTTGCACCTGTCTTGGGATAAATGGACTAATCGAACCAGAGTTAATCAGCAAAAGCGAGCTAGTGAATTACGCAAAATTCTGACTAAGCTTGGTCCTACTTATATTAAGGTTGGTCAAGCTCTCTCTACTAGACCTGATTTAATTCGTAAGGATTATTTAGACGAATTAATTAAATTACAAGATCAATTACCACCTTTCGATAATCGTCTCGCTTTTGAGATTATTGAGTCGGAATTGGGTACAAGCATTGAAGATGTTTATCGAGAATTTTCACCTCAACCTATAGCTGCTGCTAGTTTGGGTCAAGTATATAAAGCTGTCCTACATAGTGGGGAAGAGGTAGCAGTTAAAGTACAACGTCCTAATTTACGCCCCATACTGAGTTTAGATCTTTATTTAATGAGAAATATAGCTGCTTGGGTTGAACCTTGGCTACCATTGAATTTAGGTCATGACTTGAGTTTGATTGTCGATGAATTTGGGATGAAATTATTTGAAGAAATCGACTATGTTAACGAAGCCAGAAATGCTCAAAAATTTGCCCTAAATTTTGATGGTGATCCTGAAGTTAAAGTACCCATTATTTATACTCAGTATAGTACCAGTCGCGTTCTAACTTTAGAATGGATTAATGGTATTAAATTAACCGATCGCCCTAGATTAGAAGCAGCAGGCTTAGATACGGATGAGTTGATTAGAATTGGTGTAACTTCTGGGTTACGTCAACTATTAGAGTATGGCTTCTTTCATGCAGATCCACACCCTGGTAATCTTTTTGCTACCCTCGATGGTCGTATGGCATATATCGACTTTGGGATGATGGATCAATTAGACGAAGATATGAAGGAAACTATTGCTAGTGCTGTAGTGCAGTTAATTAACCGAGATTATCAAGCTTTAGCACAAGATTTTGTTAACTTAGGATTTTTAACTCCTGATACCAATATTCAACCTATTGTACCCGCATTAGAAAAAGTTTTAGGTAGAGCAATTAGTGAAAGTGTTGCTGATTTCAACTTTAAGACGATTACCGATGAGTTTTCAGAATTAATGTATGAATATCCTTTCCGTCTACCTGCTAAATTCGCTTTAATTATTCGTTCTTTAATTACTCAAGAGGGGTTAGCTTTAAGTCTTAATCCTAATTTTAAAATCGTGGAAGTATCCTATCCCTATGTATCCCAAAGATTGTTAACAGGGGAGTCTCCACAATTGCGCCGACGTTTACTAGATGTCTTAATAAAAGACGGTAAATTCCAATGGCAAAGATTGGAAAATATGATTGCGATCGCAAGCACTGATGGCAATTTTGATTTATTACCTACTGCTCGTTTAGGGCTACAATATTTGCTTTCAGAAGAAGGTAAATATCTGCGTCAACAACTACTTATTGCTCTAACTGAAGGCGATCGATTACATACCGACGAAGTACAAAGAATTTGGAGTTTGATTCAAGACGACATTAAACCACAAAAAATAATAGAATTAGCCTTTAATACATTCCGCCAAATTTCTGCTAATAGTGTTGCAGCAATTATTCCCTCTGCCACCACTTCAAGTTAAAGTAATAAAGCATTGCCTTTTTAGAAAAAACTTAGAGATTTTTATGTATTACACACCTCATCCCCCTTTTTTAGTAGCCTTGCTTGGGATATTTATTGCTATAACCTGTGGTTCAGCATTTGAAAATCTCATGTCGCAAAAGTTAAGAGATGCTTATAAAAATCCGAGTAAGCAAAATGCTTTTAAAATTAAAGAATCAGCTACAATTGCAACTTATTTAGGTATTTCTTTGGGAGTTTTAGTATTCTTAGGTGGGGGCTTATTAATACTTGGCTTCGGGATTATTCCTTCCTATGGAGTTGCACTTTTACTAACTCTTTTTACTGGTGGATTTATTTGGGATCAAATAGGTAAAGTTTTATTACAACTAGAACAAGGTGGGTCAAAAGCCTTAGATTTAGAGTAGTCCCTCATTACTATAAATAACCATAAATTAATCTAACTCTTGTCGCTAAATCCATAGAATGCAAAAATAAAAGGAGTTATTAAAAAAAGAATAAGAGCAGTAGATAATTAGTAACTTAACCAATAACTTTATCAAATTAAATTCAGGAGACAATCCTAATGGCTGAAGGAAATATCAATAATAACCCCCAAGCTAAAGAAACTAGATCTAGAACTTCAACAGCTAAGAGTCAGGCTGAACCCAAAGTTCAAACCACAATTATTAGTACAAACACCCCAGCAGTAGAACCTCAAGTTCAAACTACGGTCATTAGTACTAAAACTCAAGAAGACGATAGTAAATTACTCGCCCTATCAACTTTTTCCACACCAGCAACAACCTTGTTGCCTCAAAATCGACCAGTTGAACCTAGTCATCTCAAAGTGGTTCACACTTATTCTTCCGTAGGTTCAGCGCGTCCTGTTACTCAGGGTAATGTAAAATTCAATAGTTCTATTGTAATATCTGGTAATCGCCCGATCGCTGCTAGTACACTTAAGATTAGTAATTCCTATCTTGTTATGGGTAATCGTCCTGTAGCATCAAATGAAATAGATGATCCTGCTTCTCTTATGGGATATCTCGATTAATCTATTAATTTTAATTTCCTTTTAGGAGTAATCACTTTAAAGCCGATGCTTTGATGTCTACTCCTTATTTTTTTGGCTATTGTCTATGGCATTACTGAATCATTATTGTTGATGTTAAATATTTAATTTTATACGGGTGTAATTTTCTCGTAACCGCCTAAAAAAATCAGCCAAATAATAACGATAATCCAATGTATAAAAATAGCTTGCCAAATTGAACCACTAGTAAGATAAGAAATAGAGTTAATAAAACCTAATAAGCCTGCACTAAAAAGAAATACTGGTTGAAAAAAAGTTTTTCTGCCTGCGGGAAAAAAGGTAAGGGCATTGAGAGGATGATAAATAATAAACAAAACTAAGCTAACTATAATCCAACAATATAATGTATTAGCTGTTGTTTCTACTATTGGGGATGGTAATAAAATAACTCGAAAAAATATTTCTTCTAATATAGCTGGAGTAAATAAAGAAGTTAGGATAATTTTAATAATTAATTTGGGTGATCTTTGCCAAGAGCAATGTATAAATTCAGTTATAAAACCAATTGGTAAAACAATCGCAGCATAAATTAAAAGAAAAAAAAATCCTTCCAGCCAATTAGTTAGAGTGGGTAAAGTAACAAGAGAGGTTACTAATTTTTCTGCTATTATTTGCACCAAGTTCTTATATTTTAAAAGCAAATTCCGTTTGTTTCAGCAACAATACTAGGTAATTAAGGGAAATTTTAAAGCTGTTAGCTTTTAGCTTTTAGTAGCTAACCCATTCCCCACTACCCACTACCTACTACCTACTACCTAACTTCAGTCTCCCGACTCCTGTCTCCTATGTCCTGTCTCCTGACTTCTACCGTGTAGGGTTAAGTTAGATGGGGATTTAAACCCCAACTAAAATTCCCCAAATAGTCCTAATTAAAATTAATCTTCAGCAAAAATATAACGACGTAAATCTTGAGGATTTGGTTCTGGGCTGTTTTCAGCAAAACTAACCGCCTCTTCGATGGTTGCTTTAACTTTATCGTCTATTTCTTGCAATTGTGCCTCTGTCGCCAAATTCTGTTCAATCATATAGGCAGCAAATTTTTTAATAGGATCTCGTTTACCCCAAAATTCTTTTTCCGCAGGATCTCTCAATTCATCTGGATCTGCTAAAGAATGACCTCGAAAACGATAGGTTAGAGCTTCAATTAAGGTAGGGCCTTCTCCAGCACGAGCGCGCGCTACAGCTTCTTTGGCGAGGGTATTAACAGCTAAAACATCCATACCATCCACTTCATAACCTGCCATATTAAAAACACTGGCTTTTTTATAAATTTCTGGTTGAGATGTTGCCCGTTCATGAGCCATACCAATTGCCCACTTATTATTTTCTACCACATAGATAATTGGCAGTTTCCATAACGCAGCCATGTTCAAACACTCAAAAAACTGACCATTATTGCTAGCACCATCGCCAAAAAAGCAAACTGCTACAGAATCAGAATTAGCGTCTCCCATCGCTTCACGACGATATTTACTTTGAAAAGCTGCCCCAGTTGCCACGGGAATTCCTTCGGCGACAAAAGCATAACCCCCTAAAAGTCCATGTTCGGCAGAAAACATATGCATCGAACCGCCACGACCTTTACTACAACCAGTTTCTTTACCAAATAGCTCCGCCATTACTTGTTTGGCAGGCACTCCAGCACTTAGGGCATGAACATGATCGCGGTAGGTACTACAGACATAATCACCTTTGGTACGTAAGGCTTTAACTATACCAGACGAAACTGCTTCCTGACCGTTATAAAGGTGGACAAAACCAAACATTTTGCCTCGATAATACATTTCAGCACACTTATCTTCAAATAAGCGTCCTAAAACCATATCTTCATAGAGAATTAATCCTTCTTCTTGGGTAATTTTGACAGTAGTAGCATCAAATTTTGGTAAAGTTCTTTCAGCACACATATAGTAGTTTTCCAATAAAGGCGCAGATTTCTATTGAATCATAAAACTTTAGCCGACGAAAGACATAAAAACTTTTGGGTTGATTAATTAGATTGACTATCAGCCACAGTTACGCTTAATTTGTGGTGTTCTTTCCCTTACGCCCACAGTTGGATAGGCAGTTAAAACCACTCCCCCCGATGTAATCTCAATTCCCCTAGCTGGTTGAATCATTCCCACACTTGTTTTTATTGGTTCGGGTGTAAGATATGTCTCATCGGTATATTGTCCAATGACAATTGGTTGAATCGTATCTTGATTGGTTTGTCTCGGTTCGGGTGTAATATAGGTATCGTCGGTATATTGTCCGATAACAATGAGATTTTGTGAAGTTAATACTTCATCTGGACGGGCTGGAATACCTCCTTTACCTTTAACGACTAAAGCATTGTTGGCTGCTGTTTCCCTGTTTGCCTGACAAGCTTGATTAGTAGTTTGTTCTGATTCAACTAGATTATTAGGTAATTGTATTACTCCTTGAACAGGATTAACCACAGCAGTATTAACGTTAATAGTTCCGTCTAAACCTGTAATTTGGGAACTAGCATTAATGTCATTAGTTGTATTGTTTAAAGGGCGTTTGGCAATTCCTAGTAAAGACTCCGCATTAATAGTAATGTTGCCACCATTGCTTTGTTGTGCGCTAGCTACAATATCGTTATTGCCTTGAGGAAGAGCAACTATAAAATTAGCTTGTATATCGACATTACCACCAGTAGCATTATCCAATGCTCTAGCGGAAATAGTGCTGTTGTTATCTAAAGATAATTTGTCCGCTACTTCTAAATTGATATTGCCACCTGTGCCAAAGGAAGTTACAGCATCAATAATCGAATTTTGATTTAGATTTAAAGAATCAGCCTCGATTAATATATTACCGCCGTCACCAGATCCTAAACTACTAACGGAAACATTAGTATTATTAAATACATCTAAATTACTAGTAGTAATGTTGATATTGCCTGCATTACCGACACCATTCTCTTGTATACCAGAAGAAATACCCGTAAAAACTTCTAATTCATTGCCTGCATCTAACAAAATAGAATCTTGAGCGTTAATTGTGATATTACCCCCATTGCCTATACCTCGGCTAAAGCTATTTATTTGACTACCATTAGCCAGGGAAAGTTTATTAGCAGTAATAGTAATATTGCCTGCATTGCCAATTTTATTGCCTGAATTACTGGCATAAATTCCCCCAGAAACTTCACGAATTTCTCCTTCAAAGTTTATCGTCGTCGTGCCATCGATACGAATATCAGCTACATTAATATTGATATTTCCGCCATTTCCCTCAACAATATTATTAGCATCTAGTCCCAACGTATCAGCAATTACAGTAGCTCCATTAATTAAAGACAAATTAATAGCAGAAATATTTATTTCTCCACCATTACCTTTGCTAGAAGTGGTAGCCCTTATACTGGCATCATTATATAAAGTTAAATCTCCCGTAGAAATTTCAATATTACCGCCGTCACCTTCTCCAGGTGGGTCAATTGTACTGCTAATACTAGATGAGTTATCTAGAGCAATACTTTCTGTGGCATCAATATCAATATTTCCTGCATCCCCTTTGCCAATGGTGCTAGCATCAATTGTGGCATTATTAGATAGAGTTAAATCTGCTGTAGAAATTTCGATATTACCGCCATTACCTTCTGCGGTTGATAGAACTGAACTACTAATTTTAGTAAAGAAGCTATCTAGAGTAATACTTTCTGTGGCATCAATATTGATGTTGCCTGCGTTCCCAATACCATAGGTACTCACATCTATAAGTCCCTTGTCGCTTAGTGAAAGTCTGCTGGTAGAAATGTTGATATTTCCCGAATTCCCTTTAGCAGGATTACCTTCTGGATCAAATCCTATATTGGTACTAATTTTACTGGGTAATGCTGTTTCGGTAAAAATTGCCTCTCCACTAATGGTAAGGGAATCTTGAATATTAAGATTAATATCTCCACTATTTCCTAGTACCCTAGTAGCACTTACTATACTACCACCATTGCTTAAGCTTAGATTCTGCGCTGTTATATTAGTAGTGCCAGAATTACCTTCTCCAGAAGCTACATTAGTAACGATACTATTAGTAGAATTATTGCTACCATCAATAGAAATATTTTCTTGGGCATTGAGAGTTATATCACCACTGTTTCCTAGCCCAGCCATAAAGCTACTAATTGCACCGCCATTACTTAAAAATATGTTGTCAGCAGCAATGTTAATATTACCTGCATTGCCAATTGAATTATCAAATAACAAAGAATTACTAATAGATGTAAG
The DNA here is from genome assembly GCA_002368355.1 of Chondrocystis sp. NIES-4102. NCBI lineage: Bacteria > Bacillati > Cyanobacteriota > Cyanophyceae > Chroococcales > Chroococcaceae > Chondrocystis > Chondrocystis sp. NIES-4102. The sequence continues at coordinate 679,632 of AP018281.1, read as the reverse complement.
CGTATTATTAGCATCTTGCCCAGTGATAAAAACATTATCGGTAGCATTAATATTAATATCTCCTGCTTGAGCATTAGGCGAACCCAAACCAGAATTTATACCTGCAAATAAAGCACTGCCCTGTAGTTCAAAATTGCGAGCATTAACTGTAATATTGCCTCCGCCCCCAGAGTTTACAATAATACTAGAGCCATTTTGCAAAGAAACATCACCCCTAGCTATATCTGGAAAACTTAAGCTACCGTCATTGTTAATTCCTATTTCTCCTGTGGTTAATAATCCCCCCAATTCAACATTGCTTCCTGGAGAGAAGATAGTACCAGCATCGAAGTTAACATTACCACCAATTAAAGTAAGATTTTTGCCAGGAGCTACTTGTAACCCATTGCCATTATTAGCTAATGAACGATTAACAAGATCTCCAGGTGCAGCTCGAAACCCTAAACCAATAGGTGCATTAATAGTTAAAGTCGGGGGAGTGTTTATATCTGTGGCGTTAAATTCCCCTTCGTTAAATAAAATACTATTAGCACTACTGCCATAAAATGAACCACCAACATCAAGGCTGGCATTTTCCCCAAAGATAATACCTGCAGGATTTATTAAAAATAAATTAGCAGTGCCGTTAGCCCTAATTAAACCATCTATATTTGAAATATTACCCCCTGTGACACGGGAAAAGATATTAGTAATATTATCTGCATTATTAAAAGCAGCAGAATTACCTGTATTAATTGAAAAATATTGAAAACTATGGAATAAATTACCCCCTTGTGTTTCTCCGCCAGTTATCTCTGCTACATTACCATTTTGAGTGACTTGAGTATTAACTGTGCCGTCGGTAGTTACTTGAGCGATCGCGTAGCGGAGGCTTTGGCTCATCGCAATTTTGCTATCAGAAATTATAAAACCTAAAGTAAGCAAAAAAGTCTGTAGGAATATGGCAATACTCAGTCGCCAACAGTCATAAATAATTAGACTCAACGGCAATTTTAGGGGATATGAGTTAGGAGATATTTTTGCCACAGTTAGATTTTTAATTGCACAAAAAGTTGGATTTTCAAGCATAGTATCATTGTGCTGATGCTTTCCAAATTTATGCTTCGGATTATTTTAGGATTAATTGAAGAAAGACTGAGGGTTGCTGATTTGCTACTCACTAATTAGGTTAGGCAGTTCAATAACTAATAAATTTATGCCAAGGAAAATTCGAGAGTTAAAAGCCCAGATAAAGGGGGAAGGTTTTATTTATTTGCCAAAACGCGGTAAGGGTAGCCATGAGCGTTGGCGACATCCTTTACTGACTAAAACCTTAACAATTCCAGGTAAAAATGGAGATGATGTACCACTATATCTAGAAAAACAACTAGAAAAATTATTAATCGAATTAAAAGAATTACGGGAAAATAAAGATCTATGAATCAATACAGTATGATTATTCAATGGAGTGATGAAGATCAGTTGTTTTTAGTCACAATTCCCGAATTTGCTGATCGCGTTATTATGCCTTGTACTCATGGCGAAACTCGTGCCTTAGCAATTCGTAATGGGGAAGAAGTAATTGAAATGTACATAGAAGCTTGGCAAGCAGAAGGTGAATCTATTCCTCAAGTAAATAAACTCCAAATTGCTTGATGTGTGTTATTAGTTTGCTAAATTACTAGCTATAAAACCGTTATAGTAAAAAAACTAAAGTAATATTTCAAACAGTTGAGGAGATTGAGGTTTTGGTTGCCATAACAAACCCCATTGATGCCAATTTATTAAAGCCAGCTAGATATCTAGGTAATGAACTAGGTGCAGTGCATAAACCTTGGACGGCTGCCGAAGTTCGTTGGGTGCTGACTTATCCTGAAATCTATGAAGTTGGGGCATCTAATTTAGGTCATATTATCCTCTACAACATTATTAATGCTCAACCACAGCAACTGTGCGATCGCACTTATCTTCCCGCGCCTGATCTTTCTACCAAACTTCGCTCAACCAATACACCTTTATTTGCCCTAGAATCAAAGCGTCCCCTGTTAGATTTTGATATTTTGGGCTTTAGCTTGAGTTATGAGCTTGGAGCTACCAATATCTTAGAAATGCTCGATTTAGCCCATATCCCCTTAACTTGGCAGGAGCGATCGGCAGGCAATTATCCTTTAATTTTTGCAGGGGGACAAACAGCAACTTCTAATCCCGAACCTTATGCTGATTTCTTTGATTTTATTGCTTTAGGGGATGGGGAGGAATTATTACCTGAAATTGGGTTAGTGATCAAGGAAGGTAAGGCAGCAGGCTTGAATAAAGAAGAGTTATTGTTAGATTTAGCCCAAGTACCTGGGGTATATGTACCAAGATTCTATCAAATGCTGGAATCAGGCTCACTAGAGCGAATTACCCCTGATGTGCCTCAAAGAGTATTGCGTCGGGTAGCAACTCCAATTCCTGCCTATTCCATTGGTTTAGTTCCTTATGTCGAAACTGTACACGATCGCTTGACAGTAGAAATAAGACGCGGTTGTACTCGCGGTTGTCGTTTTTGTCAGCCTGGAATGTTAACTCGTCCTGCTACGGATGTTGAACCAGAACAAGTAGTAGAAGCGATTACAAAAGGAATGCGAGCCACAGGTTATAATGAGTTTTCTTTATTATCCCTCAGTTGTTCAGATTATTTATCCTTACCTGCGGTGGGGATGGAAATTAAAAACCGTTTACAGCAAGAAAATATATCTCTGTCCCTTCCTAGCCAACGGGTAGACCGTTTTGACGAGAATATTGCACTTATCTTAGGGGGTTTGAGACAGTCGGGATTAACCTTTGCCCCTGAAGCTGGTACTCAAAGATTGAGGGATATAGTTAATAAAGGCTTGACTAATGAGGAGTTATTACGGGGGATTAAAACGGCGGTAGAACAGGGTTGGACTAAAATAAAACTCTATTTTATGATCGGCTTACCTGGGGAAACAGATGTTGATGTGATTGGAATTGCCGATACTATCCGTTGGTTGCGTCGAGAGTGCAGTCAAATTAGTAATAAACGCCTCAACTTTAATATCACCATCTCCAACTTTACCCCCAAACCCCATACCCCCTTTCAATGGCATTCCGTATCCACCAGTGAATTTAAACGCAAACAAAACCTCTTAAAAGAAGAATTTCGCCGTATTCGAGGCATAAAAGTAAATTATACAGATATTCGGATTTCGGCAATGGAGGACTTCGTGGGGCGGGGCGATCGCCGTTTATCCAAAGTAGTCAAACGCGCCTGGGAACTTGGGGCTGGGATGGATTCTTGGTGGGAAAACTTAGATAAAGCCTATACAGCTTGGCAAAGTGCGATCGCTGAAGCTGATCTTACCTGGAAATATCGTCAGGTGGAAAATGGTGAATGGAATTTATTTCAAGCTGGTGATACAGATGCTACAGATGCTCCCTTACCTTGGGATCATTTAAATACAGGAATTGATAAACAATGGCTCAAAGAAGATTTAAAAAGAGCATTAGAAGCTGCGACTGTGCCAGATTGTGCTTTTGATGGTTGTTCTCATTGTGGTGTTTGTGGGGTAGATTTTGGACACAATATTGTGATTGAACCCCCACCTATCCCTGAGTTTGCAGGGCATTTTCAACCCAATCAGCATCGAGAGCAAAAAGTTAGAATCTGGTTTGGTAAAGTGGATGAAATGGGGTTAATTAGCCATCTGGATTTAGTACGCCTGTTTGATCGAGCGGTGCGTCGTGCTGCGATACCTATTGCTTTTACGGGGGGATATCATCCTAGCCCTAGAATTGCTATTGCTAATGCTTTATCTTTGGGTATTACTAGCAATGGTGAAATTGTGGATTTTGAATTAACTCAAGAGGTAGATTTAGAAGAATTTAAACAGAAATTAACAGCCACATTACCAGAGAACATTCCTATCTATCGAGTGGAATCTGTTGATCTTAAATCTCCCAACGCTAGCCGTTTGATGGCGCAAGCAGAATATCTAATTACGGTACAAGTTATGGGAGAAGATAAATTAGAAGGCGCAACTTGGCAACAATGGATTGAAACTATCAATAACAGTCAAGAAATTCTTTGGGAGAAAACCACCAAGTCGGGTAAAAAACAACAAATCAATTTACGCGATCGCCTGTTCTCCCTCTCCCTAGAATCTATCTTAGAGACCCCACCTCAAACGGCAAAACTCCGCTTTACTGGTAGTTGTCGTAATGATGGAACTAACTTATCGCCAGATAATCTGGTTTATATGTTAGAGCACGTTGCCCAGGTTGAGTGTCAATTACTTCAAATTCATCGTCAACAACTAATTTTAGAAACTCCCTAATCAGCGATCGCGTCAACGGCGACAATTACAGCAGAGAGTCAATGCTTATTCCTGTTCTAAAGAATTAGCTTGTACTGACCCTAATTGTTGCCTCACATCATCAATTGCCAAATTCAACTGCGCAATTTTATCTTCCAGTCCATGACGAGCCAGTTCAATACTTTCTTCACTTGCTAATGGAACTGCTGTACCATTTTGTAAACGAGAATTCTTAGGCTGGCTCATTGGCTTTTGATTGCGAGTTGCCAAGGCATTACCAATTATCCCTCCAACTACACCTCCAACAATTGAACCAATAATAAATCCACTACCAAAACCATTTTGTTGACTCATAGTGACCAAATTACTAAATTTTAATTACTTTAAAGTTACAAAATCTATGTGCCAAAAGTGCGATCGCCAGCATCTCCTAACCCAGGAACAATATACCCCTTGCTATTGAGTCCTTCATCAATGATAGCTGTATATACTTCTAATCCTGGATAAGCTTCACTAAGTTGTCTTAGGGCAGGAGGAGCAGTGACCACAGATACTATTCGCACTAAACTAGGATCGACACCCCGATCAATAATCTCCTTCATTGCCATCATAATCGATCCTCCAGTTGCCAACATCGGCTCAAGGATAATAATTCTGGTTTGGGGGTTCAAGCTTGCGGGTAATTTATTTAAATAACAGTGAGGCTCTAGAGTCGTTTCATCACGAGCTAAACCTAAGTGATAAATTGCTGCTATAGGTAAAACATTATGTACTCCATCCATTAAAGCCAAACCAGCACGTAAAATTGGCACGATCCCCACTGGTATTTCTGGATTAATAAAAGTTGCAGGACATTCGGTTAGAGGGGTTTGTACCATTGTTTCCACGGTTGGCAACCAATTCCTAGTAGCTTCGTAAGTCAACCACCTACCCAACTCAGTCATGGCACTTTTAAATAGCACAGACGGCGTGTTAGCATCGCGAGCAACTGCTAGCCAATGTTTAATTAAAGGGTGTTCTGGAACATAAACGCGCAGTTGTAAAGTCATATTAGCAAGAGAATCTGTGCAGAAAAAAGATTAGAAATATCAAGAGGTTAACACAGTTATTTTACAAGTCTCGGCGATCACGTCAAAGCCTTTAACTAAAACTAGCACCTGTAGGTATTAATAAAAAATTGCTTATTTTCCCTTTAATCTTTTCCTATAGCCAGTCCACAATGATTCGCGCCAACAATCTATTTTAGAGCTTGGCTTTACTTACATTATTAGTGCCATTGTTAGAACTATTATTTTCAGGCAGATTAGAATTTTGCTGAGTATTTAAATTATTTGAGCTACTTTGACTAGAATTGCCCTTTTTATAATAACTTTTACCATAGCGACCATGATAAGAATAACGGTCAAATTCCTTAGCTTTAACCCCATTAATAATCATGCCTAAAACTTGTTGTCTTGTAGTTGCCAATGCTTCTTGAGCTAACTCAGCACTTTCATGTTCTACTACTCCAGGTCTAGTTACAAATACAATGCCATCAACCAATTTACTCAAAGTTAATACATCTGCGGTTACAGGTAACGGTGGTGCATCTATTAATATCAGATCGTAATCTCTACGGGAGCGACCCACAAAATCGCTCATCATGGGCGAGTCTAATAAAGCTAAGGGATTGGAATTAACTATCCCACTGGTTAATAGACTTAATTTTGGCATGGGTCGTTTAATAACTGAGAGGGGACTTTGATCATTGGTCAAAATATCTTTAAGTCCTAGATTATTGTCAACTCCCCACAAAGTATGCTGAGAAGAACGACGTAAATCAGCATCGATTAATAAAACACTACGTCCCAATTGCGCGATCGCTGCTGCTAAATTAGCTACTACTGTTGATTTTCCTTCTTCAGGCACAGAACTAGTAATTAGCATTACTTTAGGTGGTTTATCGCTGGTCAAGAATTTGAGATTAGCTTGAATCATACGATAAATTTCACTAGAAAAAGAATCAGGTTCTTCCCTGGTAATAATTCTGCCTTGGTAGCTGGGTGGCTCTAGGGGGGTCATGCCAATCACATTATAGGCAAACTTTTTCTTAATTTCTGCCAAAGACTGTAAAGATCGGTCTTGCATTTCTAGCAGAATAATCGATAAATTGGCAAGAAACGCCCCTAAAATCACTCCCAAGCCCATTAGCATTACTCTACCAGCACTACCTTTATCTGGAACTGTGGCATATTCAACGATATCTGTATTACCGCTTTGTTGATTTTCGGCAATTTGAGCTTTTTGTAGACTATCTAATAATGTTTGATAGGTTTTACTAGCAGCTTCTGCTGAACGTACTAATTCTCGATCGCGCTTTTCTAAGCTGGGTAATTCTTTGGCTCGTTTTAGATATTCTTGTTGTGATTGATATAAGGACTCAACTTGTCTTTGTCTACTAAGTTCATCAATTTTTAAAGTAATAAATCTTTCTAATTGATTTTCTTTTGTGCCATCCTGACCTTCGAGTAAGCCTTGAGATACTTGTACTCCTTGTCCGACTGCATTAGCGACTAATCCTTCTAGCTGTTGTGTCAAGTCGTTTTTCTTGGCATTGAGACTAACAACGCTGGGGTGTGCGTCATTAAATCTTTGACGCTCTTTAGATAAATCTGATTCTGTTTGAGCTAGTTGGTCTAGGATGCTTTGTACTTCGGGAGATGCGCCGAGTTGATTAGCAGCAACTGCTTGGTTTAAATTTAACCCTAATTGACCTTCGAGGGCAGCCGTTTGAGCTTTAAGCCCCTGTAACTCTGAACCTGTAGTAGAAATTTGCTGATTTAACGCTCCTATACTTTCAACTACCCCTCTCTTCTCTTCCTCGATATCAACTATGTTGTTTTGGGTTCTAAAAGCCGAAATTTGCGACTCAGCTTGCTGAACTTTACTTTCAATTGAAGGCAATTCTTTAGTTATAAAATCTTTAGCTGCTGCGGGTTGAGATTGATTACCTCTAATTTGCTCTTTGACATATACATCCATCAAGGCATTGACAACTTCTGAAGCGGTTTTAGGGTTGGGATGTCTATATTTAACATCAACTACATCAGTCCCCCCTACTACTTCTGTGACTAATTTTTTTCTAAAGTCTTCTGGTTTTAGCGGTTTATCTTCATTATCAGTTAATTTAAGCTGATCAATAACTTGTTGTACTACTGGTTCTGAGCGTAATACTTGAATTTGAGTAGTTAAAGGTGTTTGATCATTTAAAATCGGTTTTAAAGTTCCTGCTTCCTCGCCGATACCTGTATAGGATGCTGCGCTGGTTTGTTTAAATAGTATTTTGCCTTCTGCTTGATATGTTTTTGTTTGTAATAAGCTCAAAGCACCAGTAACGCCTAAAGTTAAAAGAAACACACCTAAAGCAGGCTTCCAGCGTCTTTTTACTTTTAATAGGTATTCATTGAAGTTGACATCTAAAGAATCTCTTTTAGGAGCTATTGAAGGATAAGCGGAATTAGTATTTTGCTCGTTAGAGTTATTACTTAACATAATCAATCTTCAGTTAGGAAATTTTGTATATTTTAAGGATATGCTTGTTTTTATTGGTTATTTTGACAGTTTACTAGTTTTTAGTAGTAAGACTTTTAATCAAGATAGATCATTGACTACAGAATAAACTGTCGCAATCGCTATAAATTTTCAGATAGTTATCTATTTATTTTAAACTGGGTAATTAATCTAATAATACGTTTAAAAGTTTTCAGAAATTTCTTTGATACTATCCTCCGCCTACTTTTTAGTTTTTCACGGTAGCCGAAGCCGTCGAACTTTTACTCTTGCCTCCTATTTAGGTGAACTGTTAGCGATAAATTTTAAATATAAAAGTATTTTAATTCAGCACCCTGAGACTACGGAAAAAATAGCTCAAGGTAAGCCTGAGATGGTAATGACTTTGAATTCTTTGCCAGTACCTTTGATAGAAGTTGCTGCTTTGGAATTTGAAGAACTATCTTTAGGTGAAAGATTAGTTACTTTTGCCCAAAAAGCGATCGCTCAAGGTTTTAGACGCATTCAAATATTACCTTTATTTCTTGCTCCTGGTGTTCATGTGCAACAGGATATTCCCAGAGAAATTGCTGCTTCTCAACAAAAACTTGGTGATCAAGTGTTATTAGAATTATCTCCATATTTAGGTAAATATTCGGGAATAGTACCTTTACTGAGGGAGAAATTTGAGGTAATGCCAACAGCAGCAAGGGTGGTAATTGCCCACGGAAGTAGTTTATCTGGGGCTAATGAGTACTATCAAAATTTGGCAACGGAGTTAAAGGCTTTGATGGCGTATTGGTCGGTTGAGCCTAATTTGACTCAACAGGTAGAAGCTTTAATAACTAGTGGGAATGAGCAAATAGTAATTGTCCCCTATTTTTTATTCCCAGGAAAAATAACCGAAGCGATCGCCGTTGAAGTTAATGCCCTACAAGCAAAATATCCTCAAGTGGAGTTGGTGCAAACTCAGCCATTGGGAGCAACCCAAACCCTAGCAGAATTAATTGTCAAGGAAATAAATGCAAATGAACATTAAGTATATTGGTAAAGTCTATTTAGTAGGGGCAGGGCCTGGTGATCCTGGATTATTAACAGTTAAAGGTAAAGTGCTGTTAGAACACGCTGATGTGGTGATTTATGATGCTTTGGTAAGCCCTGAAATTTTGGCAATAATTAATCCTCATGCTGAAAAAATTAATGCAGGTAAACGTAAAGGTCGTCACTCCCTATTACAAGCCGAGACAACGGAATTATTAATATCCAAAGCAGAAACTAAGGCAATTGTGGTACGCCTAAAAGGAGGTGATCCCTTTGTATTTGGTCGCGGTGGGGAAGAAATGACAGACTTAATTGCAGCAGGTGTGCAGGTGGAAGTAGTCCCAGGTATCACATCAGGTATTGCAGCCCCAGCCTACGCAGGTATTCCCATAACTCACCGTCATTATAATTCTTCGGTTACTTTTGTAACAGGACATGAAGCTACTGAGAAATATCGTCCTCAAGTTAATTGGCAAGCGATCGCTCAAGGTTCGGAAACTATTGTGATTTATATGGGAGTCCATAATCTTGCTCAAATTATCCCCCAGTTATTGGCAGGCGGAATGAGGGAGGATACCCCAATTGCCCTAATTCGTTGGGGTACAACACCACAACAAACACAATTAATCGGCACATTAGCCACAATTATTGATCAAATAGTCGCTACAGACTTCCAAGCCCCAGCGATCGCTGTCATTGGTCAAGTGGTCGATTTACATTCTCTATTATTTCCACACCCCTAATAGCTACATATCACGAATTACTCCAAAATTTTGCTGAAATTAGGTCTATTAAATGGGATGATAATAATCAATTAACTTGGGTTGCTAGTCATCCTAGGTATTCTTACTCAAGATGACCATCTGTTACCCTAAATATAATACAAAGTTACTTAATCCTGACAATTAATTAACCAGACAATCTTAATTGATGAGATTTATATAGAACGTGCTTATGGGCTTTGCAGAAATATCAAATCAAACAATAAACCGTATTCCCGCCCCAGCGATCGCGCCTTTAATTAATTATCAAAACGAACGCGCTTTGTCTAGCACCGTTGAAGATGCCAAGGCAAAGATCAGGGCAATTCTAGCTGCCAAGAATAATTTTAAAGCTAAAACAAGAATAGATTATTTTAGCTCTAATAGGTTCTATATTCGCTCATAGCGATAAGATTGGTTACTGTTGGCATTAACAATTAAATATTCTGTCAAGATAAATAACTGACGATTATGTATACTGGTGCGTTATTTAATAGCACTATCATCAAATTAAAATTTTTGAGGAGAACAATGTTGAAGCGATTATTATTTGCTATGTTAGCTGCCGTATTTTTGGCAATTCAATTTAATATTGGTAACGTTAACGCCGTTGAACTAGATGAAAATATTAGAACTGTCAAATTAAATGACTCAGGAGAAGAAGTTGTTTTAAGTCTTAAACAAGTTAAACAAGGACAAAAAGTTTTTGTTGATACTTGTTCCTATTGTCATAAGAGTGGGGCTACTAAAACCAACCCTAACGTTAATTTAGGTTTGACTGCCTTAGCTGGTGCTTTCCCTCCTAGAGATAATGTTGAAGGAATTGTTGAGTATCTTAAAAACCCTAAAACCTATGATGGGGAAAAAGATATATACGAATTCCATCCTAATACTACTCGTTCTGATCTTTATCCTCTAATGCGTAATTTAACCGATGAAGATTTACAAGCAGTCGCAGGATACATTCTAATTCAACCAGAAATCCGTGGCATCCTTTGGGGTGGCGGAAAAGTTTATAACTAATATTTTGAAGTTTTTGGCTATTAGATATTAGCTAATTATTTTACATAATCTAGAGGATAAGAGGTTTTTCTTATCCTTTTTTGTGTTTTATAGCAATAAGAAGCAATGTTAGGAATTTTTATAAATACTACTTAAGTCCCCATTACATACAGCCGTTTTCAGTTGAATAGACTACGTATTCAATTAACTAGTTCGTAGCTATTAGCTATTAGCTTTGACGCGACCCTATTGCGTGATAGATAGCTTTTTTAAATCTACTCATTTGTAAACCGCAGTAATATATATCTCCTGCTAATTAGTTGATGGCAACTGTCTTAACTTCTATTGGAGTAGGGACAAGTGAGCAGTCGGCGATTAGGGTATAAATGAGTACACTAGACTGGAGGTTGCGGAGTCTATGTGAAATCTGAATTGAGTAACATTTTTTAATATTAATGAGATATTACTCTATCACAGATCCGATTATCAAATACTTATTATTACACGGGGATAAAAAAATGCTACAGATGATCATATATTTAGGTTAAGAATATTAATCCGCTAAAATATCTGTAAACCAGAGAAGACTTCATATTATTATTCCATTTATACGTTAACCATCTGTAGCAACCTATTTATTAATTGATCTTACTTTTATTTCAAGCCTTTAAACTGTTGGATTAATTCCTGATAGCTTAAAGATTGACTACTTTTTTTACTGCGGTCGCGTCACCCAAAAAATAGTATCCCGAAGCTGCATCATAAGAACCTGCTTGATCTATTAAAAAGTAATCAAAATACTTAAAAAAGAAAGAGGTAATTTGAGCAAATAATGATAATAAACGGTTAATGCTTACGGAATTAGAAAAACTTTTAAGAAAAGCACTGTAAGACCAAGCTAATGCCATTCCAGGACCACAACAGGGTCCACTATTAATCTCCTCAAAATGTTTAAATAACCAACGATGCCCTAGATGAGTAAATCTAGTAAAATCATATTGTTTCATGTGAACTTGTTGCATAAATGGAGTTTCTGCATATACAATTCCAGAATCTTTTAAAACTCTATGAATTTCACTAACACATTGTTGTGGTTCTAAAACGTGTTCTAATACAGCTTGAACAATTACACAATCAAATGTTTTGTCTTCAAAGGGTAAATCATGCGCATCACAGATGATTTTAGTGCAGTCTCCAAAGGAAACATCTGATTCTATTATCTCAAATGAGTCATTGTCATATATTGCTTCTATCCCTTCTCCTTTAACGCTACCACCAATTATGAGTATTATGGCTTTGGCTGGTAATAGTGAAGCGAGTTTTTGATAGTTATATTTGCCTTTTATATTGGAACTAATTGACGGTAATTTGTCTCGAAACTTTTGAAATGTTCTTTTAATTAAATTGGGCTTGGCATTGATATTAAATGTTGTGTTTCTCTTATTCACAAAATCGTCAATGCAAAAAAGACTTTTTTGATCGTCAATTAGAATTGGAATACCATCAATAATTGGGTATTGAATACTTGGATTGCTTACACTTTCTAAGTATTCTCCAGATTTTTTGAGTTGGGTTTTGGTAGCTGGACATCTTAACTGGGTTTGAATTCTGTCTAATATTACCATTTGCCTTACTACATTTTATTTAATTTGATGATCAAACTCTTACAAAAAAATCCAAACAAATAACTCAAACTTAAGGTTAAAATATACATAGATAGTATAAATTTACTTAAGTTTATTTAGATTGTGAAAATGCAAAATCGCTCTTAAGATTAACTTGAGATCTGTAAAAGCTCAGGTTATTTTTAGTCACCTAATAATTAAAAGATTGATACTCTCGCGATCGCAAAGTTTTCCTGTATGGTTTATATATTACAACAAAATTATTATTTTAGATAGTTAATGTAAATTTTTGATGGGATGGCAAGAATTCGATAGTCGTCTTTTTACTGTAAAATCAATAGCAGAGCCACAATTAGGCAAATGCGATCGCAGAATTAATAAGATAATTAAATAATTACCAAGTGAGAAACTGTTAACAAAATAATTGGGTTAACCATTGAGATGAAATTGATTAACCCAGTCAATATCTAGTAAAGAATTACAACCGAACAAATATTAAGCAGCATCATCATCGTGGGCAAAACGATTATAAAGGAAGTCTAGGGCATAGTTACGCAGGTCGTAATATTCTGGTTGTTCCATAATTTGATCGCGATTTCTTGGACGAGGAAAATCAATATTCATCACTTCGCCGATACCCGCAGCAGGGCCATTAGTCATCATCACTAACTTATCTGCTAAAAATAAAGCCTCATCAATATCATGGGTAATCATCAAGACTGTACAACGGTGATCATTCCAGATTTTGAGTAATTCCTCTTGCAATTCCTCTTTAGTAATAGCATCTAATGCCCCAAAAGGTTCGTCTAAAATTAAAACTTCAGGACGAATAGCCAAAGCACGAGCAATAGAAACCCGTTGTTTCATCCCGCCTGAGATTTGAGTCGGTTTTTTATCTACAGCTTCGGATAAACCAACCATCGCTAAATGGTCACGAGCGATCGCTCTTTTTTCCTGTTCAGGTCGATTAGGATTGACTGAATCTACTGCTAGATATACATTATCGAATACAGTCAGCCAAGGTAAGAGGGCGTAATTTTGAAATACTACCATGCGATCGGGCCCAGGTTCGGTAATGGTTTTTCCCCCTACGGTAACTGAACCAGTACTAGGTGTGGCAAATCCTGAGATCATGTTTAAAAGAGTCGATTTACCGCAACCAGAGTGACCGATAACGCAGATGAATTCTCCTTGCTTAACAGTTAAATTAACATTTTCTAAAACGGTATAAGGGCCAGTGGGAGTGGGATAAACCTTTGATACATTCTCAATGTTAACAAAAGCGGATTTCTCCATTGCTCGGGGTTGAAATTCTAAAAGTTGTCTATTAGAAGCTCTCATAATTTGGATTGGTAGAATTGAATAGTTGTTATTATTTGTTTATCTGGCGTTATTGCTGTTTAAGCTTGAATAATTAGGCAGCAATGATTGTCGGGGCGTTAAGATGAACTTCAGCAATAGTAAAGTCACGTTCAATATCTAAATGATTGAGATACCCAATGGGGTCTTCAGCATCAAATTTAATCCCGTCAAATAGCTCAATTGCATTGCGACGATATTTAATATCACCTAAGCCTAATTCCCTGGCTGCGGTGCTAAAAGTACTAACGCGACAAACTCTTTCCAAGATTTCTACCCAATTACGAGGGAAAGGAATATGTCCCCAACGTGCCATCTGGGTCATCATCCAGAGGTGTTCGGTACGACTAGGACGATTTAAGCCTTCGCCAAAGAACATATGGTGGGCATATTCTACGTGCTTCTCTAAACTACAACTATAGTTATTTGGGTCGCCAAGTTGAATATATTCCTCTTTAGTAGCTAGATACTTACGACTTGCTAGAATCTCTCTGATTTCTTGATGATTTTTCTCGTCAGCACAATAACGACCAGCTTCTAAAAGGGCTTTGACTAAGGCTACATGAGCATTAGGATAACTATTTGCCCAATCTTCTCTAACTCCTAAAACCTTTCCTGGATGTCCCTGCCAAATTTCCATATCTGTCGCCACAGTACAACCCAGTCCCTCCATAGAGGCACGTAGATTCCAAGGTTCACCCACGCAATAACCATCAATTGTACCTGCTTTTAAATCCGCTACCATTTGGGCAGGGGGAATAGTTTTAAGTTCGACATCTTTATCAGGATCAATACCTCCTGCTGCCAACCAATAACGTAATAAAATGTTGTGCATCGATGATGGATGTACCATACCAAGAGTATGTTTTTGACCATCCAAAGCTAATAATCTTCGCTTGTATTCAGCAGCAGTAAGGATACCTTGGTCATAGAATTTTTTGGCTAAAGTAACCCCGTTACCGTTACGAGTCATAGTTAAAGCAGTAACTACAGGTACAGGTCGATCTTGATTTCCGCCTGTGGTTAACCATGTAGGCATTCCTGCTGGCATTTGGGCTGCATCTAAATACCCCCCTTCAATACCATCGACAATACCGCGCCAACTGGTTTCTCTAACCAAACTAATTTCATCTAAACCATGTTTGGTAAAAAAGCCTTTCTCCTGTGCCACAGCTACGGGGGCGCAAGCAGTTAGAGGCACAAAACCAATCTCTAAATTAACTTTTTCTAAACCATGACGGGCAACTACAGCAGTTTTCTTAGCGCGGATTTTTTTGATTCGTTTTTGCTGGTTGAGGAAATAAATCATTTCACTACGCAAACTGTAGTAACTGGGATGATTAACTACTTCCATACGTCGGCGCGGACGAGGAATATCCACATCTAAAATGCTACCAATTTTAGAACCAGGGCCATTAGTCAGCATTACTATTTTGTCGGATAACAAGACAGCTTCATCGACATCGTGAGTTACCATAACGGAGGTGACATGATACTCTTCACAAATTCGCATTAACTGTTCTTGAAGATTACCTCTAGTTAAGGCATCCAACGCCCCAAAAGGTTCATCTAATAATAAGAGTTTTGGACGAATGGCTAAGGCACGAGCGATCGCCACACGCTGTTTCATACCTCCTGATAGTTGTCCTGGTAATTTATCCACAGCATGACGTAACCCAACTAAATCTATATGTTGTTCGACTATAGATGTTCTTTCTGATTTACTAGCATTGGTCATCACCTCATCCACAGCCAAGGCGATATTTTGACGCACACTTAACCAGGGTAATAGGGAGTAGTTTTGAAAGATTACCATCTTCTCTGGCCCAGGTTCTCTAATTTGTTGTCCTTCGAGGGTGACAACTCCATCGCTAGGTAAATCTAGACCTGCAATCATATTTAATAGTGTCGATTTACCACAACCAGAGTGACCAATTAAGGAAACAAATTCACCCTTTTTTATTTGTAAATCAATGCCTTTGAGGGCGACATATTCACCACCGCCACTGAGGGGAAAAACTTTTTCTATTTGATCTGCTGCTACAAATACACTCATGATTTTTTAAGTAGTAGGGAATAGGGAATAGAGAAGGAGGTACTAGGTAATAGGTAATTGAAATCTCTGGCAATTTAAAATCTCTAACCCGAAACCTAACACCTGCATACTTTTGACTTTTTACTTGTTTAAGATTGTGGAGCAATTAATTTTTGTAAATAAGCGATCGCACGGTCTAAAATTAAACCAACTGCACCGATATAGATAACCGCCAAGATAATTTCACTAATGTAGTTTTGTTGATAAGCATCCCAGATGAAGAAACCGATACCAACAATACCCGACATTACGATTTCTGCTGCAATAATTGCCAACCAAGCTAAACCGATACCAATTCTTAAACCAGTGAAGATATAAGGTAAAGCGGAAGGGAATAGGATTTTAAAGAAGAATTTTTTGTTAGATAGTTTTAAAACTCTTTTAACGTTAAGGTAGTCTTGAGGAATTTGTTTAACACCTTCGGTTGTATTAATTAGAATGGGCCAAACTGAAGTAATAAAAATAACGAAAATTGCTGCTGGTTGGTTTTGTTGTAGGGCAACTAAGGCAATAGGAACCCAAGCTAATGGTGCAACCATTCTTAAGAATTGAAATATGGGGTCTAAGGCTTTGTCGAGGATAGGATTTAAACCAACTAATATACCTCCAGCTATACCTACAATTGCAGCGAGAGAATAACCTTGGGCAACTCGACCCAAACTTGCCATAGTCTGCCAAAATAAACCTTTATCTAAACCACCAGCATCATAAAAAGGATATAAAAGTAATTCTCTAGTACGATCATCTGTCCAAATACTCAACGGGCCAGCTAATTTAATTAAGCCTGTTGACGATAAGAATTGCCAAATTGTTAAAAACCCTAAAATTCCTAAAATCGGTGGAATTATATCTCCTGAGTTTTTCTTCCAAAATTTACTAAAAAAATTACCCTGATTATTTCTATTAACTCTTCTTGTAGTAGTAGTCATTTTTGCTCCTTAATAATTAATATCTTCCTTTGATATGTGATTTTTGCTTTGCAGACTAAACTTTTTTAATCGCTAAACTATTGAGATATGCTGCTGGATTTTCTGGATTAAATTCAATTCCATCAAAGAATTTCTCAACACCACGAGATGAACTAGTAGGAAGATTAGAAAAGTTGGCTTCTCTTGCTGCTTCTAACCAAATATCTTCACGGTTAACTTTGGCAATTAGTTCTTGAGCATTATCTAAGGTATCTTGAGGTAAAAAGTCCCAACGTACACTTTCAGTTAAAAACCAAAGGTCATGACTCTTATAGGGATAGGAAACACTACCAAGATCATCCTGCCAATATAATGGCCCCATTTTGAAATCTTTAATTTCTGGCTTATTATCTCCCATTTTGTAGTTGCCTTTATAGGGAGGTTCGATTAATTCACCAACAATATTAAAGTAACTTCTGCGTGCCAATATTTTAATTAATTCTGGGCGGTTTTCAGGCTTATCACACCATTGTTGCGCCTCCATTAAGGCTTTTAAAATAGCTTTGGTAGCTTTAGGATTTTTTTCTACCCAATCTCCTCTAATTGCTAAATATTCTTCAGGGTGATATCTCCACATCTGGGAAGTTAACCCAGCCATATACCCAATATCTTCGGCAACAATACGATAGGGCCAAGGGTCACCTGTACTAAACGCATCCATGCTACCTGTACGCATCCCTTGTACAGTTTCTGCTGGAGGTACAGCAAGTAAATCTACATCTTTATCTGGATCTATGCCATTAGCAGCCAGCCAATAACGCACCCAAAAATCTTGATTTACTTTAGGGAAGGTAAAAGCAGCTTTGAATTTTCTACCTTTATCTTTAGGAAAGCTTTTAATATAATCAACACCTTGATCAGAGATTTTTAAACCAATTCCCTTACCTTGGTGTACATTAGATACTGCAATACCATTACCCTGAGTACTCAGCATTGCTAAGATATACATCGGTATTTTTCTACCATCTGTTAATAGTCCTTCACTAATTAGATAAGGCATTGGCATTTGCCATTGTCCACCATCTATACCACCACCAGCAGAACCAATCACCACATTATCTCTAGCTGATGCCCAGTTGGCTTGCTTGGAAACTATTACATCGGTCATGCCATAGCGATCAAAAAACCCTTTTTGTTTAGCAACCACTAATGCTGCTGATTCTAAAATTGGTAAGTAACCAAGTTTAATTGCAGTTGTTTCTGGCTTTTGTGCCTCATCTAACTCTAAAGCTTCAACTTTGGGGGTCAATTCCCTAACTGAAGGTGGAGTTCCAAAACAACCATTGAGAAAGACTGCACTCACAGAAGAAGCAGCAGCAGTTGCTAGAAATTTTCGGCGAGAATATTGGGAAAAATTGGACATAGAACCTCCTAACCATCCAACTATTTTACTTGGATAGATGTATCAAATAAACTTTTTAAAAGTTATTAATAAAATTCTTTAATATCTAATCTAGAAATTTAATAAATGTCTCCAAACTAGTTATTAAATTACATATTCACTGTTTTTTCGGCAAATTAAAAGTTGTTTTCCTTGCTCTTTCAGTATATGTACAATAGTCTATCACGATTTGATAATCATATATTTATTTCTATACTAAAAAAACTAATTTGTCTGATAACTTTTTATTAATTAAGCCCAAATACTTATCAAACCGTTATTTTTCTAATTATTTGATTGTGTTCTTTCTATAGTAATAATTGATTTTTCTCTGTAATTAATTTGAACTAATTATTATTAATAAGCTGTGGTTTATTCAATAATTAATCGGATTTATCTATGTAACAAAAAGCCATATAAACATTAATAAAAGCAAAGAAAGTTTGACATTTTAACTTTTATGCAATAAAGTTCATCACAATTTACTATTTGCTTGGATCTATAGATTTAGTGATAAAAACTAAATATGAAAAAATATATTGCAGAATTGATTGGAACTTTTTGGCTAGTTCTAGGTGGTTGCGGTAGTGCTGTACTCGCTGCTGTCTTCACCTCAGAAGGCAATACCATTGGACAAGACACATATTATCCTCTGGGGATTAGTTTTGTCGGTGTTTCCTTAGCCTTTGGTTTGACAGTTCTCACAATGGCTTATGCAATTGGGCATATTTCAGGCTGCCATTTAAATCCTGCCGTCTCTTTTGGTTTATGGGCAGGTAAGCGTTTTGCCAGTAAAGATTTATTACCTTATATAATTGCTCAGGTAATTGGAGCGATTTTAGCTGGGGGCTTAATTTTTTTAATTGCTGCGGGGAATGCTAATTTTAGCTTGTCTGGTTCTAATCCTTTAGCTACTAATGGTTTTGGCGCACATTCTCCTGGTGCTTATCCCTTGATAAGCTGTCTTATCACCGAAGTCGCTATGACTTTTATGTTTTTGATAATTATCATGGGTGCAACCGATAAACGCGCCCCTGCGGGATTTGCACCTGTAGCTATTGGTTTATGTTTAACCTTAATTCATTTAATTAGTATTCCTGTTACCAATACTTCTGTAAACCCTGCTCGTAGTACGGGGGTGGCTTTGTGGGCTGGGAAAGAACTTATTGCTCAACTTTGGCTCTTTTGGCTTGCTCCAATTGTGGGGGCTGTTTTAGCAGGATTCACCTATCATAAGCTGTTTGAAGAGGACGTTGTTGAATCCACGTTAAATAATGCCACAATAGACGAACAGGATACCCCAATTATATAAATTAATAATGAGAATGAGGGAGATAAATGTTTTCGTCCCTCATTATTTCAAGCTTCAGCTAAATATTTAATAAATTACCAATCGTTTCAGGTAGCGGTAAGACAATAATAATTAAAAGAGCTAAAACTAATAAACCAAGGAAATCACGACCATTATCAAGTTCGGTAACGTCGTTGAGGGCTGGTTGGTCAATTAGGGGAATTAACCAGAGAATAATTGTCCAAATCCAGAAATAAGGATGAATTAACGCAAACAAGAGAGCTAAAATCCGAGTTATTTGACCGATCGCGATCGCCATTTTTTGACCGAAGACAGCATGAGCAATATGACCTCCATCTAACTGTCCAATGGGCATTAAATTAATAGCAGTGATAAATAGACCAATACAACCTGCAACTGCTAATGGATGAAGTTGAATTCCCATACCTGGGGTGAGGGCTGAACCTAAAGCTAATTTGGCAAGTAGACTGAGAAAGAAGGAAAGCCGAGGATCTTGAGCTTCCAGACTAAAGGTAGATGAGGGATTTAGTGGTGTAACCGATGATAGGGATAATCCCCAAACCAACACAGGTATAATCAATAATAGACCAGATAGAGAACCAATAATCGCTATATCAAATAAAGCTTTACGGTGGGGAATAGGCGATCGCCTTTGCACAATAGCCCCTAAAGTTCCTAATGAAAAGTTATCTAGTAGGAAAGGAAAAGGAATAAAATAAGGTAGAGTGACGCGAATCTTATAAGCGATCGCCATAAAGAAGTGGGTAAACTTCTGTACTCCAATAATTAACAGCAACGGTAAACTATAACTCAAACCTTGAAATAATAACCAGGGATTAGAGGACAATTTTTGTAAAGATGTACCATCAATACTAACCCCAGCTATGGTAGTAGTAACCAAGGTAATTATAAACATAGCTAGGGCAAAGCCAATACGTAGATCCTTAATTTCTGCTGTTTTTTTATCTGTTTGGGCTTGAGGATTAGGCACAAGGGCAAAAAAGGGTTTACCGCGAAAACTTTCTTGAAAAATCAGAAAAAAGCGATCGCCGAAGGCATTCTCTACATTATTTTTAATTTCTTCATAAGCCTTTTCAGGAATCGTTTTTAGTTTTCCGCGACAAAAAATTGCTTGAGGACGATAGTCAATATTTTGCAGATAATAAACATTCCAAGGGAAACAGTTACGTAAAATAGTTTCTTCCTTTAAATCAATAGGGCGAGGTTCAGTATTATCTTTAGTTTCTGGCTTAGTTTTTGCCATGACTATATTGTCATTTTCTTGGTTTTCTGGTTCACTTCTTCGTGATTCATGTTCTGCCATTTTCTCAATTTTCCCTCTTTGAACTAACCATCCATATAACAAAGGACAGACAATCAAAGGAAATATAAATACTAATAAAGGTAGGGGTTGTTCTTGACCAAAAATATAAGTCCAAACAGTCCAGATGAAGGATGGTAACATAATTACTAGCCAACATAGCCAAACTGGCGTGGTAGTTTTGTCTTTAACGCTTTGCCGAACAACTAAATAGGCAATCGGGCTTAAAATAATTAACATTAACCAAAGTTTCATAAGAAAAGCGTTCTGAATCTGTTTTACTGATTCTTGCTAGATAACTATTTTTGGACTGTGGATTAAGTATATATAAAATAAAAATGCAATTAAACAATTATCCAATATCCAAAGTACCTTAATTTTTAGAATGCCCCAAAACTCAGTCGAAATTATGGCAAATCCTGGTAACGCTAAATCCCCTCGTCTTATTTTGCCAGGAATATTTGCATTTGCTCCTAACCGAGATACTTTAGGTGCTACTTCTTATTTAATTGTAGATAACATTGGCAATATTCTTATAGATTGTCCTGCTTGGCAGGAAGTTAACCAAAATTTTTTACTTACCCAAGGCAAGATTGATTTTTTAATCATTACTCATCGCGGAGGCATTAGTAAAGATTTAGGCAAAATACAGCAAGCTTTGAATTGTCAAGTAATTATTCAAGAGCAAGAGGCTTATTTAGCACCAGAGATTGAAATTGATTCCTTTGGCGATAATTTAACTATTAAGCAAGATTTAGAACTTATTTGGACTCCTGGACATTCTCCTGGTGCAACTTGTGTTTATTGGCGCACTCATGGCGGTGTTTTATTCACAGGTAGACATTTATTACCCAAATCACCAACGGAAATTATACCTTTAAGAACTGCTAAAACTTTTCACTGGTGGCGACAATTAAATAGTATTGCTTCCTTACGCGATCGCTTTAATGCTGAGAGTCTTCATTATATCCTTCCTGGGGCAAATACAGGTTATTTAAGAGGTCAAGGGTTTATAAGTAATGCCTATGAACAATTAACCTCATTGGATTTAACTGCACTCCGTTCAATGGAAATTATTTAGCTTACAGTAAAATAAAAATAAGCTATTCAAGTTATGTCAGAAAGCTTTATTTTAAAAAGTTGAATGGAAGAAATCATCGAACTCAAACAATCAATTATTAGTCATGACTGGGAAAAATCCTTAGCCATAATTGAAGAATTAGAAGCAATGGGAAGGCAAGACAAGATTAATAATTTACAA
Organism: Chondrocystis sp. NIES-4102; assembly: GCA_002368355.1. Taxonomy (NCBI): domain Bacteria; kingdom Bacillati; phylum Cyanobacteriota; class Cyanophyceae; order Chroococcales; family Chroococcaceae; genus Chondrocystis; species Chondrocystis sp. NIES-4102. The sequence goes on along the minus strand of AP018281.1, from coordinate 657,680 downwards.
ATCCTGGTTATTCTTCTGATTCATCTAATTAAAATTCAAGCAGAAAAAAGAGTTACTAAAAGTTGGCGCAACTCTATTGTTAATAGTCTTTTAGAAATTCAAAAACGTAATCATTTGGGCAAAAAATCTCATTACATCAAGCAAAATGATTGGGAGGATAGTTTTCAGCAATCCTTACCTGTAGCTTTAATTAAAGCTTGCGAGGAAGTTTTTGTGGGGATTGATTTAGATGAGTTAGTTGGTTTAATCGATCAACAAATGCTTAAAGATAAAGCTTTTGAACTTCTAAATGAAACCTATAAGTCAGATCCTTTGCAGATATTCAATTTAGTTAAAAATAACTTTGAAATTACTGCAATTAATTAAAGTAATCGTGAGCTAATCTTTAATAGCTAAAGATAAGTTACGAAAATGTTCGCCTCGATCTTCAAAACTAAGATATTGATCAAAACTAGCACAAGCAGGAGAAAGCAAGACAACTTTAGCCTTCATTTCCTGGGCTTGGGGTAAACTTTGGGTGATCGCATTTTCCATAGTGTCTACAATTCTATAATTATTAAAACCGCGATCGCTGAGTTTTTGAGCAAATAAAGGTGCAGCCTCCCCAATTAATAAAACAAAAATAGCTTTCTCTTTTATCCTGTCTATCCAAGCAGTATCATCTCCAGCTTTGGCTTGTCCCCCTGCGATTAAAATTACGGGTGCTTCTACAGAATTTAAACCTACTTCTGCTGCATCATAATTAGTGGCTTTACTATCATTAATATATTTAATACCTTCATAACTACAAATATATTCCAGACGGTGTGGCACACCAGGGAAAGTAGTAATAGCTTGAGCGATCGCACTTTTGTTAATTCCTGCTAATTTGGCAGCAGCCACGGCTACTAAAAGATTTTGTAGATTATGTTCCCCTGGCATTTTAAATAGACTTATTGGGGCTATAAGTTCCCCAAAAGCGACAACCCAGCCATCCTCTAAATAAACTTCCAAACGACGATCATCAAAGCTATTTTTACCTTTAGTACTTGTCCAGATCACATCTGAACCTAATGCTAATGCTGCTTGTTGTAAATAGCGATCATCACCATTAATAACTTTGTACTGACTACGCTTTAAGAGAGTTGTCTTAATGCGATAATAATTATCTAAGGTTTTGTGTCGCTCTAGGTGATCGGGGGTAAAGGTGGTAAAAACCCCAATTCTAGGAGCAAGATCAAAAGAAGACTCAATTTGATAGCTACTTAATTCCGCCACCACCCAATCAAAATTCTGGGATTTCGACTCTAAATTTTGGATGGCTAACTCACAAGCTGCATTACCAATATTGCCACAGGCGGGAGCGTTTAAACCAGCAGCCTGAAAAATAGCTGCAATTAAAGCGGTGGTGGTAGTCTTGCCATTAGTGCCAGTAATCCCCACCCAAGGAATGCGATTAAGATAACGCCAAGCCAGTTCAATTTCACCAATAGTCGCAATACCTAAGGATCGTGCGCTCTCTAATGCCTTGGTATCCCAGGGAACACCAGGACTAACTACAATTAAATCAGCACCCTGGTTAGGTTCTAAAGTTACATTGCTATTAAGTTTTATCGCCACCCCTTCTGCAATTAACTTTTGTTGCAGTGTTTGTAGTTGTGAGGCGTTGGATCTCGATGCTATTTGTGCTTCAGTAGCCGAATCTAGTAAACTAACTTGCCACCCGTCTTTATTTAATAATCTTGCAGCAGCAATTCCCGATCTACCTAAGCCAATAATTTCACCTGTGGGCATAAATCTGATATGTAAAAATTTCCCTTGAATGTTATCCTATTTTGTTTTAAGACAACTACAGATAAGTGAGTAATCTTTCAAGATTTAAACAATCCTTGAGGGCGTAATAATAAAATCAGCACCATAATCACTAGGGCGACTCCGAGTTTATATTCCGAACCCAAAAGAGGAACACTTAATTCTTGGGCTATACCAATTACAAATGCGCCGACAATTGCCCCATAGGGATTACCAATTCCTCCTAAGATAACAGAAGCAAACATCGGTAAAATTAAAAACCAGCCCATATTAGGACGGACGACAGCAATTAAACCATACATACCCCCAGCCAAAGCAGTTAGAGTGCCTGTAATTACCCAAGTCCAAAGAACAACCTGTTCAACATTAATACCTGAAACCCTGGCAAGATCGATGTTATCGGCAACGGCGCGCATAGCCTTACCGATTTTAGTATTTTGCAGAATTAAATGTAGAGCAATAATCGCTGCTAAAGCCAAAACTACCACTACCAGACGATAATAGGCAATACGTAGTTCCCCAAATTCTAAAGCCCGCACCACAGGGAGTTGATATAACTGATTACTACCACCATAAAGTAATAAAATCCCATTGCGTAAAAATAATGCTAACCCAATGGAAATAATGATCAGAGTTGTATCACTAGCACGGCGATCGCGCATGGGTTTCCAAAGTATATACTCAGAGATCAACATGGCAATAATTGTTCCGACTCCCCCGATGATCATTGCCAACCAAATATTTAACCCACTGCTATTAGCTAACCAGGTTATATATGCCCCCAGAGTCATAAAATCTCCATGAGCAAAGTTAGAAAGATTCAAAATTCCGTAGGTAAGAGTTAAACCAATGGCAGCTAAGGCAAGAATACCACCAAGCGCAATCCCATTAACCAATAGTTGCACATCAAACATTATAGATATTTAGAGATTAGTAATTATTTTTGCTAAACTTCCCATACATTAAAGCGCAAATTTTTAAAATTACTAACTTTTACTCGCGTCACTTTAAATGCTCCTGATAATGTACACACCCTTCACAAGGGCCACTAGGATTAATCGCACAGCGTATATAGGGGGAATTGGCGTTATTAACGCAGGTGGTATCACCAATAAAGTATTTGGTTACTGGTATACGTCGAGAATCGCGCAATTGGTCAAAAGGATATTCTCCCACAGGATAAGATGAATTATCGTATTGATACAAGTTGTAATCCGATTGCTCTGTGTTATGATAAACACTTAGAATCTGGGCGCGTCTTAACCTCAATTGCCAACGTTCCTTAGCTCTGCGAAAAATCAATAAATAAACTAAGGAAGGTAAAATACTTAGTAAAAGGATGAGAGCCAGCTTGATGAAAGAATCGAGAAAATGGTTAGCCATATGGAGCTAAATATTTATATTGAAGAGCTATTGTTTAGCAATGTAGATTTATTATTACCGCTTAAACATTAATCAAGTCATTATCTGGTAGATAATTTTATATTTTTATAAGTATTAATTAATTAAATCGATTGCTATAACTAAAATATTTTAACAAAAGCTCTCCCAGATCCCAGATCCCATCTTATTTAACTACGAATTAGCTAAAAAATTGACTAATTCCTCCAATTTTAACCAAGCTGCACCGCTTGCCAGAATTTCTTGAGCGATCGCTATACCTTGAAAATGTTCCCCCAAAGGAATTTTTTCCCCCACCTGTAAAGCCAAAGAAGCATTTAAAGCTACAGCATTTTGTTGCGCGATCGTGCCTTTTCCTTGTAATACATTTTGTAAAATAGTGGCATTGGTTTCCACTCCCCCTCCTTGCAACTCATCTAAGGAAGCAGCTTTTAATCCGAATGCTTGGGGATTAATTATACCTGGAATAATTTTACCTTGATTGAGCATCACTAAGTCAGTAGCATCCCCCATCCCAGCTTCATCAAGTTTTTCTCTACCATGCAGCACAATGGCATTAGACACATTTAACAGCTTTAAAGCAGATGCTAAACTATCTAAAAACAAACTATCATAAACCCCAATTACCTGCCCAGTGGGATTAAGAGGATTAACTAGAGGGCCTAAAAGATTAAACACAGTTCTAATCTTAAGAGTACTGCGTAAGGGAGCAACACTTTTTAGCGCAGGATGCCAACCAGGAGCAAATAAAAAGGTAATTCCCACCTCCTGTAGGGCTGCTTGCACCTTTTCACTGCCTGCGGTTAAATTCACACCTAAATATTCTAAAACATCGGCAGAGCCTACTTTACTAGATGCCGAACGATTACCATGTTTAGCCACTTTAACCCCTGCTGCTGCTGCCACAAAGGCTACTGCTGTAGAAATATTAAAAGTAGAAGCACCGTCTCCCCCTGTACCACAAGTATCTATCATTGGTTGATTATATTTAATCTCCTGCTGTTGCAGCGACTGAGCTTTTAATACCTGTGCCATCCCTGCCAATTCTGTCGCAGATACTCCCTTGGCTTGAATAGCTGCCAAAATCGCCCCAGATAACACAGGCGGAATTTCTGACTTTAACCATCCCTGCATTAACTCAGAGGCTTGAGTTTGAGATAATGATTGTCCATCTAATAGTTGTTGCAAAAGGCTGGAAAAATCCACTGTATTATTGTTAGTCATAATTATTTTGGTAATTTACAGATGGTTACTCCCTCAGAAGACAAAAGAAGATTTACAATTAAGAACTGTGGTTTGCCCTGAAATAAATTTAATCCATGAAATATTTTCGCCGACTAAGTGCATTTTTGTTACTGTTAATTTTCTTAATTGCGCCCTCACCAGCTATGGCTGGAAGTTCTTCTGCGGTCACTCCTTCTACCTTTAGTGATGCTGATATGAGTAATAGAGACTTTTCAGGTCAAGTTTTACAGAGTGTTGATTTTGCCAAAGTTAACTTAGAGGGAGCAAATTTTACTAATGCGGATATTCGAGGCGCAGTATTCAATGCTTCCAACTTAGCTAATGCTAATTTAACAGGAGTAGATTTTAGCTATGGTTTTGGTTATCTAACTAATTTTGATGGTGCAGATCTGACTAATGCTAATTTCCAAGAGTCGATTCTCTCTTTTTCGACATTTAAGGGAGCAAAAATTAACGGTGCAGATTTCTCTTTTGCCGTAATCGATAAATTACAGATCAAACAACTATGTGAAAATGCTGCGGGGAAAAATCCTAAAACTGGAGTAGATACTCGTGACTCTTTAGGTTGTAGCTAAACTTTGTAGGTGATTGGTGTAATTTTTCTTTCTTACTTATAAGTATCAATGTCTCAGACAGTTTGGATAGCAAGACACGCAAACCGCCTAGATTTTGTTAATCCTGAATGGTTTAATACTGCAACTAGACGTTATGATCCGCCTTTATCAGCAGATGGTTTGGTACAAGCAGCAGAATTAGCACAAAGGCTAAAGCAAGAGAGTATTAGTCATATTTTTGCCTCTCCTTTTTTGCGTACTATTCAAACTGCTAATGAAGTAGCTAAAGTTTTAAATCTACCAATTAAGCTGGAAGCTGGTTTGAGTGAATGGCATAATCCCGAATGGATGAGCGAAAGTCCCGAAATTCATCCTCAAGATTTTTTAGCTACAGCATATCCTTTAATTGACTGGAGTTATCAATCTTATTTACTACCTCAATATCCAGAAACAGAAATTGCTGTAAATCAACGCACTCAGGCAACAATTAAAGAACTGATAACTAAATTTTCAACAGATATATTGATTGTGGGACATGGAGCATCAGTATGGGGAGCAATTCAAGGTCTAATTCCCGATGCTCCTACATTTAAAGTGGATCTTTGTTGTCTGACTAAAATAGTTAGCGAAGTCTCCTATGATTGGCATTTAGATTTTTATGGTGATACTTCTCATCTTACTCAAACTCAAACAAGATAGAAGGTAGTAGGTAGTAGGTAGTAGGTAGTAGGTAGTAGGTAGTAGGTAGTAGTAAATACAGAGTAACGAGTAATAAATCAGGAGACAGGAGAGGGGAGTCAGGAGTCAGGAGACAGAAGACAGTAAGAAGCTAATAGCTAATAGCTAACAGCTAAGAAGCTCACAGCTAAGAGCTAAAATGTAATAGACATTATGAATTAAGTTATTAATTAAGAAGCTAACAAATATCCCTTAACTATCTACCAGGTAAGTTTACCCTCATTTTCATGAGGGATTAGTGATTTTGCTTTCCCTAAATTAGTCAGATCAGTTATTAAACTGTGGGGGTGGTAATTTTTAACTCTGCTTCGTTACTATGCTTATGCTGATTAAAAGCAGCTTGCACAAATCCTAAAAAGAGAGGATGAGGATTATTAGGACGAGAAAGAAATTCAGGATGAAACTGAGTAGCGAGGAAAAATGGATGATTGGGCATTTCAATTATTTCTACCAAACGTCCATCGGGAGATGTGCCACTAATTTCGTACCCTGTTTCTAAAAATAAATTACGGTAGGCATTATTAAATTCATAACGATGACGATGACGTTCGTAAATCACCTCATCTTGATATAGAGAATAGGCTAAAGTATCGGGTTTTAGACGACAAGGATAAGTACCCAAACGCATTGTACCACCCAAATCTATGACATCCTGTTGTTCTGGCAAAATATTAATAATCGGATTAGAACTATCAGGAGCAAATTCAGAACTATTAGCATCTTGAAGTTGAGCAACATTGCGTCCCCATTCGATCGCGCAACACTGCATCCCTAAACATAAGCCGAAAAACGGAATTTTAGCCGTCCGCGCATATTCAATGGCTGCTACTTTACCATCTACCCCCCGAATACCAAACCCTCCAGGAACGATAATACCATTGACATCGTGTAGATATTTGGCTGCACCATTTAATTCTATATCTTCTGCACTGACCCAACGTAAATTGACTTCACAGTCAGCAGCGATCGCACTATGTCCTAAAGCTTCTACTACCGATAAATAAGCATCGCTCAGACGAATATATTTGCCCACAATCGCCACATTAATCACAGGACGAGAGGAATTGAGCTTAATTACTAAGTTGCGCCAAGAATCTAAATTTGGTTGACGCTGTTCTAAATGTAACAATTCTAAAGTACGTTGTGCTAATCCTTCTTGTTCTAAAATTAGCGGTACTTCATAAATGGTACTAGCATCGAGAGAAGTAACTACCGAATCCACTTCCACATCGCAAAATTCAGCAATTTTCTCTTTAATTCCAGGAAATAAAGGGCGATCGCAACGGCAAACTAAAACATCAGGTTGAATTCCAATTGAACGTAATTCTTTTACCGAGTGTTGGGTGGGTTTTGTTTTCATCTCCCCAGCAGCAGGAATCCAAGGAATCAGGGTAACGTGCATATATATTGCATTATTTTTGCCTACATCTTTACGAAATTGGCGAATTGCTTCCATAAAAGGCAATGATTCGATATCTCCTACTGTCCCCCCAATCTCTGTAATCACTACATCCGAGCCTGTATTGTTAGCTACACGCTGAATTCTGGCTTTTATTTCATTAGTAATATGGGGTATTACTTGAACTGTACCACCCTCATAATCCCCTCGTCTTTCCTTATTAATTACTGCTTGATAAATAGAGCCTGTGGTGACACTATTGAGACGGGACATAGAAGTATCGGTAAAACGTTCATAATGACCTAAATCTAAATCTGTCTCCGCCCCATCATCAGTTACAAACACTTCTCCGTGTTGATAGGGACTCATCGTACCAGGGTCAACATTAATATAGGGATCAAGTTTTAAAATAGATACAGAATAGTCACGCGATTTTAATAGTCTTCCCAAACTAGCTGCGACAATCCCTTTCCCAATACTAGATACTACCCCACCCGTAATAAAGACAAATTTAGCCATAATAATTCCTCAATATTTATTAATTATTTATTTTCCAATGATCAGTTAAATAATTCTGCACCTGGAAAAAATCTTCCCAAGGAACATAAGGTTTATTTTCTTCGTCTAAATAACCTATTAAAAGGTCGCGAGCAAAAACCAAGTCGGCAGCTAATGCCATATTAATATCAGTTACCGAGTCACCGATCGCAATTTTTTCTTGTGCTGGATATTTTGCCATTGCTTGAGCTTTGGCTACCAACTCCGTTTCACTTTCAACCCCTGAGTATACCTGTAAATACTTTCCAGATAGATCAACATCCCCTGCATAAATTGCGGTAATATTTGTCATTAATTGTTGATGTTCTAATACCGCTTTAACCATTCCTGTTAAACCACCAGAGATAACCACGAAAGGAATTTCTAAATAATTAAGAAAATTTAAAAATTCTTTTAACCCTGGGCGTATAGGTTGCTGGGCAATATATTCAATGATATTGGGATAATCAGTTGTAGGAATTGAGCCGAGGGCTAAGATAACTCCTTGTTTTAGACTTATTTCACGCCGATAAATTCTTGGTAATAGTTGATGGGCTACCAATGGGGTAAACTTTTCCAACACACTCACGAAAGTATCCTTGGTTGTGATTGTGCCATCGAAATCGCAAAAAACAACTCTTGAAGATGTCATTATTATTAATAATAAATACAATAAAAAACTAGTTTCTTGCTTGACCAGAAAACGTTATGATCGACCCAGAAGTACATTGACAATCAATAGTTAAGATTATGGGAGAATCGAAACGCCGTAAAACAGTATTAGGAGACCAGTATGGACAAAATTCTGAAAGAATTCTACCTTGGCTACCGATTACTAAAGCTCAGTCAGAGAAATTTATCAAATTAACTAGCAAAGGAGCATGGATTGGTATTGGGGTCATGATCGCCGTATGGTTCACAGTCAGATTTATTGGACCTGCATTTGGTTTGTGGGAAGTTTATTAACAAAATTCCTCTAAAAAAGTAGAAAAATTTAAAATTAATATTATCGATATATAGAGCAGGTTAAGAGATGAGCGAACACAATCCCTATGAACAACTTGGGGTAACAGAAAATTCTTCTTTTGAAGAAATACAAGCTGCTAAAAAACGACTTTATGAACAACATGGTAATGATCAAGCGGTGATCGAACGAGTAGAAATCGCCTATGATTCAATTATTATGGATCGTTTGCGCTTAAGACAAGAAGGTAAAATCAAAGTACCCGAAAAAATTCGCTTTCCTGAGCGTAACGTAGAAAAATCCTTAAAAATTCCGCAAGTTACCAAAAAAGAGCAAAATGTTTGGCTCAAAGATTTTATTGATACTCCCTCGCGCTCAGATATTTTATGGCCGACAGGTATTTTCTTAACTCTTTCTGCTATTGCTGTATTTTCCCAAAACACAGGCTCATCTATTGTGCCTTTATTAGTAGCTTTGGGTTTTATCACTAATATCTATTTTCTCAATCGCAAGGAAGGTCGTTCTGGACGAGCTTTTTTAATTAGCTTTATTGTTTTGTTTGCAGGTATTGCCCTTGGTACAGGACTTGCTAATGTATTATTGGGACAAACTGGCGTAGCTGCCTTTGGTGCGGATCAATTTGCCTCTGCGGTGACTTTTGGTCTTTTTTGGTTGGTTAGTTGTTTTATACGTTAAGATGACCGTTGGTTTAGTTGGGTGGGTAATACTCAAATTTAAGATCACAAATAGCAAGACAGGGTAAGATTAATTAAAAGTACTATTTATTGCCCACCTAACTAGATATTTGCTACAAATCAAAAGGCAGATTGAAAATCTTGTTAGGTTCATTTTTTAAACGTCAATGCTTCTGTGGCTTTATGCCAAAATTTGCTCGTCATAATTAAATTAGATTTTGCAGTAATTAAGCTATCTTTATAATTAGACACTAATCTCAGAACTATGATTGGTGATCTGTAGCAAATTGTTTAATGACCAATATTGATATTGAACCCAAGGTACTTTTACCAGAAGAACCTGTTGCTTTTTCCGTTTCAGGATATCTAACAGACCGACTCAATCGCTTCCAACTTACTCCCGAAACCCTGGTATTTGTAGTTGCATTGGTTATTGGAGTTAGTTCTGGTTTAGTAGTAATTTTTTTTCGTTACCTCATCGAACTCTGTCAAGCTATCAGTTATGAAAAGTTACTGGGCATAATTTCTGTTTGGGGAGGCTGGACTCTTCTATTAATTCCTGCCCTAGGGGGCTTAATTGTAGGGATGATGAAGTGGCTATTTCCTCAAGTATTAGGTCAGGATTTTTACAGTCTAATTAGTAATACGAGAGAGCAAAAAATCGCTCCCTGGCGACCTGCACTAAAAATGGTGGCAGCAGCTATTTCTTTAGGGACTGGGGCTTCCTTGGGGCCAGAAAGTCCGAGTGTAGAAATTGGGTCTAATATTGGTATGATCCTGGCTCAATTATTCCAGGTATCTAAAGAACGATACCGTTTGTTATTAGGTGCAGGGGCAGCAGCAGGATTGGCAGCAGGTTTTAATGCTCCCATTGCGGGGGTTTTTTTTGCCCTAGAAGTGGTATTAGGAACGGCGTTTACTACTCCTGCAGCTAGTTTGATTTTGCTTTCGGCTTTTAATAGTGCTGCGATCGCTTCTTCGATTTTGGGTATTCATCCAGCTTTGAAGTTGCCTGTGTATCAAGTTGTAAGTTACTGGGAATGGTTTTTTTACCTTGGGTTGGGATTGCTAGCTAGTCTTGTGGCTTTTATATACACTCAAAGTATTAAACTTGCTCAAGCTAGTTTTCGGGGTGAAATTAAAGCTTTATCTTGGTTATCCTATCTTCCTATTTGGACTAAACCAGTGATCGGGGGTCTAATTTTAGGCATGATTGCTTTAAAACTGCCTCAAGTTTTGGGTGTAGATTATGGGACGGTGGAACAAATTTTAACTGGTGATAAGTTTTCCCTGTCTTTATTGGGATGGTTATTATTAGTTAAGTTATTTGCAACAGCGATTAGTTTAGGTAGTGGCTTAGTTGGGGGTGTTTTTGCGCCAGCGATGTTTTTAGGGGCTTGTTTGGGTGCAAGTTACGGTAACATTTTGGCTATGGTTATACCTCCAGAATTGGCAATTGCTCCCCCTCCTGCCTATGCTATTGTCGGTATGGCAGCAGTATTAGCAGCTAGTGTTAATGCCCCACTAACGGCGATCGCTCTTTTGTTTGAGTTGACTCAAAGTTATTCGATTATTCTGCCTTTAATGGCTGCTGTGGGGGTTAGTGTTTGGATTATTGGCTTAATTCAATCTAAACGGGCAACGGATGGCTTAAATCTCCAGCAAATGGGGATGAACTTAGAAAAGCAAGATGAACGGGAATTATTAGGACAAATTTCTGTAGCAGAGATGATGTCAGATTCTTATCTAGCCTTACCCAATTCCTTATCTGTAATCGAAGCTGGTAAAAAAATTTTGAGGAATAAATGTCATACAGCTTTAGTATTCGACCAACAACAGCAATTAGTAGGGATTGTGACTTTAACAGATATTAAACGCAATCTTGTAGAAGTAGAACAGCAAATCTTAGAGCGATCGCTATTACAGGATATTTGTACTTCTGAAGTTCTTTTTGCCTATCCTGAAGATTCCATCAGTTTTGTTTTAGAACGTATGGGAACTAGAGGGTTATATTTACTACCTGTAGTTAACCCAGATGATCCTCGTCAAGTTTTAGGCATAATTAGTAAGGATCAAATATACGTTGCGGAAGATTTAATCGCCACTCAAGTAGCCCTAAATTCTTATTTATCTCTTAAAGCAGTTGTATAGATAGAGAATTTTGTCTCAATTTAGTGATGATTTGATTTATATAATTAAATCTACAGCTTTTTAGGATTTTATATTAAAAAAATACTATCCTCTAAATCAGAAGTTACTTATTTTTCGTTAATTTCTCTTTGATTTAACAGCTAAGTAAGTCTATTAAGTTATTCACTCTTACTGATACTTAAATTTACAAATGCCCAGGAATGGGTAAATTATAATTTAATGTAAGCGATATTACTACGAGTTGAAAATTTGAGGTAACTTCTGATGGCTGTGATTAATGGTACGACTGGTAATGATACTCTCAATGGTACTAATCAAAATGATATTATAAACGGGTTATCGGGAGATGACCAAATTTATGGCTTTGACGGAGATGATCGTATTTTCGGTGGGTCTGGGTTTGATATTCTGAATGGGGATGCAGGCAACAATACCGTTTTCGCTGGTGGCAGTGGTGATCTGATTATCATCGATAATGGTAAAGATACGGTTTTTGGTGGTGCTGGTGATGATACTTTACAATCCAATCAATCTTCAGCCACTACTGATATTGATATTCTCTACACTAATAGCAACTTCGGCACTATCTCCGATGGTTCACGTTTTAGCCAAATTGAATCACTTATTTTAAATACTGGCAGTGGTAATGACAATATTAACGTTCCTGCTATTGAGCGTGCCGAGATTTATGCAGGTGAGGGCAATGACACTATCAAGTCGGGATTTGGGGATGACATTCTCAGGGGTGCAGGCGGTAACGATTTTATTGATGCAGGCGGTGGCAATGATCTTATCGATTTTGTTGAAAAAAGTTATGAGGCTGGTACTGGTATCGATACAGTAATTGGTGGAAGTGGCGATGATAGTCTGTATTTTGAACGCTCTGACGTAGATACTAATCTGACTGTAAATTACAGCAATATAAATAATGGTACAGTTTCCGATGGTTCTAGATTTCGTGAGATAGAAAATTTTGGTTTTAGTGGTGGTAGTGGTAACGATAATATTTTGATTACAGCAGCCTCAGCCATAATTATCGGCGGTGCTGGGTTAGATACTATTGTTAGTGGGGCGTATAACGACGTTGTAAGAAGTGAAACAGGTAACGATTTTGTTGATGTAGGGGGTGGTGATGATTTTGTTGAGAATAATGGTGGTATCGATACTTTAATTGGTGGTAGTGGTAATGATGCTCTTCGACTAGT